>JBGSOM010000205.1:0-34017 GCA_041739135.1 Pirellulaceae bacterium
TCCAGAAATTTTACGAAATAGGACGGAGAGCGACAGATGAGATGAAAGCTACACTAAACATTCTATACGATGCAGTTGTCCCAAAATGGAATTATGTCGCGCACCCAGATTGCGCTACTAATTGATTGGCCGTTCCTTACCCCAAGCCGAAGGTAACTACATCAGCCTGTATGTCCAACGCATCAACGACATAAAAAAACAGAGCTGGAGAATAGAACTGAGCGACCAATCCAATGGTGACTTCACGATTGAAGAATAAGGCACGCGCGTCGACGTGGTGGCGACTTTCAGTCGCTAATGTGAGACAACTGTCGCCGTGGACTACCGGTCAGACGTCTTTTATGCCCGTGACTTCGGTTTCATCTGGCGGCTTCCTGCACTAGCCGCCTCAACTTGAGCCGCAGTTGGCGCGCCTTCGAGGAATTGCAACTGAACTAGGAACTGATCCAACTTCCGAATCGTATCTAAGAAGATTTTGGAACCACCCTTACTCTCGTTGAAGAAGCCGTGAGCCTGATTCTCATACAACTCCAGTTGACACGTAACACCAACCTCCTGCATCTGCTGCTGAAATCGTTTGGCAGTTTCAACCGGTATTAATGCATCGCTGTCGCCGAGAAACACGATTGCCGGCGGAGTCTTCGCAGTGATGTTGTGTGCTGGCGAAATATCTTGCCAATAAGACTCAACAACAGAGTGCCCCCAACCTCCGTCGGGTCCATTGTCAAATACGGGATTGAAAAGAATCAATGCGTTCGGCCGTGGAGAAATGTTCGGATCGTCCTCGGCATCGTCAAGCGCTGGCAACGTGCCAGTTGCCGCGGCGACGTGGCCACCAGCCGACCCACCGCTGGCGACAATTCGATTCGAATCGATACCCAATCGTGCTGCATGCTTCCGCAAGTAACGTACCGCGGACTTGCCATCCGCGACGCACTCTTTCGGCGTTGTCCGTTGGCGACTCTTCACTCGATAGTCCGCGAGGGCAGTGACCATGCCTCGACTGGCAAGGTAACGAGCGTGCTGTTCGAATTGCGTTGGAGATCCGCTATTCCAACCGCCACCGAAGAAAAAGACCGCAGCCGCGCGTCGATCTTGTTCAGCCTTGTGACCTTCGGGATAGAAAATGTAGAGATACAAATCCGTTCCCGATGCGTTCTTGTACACTTCGGCGGTTGCGCCAGGAATCTCCAGCTTGTCAACTTTATCCCGCTTAGTTGCAACCACACTCGGTGCTTGAGCCGGCCGATCAGACTGAGCGGACTGAGCGTGTAGTAAGCTCGTGTTACCGAGCGTGTAAGTGGCGGCCAATACAATGCAAACAAAGCGGCATATCTCGAGTGTCATCATCAACCTCGCTTGAGTTGCGGCGGATGTTCGAAGCTTAAAGAAGATCAGTTTAGTTGAATCGCTCCTTTTACGATACATTTAGTTCTCGTCCCCAGGCTCTGCCTGGGAACGCATTGTCTTCGAGTCTCCGCCTCTCTTATCACGACTCACGAGTGCAGGTTTTGCGATTAGGACCAGTTATGATTTTCCACGATCCGTCATCGCCAAATAAATGGCGACAGCTTTGGCCCAGCTACTTGTGCGGTTGCTTGATGGTGCTCGCGCTCGCCGTTGGTACTTACGCGACAGAGCACTGGGGATTCACCTATTTCATCTACTTGATGTGGATGAGCATGAATATTGGACTCTTCAGCTTAACCGCCGTTGTCGGGGGGCTAATGGGCAGAACCTGGATAGCTGGCTGGTTGTATTCAGTTGTGTTTGCATCCATCGGAACAATCGCGTGCGCTGCGGTAAACTCGCTGAAATCGTTCCCTGACCCCTTGAGTGAATATCTGGCGCTATGCGCCCTGTGGCCCCTCCTAATGCTCGGCTGTACTGCACCGCTCGGCTTGATGCGGAGTTTCCGTGGCTGGTCGCTTACAACGCGTGAAGACATTCTTCGACCGCGACGTGCGATTCGCATCGAAGATCTTTTTCTACTGAGCGTTATTGTCGCTAGCAGCATTTCTCTTGCGAGAGTTACGCAAGAGTTTACCAACGGAATGCCGGAAGGACAGGAACTGATTCTGCTGGCCGTTTGTTTCGTATTCTCGTTTCTGTTCGCACTACCAACGGTTGCAATTACATTCCGCACTCGCTCGTGGATAGGGCGACTGATCGGCTGGAGCGGACTTATTATCGCGTCGATAGCGGCTTGCTTTATTCTCAACTGGTTGATGGAAACCGCCCCCGGTAATCAAGCTGATGCGATCGCTACCGCGGCGGGAATTGGAGTCGCTTGGCTAGTAATATGTACCGGCGCCGTTGCCTTACTCCTCAGTGGCGTCAAGCTTACGCGTTTCGCTCCAGCAACAACGATTGATCCCGCGGAGCCAGTTTCAGCGAACAGCAGTATCGATTCGTCTGCGAAGCTTCAGGCACGTGTGCTAACCGGTACGGTCGCCGTGGTTGCATTATTGTCAGCCGTAGGACTTAGCCTCTCGACTTATCGCCAGACCGAATTTCTCCGGCGCGTTCAAAACTACAAAGCAGACTTTCGTGGCTTTGCTAACGATTGCACGATTCGCGATGAAGAAGTTATCGGGATCCGCCTCGCGCCCGAAGTCACCGATCAGGACCTCGATCGTCTTAAAGGTTCATCGCTCGAACGCCTCTCACTCTCTGAAACACAAATTACCGATGCTGGTCTCGAAAAACTGCTTCACATCCATTTCCTTGGGCAACTCGACTTGTCCAACACTGCAATCACTGGCGCCGGGCTACAGAAGCTGTCTGCGCTTGGGAGTCTTGCAAGCCTCTCAGTTGCCCATACGAAAGTTGATTTTAAACAAGCGTTGGAAGTCGCTAGGCTGTTAAATATTCAATCGCTCGATGTGAGCGGAACTGGAATTACTGATCAGCAACTCGGAAGCAAATTTGAATTCGCCCATGACATCGCAATAAAGCTCAGCAAAAATCCACTTACGGATATTGGGATTGCTAACTTTCTGCAGCAGTCGTTTAAACTCTCAAAGCTTGACTTGAGCGACCTGCCCATCGACGGGTCTGGGCTGCTGTTTGCGAACTGCCCTATCGAACTCAATCTCGATGGTACCCAGATCACCGATGCAAGTCTCACAGCATTACTAAACTTCGGACAGTGCCAGAAACTGTCCGTGCGCCGGACAGCCATCACAGCGGCAGTTTTACCTCTGCTGGCCAATAAAACGCAGCGTCTAGTGCTCGGCGAATGCGCGATAACGGAGCAAGACTTGGCGAATCTGCCGCCGGTGCATTTCACACATCTTGGACTTAACGATAGGAAGTTTACCGGCACCTGCTTCCGCGGAGGCAACATTCAAGCGCAGTCGGTGGACTTGAGTCGCTCTGGCGTAACGGACAGTACCCTTGAGAACCTCCGCGGACTTGGCTACCTGACCCATTTGGATCTATCGCACACGGAGATTAGCGACGCAGGTCTGAAGTGGATTCAATGCAATGAAGTTGATCTGCGAAGCACCAAAGTAACAGCTCAAGGATTGTTGAAAGAGGGACAAGCATTTTCGCGGATCCTGCTAAGTCACGATCAGTTTACGCCCGGAGAATTGGTAGCACTGCGAAAAGTGGGAGCAGTGATCGACGAAGCACCGCACTACCGACAGTAGTATGCAGTGGTTCGATCGCGACAGACTCAGTGTGTCAAACGCCTCGTCCCCAGGCACTGCCGGCTCCGCCTCCATCAAGCCTCCCCATCACGCCTCAGCTAGTGCCCGCAGCCTCGAAACACCGTTTCGGTATGCCAGATGCCTTGTAACTTGGTATCCCCAAGTCGCATTAAGTCTGGAGAGCCGAAATGACGCTCAAAACGCGAAACTCACTACGCTTCATCCACCCAAGCGTTGCAATATTGATCATCGCTTTTGCTACACCGCTGCATTCTGCATCAGCACAAACCGCTGCACCGGAGAAGTGGATCCATCAATTGAGAACATCGAAACCGGATGAATCGATCGCTTCGATTCCTTGCGATCCTTACATGACGAGTGAACAAGAGAATCGGATTCTTGCTGTCCTGCAAACACACGATGACACCGACTGGACAGGCATCAGCCTCAAGGACCTGCGAACGCTTCTCAAAAGCCGCGTGCCTATCTGGTTGGATCACCAGTCAATCGAGACCACCTCGATCGCTATCAATGAGACGCTTCGAAACGCCGAAAATATCGTCTCGGCTCCCATCGGTGACAAACTCGATTGCCTGCTGTCCGACACCGGACTTGGCTACACCATTCGCGCGAACCGTTTAGAAATCGCTGCCAAGGAAGATCTCGACAATCGCTGCAACACACGGATCTATGATGTCACGCCGCTCGTTCTGCGAGCACATAGCGGCAAGCGAATCTTTGACTTTGATAGTCTCACCAACCTATTGCAACAAACAGTCGAGCCTGACGGTTGGTTGCAAGCTGGTGGAACCAATGTCATGAACAGTTTCATCGTCGGCGCGCCAGGAAACGAACGCGGCCTGATCGTTGTCGGCGCAACTCACTCCGTTCAACTACCTCTGCGCACGTTGCTCGATCGACTCAACATCGCGCCACCAGCCAATCCAGCTCAGCCACCAATAACGCCCTACACCCAACGAAAATCACAAAGCACTTGGGTCGGTGGCCAGTTCTAGAATCGCCGCTTTGCCGCATCAGTCTTCTCTAAGCTACCACGTCTCATCATCTACCAAGATCGGAGCCTTCAACATGCTTGCTCGCATACTCCTGACAACACTATCGTTTAGCACAACTTACTTACTCGCTCAGGAACAGCCCAACGAACAATCACCAGGCATTGTTCGTCAAGTCACGCTGTATCGCGATCAAGCCCGTGTGACTCGCGAGATCGACATCGCCGCTGGCCCGAACGATCGCGAAATCTATGTAGGTCGATTACCCGAAAACACTATCCCGGAAAGTGTCTTCGCGGAGGGTGACGAAGCGATCGAGATCCGCAGTGTGCGCATCGTTCGTCAAGCATCAGCCGATTCAAATCTCGCCGAAGTTCGCGAACTCAATGAGAAGATCGCCAAGCACGCGCAGGATCGTGAACGCGCGACACGCAAGCTGCAACTTCTCAACAAAAAGATGGAGTACATCGACCAACTGATGGAGTTCTCTTCCACTTCGACACAGACCGATATCCAACGTGGTCTCTTGGATGCAAACTCGCTGGCTGAACTGTCGAACTTCTCGATGGAGAAACAAACCGAACTGAGCGATGCACAGCTTGAGCTCGAACAGCAGTTGGCAATGATCAACGAACAAGAATCGTTGCTCAAACGTGAACTTAGCTTGCTGACGCAGTCATCGACGACTTACCACGAAGCCTCGCTGCAGATCGCTTCCCGCGACAATCTCGCTGGCAAGATCAAACTCAGCTACCTCGTCAGCGGCTGCGGCTGGGAACCTCAGTACACCTTTCGCGGCGAGACCGGCAAAGAGACGGTCGGCATTCGATACAACGCGTTGGTGCAACAGATGAGCGGCGAAGATTGGAAGGAAGTTCAGTTGACGCTCTCAACCGCATCGCTCGCTGCCACCGCCAACAGCCCCGCTCTCACGCCGCTGCGAATCCAGGTCACCACAGCCGTCGACAATTCCGTTCAAAAGGGTTTTGCCAACCAACCGCTAACTCGGCGAGCCCCAATGCAAGCGACCGAATCCCAGCTCGCAAGTCAGAGCGAACCGCGCGACAACTTCGAGCGCGATCTTGAACTGAACAGTCTCGCCAACCAACTGCAAGACCTTGAATTGAAAGCCGACGCGGAACAACTGAAGACAATTGCCTCTGATGCTCCTGAGGACGTGGCCAGTCAAAATCACTTGATCTCAAAGTCGATCAGCCTCACCTCGCGACGAGAACAACAGCTTGTTCAAGTTTTTGAAGCGGAACTCGCCGGGAAGTTCTACCATGTCGCGACTCCGCTCCTGAGCAGCTTTGCGTATCGTGAAGCCGACTTGATCAACACGCTCGACACGGGGCTGCTTCAAGGTTCCGCGACGATCTATCTCGACACCCGATTCGTTGGGCGTTCGCAGATCCCATCGATCGCTAGTGGCCAGCATTTGATCGTTGGTTTTGGTGCCGACCAACAAGTCCGCACTCGTCGTCAGTTGCTCGCGAAATCCGATGATGTTCAAGGCGGCAATCGTCGCATGACTTTCAAGTACCGCTTGGTCGTCGCGAACTTCAAACACGAGCCGCTCGAATTGCGATTGTACGATCGGCTCCCCTTCGCTGGCCAATCGTCTGACGTTGCCGTACAACTTAGTTCTCCTGCCCTGCCGATTTCGAATGATGGTTTGTACGAACGAATTCAGAAGCCGAGCGGCATCCTTCGCTGGGACCTCGAAGTTCCCGCGGAGCGTTTTGGTGAGAAAGCCTTCGATGTCGAGTACAGTTTCTCCACTGAGTTCGAACGCAGCCGCATGCTCACCACTCACCAATCCACCGAGCAACTCGAATCCGACTACATCGAACTCAGCACGCCATCCTCAGGACTCGGCGGCGGTGGCATGGGCGGCATGGGTGGTGGCATGATGCCGAGTGGTAATTTTGGTAGGTAAGTCATTAATGGTCATGCGGAGTCAAGCTGCGCAACTTTACTTGCTCTTCGGAGGTGAAGCCGGCACCTTGGGGCGCTCCAAAACGTAGAAGTCACTGCTGCTGCTCATCTGATGAACCACGATTTCGTTACGTTGAGCTTTGTCGAGTTGATCTATCATCACCCAATAGCCCTCCGTTACGGACCAATTGCTGCGGATATACATTTCAAAGTTGCCCGTTTCGTCAGTCGTCGCGATTCCGCTTAGGTGTCGAAACTGGCCAGTGTGTCTTGCAATCTTTTGGTTGGCGATTGGGTGGCCTTCGGCATCTTGCAGTCGCCCTTTAATCGACTTACGCACGGGCAATAGAACTTCCAGCTTCGTTTCCTTGGTGATCTCGCCAGGAAAGATACTGGGGTAGTCATAGCGGCTAGGAAGCGTGATGTTTTTCCCTAGCATTGTCATTTGAAAATCAACCATGCCGGGAACTACATTCGCTTCGAATTCGCCCTGCACATTCGTAATGCACCGTCGACTATGCGGTTGCCTATTATGTGACTGTCCTCTGGCGCTGGAGTAGTGAATCTCTGCCCCAGCTACAGGTTGTCGTGTATCGCTGGTCAGCACAACGCCAGTTACCTTGATGGTTGGCGGCGCTTGGAAAGCGAATTCCAAAGTCGTGTTTGGCAACACTTCTGATTGTGAGTAAGGTTTCGTCGTCACTAGTTCCCGGTCCGTCGCCGCAGTCGGATTCCGATTGCCAACCAGCATGTATGAGATGCTTCCTGCGGCAATAACTGGAACATGAAGCTCACCGTTTTCGTCAAACGTGCCTTGAGCGACGCCTTCTACCCTCCATTGCGCACTAGGCTTTCCTGTTTCGACATAGACCAAAACATCTTTGAACAGAGCTCGATCCTGCGAATCGATCTTAAAGCGAATTGCGCCCACAGGCGACAACTGCAATCGCATGCCCTTGTTGACATTAAGTCCCTCGAATTGCTGCAGCCCAAACTGCACCGTCTTGCAAGCCAAGCCGTACCACAGCCCCTTGGGAAACTTGTCCAACGCAGCCTTCCCTTGCTCATCAGTCCGTGCTGCTAGAGCCTCCCACAGCTCCTCCGGTATCGGAGATACCATTCCCTCCGGCTCGTTCGACTGAAATGAGCCATTCGGTAACTGAACGCTTGAAGGACAAACCAAAGCTCCGGCTAAGGGCTGACCATCCGGAGCAACGATTTGAAAGTTTGCAGGCTCTTTATCGAGCGGGGGCAATATAATCGTGACACCACTCTTATCGCCTCCGTCTTTCAACACCCTCAGCATCGAAACCACTCGCAGGCCATATCCCTCTGCATAAACCCAAGTGTAGAGCGGTTCATATACAGCAAGTTCGCTCACATCAGGAAAGCTCAATTTGAACTCACCCAGTTCATTCGTGACGCCGCGCATCTTCGCGCCCTTCGATTCCTTCTCAAGCCAGCAATCACAATGCAGTGTCGCGTTGGGGACAGCCTTTCCATTCACATCAACAACTCGCCCTGAGACCGATAGCGTTTGAGCAGCGTTTGGCTTCTCGACCGGTTGCGCAAGTGCCTTATCATCGGGCGCGATTGGAGTCGTTTCTGATTTCGGTATCTCAGCGTTCTGTGTCTCGGCTTTCTGTACCTCGGGTTTCTGTGCTTGCTGCTGATTCTCTTGGACAACTTGAACAACCGTTGTTGGATCTGGCAGAGGCTTCGCAGTTGGACTGTCAACCACGACGATCGACTTCGCAGCGGTTGCTTTGGTTTCTTGCTGCTGGCTTACCGCATCTGACAAGCCGCTGAGAACAAATATCAGCACAACGAAGACGCTCGATGCCGTCCGCAGTCGTGTTACTGGCTGCACCACAGCCAGCTCCTCAACCCGTCGCCGGAAGCTCGATGAGTTTCTTGCCATCGCAACCAAGTGAGCTGGCGCAGCGTTTCGACTAGCCACTTTAAAGAGCACCTCAGCGTACTCATTCACTTTTCCAGTTCCAAGTTTATGAAGAGTTGCAGCGTCGACGGCGATTTCCGCTTGTTCTTGTAGACGCTTTCTGAGCCAATAGGCCAGCGGGTTATACCAGTGAACGATTAATGCAACTTGAGCAAGCAGCAGCCACAGCGTGTCATAACGCCGGATGTGTTCAAGCTCATGAGTGATCGCCATTTTCAATTCATGACTACTACATGAATCCATGAACTGCTTAGGCAAGAGAATTGTCGGCCGCAGAATACCCGTAACAGCAGGCCCAAACTTATCTTCAACGACAACCAATCGAACATGACGCCTGCGACTGGCTTGAACTTCATTGCCTAGATCAAGCTGAACGATCGACTCGATTGGAACAACATACCCCGATGCAATGATCTTTCGCAATGCAAACTGAGCCCGCAGGAATCGGATCGCAGCAGCCATCACTCCTGCCCACCATAAGATCACGACCGCATCAGCCATCGTCGCTTTGACTGCAGCGGGTTTATCCACGAGCTGCGCAGTGACAACGCTCTCTTGCGGCACTGCTAGTACCTCGGCTTCGCTCGCAGCGTTGATATTCACCGCTAGAGTTTCGGGCTGAGCAGGCTGAGTGTCGGCGACAGTGAATGCGTTTCCCTGCGTTTGACGATGCGATTCAAAAGCTGCATAGCCTGAACTTAGAAGTATATCCTTCTTGGCCTTTTCAACGCGCAACGGCTTCGCACTGTCGGAAGAAATCCACGCGGCCGCGTTGAAGATGCTGATGTTGGATACAGGAACAATCAAGAGCAACAAACGAAGAATGGGCAGAGTCCAAAGAACGGTCAGCGCAGATGGGCTGATCGCACGCTTGAAGAATTGGCTGACCAGCAACACCAGCATGGCCAACGCGGCCGCCTGCCACGACGCTCGCCAAAAAACGGATAACACCTCCAAACTGATTGGCATCATGATTGCTTCCTTTTCTTTTTGCTGGAGCTCAATGAACGCTGTTTTTCATCCAACCTCTTACGAAGCTCTGCGATCTCGTCAGCCGAAAGGTCTTGGTGCTCAACCAGATGCAGAAGTAGCGACCTGATGCTGCCCGAGAAGAATCGTTCGCTGAACGACTGCGCCGCCAACCGCACGCAATCGTTGCGATCAATGGCCGCTCGATAGAAATGTTTCGAGCCGTCGACTTCAACCGCGACGGCTCCTTTTTCGATCAACCGCCTTAGTAATGTTCGAATCGTGCGATGGTTCCAGTCTCTCTGGAGCTGAACCAGCTCGATGATCCGACCTGCAGCTTGACCTGGCTCGCTCCAGATCGCATCCAGGACATCCCACTCCGCATCGGTGACTTGAATCTGTTCGTTTTGTGTCATACTCTCCTCCTGACTACAAGTGTGCTCATAATGTACCACGTGTGTAGTCACCGAGTCAAGCAGATTTTCGAACGCAATTTCTAAGCACTTGTACATGAGTTGTTTGCATTAATGAACAGCCTGAGACTCTGGCCAAATAACACTTACATTGTTGCATCCCTCACTAAGCCATCGATTCAGCTCATCGACGTTCATCAGCTAGATTCTGGGTCGAAGGTGTGAGCAGCCTTCCGGGAGCGCGGACGTCCCGTCCGCTGAACCCGCCGCTTATGCTGAGCTTGAAGCCGTAGCGCTGGGAGCTCAATGCCACGACGTTGGATTCTCAAGTGACGTAACCGAGCGCCGCAAGCGGGCGAGACGCCGGCGAGACGCCCGCGCTCCGAATAAGAGATCAGTGACAAACCATTTCTACAGACGCCTTCACTCGCTAATGAATTGCTGAAACTTAAGCAGAAAACCAACGATTCGTACGCGTGCATCACTGCCGTACGGATGCTGGTCGGCGCAGGTGCGAATCGTCGTGAAGGGTTGCTGGGCGACAGGTGTGCAGTTGCTGAGTCGGCAGTTCTTAGGCGGGTATCTTTCAATATCCGCTATTGCTACAGAAGGCTCGTTGCGGCTACATTTGGTTAATCAAATTTGATCACCCAAACCAAGGTGCTGCATCAACAAGGAGGATTGCGATGAATCGGCCGCCAGCAGAAGCATTGACCGAACGAGAACTGGAAGTCATGCACGTTTTCTGGGCTGGCGGCCAACAGTCGGCTCAAGACGCCCGCGATGAACTGGAAAAACGCGGACGGGCGTTGACCTACACCACCGTCGCAACGCTTTGCAAAATCCTGTGGGAGAAAGGTTATCTCGAACGGATCGGCGATTCGCGACCATTCGATTTCAAGCCCGCGAAGTCCTTTCAAGAAGTGTCCAAGCACTTCGTTAGTGATCTCGTTCAACGCGTCTTTCAAGGCTCGCGCGAACAATTGCTGCTGCACGTTATCGGCAATCAAAAGTTGACGAAGCAAAAACGCAAATTGCTTGAAGATCTACTCCGGAATGATGAAGGAGCGGACGAATGAGCATCGAATTTGGTTCCTTCATTTGGGCATTTTTACAGATCGCAGGAGTGTGTACTTTTGCGTTGTCGATCGCTTGGGGCATACGCGGCAGGCACCCACAAATCATCACGGCAATGCTAGCCGGAACTTGCCTCGCCGCGATCGCATTGGCGTCAGTGGCTATCGTGCCCGCTTTTCAGTGGACGTTAGTCGCCGAGTCTCGCGGTGTCGCAAGCGTCAATCGTCAAGCTGATTCCACGCCGACGATTCACGACCAAGCCGAACAAGCCGACCGAACAACTACTTCAACGGAGCCCCCGCCAACGCTTATTGATATCGATCCAACTCCGCACAACTCCGCATCGCCAGCGCGAAGAATCAGCACGCTGTTCGCTATCCGAGCGGTTCTTTCACAAGCTCTAGAATTCGTTGATCTCGAAGTTCGACAAGTCGAGGCTTGGCAGCGTCCAATGTCACCGGCAGGAGGTGCTGGTGTACGTGTCTTTATGCTCATCGGGCTCTGCGCAATGGCGATGCTGTGGTGCTCAAGCTGGCTCTACATTCGCAGAATCCTTCAATCGAGTCGCGAGATTCATGATGCCGACATCTTGAGCCTGGTTTCGAACCATGCGAACGCGTTTAGCTTGAAGCGTTCGCCTCATGTTCGTGAATCAAACGATGTACCTATCGGAGCGACCGTGGGATGGCATCACGTGACGGTGCTTCTGCATACGGACTGGAAGGAGTGGACGGAACAAGAGAGAACAGCAGTCATTGCACATGAACTTGCACATGCATCTCGGCATGATTTCTTTTGGGTCGTCATCGCCAGTTGGACTCGAATTCTTTTGTTCTTTCACCCGTTCATTCATGCGTTGATTCATCGCTGGCGAATGGAACAAGAATTGGCGGCCGATCAATTGGCGGCCGGAATAGTTGGAAATGCGAAAGCCTACGGACGGGCTTTGGCGAGTTTAGCACTGCGCAACGAGCAGAACCGTGCAGCGTCCAATCTGCAGCTAAGTTCGATGCTGACCGCAGGACAAATCTGTGTTACGAGGAGAGTGTTGATGTTGAAGCAAGGAAGTTTGAAACCCATTCAAACGCGATCACGCTGGTCAATGGCGATTGTGATTGCCATTGCGTGTGCCGCCATACCCATCGCGGGTTTGCGAGGGACGGCTCAGATGCCGGCTGAGCAGACCGCGACTGCTGTGACGGTAACAGATCAAGCAAGCGATCAATCCAACGAGGCCGCAAGACCATTTGTTCCGAAACCGCTTTCAAAAGAGTTTCTGGCTGAGTTTCCGCCGCTTGAATTCAAAGGTTCGCTGGTTTATCGACCGGGTCGGTTGCGGGCGGGTGAGTTTGGCGCTGAAGCAGCTTGGATTCAAGAGATGTTTACGGTGTCGTTGTTGGGACGACCAATGCCCAGTAATGCAACGGTTTACGGTGAACTGGTTCCGACGCTTCGCTGGTCAGATGAAGAACGCCAGCACGGTGCACTCGACCTATCAGCCTCTTTTCGCGAAGGTGAATCGACTATTGCGGGACAAATTGGGCAACTGTCGAAGTTTAGTCGCATGATTATTCACCCAACGCGAACCGTCTCTACACAGCAACTTAATGGACGAACGATTTCGGGCGTGACCGCGTCAACCACTAACGATCAACCAGAGAACTGGTTGGTGGATGACAGCGAAGGCTATTTTCTTGGCAGTCTTGATGATGCGAAACGATTCATCCTGGGTCGCAGATTTGCCTTGAACTCCATTCCCGAATCGTTCCGCGAAGACTATAGCAATGCAGCCTTCGCAATTGTCTTCAGTGATTGCGAACAGTGGCCCGAGCGACTCGAAGCTCACGTAAAGGGCTCACCAAAAGAAGCCGAATTCCAGCTTGTTAGCCAGTTCATTCAGGGTGCAAAACAGATCGGACTGTTCGTCGACGGTTGCAAGTCGCCCGCCTGCCTGATCCGTGCCAACATGGCCGATAGCGATGCCGCAAATCGAGTCGCCACACAAGCTAAAGCGCTGGTAGAAATGGCAAAGTTGGCCACACTTGCTGGAAGCAATTCCGACGATGAGCCTATGCTAGACCATGAGTTACATCGCTCGTTTTTCGAAACGCTAAAGGTAACCACGCATAGCAGCGAAGTGCGATTCGAATTTGATCTTTTCGCACCATCCCTCGATAGTGGTGCGGCATTACAGGAGTTCAGTTCAATTGTTGGCTGGCAGAAAATCAATGCCCGTGTCTTGTTCAAAGATGCGGATACTCCCTACGTTGAAGTGATACCCAACGACGTTGCGCCGACTTTCCCTGGCTTGTTTTCGCAAACGCTGGATGCAATCAACTATCGTGGGAAGACGATCACTTTGGAAATGGAATTGCAGTGCCATGAAGACTCGCTAGCGAGCGCGGGCGCGTTCATCTGGGCTAGTCGCCAAGAAGCGATTGCACAAATCACTGCTGCAGATCGCAAGCCGCTTCGGAACCATTCACCTTATGCCGGGCATCGCATGCTGGCAGCAAGAACAACCGCTTGCGACGGAGTGACCACGTTTCGTGATGCTTGGCAAACCGCGTATAGAGTCTCTCAAGATCCTGCCGAAGCCAACTGGCGTACGGTTGCTGTGCGTCTAGAAGTGCCGCTTGATGCTCAGCATCTTTCTTTCGGTTGTTATAGCAAGAACGATCTGATTCGAGTTCGCAACGTCCAACTGCGAAGTGTCCCCGCAGCAGATGCCTCCCCGCAGCAGGGTCAACTTGGATCGGATGCTTTAGCAGATCTGCAGTACAACATGCTGATCGTTCCAGGCCAAGCACCGCACGCCGAGCCGCAGAACCTCGGGTTCACAGAAGAACGCGCAGAGTCACTTCAGCAAGCGTCGAGATCGAAACCCGATTTGCGTTAGCAGCTTTGCTTGAACCTCAGCGCCGCAGCGAATCTCACGCGTGCGGCGCAGTCGATTAGGGTGATCGAATCTTCGCTATCGACAGATTCATCTCGGCGCGAAAGTGCTCGTTGGAACTTGCAACCGAGTACAATAGAGCCTGGATGTAAGTGTCTTTTGAACCTTGATCAGAGTCGATTGCGACCAACTTTTGAGCAGTAACAATGTCATCCACCGCTACCAAGTTGCTGAGCGCTGAAGAATTTTTTCAGTGGGTCCAATTACCCGCCAATCGTGGGCACCGCTTTGAATTGCGAGCCGGCGAGGTTATTGAAATGCCACCAGCAGGTAAGTATCACGGTTTTGTCTGTGGAAATGTAGCTGGAATTCTTCGTAGCTATGCAATTACAAGACGCAAAGGCTACGTTTGCACGAACGATGCGGGCGTAATCGTGGGCCGTGATCCCGATTCTGTTCGTGGTCCAGACGTTACGTTTTATGAAGACGATCAAACTGCGGAAGACATGGACCGTCAGTACGCGGTCGCACCGCCATTGCTAGCTGTCGAAGTTGTTTCGCCAAGTGATCGCATCAATGACATCATGCTGCGCGTTCGACAACTGCTTGAGCGTGGTGTCAAAGTCGTGTGGGTGATCGATCCAGAGGCCCGCGACATCAGCGTTTGCGAAGGCGGTCAGCCACCGCAATTGGTTTGCAGCGATCAATTCATCGAAGGCGGCAAGTACCTCCCTGAATTCCGCTCCCTTGCAAGCGACCTGTTCACGCTGCCCGGACGCTGATTCTGCGAGCCAGCTCTAAAGGGCAGGTACTTGCAATCAACTCTCGCCCTAGATTCGTTAGAATCTGCACTGAAGCTTGAAGTCACTTCAGAACCGCGTCTTGGAAGACACCCGTGAGCCAGTTGCTTTACAAAATCGAAACGCTCTTTCATCGAGTCGTGCCGAATTGGTTATTCAACCCACGGTACTGCTACGTCTACCGCATGCCATGCACCTACCGAGCTCGCACGAATCAACTACCAGAACTAACCGTTCGCTGGGCAAATGAAACGGATAAAGATCTGCTGGTGCAACAAACTGCTCTTGCAAATCAAAGAATAAGTCATGGAGACCGCGCTGCAATTGTTCTGAATGACAATCAATTGGTTGGATGCACCTGGATTGCGACGCAAGTCTACCGCGACTGGGACACTGGACTCGACATCTCGCTCGAACCGAATGAAGCTTGGCTGTACGGAGCCTGGATTCATCGCGAACTGCGAGGTAACCATCTTTACTCGCACCTCATCTCGCTCACCTGCCAGACCCTTGAGCAGCAATCGATCGACTCAATCCTTCTAGCCGTCGATTGGTCAAATAGACTATCGCAAAGCGTTCATCAATCCTTCGGCGCAAAACGAATCGGTTCGCTCTACGGTACCAGCCTCTGCGGTGCTCGTTTCTACAAATTGAATCGCTGACAGCGCGGCACAAGCTGATCCTCCATCCTTCTGCCACCCATCTTTCTGCCACTCATCTTTCTGCCATCAGCGTTCCCGTCCCTGAGCATCCGCGTAGCAACCTCAGCCAGCTTAAGCGAGCATCTTGGCGATTGACGCCTTGGCTTCCTCGATAGCTTGCGGAATCTTCGCAGGCAGCTTACCACCCGCTTGCGCCAAATCAGCCTTTCCACCACCGCCGCCACCGACAACTGGTGCAACTTCACTGATCCAAGTTCCGGCGCTCAAGCCCTTCTCGACTAACGCATGACTGAGACCAGCCACCAGCATGACTTTGTCTTCACCAGTGCTTGCAGCAAGCAAAATTGCCACAGGTACATCACTCTTCTTCCGCACTTGATCGATCCACTGACGCATCAAATTAGGAGTTGCGCCAGGTGTCGCCGCCACGATGACTTGCGCACCACTCACTGTCTGAGCTTGCTCGAGTAGAGAATCAGCCGACACATCGGAACTGGATGCCATCGCGCCGATCTGGGCTTTCAGCTTGCTTTGTTCATCTTGCATCGCAGCGATCCGTGCGAGCACGTCGCTCATCGAAACATTGAGCAACCTCGAGGCTTCGCGCAGCACAGCGCGCTTGGCAGCATAACCGCTTGCCACAGCCGGTTTCTTCGTCGCAGTGGTCGGTGCCTGCGCTCCTCCGCCGCCAGCAAGCTGCTTCTTCAATGCGCGCACATCTTGAACCAACGTGCGAATCGCTTCGGCAACGGCGTCCGGCGAACAGGCAAGCGCTTTAGCAGCAGCCTCCAGTGTCGCTTCGACCTGCTTGCGATGCTCAAGGGCTCGCGTGCCAGTCAATGCAACGATGCGTCGCGTGCCAGCCGAAACACTCTCCTCAGCCATCACTTCGAACGCGCCAACTTCGGCAGTGCTCGTCAAATGCGTTCCGCCACACAGTTCTTTCGAGAACTCACCCATGCTGACCATGCGCACTGGGTCCGGATACTTTTCGCCGAACAACATCATCGCGCCAGCTTTGCGCGCGTCAGCCAGCGGCACAAGCTTCCACGAAACCGGCGCTGCCAACTGAACTTTATCAGCTACGATCGATTCGATCTTCTCCACCTGCTCGTCGCTCAACGCGGCTTGATTCGTAAAGTCAAATCGCAACCAATCGGTATCGACCTTACTACCTTGCTGCTGCGCATGACTGCCGACAGTGGTTTGCAATGCGTGATGCAGAATGTGTGTTGCCGAGTGAGCGCGACGAATGCCATCGCGACGTGCAGTGTCAACCTTTGCCGTAACACGCATTCCTTCTTTCAACTCACCCGATTTCAACTTGCCATAGTGAACGATCAGTTCGCCGGCGCGCTGCGTGTCAGTAACTTCGAATATTGTTCCGGATGCTTCGATCGTCCCCTGATCGCCAACTTGTCCGCCACCTTCGCCATAAAACGGTGACTTGTCGAGCACAACGCGAACCAGTTCATCACCAGCGTCGCTAGTCGAGAGCCTTCCAACCAAGCGTTCATCATCGGTTGGTCCAACGACGATACCTTTGACATCAGCGGCAACATCCGTCGCATCATAGCCGACAAAGTCGGTGCGACGCAGCGCTTCCTTCAGCGACTCGATCGGGCCGGTCTTGAATAACTCGCCTTTCTCCCCTGCCCCGCTGATCGTCTCATGCTCGCGCATCGCTTCGCGATAACCGTCCCAATCGAAGGTCAAATTACGCTCAGCGGCGATTGCTTGGAACAACTCGGGCGGCACTCCGTAAGTCTGATATAGACTCGCTGCTTCGCGACCATCGACCATCACAGCGCTCGACGATTGCATCGTTTGGAACGTCTTTTCGATACGATCCAACCCGGCGCCAATCGTTGAGAAGAAATCGCTCTCTTCGCGACGAATCACATCGCTCACTCGCTGCACTGTTTCGCGCAGCTCGGGATAAGTGCTCCCCATCGATGCAACAACGGCTGGTACCAACTGATGCAAGAACGGATCGCGCAGTCCCATCTGATGACCATCCAGCACCGCCCGGCGGAGCAAACGCTTGATTACATAGCGAGCCTTCTTGGGGCCAGGAATCACATTCTCATGAATCGCAAACGTGCAAGCCCGAACGTGATCCGTGATTCGGCGCAAGCGTCGACCATTGTCACTCTCGTACTCATACTTGACTAAGCAAACTTCCGCCGCCGCTTGCACGATGGGATACAGAATATCGATGTGGAAGTTCGTAGGCACGTTCTGCATGACACTCGCGGTGCGCTCGAGCCCCATGCCGGTATCGATGTTCTTGCTTGGCAGCGGCCGAAGGTTATCGGGCGGGTTGCCAATGCGATTGAACTGCGTAAACACCAGGTTCCAGATCTCGACTGTCTTGCCATTGTCGAGCTGGTAGTAAATCTCGCTGCACGGTCCGCAGACGCCGTCAGGCCCGAGGCTTGGTGCGCTGGCTGGCCAAAAATTTTCGTCTTCTTCCATGCGCGCGATGCGGCCGTGCGGCAGTCCGATCTTTTCATGCCAAATGTTGGCTGCTTCGTCATCGTCTTTATAAACAGTTACGGTCAAGCGATTGGGATCGATGCCCAACCATTTTTTGTCCGTCAGAAATTCCCACGCCCAGTGAATCGCTTCGGTCTTGAAGTAGTCGCCAAAGCTAAAGTTACCGAGCATCTCGAAGAACGTGTGGTGATACGCGGTTCGTCCCACGTTATCGATGTCGCCGGTCCGCAAGCACTTCTGACAAGTTGTCGCGCGGGTAAACTCCAGTTTCACTTTGCCGAGAAAGTGATCTTTAAACGGGTTCATCCCGGCGGGTGTAAACAGAACCGACGGATCCCAAGTTGGCACCAGCACATCGCTTTGCTGCCGCGAGTGCCCCTTGGACTGAAAGAAACTGAGATACTTTTCGCGCAGTTCGTCGGTTTTCATGGACTTTTCCACGTACTTCTAGAAATTCAGGTTCACACCAAAGCTCATTCCGGGCTCTGATTTCGACCGCAACAATATATGCTCGCCGTCCCAAACCGACTATGGGCGACGCAATACTGACTTCGGGTGTCCCCTTGCTCTCCGCCGTTGCAACTTCGAACGTTTACGCCTTACATTAGAAATATGAGCAGTGCAAACCAATTCAAACCAATCTCCGTGCAAGATTACTTGCAGGGTGAATTGCTTGCCAAGAACAAGCATGAGTACGTCGACGGTCGCGTCTACGCGATGGCCGGCGTCAAGAACATTCACAACCGAATCGCATCTCGTGCCTTAGTAAGTCTTGGCAAACAACTTCCAGGAAAATGCGAAGCGTTCAACTCTGACACGAAAATTCGAATCCGCGCTGATCGTCGGACCTACTTCTATTACCCAGACGTTTCCGTTGTCTGCAACTCTAACCCTGACGACGACACGTATCAGGACCAGCCGGTGGCGGTCGTCGAAGTCGTTTCCGAGAGCACGCGTCGATCCGATGAGGGTGAAAAACGGGTCAACTATCTGCTCATCCCATCGCTCGACACCTACGTCCTGTTCGAACAGACTTGCCGTCAAGCACGCGTCATTCAGCGCACCGACAATGGCTTCATCGAATCAATCTATACGGACGCGAACTCAATCATTCCACTTCCAGCCATCAAGGCCGAATTGCGTTTTGCGGAAATCTACGCAGGCATCGAGTTCGCAGAACCATCGCTCGAATCCGATAGTGAATAACTTTCGAGTCCAAACCTAACACACAACCGACGCAGTGCTCCACCATTACGGCTCGCGGGACTCACTTGCCACTGAAACACTCTCTGGCCGATCGTTTTGTCGAACAATTTGCAGCGACACCATATCGTTTCGACTAGCCACCAGTTGCTCGAAATCAGCCGGAGTCTCGATCGCATTTCCATCGACAGCGATCAAACCGTGCCCAGGCCGAATTCCAGCATCCCAAGCAGGCGTGTTGGGATCGACCGCAAGAATCGCCAGCTTCGGCGCTGAACGTCGACTAAACATGCTCGCTCCCCGGGTTAACTCGGAAGGTACCGCAGTCGCGTACTCAACCAACATCCCGCGCCATTTCTTCGGACCGTTTAAAGCAAAACCTGGACGCGTCGTTGAAACATACTTCTTGCTCAACGTCGCTTTCAAACTCAGAGTCAAAACATCTTTGCCCCGCCTCAAACTCTTCGGTCGTTCGACCAGCAAATCCACTTCCGCGCCAGCAGGCAATTGACTCAACTCGCGAAACAAATCGTTACGATTCTGAACTGGCCGCGAATTCACTTGCGCGATCACGTCCTCCGACTGCAAACCCGCCAAATCGCCAGGCAATCCCGGCACGACGTTCGCCACGCGAGCTCCACTCAACCCGCGATCCAGATCAATCGAACGCAAATCCTCGGGCTGAATCCCCAAGAATCCAAACTCAGGCAACTTCCCCGCTTTCAACGATTCAATCACACGCAAGAACATATCATCCACAGCCAGAGCAAACCCAGCCGCTTGCTCATAGCCACTTACTGCCGCCAGCGAAGTTGTCAGCCCAATCATTTCGCCGCGAAGATTCACGAGCGCACCACCACTGGTCCCCAGGTTCAACTTGGCATCGGTATGAATCAACGTTCCGAACTGATGCAAACTCTCTTTGACGGCAACGGCATTCGACTCGGGTGCATCAGCCGGCGCAATGCGATTTAAATTCGCGATCATGCCCCAACTCGCACTCGCTTGACCATCGCGAGCGATCGCATAGGGATTGCCGAGCGCGATGACGAACTGACCCTTTTTTAAATCTTGAGTTTTAGCAAACGTGATCGGCGTCAAACCTTCAGCCTCAATCTTGATCACTGCCAGGTCCGTGAAAGGGTCAGCCGCATAAACCTGAGCCGGCTTGCTGACCACGCGAGCCGCATACACGCGTTTGTCCAACCACACGTAGTAATCATTCTGCCGTGGATCGTCGAGCACATGCGCGCAGGTGACGATAAACCCATCAGCACTAATCACAACTCCACTGCCAAAGTGCGACGGAACAAAATCCGGGCTATCAGGTAGCGCATCGAATCCGCCACTCTGTGGAATTCGCAAATCAGTGACTCGCGCCGCAGGAGCTTGGCCACGTTGAACACGCGCGATCGCCACCACTGAGCGCTCAGCTTTCGCAATTGCCTCAGTCGTCATCTGCTCGATCGCGGCCAGCACTGCCATGCCTTCCGGCAGCGCATGTCCATCCTGAGCTTTTGCCGCCGATACATTCTCTGATGCATCCGTTTGTGCGCAAGCGAAGCGACAGACTGCTGAGCAGTGTGACATCCCAACGATGATCGCCAAACAAATTCGAATCATGAATCTTTACTCTTTGGCAAGAATTTTCAGTTCGTCAAATTCAGCCTGTGAAGCGTCTTTGACATTCACTTTTGTTCGCAAGCAGGACACCAGCCCCGGTACGTCCCAGTAGCGAGCCGCGCCGGGCAGAAAACTCACATCGCGGATCGAAGTCGCTTTCGCAAATCGAAATCCTGCAACATCCAAATCGACAGACACGTTCGCCAGTGCTCCGCCAGTTATTGTTTCCGCGCACGCGACCCCAGCCGCTACCATCGCCGCATCCGCACCTGATGCGTTTAGCGAAATTTGCTTGTCAGGATAGCTCGACGACAACCAAGCAATCGTCGCGCCCAACTGACGCGCTCGCTTTGAAAATAACGGCAAGTTATACGCATAGGTGAAAGCCGCCGCCAATCTCGGATTGCTAACCAACGGTTGCTCAGTCGTTCCAGCACCAATCAAATCCACGGACAGCGCCGCGACGATCTTATTCGCTTCACCCTTTTCACTGATAGCAACTTTTAATCCGGTAGCCAGCGCACTGTCTACTTCCGCGACAGTCCAAGTGCCGTCTTGTTGAGTCGACAAACTCCACTTTGAATCAACCTTCTCCGCTTTCGGTGACTCCAGCTTGAAAGACGTCAGTCCCAAACAAACGCGCCATCCACCCTTCAAAATCGACTTCAATTCGGCTTGTTGGTTGCGATCTCCTTCCAGCAACCCGCGCATCACGCTATCCACATTTGCCGCGAAAGACTTCATCAGCTTGCGTTCAAACTCTTCACCACTCGGCGGTGCTGGATGCTCAGCATCCCACACTGTCAAATCCTTCCCCAGCGCGATCTCAAAGTCGCGTTCAAGCACCGGTTTCTCAAATCCCAACCCGTAGTGATCATTCAACCATCCATACATCGCCACACGACTTACGTGATTAAAGTTGTGACCAAAGTGAACGGCAGGAAACAATGCGACCTTCTTCTCAGCTCCATACAGCCCGAACAGCTTCTGCAACTCGGGATAACCATCCTTCGGCATCGTCTTCGTCCAGTCATCCGCCGCAGTCATACCCAATGGACGCGGCGCGATCAGTCCAGCCATCTCGACGTTGCCAGTTCCGACACGCAACCAACATGAATTTTCGCACGTGCATCCACCTTGCATACCAGTGCTGACCATCACCGCTGGAAACGCCAAACTGATGCGAGGATCGAGTGCGGCACCGATAAACGACTGTGTTCCACCACCGCTCGCACCCGTAATCGCGATGCGCTTCGGATCGACCACACCCAAACTCAGCAGCATGTCGACAGCTCGCTGCCCAGCCAGCGTTTGCAAACCCGGAACCGACTGACAATGCGACTCCGCGAGCGGACTGAACAACAGCCAACCATCTTCTTTCACTTCCGATTCAGCAGGCTGCTTTGCAAATCGATGCGCGCGATCAAAATTGATTTGCTGACTATCGCAATACCCGAGCATATCCCAATGAAACACGACGCAGCCCATCCTCGCCAGTTGCACACAGCGAGCTTGAATATGGTTGCGAGCCGCAGTCTCAAACCGCTCCGCGCCACTGGCCAACAACTGCTTCACCTCAGCCGGTGACGCCTCATAGAACCGAGCATTGTTCCAGTGACCGTGCGGGCACAACACTCCAGGCACCAACTTCCCCGCTTCGATATTCTTTGGACGATAAAGATTGCCAGTGACGTACAATCCCGGAAGACTTTCAAATGTCACCTTCTCAATGGTGTAGTCGTCCTTCTCGATCTTGCCATAGACCGTTGGCTTCACGGGATCAAGTTCCGGTTTCGGCCACAACCCCTGACTCACCAACAATTGCAATCGCAAATCCTCAGCCCGCGCTTCCCAAGTTCCCAAGTCCGAGGGCGGCGAAAACGGACAGTGGCTATCGAGATCGCGCAGAATCGATTGATCTGCACTCGCAAGCCGCAAGTCAAGAGTTCCACCCGCAAAGAAAATTGCCGCTAACAAGCACAAGCATCGACGAGTGAGCATAGGACGCTCCAACATGAGAGGTGTGATTCAAGGGGGGACGCAACAACACGCAGCTCAGTGGGCCTATAACTCAGTTGGCAACCGATCACAGTTGTGAACTTTTCGCCGATGCGGATTGATGCGGTTCAAATATTGTACGTCGACGCTGCTCAGCTTGCTTGATTGCGTCCGCAGCAGCTCGAAAAAGAGCCTCTTGCACGCGATAATTGGGCCGCCCGTTTTCCGCAGTGCGTCGCACGTACTGACCATCCGACTGCAATTGCCAGGAATTGTGAGTGTCCCTGAAGAAGCTCTCAAGAATTCCAATCAAACGCTTGCGGTTCGTGACGTCTTCGATAGGCACTAGCAATTCGACTCGCCGATCCAAGTTACGCGGCATCCAATCCGCACTGCTGATGTAAACCAAGTCGTCGCCACCGTGATGGAAATACAACACCCGTGCGTGCTCAAGAAAGCGATCCACAATGCTGATCACCGTTATATTCTCGCTCAAACCCGGGATGCCCGGCTTCAAGCAACAGACTCCGCGAATATTCAATCGAATTGTCACACCGGCCTGCGAAGCACGATAGAACGCATCGATTAGCCGCGGATCGACCAACGCATTCAACTTCGCCACAATCAACGCCCGCTGACCTTGTTTCTTGCGCTCCGTCTCTGCTTCAATCAAACTCAGCAACTTCTTTCTCAATCCGATAGGTGCTGCTTCGATCGCGCGATACGGTTGCGGTTGGCTGTAGCCGGTCACCGCATTAAAGAAAGCGCTCGCATCGGCCCCTAACTGCTCATTGCAAGTCATATAGCTGATGTCGCTGTACAGACGTGAGGTCGCTTCGTTGTAATTACCCGTTCCAAAGTGCAGGTAGCGCACGATTCCATGGGGTTCGCGGCGTACGATGATGCACAGTTTTGCATGCGTCTTAAGATTCTTGACGCCATAGATGACTTGCACCTGCGCCTCTTCCAATTCGCGAGCCCACTCAATATTTCGAGCTTCATCAAAGCGCGCTTTCAACTCCACAATCGCCGTCACATACTTACCGCGCTCAGCGGCGCGGCGTAGCGCGGCCACAATCGGACTGTTGCGACTGGTGCGATACAAAGTCTGTTTAATCGCCAGCACGTCGGGATCATCAGCGGCTTCTTCGATCAAACGCACGACCGGTTCAAAGCTCTCGTAAGGATGGAACAGCAAGATATCTTTCTCAGCAATGGTCGCGAACATGCTTTGCGTGAGATCAATCTCCGGACTGCGCTGCGGAGTCCAGATGGGATCGCGCAGCGCGTCGTAACCCTCCAGTCCCTGCAGTTGCATGAAGGCTGAAAGATCCAGCGGTTCGTAGTCAAGCGCGGTCTCAGCGTCGGTAACATGCAACGCAGTCTGCAAGAACCGCAGCATCTCTGCAGGCGCACTATTGAGAATCTCCAGCCGCACGCAACTCGCGGTTCGACGCTGCTGCAACAACTCTTTCATATCACTCATCAAGTCCGCCGCCGAATCTTCTTGCAACGCACCATCTGCGTTCCGAGTGATCCGAAACGGCGCCGCCGTCATCACCGTTTCATTCGGAAAGAATCTGCCTGCGAAGGTAGCCACGACATCCTCGAGCATCGCATACGAAAATCCCTTCTCACTCGGAAGCGTGATGATCCGAGGCAATATCTTTCCCAGCGGAATGATTGCGAATCGGACCGACGGATCTTTCTTCGGCGCTGCGACTTGAACACAGACATGTAGAGCATGATTTACCAACATCGGGAAATCGCTCTCGTCATCAATTGCCATCGGCGACAACACCGGAAAGACTTCCTCTTCGAAGATGCGTTCCGCCGCTTCACGATGTCGCACACTCGCTTCCACCAACCGCACGCGCGTAATTCCAGCCGCGTTCAATCCCGGCTCCAAATCTTTATGGAAACACTCGTACTGAGCTTGAGTCATCTCAGTCGTACGTTTGCGGATCGATTCGAGCTGTGCAGTTACGGTCATGCCCGACGCGTCCGTCGAAGCCACCTTCGCCGCCTTCTGCAACTGCAGTCCACCTACGCGCACCATGAAGAACTCATCCAAGTTGCTACTGGTGATCGCTAAGAATTTTAGTCTCTCAAGCAACGGCACCTGCGGGTTCTTGGCTTGATCCAAAACCCGTTGATTGAATTCGAGCCAACTGGTCTCACGATTAAAATACTGATTTGAAAGTTGGGTCATCGAAGCCGTCTGTCTGGTTGTTCAAAAAATGCTAGTTGATCAAGACTGTCTGAATTGTGAGTTGTCAGTTGAATCGCGACCTGCGGAACAAGCTCCACGGAATCGGCGCAGCCGCACATCGATCGTCAATCACCAAAAAACCGCAGCGAACTTAAATCTTAAACGCGCTACTTGGTTTCTACCATGCATTCACTGCAACGATTGCGCCGCCAACTCCACCAACTTGCGCGCGTTGACTCGCAGATCAAATTGAGCTCGAGTGCGCTCCGCCGTGAGCGCCAGCTTCGTCTCCACTTTACTTCGATCTGAACCGATCGTTTCGAACGCAATCTCAATTTTCTTCGCCAGGTCAATTCCATCGCCCGGTTGTGCTAACCAAGCCGTACACAGCTCAGGGTTATCCGCAGCCAAAACCTCAGTTGTCCCCCCGACCGCAGTTGCAACGATCGGTTTCGCCAACATTTGCGACTGAATCAGTACCAGCGATAGTCCTTCCGACAACGATGGATGGACTACGAGATCCGCCGCGTCCAGCAAACGATCGGCGTCACGACGATACCCTAGCAACCGAATATGCTGGCCAAGTTGCTTGTCAGCAACCCGCTTTGCCAATCGCTCGTGCTCGGTGCCTTCGCCTGCAATTAACAACTGATATCTGGGTGTGTCTCTCTTTTGATCCAACGTGGCAATCGCATCGATCAAATCCGCGTGACCTTTGCATGCCAACAAATTGCCGACACTGACCAGCAATCGATCCCCTGGCGATAAACTGAATTCCTTCTCCGCCCAGCTTCGCGCACCCAGATCATGGGACGCGGGTCGACAGCCTCCATAAATCACCGCCGTTCGCTCTATCGGCACGCCGCCTCGCACCACGACTTGCTGAGCCGCGTGAGATACACAAACTAACTTGTCCGACAACCAGCGATACTTCATGCGGCTGCGCATGGGAAAGATGGTGTGCTTGTAAGCCAACCGAAACGGCCGACGCTTGCGACACAGCCAAGCCGCTGAACCTGCTAAGTGAACCGCGTGCGTATCATTCGTGATCAACACGTCCGGTCCCCAAGCTCGCAGCGCGACCACAGTTGCCCACCATTGCCGGACGCTCAACCCGCGTCGCTCATGTAGATGCAGAACCTCACCACCACTTTGTTGGATACGTTCCGCCAAGCCGCTATTAACTCGGGCCATCCAACTGACCTGATGCCCCAAAAATTCGAGCTCTTGCCCCATCGACCACAGCAAGGCTTCTCCGCCTCCCCAATTCGGCTGTGTGCTGACAAGACAAAATCGCATGAATGATAGCTTTCCAGTTAGGTATTCGAGTCGCCAAATCTTAGCAGAAAAGACCCGTTCCAAGTCCAGATTGATATGGTCATTCCGATCACGTAAGGCGTATACTTACATGCACAGGACTGTCCGGAGATAGGCACAGCCTGAAAAAGGGCACTGCCTGAAAAAAGGCACTGTCCGAAGAAGAACAAGGTCCCGACGAATGGATAGAGTCATTCTGGACCAGACTAAATGCAATGGATTTGCGGAAGGAACGTTTCAGTCCAACGAACTGCTAACTGCGGCGCTTTGCACATAATCGGTATTCGCCCAAAACTGCTAGAGCGTTTGATGAACGCGGACGATAAACGAAAGACTTCACCCGCGTTCGCGAAGTCAGACCTCTGTGGTTACGGATAGCAGTTTATTTGATCGCTTGGCTCACCACCAATCCTTCAAGTAAGACGACATGGATAGCAGCGCCCTTTACAATCCTTAGTCGACACCTGTCCACTCGTCCGCAAGGACACACACATCGCAGGGGAGCTTCAGCTATGCAAATCAACGGTTTGCAATCCACACAGTCCATTCAATCACTCGCAAGCACGCAACGCGCTAAACCTTCGCAAGCGACTGAGCCGACCGCCGCCTCTTCCGCGATCGCCAACGACCAACTCGACCTGTCCGCCGAAGCCCAAGCACTCAGCGACGTTCAATCCGCCAGCTCCACTGGGTCGTCCACCGGAATTCGCCAAGATCGAGTCGATGCTATTCGCCAGGCAATCGCCGACGGTTCGTATGAAACACCCGAAAAACTCGATAGCGCACTCGATAGCCTTCTCGATTCATTCGCCTAGTGCACGTCAAACTCTGAATTCCGGCAGCAATTATTAGCCGGAACGCGCTAGCGTCCGGTTTCTAGTTCGACATGACCGTTCGATAACGTCTTCCGGCTAATACCACAGTCACCAGGCAAGCGGCAAGTTTGCAGCAATTCGCTTAGCGTCTACAATGGATTGCGATCGTTGAACGCCATTTGTCGTACTCTATTCAGCTTTTCTCCTCAGTTAACTGCGTGTCGGATCATTGCGTGTCGGAACAAACTAACTCACTCGACCTCGAAGCTGTCTCAGTTTCCCAATCGCCCATCGAACGGTTTGAAGAGTTCCTGCAGAGTCGCGGTCTGCGTAAGACGAAGCAGAAGCACTTTCTCGTCGAACAGGTGTTCAGCCGTCATGAACACTTTGATGCTGACCAATTAATCGATCAACTGCCACGAAAAGGCGATCCGAACTATGTCAGCCGACCTACCGTTTATCGAACTCTGAAAGAGTTCGTCGACGCAGGGCTACTGCGCAGCTTTGAACTCAACGGCCGTAGCGTCTATGAACATGACTACGGCTACCCCGCGCACGACCATTTCTACTGCGTCACCTGCAACCGACTGCTCGAATTTCAGTCGGATCAACTAGCGCAACTGCGCGACGAAATCGCGCGCCAACATCGCTTTCGCGTACGCAGCCATCGCCTGATTATCCAAGGTGTCTGCGACGATTGCAGTCGCCTGAAAAATCAACGTCGCCGCCAAGACTTGGTGTAGCTTCTTCGGCGCCATTCTGGCTTAGAGCGATCCACGCGTTAAAGTCAAAGAAATCTGCAGTTACGATGGGAAAAGTTCCGTCGTACGGTGATTCTCAGTTGGCGGAGTAATTCGCAGTCGAATTTTCGCACGTCGCAGACTGGCATCGTACCGGAAATCCCGTACCGTGAATCCCATCGAACCTTACCGGCTACGAACCTTAATCAACGACTACGGTGCGACACTGGTCCTCTATGCGCGTCAGTGGTGCACCAGCCCAGACGACGCGTTGCAAGATGCACTCTTTGATTTAACTCAGCAAGCCTGCGAACCGCCCGATCCCGTTGCCTGGCTCTTTAAAGCCGTTCGTTACAAAGCCATCAACCAAGCCCGCGCCGACCACCGACGCTCGCGACACCATAACCAAGCTGCCGAACAACGTGAAGCATGGTTCGATTGCGACCCATCCACGTCGATTCAATCCGACGAACTTGAATGCATGCTTCGTGAACTCGAACCGCTCGCACGCGAAATCATCGTCGCTCGCATTTGGGGCGAAATGTCTTTCGAACAGATAGCGGATCTCGTCGACCGACCACTCAGCACCGTTCACCGCCGCTACCAGCAATCTCTCAAGCTACTCGAATCAAGACTCAACGGAAAAGCCAAGCCAAAGCCCAACACACTGAAATCAAGTTAACCATGAACGATCACAACAAACTACATAACGATCCTTCCGACGAACCGTCGCGCATCGAGCAACAATTGAAGCAGTTTCGCCCCCGCGCGCCGCAATTAGACCTCGCTGCAATCACACTTGCTTCCGCTCAGCCACTTCAGCCTTCCGCTCCCTCAATCATCCAGCGAACGGAACGAACCGGCTTCACAGCAACACAGTTTGCCACAGCCATCGCTGCCTCATGGCTCCTCGGCGCAATCATCGGTGGCGGATGCATTTTTTATGTAATGAAACCGATCTCAACCACGGTCGCTAAGAACAATCAAGTCGATCGCAACGATCCTATTTCCGTAACCGAGCAAAACGCAGCGATCCCGACCGACGATACAAATCTGCCTACCAACGTTCAACCAAAACCGCTTGCCGCAGAAACGCCAACTCCAGCCGTTCGCAAGTTCACTGACCCTCGTCCGCAATCGCTTTTCAATTTGGACTTCAACTCTCTATCACTCGGTGCACAGTTGACCGCGCGTGGACTCACACCACAAATATCGCGTGCTCTCAAAAGCGACCGCTATGTAACGACCACTTCGAATCGATCAACAGACGAAACTTTCACCCCAACCACACCCAGCAATCGTTCGCAACTGATGAAAGACTTCTTATCCGATCCCAACTTCCAAATCCAATAACCAACCGCCGCCAAGCATCTGACGAATTGAGGACCGCTGCCATGAATCGCAACTTTTCCTTCTGCTTCCTTTGGCTCGCGCTGGCGATCAGTGCGCTGGCGATCAGTGCACTGCCACAAAGCGCCTTTGCCGATGAACCCAAACGTGACGGCCCCTGGCTGGTCGAACAAAAAGTAGGCGGCCCCTACATTCAAACTGCCGAACTCACACTGCATCCGCAGTCCGAGCCCAAACCAGCGCTTAAGTACCGTCTAGTCCCCGACCCATTCGATCTCTTGGAGGGCAACTCAGCAATCTACTACCTCAAGGCAATGGGCTTTATCGAGCAAACGCCTGCAGCGAATAAGCTGCAAGAGTTCAGGGACAAGTATCGCAAACAAGCGACCGAGCAAGGAGTGCAGATCTACAACCTCCCGCCTTATTCTTGGCTGGATATGTCACCAAAAGAATTGCCGATCGAAGAAGTCAAACAGTACCTCAGCTACAGCAGCTTTCAGATTCCATTTATCGCCGAAGCGACACGACGTCCCCAGTTCACGCTCGATCGCAATATGCGATCCATTGAACAACCCATTGCATACTTGCTACCTGAAATCCAAAACATTCGCGAGCTGGCACGAACCCAAAGCATTCGTTGTCGTATCGCCCTCGCTGAGAATCGAATGGCTGACGCGATTGCAATTCAGCAGCAACAGGTAACACTGGCAAACCACCTGGGCAACGATGAATTCATCGTCAGCAACTTGGTCGGTGCAGCCATCTTGGGAATCGCAATGCAGGATATGCTTTACGTCCTACAACAACCAGATGCACCGAACTTGTACTGGGCGTTCGCCTCATTGCCGGAGCCCATCATTTCTTCCGAGCGCTCGCTATCGTTCGAACGTCAATTCCTGACTTTGCAAGTCAAAGCACTCAGCGAAGTGAATGAGACGCCGCGTCCAAGCGGCTTCTGGCAAGACTTCATCGATCGAATCTTGCCTCAACTAAAGGGGCTCGAGATTGAGGGCTTTTCATTAGGTTCCGATGACCCTCAGCTTCTTAGAGCTTCCCTTGTGACGTACATTGCCGCCGCTTACCCCGGCGCAAAGCGCTACCTGCTCGAAGAACTTAAGATGGATCGCAAACTGGTAGATTCCTACCCAACGGCGCAAGTAGTGTTCTTGGCCGCTAAACGGTATCACGATCGCAGCGCTGACGATGCTTTCAAGTGGTTCCACATTCCGCACGCTCAAGCGCAACGCCTTCCCGCATTCAAACAGGTCGACGAGCAACGCGAAGTTGCCAGTCGTCGGCTAGGTTGGGCCAGCGCAGCATCAGATTTAATGCTCCCCGCTGTGAATGCATTCCGCACCGCTCAAACACGGTCTCAGCAGCAGATCGCACTGCTGCAAACCGTCGAAGCGATCCGTATGTACGCTGCAGCGAATGCATCCAAACTGCCCGCTTCGCTAAGCGACTTGACTTATCCCGCTCCCAACGATCCGTTCACCGGCCAACCGTTCAGCTACAAAGTCGACGGCGAGCAAGCGCTGCTCAGCGGCAAACCAACTCCTCACTTGCAATATCGATTCAAGCTCTCCATTACCAAGTAACGCCAAGCAACCGCGTTGCTTGCTCGTACTCGGACCATGAAACACCACACAATACATTCACTGGAACTAACATGAAAACGCTCATTCGCACCTTAACGCTTCTTGCATTAATTCTATTTCAGCCAACTGTCGCACCCGCGCAGGACGCACCGAATTCGACTGTTGACCTTGCCAACTCTGCAAACGATCTAAAAACACTCGAACAATTCTTGACGCCCACAACGCTCATCGTTGCACAGTTCGATATGCAACAACTGAAATTACCAGATGATCTACAAAAGTCGCTGGCTGAAAACCAAACCGCTCAGCCACTGCTCGCGTGGTTGGATTCGATGAAAGCGTCGCTTGAACCGATGTCGAATGATCGCATCTACATGACGTTTGATATTCCAGCCACACCTACCATGTCACCGATTCGATTCTTCGCGAAGAAATCTGCAGCGCTCGACATGGAGAAGCTGAATCAAACCCTCGCCCAGTTTCGATTCAGTCCAGCGGTTGTCAAAGGTGATTTCATTGTCACATCGCCAGCGGGTAACATCGTTGAAGACGACAAGAATGCGATCACCAGCGATACACTGACCGCTGCACGTCCCGCGCTGCAAGAAGCCCTGGCAACGGTAAATGGAATGCCAATGCAGATCTTGCTTCTGCCGCCTGATTATCTTTGGGCAACGTACCGTGACCTGATGCCGCGATTGCCTGAACAACTTGGCGGTACGACAATAGCAACGGTCACTGAAGGCATGAAGTGGGCCGCTATCGGAATCGATCCTGCCAAACTAAAAGTCAAAGTTACCATTCAGTCGAATTCAAAGGCCGCCGCCGCAGCGCTGGCAACAGAACTGCCCAAACTTGCACAAGTCGCTTCAGGTCAATTACCAGAAGGCTCTGCCAAAACCACCGTCCAAGCGATTCTTAAACTCGGTAAACCAACCGTAAACGACGACCGTATTGAAATCGATTTCTCCAACCTAAGCGAATTAAATCTCGCTTCCACAGCAGTAGCGAAGTTACTCTCCGCCATCGTCGATCCACTCAACACGCGAGAGAAAATGAATCGCTTTAAGCAATTGACTTTAGCGGTGCATAATTACATAGATGCGAACAAACAGTTTCCACCCAGCAAAGAGGCTCGCAAAGCCGACGGCACTAGCAACTTGAGCTGGCGCGTACATATCCTTCCGTTCATCGGTGAAGAGAAACTGTACTCGGAATTCAAGCTCGACCAATCTTGGGACAGCGAGCTTAACATCGCTCTACTCGCAAAGATGCCAGAAATTTTCTCCGGCTTCCCGGTAAAAGCCTTTGCTCCAATCAACCTTCGTCAAGGTCACACCACCTTCGTTGCCCCCGTCGGCGAAGGCACCATCTTCGGCGGTGTAAAGCCTGTTACGTTCAGCGACATCACCGATGGCACAAGCAACACGATCATGTTCGTCGAGGTAAAGTCCGATCGCGCCGTACCTTGGACTGCACCATGGGATTACACGTTCAACCCAGCCAATCCCACCAGTGATCTCGCCATCGGCGCTGACGGACAGTTCCTCACTGCCTTCGGCGACGGCTCCGTGCGATTGCTCCCTGGCGACATGCCTAAGGAAACGCTAAATCATCTGTTTCAGATGAACGATGGAAACGCGATCAACTTTTAACTGTAGATAATCTTGTAGCGGAACGCATTTGCGTCTCGTGACTCCACCCAACGCAACGGCTAGCCTCTTCTGCTTTTCAAAGAACTGTGGCCGTTCTAGCTAAAAGTCGATTTCACCAATCTCTTCGGCTTTTTTTTCGATTACAGGCGGTTTTGGACTCGCAATTTTTCACGCGAAGGCGCAGAGTTCCCCAAAGGAAGCGAGGCGGTCCTCAAGTGCTTTTGCGAACCCGAGTAGTTCGAAGTGCGCTACGGAAACCCGAAGTCTATCCGAGCTGAAGACCGGTGACACTAAAACAGCGCAATAAATGTTTGACAATCGTTTTCTCGACGATAAAACCAAGCTATCTAAAATCAATACGTTACGGGTTTTATCGTTTCCCCTATAGCATCAGCGGTAGCGGGGAACGCTTAAGTAGTAGACAGACAATACCTGAGGAGGTTTCCATGCTGCATGTGGCGAGATGGTGGAGTAGGAGACATTCTACAGTCGTTAGTTTCTGTGCAGCGACGATCTTCTTGTACAGTTCTCTTGATTCCGCGATTGCGCAGACGGAGACTCGGTTTATGGAAAAGTCGATCTCTTACCAAGGTGGGTTCACGGGTTCACAAGCTGTCGATCTTGGAGACCTCGCCGGCGGCACGATCATCAATCTGTTTCTTTCAGTTGCAAATAACTCCAGCGAGGCGATCGAGGTCCGCGATGTGCGCGGAAGTTGCAGTTGCACAAAGGTGGAGTTCAACAAAGGAAGAATTGAACAAGGAGAGGTCATTCCGTTGCGCATTCACTTAACGGTTCCGACGCAAGCTAACCGTGAAGCACGCGCGGTTCCTATTTATGTTGACATCGACGATCAAACCCAACTCGAACTCGCCATTCGCTTTAAAATTGACAATCTTGCCTGCTTTCAAAACGAAACCGAGCTCTACCAAGTGCGCCGTGAGGAAAGCATGAAAAGTATGCAAAAGATTAAGATCCCCCTAATCATTTCCAAATCGGTCGACCTTCGCAACCTTCGACTTCGTTCAACTGGCGATTACGCGAACGGCGTTTTCGAATTTGAAACGATTGACAGCAAAGTGTATGCGGTTTCGAAGTTCACGATCGATGAATTTCCTATCGGTGGGTTCAGTGGGCAGGTGTTCTTAGACAATCTTGCAACTAAATCGTCCGATGACATTCGGCTCTTGATTCAGATGCACAGCGATTTGGAGTGCTCTCCCGAGATACTTCAACTTACACCTTTGTCTACGTCAGCTTGGAAGTCGATGGCTATTCTGCGTGTTGCTTCGTCAGAGGACACCGATACAGAAAGTAACAGCAAGACGCTTAGCTCGAATCCAGATGCTCAAAAACTAAAGGTTTTAGCAAATATGGAAAACTGCACCGTTGAAGTTCAGTGCGTGTCACTTTCAAGTGAGTTGTATCGCGTTAAGTTTGAGATCACACCGAACCGCGAGATCGTCGACCGCAACTCGCTTCCTACCACTTTGAATATGAGTATTGGCACCCAGTGCTTTGAAGCTGTCATTGGGCGTTAGAATCTTTGGTTTCGGTAATATTATTCAGCAACTTATACGTTGAAATGTGCGGCGTGCCTTGGAAGCGAGTGCGGGGTGTGGT
>JBGSOM010000117.1:0-3942 GCA_041739135.1 Pirellulaceae bacterium
TCCAGAAATTTTACGAAATAGGACGGAGAGCGACAGATGAGATGAAAGCTACACTAAACATTCTATACGATGCAGTTGTCCCAAAATGGAATTATGTCGCGCACCCAGATTGCGCTACTAATTGATTGGCCGTTCCTTACTGCCAGCGTGGATTGGTTGAACCGTTGTGCGAATGGGGCGTTGATCCGAAGTTTGCTCGTTATCTGGAAAGTCTCCTTCACGAACGATGATTTCCGATTTCAGTTTCCATTGCTTTGCTGCACCAGCGGCAAAAGAAAAATCGAGCATTGAATCAGGATAGTCATCTTTGCCGTCGTTGTTGCGGTCGGACCAGTTCGTGTCGACCATCGGATTTGGTTGAATCCATTGCCAAGTTGGATCCTTCAGAAATGTTTCAAAGGCTTGATTCCCCTTTTGCGTCGGAATGTCGTAGTCAAAGTTGTATCCCCCAACAGCGATTATTGGTAACGATTGCTGCTTGGCCCATTCGACGAGCAATGTTGCTTGACGATTGCGAAGTTGCTCGCTGCCGCGTGCTAGATGATTCATCACGATGAGGACTTTGGTGTCGCTTGGTTTGTGCAGCAGTTCAGCGACTAGCGGCGCGAACTGGATGCCCGGCGCAAACTCCTGTTGATTGATGTGTGTGATTTCTTGGGCTCGCAGTTTGTCGAACTTGCCGGGGTCCCAAGCGAGAAGCATGCATGCTTCGCCACCTTTCTCACCGACGACCGCTGTGTTCGGGCCCCAACGCATACTGAATTCAGCGTCAGCCTTCTTGGGAACTTCGCTGAGCGCGAGGACATCAAACGGCTTCAACCCCTCCAGTTGCTGCTTGATCGTTGCTACTTCGCTTCCACCGGTTTCGATATTCCAAGCCAGGATCGAAAATTGATCGGCTGCGGTAGCCTTAGTTTCTTGCCCGGACGCGGTACATGCCCCACCGAAACCAGCACAGAGAATAACGGCTGCAAATTGTACGGCCTGTAGACTAAAAAGTTGATTGCAATTCGACATAGTGGGCCTGCGATTGGTTAGTTGAATGGGGAGGCGAGAGCATCGCAATTGTGGACGCTCCGCTGGCCGCAAACAACTGGTGCAGCTCGAAGTGATCGCAATGACGCGATCTTCTCTCAGAATTGATCGATCAGCAAGCGAGTGATCATCGACATGCTGTGATTCAAAGCGACCTTGAATCAACAAGCTCGAATCGCTGATGACCTACTTAGCTTCGGTCGCGGTCATTTTGTAGATTGCATACTGAGTTCCGTCAGGAAACTTGAATTCCTCGATTTCAAATTTTCCCTTTACGGCAACTGGGCGAGTCGTGAACTCAGCCGTTTTGCCCTTATCCATCTTGATCATGATGCAATCGTAGAGAGCGGCACCGGGTCCGAAGCAGCATTCCATGTTGTCACGAACCAATACGAACTCTTCGATGCCAGATTGCTTGAAAACGCTCGCCGGCAGGATGTAGCCTCGGATGCGAATCGTCTTCTTGTTGAGCTCTTCAATCTCTTTGGTCAACATCGACCGTTCAAAGTGTGCACCTTTTTCGATATCAAACTTGATGTCGTCGAACGTGAGGTCACCGCGGGCGCGGGCGGTCGAGCGGCTGGAGCGATCCTCTGCTGCGGGTTTCGCGGATGGATCTTGAGCAGCTTGTCGAGAGGCGGTAACTGGACTCGCTTTTTCCAAATCATCAATACCGACTGCATTCACCGTTTGCAGCGTTGCGATTGCCAGCAACGCAGCGATTGAAAGTCCGCCATACGATTTGAAAAACTGTGAACTTAGCACCGTGCAACTCCAATACAAAAGTGGAACTCTAATTTACGCTGTTCTCTAATTCGGTAGCGTAGTATGTCTCACCGCCTTGGAATTGTTTTAGCGTAACCGCAATCTGTCCACCGTTGCAATTGCAAGGCCAACGTTCTGCCCACAATTGCAAATGTTAGATAGAAGGCTGCAAGTTAGACATTCACCATGGCTGCTGTTCCCATCGTAACCCCGGGCGCTGGCAAAATGCTCGCACCTTGAAGATAAATATCGATCGAACGCGCGGCTCCACGGCCCTCATTGATCGCCCAAACGACTAAGGATTGACCGCGTCGACAATCGCCTGCCGCAAACACGCCAGGCACGTTTGTAGAGAATTTTCCGTGTTCAGCGGCGTAATTGCTGCGCTGATCAGCGGTGACTCCCAGCAACTCAGCGACATAGTTTTCAGGTCCAAGAAAGCCCATAGCGAGTAGTACGAGGTCGGCTTCGACGATGTGTTCTGAGCCAGCCACTTCTTGCATTTGCATGCGACCGTCCACTTTGGACCACTGGACCTTCACGGCCTTGATACCCTTTACATTGCCTTGGCCATCGTCAACAAATTCTTTGCTGAGGATGCAATAGACGCGTGGGTCATCACCAAACTTCGCTTGAGCTTCCTCGTGGCCATAATCAACGCGGAAGATGCGCGGCCACTGCGGCCAAGGGTTGTCGTCGGCTCGCTCTGCTGGCGGACGATCCATCAATTCAAAATTTACGAGTTGAGTGCAACCGTGACGCAAGCTGGTTCCGATACAGTCGGTACCTGTATCACCGCCACCAACCACGACCACTTTCTTGCCTCTCGCTGAGATGAAGGCTTTGTCGCTGTGCGCGCTATCGAGCAGTGATTTGGTGTTCGCGCTGAGAAACTCCATCGCGAAATGAACACCCTTCAATTCACGTCCTGGAATTGGTAAGTCGCGAGGCTTTGTCGCACCAGTCGTCAACAGTACCGCATCGTTCTCTGCCATCAGTTGCTTTGGATCGACATTGCGGCCAACATCAGCACCGGTCACAAACGCGACTCCTTCGGCAGCCATAATGTCCAAGCGACGTTGCACGACAGCCTTGTCGAGCTTCATGTTAGGAATGCCGTACATTAGCAATCCTCCCATGCGGTCGGCTCTTTCGTACACGGTGACGCTATGGCCAACTTTGTTCAGTTGATCCGCCGCAGCGAGTCCAGCCGGACCACCGCCAACTATCGCAACTCGTTTGCCGGTTCGTTTGGCAGGTGGATTAGCTCGCACCCAACCTTCCGAAAAAGCTCGATCGATAATCGCATTCTCAATGTTCTTGATCGATACGGGTGGGTCCGTGATGCCTAGTACGCATGCACCTTCACACGGAGCCGGACAGACGCGACCGGTGAACTCGGGAAAGTTATTCGTTTTGTGGAGGCGTTCGACCGCTTCCTTCCAACGTCCCTGGTAAACCATGTCGTTCCACTCAGGGATCAGGTTATCGATCGGGCAACCCGTGGCTGATTGGCAAAACGGTACACCGCAGTCCATGCAGCGCGCACCTTGCTCGCGCAGCAACGCTTCGTCAGCTTCGGTGTAGACTTCGTTGTAATCGTTAACGCGCACGATCGGCATGCGCCAGGGCACCTTCTTGCGGTCGAACTCTTTAAATCCAGTTGGCTTGCCCATGATTCTTCCTTCGCTCAAAAATCGATTTCGTGTTTCGGTGTTGTATGTCTTTGATTGTTTCGTCGCAGTTGCCTGCGAGCTGCTTGACTGCGAGCTGCTTGCGAGTTAGCCGACGGAAACAGCTTCGCGGCTATTGCGAAGTTCTTCGAGGACTCGTTTGTAATCGAGCGGCATGACCTTTACGCACTGGCTCAAGAACGTTTGCCAATTTGCAAGGACTTCCTTCGCCATATCGCTGCAGGTGTAATCAAAGTGGCGTTGGATCAACTCCTGCACTTCGGCTTCCTCTTCAGGCGATTCGATTTTCTCGAGGCCGACAGTCCCCAGGTTGCAACGCAAGTTGAAGTCGCCGGAGCGGTCCCAAATGTAGGCGATGCCACCTGACATACCTGCGGCAAAGTTGCGGCCGGTTTCGCCGAGCACAACTAAGCGACCACCGGTCATGTATTCGCAGCCGTGATCGCCG
>JBGSOM010000241.1:0-18798 GCA_041739135.1 Pirellulaceae bacterium
TGATTAGCCATCACCACAAATCTTCCCAACTCCTTCCAGAACGTTGTTGAAATACAAGTCAATCCTCCGCTACACTAACGTCCGCTCAACCTGCCGCTCCGCGGCTTACTTGAACAATGCCGTGCACACGGAGCCGCCGATTGCGTTGGACGCGGAGCCGCCGATTGCGTCGTTCCTAAAGTCAATGTTGATTGGCGGCGCCCGGTCAACGCAAACGTTCGTCGGCTCAATCCAGCTCGACAGTCTTGCGCTTATAACTGACCGTTAGATCGTGGCCGTTCAACAACATCGTTCCAAGCAACGGGTGTGCACCGTCGTTTGCTATTATCTGAGTGCGATACTCATTTTCGAACCATTCGAGGAAGCAGGTAAACGTTGGTAACTCAACTTGCTGCCCATCAGCGAGAATTGCTGAGGTCGAAGAGTATTCCTGAAGCTCCAACTCATCGATCACTTTGCGAGGAAGAACTAGGCCACCATTGAATGCAGTGTCTACCCAAACTCTAACGATGGACTTAGCCCCGCCGCGTTTGTTCCCAATTTGAACTTCGATCAATGCACGCAATTCATCGTCGACAATCCCATTCATTGGACCATAACTCCCAGGTGCAATGCTGCAGCATGGCCGACGCGTAATGTATGCGTCAGTCGGTCAGGATGCGCATCGATTGCTTGGTTAACGGCATCGTCAAACGTATCGCCGACAAAATACTCACCTGAGATGGGTTCAATGCACACGAATTTCCCATGCTCGCGGCTTTCTAGCTTCTTGCGAAGCTGCTCGTCATAGAGTTTATTTGATGCAAGAGCGATCAGCTTCGATTCATTTGATAACATGTAAGTCTCCCTTTCGCTGGAGTACTCCCATTATAGGCAATCAACCGGTGCTGTCACCGTCACGATAGATGGGGCCGACGAACAAAGGGTTGCAACGGAGCGGGCGAATAGGGCCGTTTGGCAATGGTTGCTTTACTCACGCCCGCCCGCTGAACCCAGCCTTTCGTGGCTCCAAGAACAACGCAACGTCGGGCTTATCGCTCCCCCATGATCGACGAAATCAGTACAAGACTTGGTTCGAGCTAAGCATTAGTGTCGGCGCTGGAATGTAATTCAACAGACATAGGCTAAGCACGCTGCGAACTTCACTCCGGGTGCCTTGATTTGTCCCAAACCGTCGCGACCACTTGCAACGAGGACAACCAGCTTGAACTGCCAGGGCTCGCGCAGGGCTGACAAAAAATACTGCAGGGGCGAGCAGGAATCGGTTATACTCCCAGCACCGTTGTCTTCAGCACAGAGGGCGGCATTTCCTTGCCGGTGGTGTAAACCACCGGGAGCCATGGCTGCAGGACCTAAGCCCAGAGGGCGAAACATTGCTCGGACTGTATAGCTTCCCTGTGTCGCCCTCCGGGCTTTGCAATGCACAGAGGCAGGTTCCGGTGGCTCACGCCACCGGCAAGGAAATGTCGCCCTCCGGGCTGAATACCTGCGTTGAGCTGAACTGAATTCCTCGGCCAGGACTGACAAAAACAGCCACGAACAAAAGCATGCACGTGCGTACTGGAAATGGTTTGAAAACAACTGGGTGCGACTCCCACCTGAGTAGCTCTTAGCCGGAGGCTCAGTATCGAGTGTTGCAGCGTGTCTGGTGACAGCCGCTTTGAAGCCAGTATAGTTTCTCCGGCAGAAAGGTAGCGAGGACGAAAGGCATCGACTGACTGTCGAACCCTGAACGGTATTGAGCTCCGCGGTGTAAACTTTTTTCGGGCTGTGTTCCTGTTGGATCCTGCGTAAGGTGTGCATCCCTGAAGGCAACATTCTTCATTGCAAGTGTCGTTAATGCAAAAATCATTTCTTCCGTTGCTGTCGGTGTTCGTTTTCGCAAAATTGCTGGTTAGAACTTGCTAAACTGCTCGGAATCAATGTAACTGAAAATACTCAGCACTCGCACAGATGAACGTGAAGCTATCGACGAACAAGCGACGACAACCAAGCCCTCGATCAGGGGTTTCGGCTCGGTCCGGGTCTGTTGCTTGGGCTGGCTGAACCCGAGCGTTCATCGTGAAAGGACAAATCGTGACCTCCCACGACGTAGTGGCACAGCTCCGGCTTGCTCTGTCTGAAGAAAATGGACGCAGGTCCGGAATTCGCACCGGTTATCGATCTCAGTTTCGATTCGAAGGGCAGGACAATGACGTCGAATTGACACTCGCTGACTGCGGATGTCTTGAGCCAGGTGAGTCGGGTACCGCGCTCTTGCGTTTCTTCGCTCCGGGTTTGCAGAACCGTCGACTATCTGTCGGGGCAATGTTCCATCTGGCTGAAGGCAAGGTAATCGTTGCGACTGGCTACATTGCAGAAATCGTCAATACCACAATGCTTGCACCGAGAGACGCGACTCCGATCGTGATATACGTTGACGTGGATGATACGTTGATTAGAACCGCTGGGACAAAACGCATCCCAATTACTAGGACGGTCGAATACGTCAAGAAATCTCATTGCGATGGCAAAATTCTATACTGCTGGAGTCGTGGCGGTGCTGAATACGCCCGCAGCATCGCGACCTTCCTAGGCATTACGCACTGTTTTGAGGGATTCCTACCGAAACCTGACTTAGTGGTGGATGACCAAATGCAAGAAACTCTGGGCTATTGCGAGTTCTTACATCCGAACCAAGTCAAATGAAGGAAACGACGAACCAAGGAATGAACGAAAGTCGCGTTGGCTCGTCCACTTTGCTAACATGCACTACTCACGCGACTTCGTTATTCCAGTGTTAGCCAGTAAGAAAGAATCCATGAGCGAACAGTCCCGCCTTCGGTTCCAGCGCGACTGCTACAAAATCTGTCGCGAACGCGGATGGATGACCGAAGACGGTGAATCACTGTGGCGGCTTGTTCGTGCATTTAAAGTACTATGGCATTACATTTCGCGATGACCGAGTGATTGACCTGTTTCGCGAGCTACCGGATCACCGCGGCTGCTCAGCTGCGGAGCTTGATGCCGCTGAAGCCGATTTGGGAGTCTGTTTTCCCGCGCGATATCGAGCAATGATGGAACTGGATGCCACGCGCCTTTGCGGCGCGGGAATTGTCGCCCCACTTCATCGCCTCAACGATTTTCGTCAAGAAGCAGATGGAGTGTTGATCGAAGACGGACACTTGTTCCGACTGGAGCGTGCGGACGTCGTTTTCGCGTGGGACGGTATTTTTGCTTTTTACTTCTTCAATTTCAATGCAGACGGTACAGATGACCCCGCAGTGAAGATGTTCAACTACTACGATTCGGCAGATGACTGGAAACCCGTGGTTAGCCACGATACATTGACGGCGTATTTTACTGATGGTCTTCGCCGATACTTAAAGCTCGATTGAACGAGAGCGGAGGGTGAAGAAAGCGGTAAACCGGAGTCGTCGATGACGCAGGTTTGGGATATGGAAGCCAAGATCAACAAATCGTTTGAGGAAATCTCGCGTAAGCTGTTTCAAAACAGTTTCAACTACTGCGCAGAATTCAGAGTCTTTCGTTGTGGCAACACTCAAGGCGCCTCGCTGGATGACTTCGTTAAAACGGCTATTGGTGAACAGGCGGTTGTTGGTGGTGCAACGGAATCATCAAGACAAGAGGTGATTGACGCATTGAGGGCCGCGTTGAATTATCGCGGCGACCACGGCTTTCATCCGAATCTCGACTATCTTGCCAGCGATGCGAGCAAGAAGGACTTCGAATTTGTGACAAGAAGCATTCAGGAGATTCTTGAACGTTCAATTCGTGTTGTCTCGATCTGGCTTAAGGAGGGCCATCCGTTCTATCCCGTGTTCTGGGATTTTGCTTTCGTGATTGAAACTGACGCGGAGTCTATTCTGTTCATAGCGTCAAGCTCAGATTGAGCGATGGTGAACCAAGGGTTTGCTTTGCGAGTTGTCTTCAGAAGGCTTGTGAATTGGCGACTGAAAGTCGCCACCACGGTCGACTAACTCTTGGGAACCAAGTGCTGCTGCAGGTAGGTGGCGCGTTCGATGTTGCGGTCGGTTACTGAAAGACTCTGGCCGCGCAACTTTTGAAGATGAGCTGGTTGAGTGTGTACGAACAGCTTGTTGATCGTGCCCATTTCGACGTTCTTGATCAGCCCCAAGTTGACGCCCATGCGCACCTTGGAAAGATAATGCAATGTCTCTTCGCTGCTGATCTTCTTGGCGGTGCAGAGGATTCCGAACGCGCGGCTGACGTCGTCATGCAGATCCTGCTCGCTTTCGTTCAGCAGGAACTCGCGAGCGCGTCGTTCGTATTCGATGATCCTTGGCACAACTTCGTTCACAGTTGAAACCAATTCCTGTTCGGTTCGACCGAGCGTGATCTGGTTACTGACTTGATAGAAATCGCCCATGAACTGCGAGCCTTCACCGTACAGTCCACGAACGGCGACGTTGATCTTCTGGAGGCTGCGGAAAACTTTCTCGATCTCGCGCGTGATCACGAGCGCGGGTAGGTGCAGCATGACGCTGACGCGCAGGCCGGTGCCGACGTTGGTCGGGCAAGCGGTCAAGTAACCCAGCGAATCATGGAAAGCGTAGGTGAGTTTCTTCTCGAGCACGTCGTCGATGTGATTGATCGTGTCCCAAGCCGATTGGATGTCCAGCCCGCTGCGCATGACTTGGATTCGCAGATGATCTTCTTCGTTGACCATCACGCTGAATTGCTCGTTCAAGTCGATCGCGACTCCACGCGCTCCTTCGCCGTCAGCCAACTCGCGACTCATCAGTTGTCGTTCGACCAAGAATTGGCGATCCACTTCGTCCAGCCGATCGACTTCCAGGTACAGCACGTTCTCCCATTGCTCGACTGATTCGATCTTTTTTCGAACCAGTTTCGAGATGCTCGCACGTTCATCGTCACCTGCGCGGCGCACAAACGGAAACGCAGCAAGATTGCGTGCCAACCGAATTCGGCTACTAATGACGATGTCCGATTGCGGGCCAGATCCACGCAACCATTCACCGCACTTTTCCGTCAGTTCTTCCAGTTTCACGAGCGTCAATTCTTAGAAAAGGCAATCGGGCAAAGTTTATCGGGATTCACCAAGTGATCCAGGGCTTATCTCAATGGGTTATCTCAGCCCGAGGTGGATTCGGGTTGGTCTGATTCGGGTTGGTCTGATTCGGGCCTGTCTGGCTCCGCTTCGTTCTCCAGCTCCAGTTTCTTGATCTGATCCCGCAGCTGACCCGCTCGTTCGTAATCCTCTTTTTGGATTGCGGCGTGCATTTCGCGGCGGCGCTGGATCACTTCGTGCTGGCGGTCGGGCGATCCGGACTTGCGGGACGGTTGTTTACCGCGATGCGCCTTCGCTCCGTGGATATTCAGCAACAGTGGCTCTAGATCCGCTTGGAAAAACACGTAGTCGTAAGGACATCCCAATCGCCCAGCCTGCCTAAACTCCGCGAAACTAATTCCGCAGTGTGGGCAAGTCTTTTTATCCAGCTTCGCTAAACTCTCAGCAGTCTGTTCCAACTTCAACTGTTTCGCCAGCATGCCAGCCAGCGCATTTGTCGGCGAAGTTACGTTTTCCTGCGAGAGGTAAACGCGCGCATGCTCCTCACACAGATGGACGATTACCGGTCCGCTGGGATCGGTGAGTTCCGTGATGTGGAAGGTAGCGGGTTTTTCGCAGTGCTGGCACTTCATTCGGCACCTAGTTCTCGTTACGTCTGCGTCGAAGTTTTCAGTATGTGGTCAGTTTCCGGATATCGCCGGTTGGTTGCAAGCCCGCACGCGTCGATTTGCTTCATTGTAGACGTTTCGCAATCAAATTCGCCGCAGATGGCTGTCAGGTTCGCGGTGGTCGGTACAATGCTCTCGCAACTTGATTACACGAGCGGGGCGAAGGAAGCGCGATTGCACAGTCGCAAACAGTCGCTGGTCGCTCAGAAAGAAACTATACGGAATTAGCGCAGCACTCTGGGATTTATGACAACTTTACCAGCGTATGAAACCTTTTCGGACTTGGCGGCCGATCACGACCTGATACCCATCTACCGCCGCTTCCTCAGCGACTCGTTGACACCCGTGACCGCTTTTCAGTTATTAGACGACGGCAGCTCCGCAGCGTGCCTGTTCGAAAGCGTCATTGGGGGTGAGAAAGTTGGTCGCTACAGTTTCATCGCCACGGGAGCGCGTGGGCGGTTGACCGCTTTTGGACGCACTCTCACGACACAATTGGACGGGCAAGAAACTGTCGCTGAAGTTGCTGATCCACTGGACAGTTTGTGGAATGCAGTCACTGGAAAACGAGTTGCTGTGTTGCCCGAGCTGCCACCGTTGTCGGGCGGCGCATTCGGCTACGCAGCTTACGATGTGGTTCGCTATGTGGAAGATTTGCCGAATCCACCGACTGATGATCGAGGTTTGCCAGATCTAGATTTCTTGCTGTTCGATAACTTGGTGGTTTTTGATCACGTTACCAAGACGTTGTTCTTGATCGCACTGGTACACGCTGACGAATTCGATACAAGCGCCGCGGCTTACGCGTCAGGTAACGCGCGTTTGGATGGTTTGACGACGACGCTGTTCAAGCAACCCAAGGCGGGCGAAATCGCTGAGCTGGATGTGCAGTCGACGAAGAAGATCGCTCCGCAGAGCAATTTTACTAAGGCCGCTTTTGAATCAGCGGTTGAACGGTGCGTCGAGTACATTCGAGCGGGCGATATTTTTCAAGTCGTCATTAGCCAACGCTTCGAGTTGCCGAACGTGTGCGAAGCTTTCGAAGTTTACCGCACGTTGCGCGTGGTAAACCCGAGTCCGTTTATGTTTTATGTGCGCACGCCGTCGGTCACGTTGGTGGGTGCGTCGCCGGAAGTCATGTGCCGAGTGATCGATGGGTACGTGACGGTCCGCCCGCTAGCGGGAACCCGACCGCGCGGCAAGACTCCGAAAGAGGACGCTGAACTGGCTGAGGAACTGCTGTCAGATCCGAAAGAACGGGCCGAACACGTAATGCTGGTCGATCTCGGTCGCAACGATGTCGGCCGCGTGGCTCAATATGGCACGATCGAGTTGAGCGATGTGATGGTCATCGAACGTTACAGCCATGTGATGCACATCAGCTCCAATGTGCAGGGCGTGTTGCGTCCCGAGATGAATGCGATGGATGCGATGAAAGCCTGTTTGCCGGCGGGTACGGTCAGCGGTGCGCCGAAGGTTCGAGCGATGCAGGTGATCGACGAAGTGGAGCCGCATCGGCGCGGACCGTACGCTGGAGCTGTCGGGTACCTCGATTACTCAGGGAATATGGATACCTGCATCGCATTGCGGACGTTGGTGTTTTGCAACGATCGCATCTATGTGCAAGCCGGCGCAGGAATCGTGGCGGACAGTGTGCCGTCGGCGGAGTACCAAGAGACGCTCAACAAGGCTGGAGCGATGATGAAGGCGATTCAGTTGACCTGCGATCGCTGCGGTGAGTAGAGCAAAATTGTCGTCGATTGCTCCGCAATCGAAACGGAATGCGCTGCGTTTGCGGAACAAACGGCGAAAGTAAAACGGAGAGGACAGGATTTGAACCTGCGGACCGGTTTGACCCGGTCGCTTCATTAGCAATGAAGTGCTTTCGACCACTCAGCCACCTCTCCTGGTCGATTCAGCGTCTGCCGCGTTTCCGCGTCAGTGCCAATTCTGTCACCTTTATAACCAAGTCGGGCTTGTTTCTGCAACATGTCCGCGCGACTTTTTGCGGTTCTGTCCACCAAGTTTTGTTGCGAGCGAAAATAACCGGCAAATTGTGACTCTTCATTACTGGAGGGGTGATCAGCGGGCGGAGGATAAAGTGGTGGCTCAGTCTCCAGTGCACGCGAACGTCGACTGAAAGTCGACGCCACGGTGAGAGTCGACGTCACGGTGGGAGGATAGGAGCGAGCCCTCCCCGGCAATCTCGCTGGACGCTCGATTGCCGACCCTCCCGGGCGCTTCGCTGGGCGGGTGTAGTTAGGATAGAATCAGTAGTGGTGGCGACTTTCAGTCGCCAGTGCACGCGAACGTCGACTGAAAGTCGACGCCACGGGGGCGGCTTGTGCAGATTACTTCTTTTTCGGATCCAAGTTCGCAGCGAGCTCGGCTTCGGTGACTGTCGATGCGACTCCGCCTTCGGGCACATCGACTTTCGAAATCCAGAGCATTGCGTTCAACACGACTTTGCGGAAATCGTCGTTGCCCCAGTTCTTGTGGAAGTGGCCGCCAGTAAACCCGAATCCGCGGCCGCCGTCGGGTCGTTCGACGGACCACATCATCGCTTCCGCGCGAGCCGCGTTGGCTTCGATGTGTGCATAGGGACCTTTGGGATAAACGTAAGGACCATCGCGCACGTCGTCGGATGGCACGGCCACTAAGATCGGAACGAATTTCAGGTTGTCGACGGTCGCGGCTTCGTTCCCTGCAATATCTGAAACGAATCGCATGTTGAAATACCATTCATCGGAAATGGAGAACGGTTTGACGCCGCGTGTGATCGGGTGTTCGGGAAAAGCTCCAAAGGATGGTTCCCAAATCGGATTGCACGAGAACATGTTTTCGTAGTGACCGCCTATCCAGCGTTTGAATTCATTGCCCGCTTGTTGAGGAACAATTTCGACTCCGTAGTGCATGCAACCGACGCCAACGCCTTTTTTGGTCCATTCGTCGACTAATTTCATGCGGCGTCCGTCATCCTTCACGACTTCGTGTCCCGCGCCGCCGTCCATGTAAAACACCACTGCCGATGCGCCGTCGAAGATGGTTTCATCTTTGGGCCAACCGTTCAATGAAATCTGCACATCGATTCCCGGTTGGTCTGCTAAGCATTTTTGGATCAGCTGCACTCCAGCGTTGAACTCGTGCATTCCCGGTGGATGCGAAGGTTTGCCAGCGATGATGACCAGTTTTTTCTTAGCAGCATCATCAGCGACCGAAGAATTCGCAACGATCACAAGAGCCAGCAGCAGAACAGATTTAAGCAGTTTGTTCATGGTTGTTGTTAGTTGTTGGTTGTTGGTTGTTGGTTGTTGGGGTTGAAAGCGAAACGGAGATGCAGAGTGCGATTGGGTTATTCTAATTACTAGTGTGTTACACCAACAACTCGCAACTCGCTACTCGCTACTCGCTACTCGCCACTCATTCTCACTCATCCTCAAATAGATCATCGAGGCCGTCGAAATCTTCGTCGTCCTCGTCGAATTCGTCCACGTCACTATCGCTAGAGATCATCCGCTGACCTTGCCAGACAACGCCGGGGACATCGATAAACGACTCGTCCATCGTCGACACTTCAACAATCTCAGCTTCCAGTGGGTAGCATCGACGTTGCCAGCGCAGAGCTAACTCTTGAGCTTCGTCTTCGTCCGTGGCAAGCACTCCCCAACTGCCCAAGTACGCGTCGCTTTCCTCTTCGATGGGCAGACGACCGTGAAAGCTCATCCAGTTTTCGTCCAGCGGCTGGCGAACGAGCACTTGGTAGAAAATGACTTCGGACGATGGCGATTCCTCTCGCGACGCTTCGAAAAACTCTTCGGGCGCCAAATACGCTTCCAACATCCGATTCTCGAGCCGCACGGCAAGCTGGTTGTCGTCGAGCAACGCGCGGGCCGCTTGTGCGGCGCGCATTAGCAACGCCGCAATGCCGGAACCCGACAGATAATCCACGTCGTAGATCGGAAAATCGAGCGCCGCGCGAAACTCGTCCGCAGCCTCTTCACGCTTGTCGAGTGCCGCGAGCGCGCAGCCGCGGATGATGGCCAGATGCAACGCCGGTTCGCCGACCAACCTTCGCTCGTTCTCGATCGCTTCCAGAGCCTCCGCCGGTTTATCCGTCTCGAGCAAACCGGTCGCGCGGTAGTAATCGACCCACAATTGTTCGCCCACTGCGGCTTTGTAATGATCCAAGTACGTCAACATGACTTCGTAGCGCTTCAGTGAGAACGCGGTCAAACCGGCTTCCCACGCAACTTGTGGAACGTCAGCTCCTTCGCGCAAGCAGACGTCGAGCACGTGGAGTGCGTCGCGCATGCGATCGGTATCGCGGTACACGGTCGCCAACTTAATCGCAACTTCGCCCAAGTTGCGTTTCAATCGAAAGCTGCGTGCGTAACATCGTTCCGCTTCGCCAAAGTTCTGCTCAGCCAAGAAGTGATCGCCCGCGCGCATGAACGTTCCCGACTTCGCATCCTTCAACTGAATCGCTTTCCGAAACAGCGGCTCTAATCGATCGGCCGTAATTGTCTCACCGAACTCTTCATTCGGACCGAAACGCAAACGATTTCCCAAGTCACCGAGCATTGAGAGCACAGCGGGATTCTCTTGGAAATTCTTAGCCAAGCGATTTGCCCAAGCCCAAACTTCGGGGGCTTCTTCGCCTTCGCCCATCGCGAAACCCATCATGTGCATCAGCGCGCACGCGTCGGTATCGTGATGCACCGTTGCCGGATCGATGGAGCGAATCTCGTTGCGAATTCGAGTTAAATCGTCGTTCAATCGCTCTTCCGAAATCGCTTCGAACATCGCGCCGATTTCCAGCAAACGCTCGCGGTACGGCGTTGGCGGCGGAGCTTCCTCGGCCGATGCGTCCACTTCGGGCGCATACGAATAAGTTGTCGCGCCGTCGCTGGTCGTTGGAACCGCGGTGATCTCGCGCGCGAACGGAACGAGCGGCGAGACCGGCAAGTCGGGGTCTTGCAGCGCCGTTAACCGACGCAGCGTCAACCAATCGCTCGCCGCACTCGCCCGCTGCTGCAGTTGCTCCGACAATCGATCCGCCTGACGTTGCTCCTTCGCCAGCAGTTTGATTGCGATCAAACGCAACCGCACTTCGAACCACAGATGCGTTCCGTTTCGCTCTTGCAGCAACCGATCCCAACGGGTCAATATCTCTGCTGCGGCCGACCAATCTTGCTTCATCGCATCGCGCAGCGACTGGTTCAAATCGCGCTGCAGGTCGAACATCGGACACTCGCCCTCAGGCGGCTGAGCAGCGTAAGTCGGGTGCTGCGGCAACTCCTCGGCTTCGCCTTGAAGGATCAAGAGCGCGTCGAGTTCGAAGAGTGTCCGCAGTTGGGACTCCAACTTCAACGTGACCTCTTCGCGATTCGTCAGTTCGAGCGCGGTGCGGTACATGGCGATCGCCGTTTGCGTTCGACCTTCGAGGAACGTCATCCAGGCGATCTTCTTTTGTGCTAGCCAACGTCGATCGCCGCGACTGGAAAGCGGAGTGGATTCGTCGAGCACCAAGTTGCATTGGTGTCTGGCGATTTCAGAATCGTCGGCGGACATGTAGACATCGCATGAATACTCGCGAAAGCAACCAACGCAGCTGAGTTTGCCGGTTTGCCGGCAGATCTGCAGTCCGTCGGCGATGCAAGCTTGCAGTCCTTCCGAATTGTAGCCTTCCATCTGGCCGGTCGCTTCAGCGAGATTCTCGTAAGCGCACGAACTGAATTGATACGCCAGGCCTTCGAAAACGGGCAGCACGATATCGGGTTGAATCTTGCGGGCTTGCTCTTCGCTTTCCAGCAACGCGATCAGTTCGACCGCACGTTCACGCATCGTTTGAAATTCGAACAGGTACTGCGCTTGATCCATCTGATAGAAAGTGCCGAGCACGTAGTGTATGAGTTGCCGTTCGCGTTTCGCTCGCTGGCGAAGTTCGCCGAACAGGGTGAACGAGGAGCGATATTTTCCTTCGTCGATCAGATCGCCAGCCTGCGACGAGAGCTGTTGCAGTTGCAGATCGATTTCGGAGTCTTCGTTCTCGTCGCTCATTGCGTCCGCCGTCTAATTGCTAAAGTTGCTAAAGCCGCTGGTTGATTCCGTTTTCGATGCTTCGATAGAGCAGCTGCGATAGAGCTTATCGAAAGTGCCCACGGTAACGCATCGAATGCAGGCTTACAATCGCCTTAGAATCGCCTTGCAATCGCAGCGGCTTGGCGCAAGGGCACGCAGGTGGGAAGTGCTGGCCGGGTGTCGCTTTTCTGCGACTCAATGCATATTCTGTACTGTTCGATTTCAACTGACTGAAGTGCTTTGTCAAAATTGAACTTTAGGGTTGTTGGCGTTGGGTGGCACGCCCCGAGCTTGGGTGGCACGCCCTGAGGCTTTGCGAAGGGCGTGGTATGGTCAGCGTTTGCCACGCCCTTCGCAGAGCCTCAGAGCGTGCCACCCTTAAATTGAATGTGTATTGTGTCTGTGATCTTGCTTAAGAGTCGCTTAACGAGTGTTTTGCATAAACTGAGTCTCCTGACGTTAAATTGAGTCCGCTCGAATGAATCTCCTGTTCTGCTTATCGGGATCGCAGCCAAAATCGCGTTGCAGTCTGATGCTGTTGATCGGTCTACTACTTTTCACCTACGACGTCGCTCGTGTGGCGGCTCAGCAACCGTCGACCACGGCAACCCAATTCAACCGCATCAACGAAGTCATCGAACGCTGGTCGCCCGATCGCCATCTGTTCGTCAAGGGCGATCTCGGCATCGGCCCCGCGCAGCTCGATGGACTGGAGAGTTGGTTGGATGCGAACGCGCCGCACTGGATCGTGGTGTTGATGAAGAATGCCAGCGGCGAGCGTTACTTAGCTGCTGACGGAAATTCGTACGCTGGCATGGATGCAGTCGAACACGCGTTGGGCAAGGACTTAAACAACCGCACAGATTTTGGAACGTTGACGCATCCGCAAACGGGCGAGCGGAACGGAGCGGTGTTCGTATTGTTTTTGGAAGAACGCAAATTCAGTTACTATGCGTCCGACGCGCAGGATCGCCGCAATCTGGGTGACGGACATTGGATCGGGCAACTTGACCAACCCGCAATTCGCGCGATGCGAAGCGGCGGTCGAATTTTGGATGCAGTTAAAGATACGATCACTTCGATCGATCAGCAGTTGGCGAGGCGGATTAGTACTGAAGTTGCCGACGCGGAGCGCGCGAAGCTGGAATTGCAGCGAGCTTTGGAATCGTTGAAGTCTTCGATTGCGCACACGCGTTCCATGATCGACGACGTGAAGATCGCTTCCGCCGAGTTTCGCAAAGATCACTCCGCGGCGAATGGCACTTTGGCTCAGCCGCCACTTGATCAGTGGCGCGAAGAGGTGGCAGCGATTGAAACGGACCCGCAGCCTGAGAATGTACGGGCGTTGCAACAGCGATTGGCGCGGACGGACGACGCGATTCTATCGCATTTGAACGGGTACTCGGCTGCGCAAGGGTTCGAGGTACAAAAGAAATTGATGAGCGCCAAACTGAATATGCTCGCTGACACACCAGGTACCGATACCGCGGTTGCGGACGGACGAGCTGCTCTTGCGGCGGCGGAGAAAATCGTGGCTGCGGGCGAGCTGGGCGTCGAAGCGGAGCTGAGCAAAGCGGACGCGGCGATCGAAGAAGGACAACACCTCGTCGGACTTGAACGAGCTCGTATCGAGCGCGAAGCACTGGTTCGCCGCTGGGTCTGGTACACGGTGGTCGTGATGTTGGCGATCATCTTGTTGACCGTGGTGGCGATACTTTGGTTTCTAAATCGTCGCCGCCGCGCGATCATGCAGAAAGCGGTGACGACGATTCAAGAACGTGAATCGCAAGTCATGAAAGAGACCGAAGGCATCGATCGATTGTTCACTCGCAACGAAGAGTTGCTGGGCTCGAAAGAGAAGATCATCGAGCGTGGATATGTCGGCGCGACGCGTCAAGCGAGCGAGCAGGCGATCGACTTCGTTGACGACCTGTTCATCATGTCGAAAGAGGTGCGGCGCGTTCTGAAGGAAGCGAAGGGATTGGTCGAACCCGAGAGCGCGTTGACGAAAGCGATGAATCTGTTCAGCGGTGACAACTATCAACAAGCGGTGAACTTAGTAACCGGCAAGCCTCTGAAGTTCTCGCGGCTGAATGGATTGCCTTTCGTTCTGCGCGAGCGTTGGGCAAGCGAGTCGAAGACTTCGGAGATGCCTGACGAAATTACGATGACGTTCGAAGAAGTTTTCCAAGCGTTCAAGCAACGCGGTGTGGACGCCGAAGTCATGCTGAACACCGTCGAAAGTTGTCTAACTGAGATTCACGAGACGCTGTCGCGCGCACAAGCTGATTTGCAGAAGTGTGTCGCGCAGGATAAGCAGCTGGATTCGGAATCAACGCAAGACAACTATTTCAGCTTGCCGGACTACCTCGACGTTCTGATACCGTCGATCGAAAACGACTTGGCGGATGCCGACAAGATCTCGTCGTTTGATGCGGTCGGTGCGATGCAAAATTCGCTTCCACCGGCGAAGCGGAAAATGAATGAAGCGCTCGCACTCGGCGAAGTGCTACTGAACGCGAGGCAAAAGTTGTTCCCGCAACTGCAGGCTTCGGCCGACAAATTGCGCGCGTTGCAGTTTACGTCGCACTGGATCGACGCAGCGTTGCGAGGCGTAACGGAACGAGCCAACGCGCTGATGAAGGCTGCGGTCGATCATTCGATCACGCAAGATACCGAAACGCTTGGCGGCGAGTTGAACGCGCTGGTAACACGAGCCGAAGAGGCGGTAGCGCTCGGCGAACGCATTCGCAAGGAACTGCATCCCGAAGGCGAGGCGCTGAAACAACGGATCTCAGCCGCTCGCAGCGAACTTTCTACAAAGCTCGGTTTAGCCGAAACTGCGGTGTTGCATGAGATCGATCGCGATCCGGATGAACATTGGTCGACGGCGGGCAAAAGTCTCGAAGCAGCCGGTGTGTCCGTCGCGCTCGGCCAGAACGCAGCCGCATCAGCCGCCATCGAAGTCATGTTAGCTGAAGTGGCGCAAGCGGATTACATCCTGCAAGCTTCCGCGGCCGCCGTGGGTGCGTTCAATCAACGCCAGCATGATGCCGCTGCGGAGCTGAAGCGTTTGTCGTCGCGCATGCCCGACGTGCAATCGAAAGTCGACGATCTGCGCCAGCGTTATGTCCGTTCGACTTTGCAATTACGCAATCGCCTTGCAACGGCAACGTCGACTACAGGTACAAATTCAGCTACAACCTCAGCTGCAATGCAACCGCCGCCGCTACCGGTTCAACAAGTTGCAGCGGCAGATGCTAACGCGGCTGCGGCATCCAGTGAACAACCTGGTGCACCGGAGACTGTTGATCAATTGCTCCAGATTGCGTCTGCGCCGCTGGGGCGGGTGGACGGATTGCTGAAGCTGGCGGAATCGGAGCATCGTCAAGGCAAAGTGCTGCAGGCTGCTGAGATTCTTCACGATTCGGCGTCGCAGTTGTCGGTGGCGCACGAGAACTTGGATCGAACGGAACTACACGTTTCGAAAGTCGACGCGCAGGTTCGTGAAAACGAAACCGCTTTGACGCGTGTGATCGACGACTTAACCAACTTGGCAGCGAATGAGCGCGATCCGCTGGTGACGCGCGATACGCTTCAGACCATCGCCGCCGCTGCCCGAACGGCAACTCAATTGAAACTTGATTTGGCAACGACAACGGCTGCTCCGAATCCGTTTGAGATCGATTCGAGCCTCGATTCATTGCGGCAGAAAATCGCGAGCTTGGAATCGCGTTGTGTGGCGGATCGACAAGCGAACGCCGAAGCGGCGCGAGCTGTCGCGGGTGCGCGGCGGCAGTATGAAGCCGCATTGCAACTTGTCCGCCAATCGCAGACCGACGGAATACCGGACAGTCAGCAGACGAAGGCGGCGAACGATCGGATCGCTGCGCTCTACAAGTCGCTTGTCCAAGTCGAGAACGATCTGCGCGAAGTGCACGGCGATTGGAAAGTTGTGGATAAAGATGCTTCGCAGTTGCAAGCGAACTTGTCGGCAGCCGCGGAGACGCTCAGCGGCGAACTGAAGTCGGCAACGCAGGCGCTGGACCTGTTCCAGCAAGCTTCGCAGACGGTCTTCCAAGCTGAGCAATGGTCCGGTAGTTACGGCATTCGCGTATCGGGCTCGCCCGGTGTTCGCGAATTGGAACGTGCGCGAGCTGGTTTGCAGAGCGGCAATTACAGTCAAGTGTTGGAGGTCGCGCGGTTGGCTGCTGCGGCTGCGATGGCGGCGATCCAACAAGCGGAGCGTGAAGTCGAACGCCGACGCATGGCTGAAGAGGCCGAAGCAGAACGTCGCCGCCGCGAAGCCGCTCGACGCAACACATCCAGCTTTGGACCGATTGTCGTTACTGGCGGCTCGCGCAGCTCAGGCGGTTTGTTCGGCGACGGATCTTTCGGTGGCGGTGGCTCGTTCGGATCGTTTGGTGGCGGTTCACGCGGTGGTGGTGGTGGCGGTGGTGGCGGAAGTGGATCGGGTTTCAGTCGCTCCGGTTGGTAAGGCTCGGGTCGAGTGATCATCTGCGAGGTTAGATGAACTGCAGATGGTTTGCATGAAATTTTGGAGATGAGGAGGCCCCCGGCGACTGAAGCGGCTGGGCGTGTTAGAATTCTGGACCTGCTAGAATTCTAGGCGTACTAGAATTGTGGGAACGATAAACGGACAACAAGCGCTGTTCGGTGAGCTCAGTAGATCGATCGCGCTTGCAACATAAACGGCCGCGCAAAGTGCGACGGCTGTGCTGTTCAACCTTTGGTAATCAATGATACTGCTGTACTTGCTTCTCGCGATCTTGCTGCTGCTACTTAATGCCTTTTTTGTGCTTGCTGAATTTGCGGCAGTCAAAATGCGACCGTCACGCGTCGCTGAGATGATTGCGGCGGGAGTGCCTGGGGCTGGCGCGATCAAACAAGTCCAAACGCACTTGGATGAGTACCTTTCCGTTTGCCAGTTGGGAATCACGTTTGCGTCGATCGGGCTGGGTTTCGTCGCGGAGCCTGCGGTGGTCGAATTGATTGAGCCGGCGATCGATTGGTCGGGCGCATTCAATGGACATGCAACGACCGCTTTGGTGACGTCGCACGGTTTGGCGTTTGCGATCAGTTATCTGTTGGTCAGTTTTCTGCACATCTTGGTCGGCGAGTTAGTGCCGAAGTCGATTTCGATTCGGTTGACCGATGCGTCTTCGTTGTGGACAGCTCGTCCGCTGCGATTCTTTCATATTTTGTTTTATCTGCCGCTGGTAATGCTGAACGCATCCGCGAATTTGCTCTTGCGTATGATCGGCATTCCATCGGTTTCGCATTCTTCCGACCACAGCGAAGACGAGCTGTTGATTTTGCTCGACAAGGGGCAGTCGGAAGGCATGATGTCGTTCCGGCGATTGCTGTTCCTCGAGAACATTTTCGATCTTGGCGATTTGAAGGTCAGAGATGCGATGCGCCCGCGATCACAAGTGCAGACTCTGACCACTAAAGCGACCTGGACGGAGACGTTGCAACTGATTCGTCGCTTTCGCTTCAGTCGCTATCCATTGGTGGCGGACAACCCGGATGAACCGATCGGTATCGTTCACTTGAAAGACGCTTTGCTGGCCGACCAAGACAATATCGATCTCAGTTCGATTCGCCGACCGGTGATCAATTGCCAGGACGACAGTTCGCTGGAAACACTGTTGGCTGAGATGCAACGTCGTCGCATCCACGTGGCACTCGTGCGAGATGCCACCGGTCGCTGGACTGGATTCCTGACGCTGGAAGATATCATCGAAGAGATCATCGGCACGATTCGCGATGAGTTCGAGGATGAAGAGCAGATCAGCATGGCGGAGGCTCTGACGGAAGCTCGCATTCAATTGGATGTAGAAGCAGCGACGACAGTTGAAGCGGTTAAAGCCGCTTTGAACCGCATGGAGTCGGACGCGTTGCCCGTTCCAAAGGATGTTGTCTTGCGAGCCGTCGAAGATCGTGAACGGTTGGTCGAAACGTATCTCGGCAATGGTCTTGGCATGCCTCACGCGCGTATCGTGGCGATTCGCAAGCCGATTATTTTAGTGATCCGCGTGACCGGGGGTGGTGTTTCATATCGCAATTCGAAGGACAAAGCGGATCTACTGATGGTCCTGCTCACACCCGCTGGCCAGCCGCGTGTTCATCAGCGGTTGCAAGCGATTGTGGCGACGGTGATGGATGAAAGCGAATTCATTCCGCAGCGATTGCGCATCGCTGAGACACCCACCGAGGTGCTCGAAATTCTGCTCGCCGGCGAACAAGCCACGCTGGATTAGAGCTTTCTCCAGCTTGCATTTCCGCATAAAACCGCTGCATGCGATGAACTGCTCGCCACCGTCATTGAACGCGTTGCAAGCGCTTCGGAGAAACGATAAGCCTGTCACGCCGGCGTACTTACTCCGAAGGAGTTTCGCCCAAAAGCCCAGGGTTGCGAGCGCAGCGAGCTACCCTGGGATGAAATCATCCCACCCAATTACCCCGACGGGGTTGCGTCCCTCATCTTGCATTTCCGCATCAGCCGCAGTGCGCTCGCACCGGTTCAAAGTGCGCTAGCACCGGCTCACGCGACCGAGACTCCTACTAACGCGCATCGCCTCAACGCGCCTCTGCACTTACTCCGAAGGAGTTTCGCCTGACAGCCCAGGGTTGCGAGCGAAGCGAGCTACCCTGGGATGAAATCATCCCACCCCAATTACCCCGACGGGCAACGCTGTGAAGCATTTTTCAGAGTTTTTCCTGCGATTGCGGGCCAAAGGCCCAGCAGTTTGCATAGCCTGGGCCATCGGCCCAGGTTTGTGATTCCTTCATGTTTTTCAGAGGCCCAAAGGGCCGGCCGTTTATCTACAAATCAAGTGATCGGCCCTTTAGGCCTTTGCTGGCATCATGTTGACTCTTCCTGGGCCGTTGGCCCAGGCTGGGCAATCGAATGGCCCTTTGGGCCGAAATCGCCGCATTTCCTTCAATGAAAATGCTTCACAGCGTTGCCCG
>JBGSOM010000125.1:0-9680 GCA_041739135.1 Pirellulaceae bacterium
AAGCTGGAAAATATACCATTGCCATCGCTCGATTATTATCGAAAGATGATGATAGCGCATTTGGCACAGCAATAGCATCTCAATAGAATGCGGAAAAAGCTTTTGCCCAAGACCATCAACCATCAACCATCAACCATCAACTCGCTACTCGCGTCGCAAGTCGATTACAATGAAAAGTAGGCGGCGGGCGAGTGTAAGGGGTGAGAGTTGGAATGGGAGCGATGCGATGAGTGGGGCGTCGAATGAGCTTGCGATCGACTACCCTGAATCGGATGGGCGGCCTATGGGCGAAACGGATTGGCATATCGAGTGGACTTTGAGACTGCGCGATATGTTGAAACTGCGCTACCGCGATCAGAAGTCTATGTTGCCAGCGATCTGTTGCTGTACTACCAGGAAGGTGTGCCTCGCGACTTCGTCGTGCCAGACGGGTTCGTGGTGCTGGACTGCGATCCGCGTCTGCGTCGCTTCTTCAAAACTTGGGAAGAACAGCGAGTTCCAAACGTTGCGTTTGAATTTACGTCGGCAAGCACTCGACGGCGTGACGAAGTCTTCAAGCCGCAGATTTACGCAGAAATTGGAGTTTCGGAGTACTTCATCTTTGATCCTCACGGCGAGTACCTGACTCCCCAGTTGCAAGGCAACCGTTTAGTTGGCGGTCGCTACGCCCGAATCGCACCGGATGCTCGCGGACGACTGCTTTGCGAACAACTCGGTTTGACGTTGGAGCTTAGTCAAGGCGATTTGCTGATCCGCGACGCTGGAACGGAACAACCGCTGCTGACTGCCGCGGATGAAAGTGAACGCAGAGCCGCTGAGTTGGCTGAGCGCAATCGAGCGTTGGAAGCCGAACTAGCGAAGCTGCGAGAGAAGTTGCAGGAATAGTAGCGAGTAGCGAGCGGCGAGTAGCGAGCGGTTAGTGCTTGGTAGTTAGTTGTGTGTTGCGAGGTTCGCCGGAACACGCCATGAACCATCAACTCGCAACTCGCCACTCGCAATTCGCAATTCGCCACTCGCTACTCGCTACTCGCTACTCGCTACTCGCCACTCGCTACTCGCCACTCGGCTTTACCGATTATCCCCGTCTAGCAGGTTGCCTAGTCCGCCTAGGATGGAGCCTTCTCCGCGGCTGCCGCCTTGTTGGGGAGCGGCGGCGAGCATGCGGCCGGCCATGCGTGAAAACGGTAGCGATTGCATCCACACGTGTCCTGGGCCGGTGACGTTCGCGAAGAATAGACCTTCACCGCCGAACAACATCGACTTGATGCCACCCGCTTTCTGAATATCGAACGACACCGACGAAGTCATCGCGACCAAGCAACCGGTGTCGACCTGCAACGACTCGCCGGCCTTCAATTCCACTTCGCGAATCGTGCCGCCCGCGTGGATGAAGACCAAGCCGTCTCCTTCCAGCTTCTGCATGATGAAGCCTTCACCACCGAACAGACCGGTGAGTATCTTCTTCTGAAAATAGATGCCGATCTGCACGCCTTTGGCTGCGCACAGAAAACTGTCTTTCTGACAAATGATGCGGCCGCCAAAGTTCGAAAGGTGCAGCGGTATGATCGTGCCCGGATACGGGGCTGCGAAGCCCACTTTGGCTTTGCCCGACGGACCGCTGTGCGTAAACACGGTGATGAACAGGCTCTCGCCGGTGAGCAAGCGTTTGCCCGCGCCGACTAGTTTATCGAAGAAGCCGCCTGACTGAGCTTTCGATCCGTCGCCGAAAATCGTGTCCATGCGAACGCATGATTCCTTGAACATCATCGCGCCTGCTTCGGCAACGGTACTCTCACCTGGGTCGAGTTCGATCTCGACGTACTGCATGTCTTCTCCGAAGATTTTGTAGTCGATTTCATCGGCCATCCGCGAACGCGGTACTGGCGGCGCCGAAGGCAGCGAGTTCGATTCGAGCAGTTCGGCGGATTGGTGGATTGGTATCCATTCTGCGTAACCTTGTCGCCAGCACAATCCGTTCTGATTCAGTGCGCATTGGGCGCGAGCGGCGGCGAGATCGAGCGGGCCAAGTTGCTTGCCATCGTAACTCAAATACCACTGGTGCATGACTGTGTCTCTTTCGTTGACCGGTTTCAGACTGTTAGATCGACTTCGAACGCTCAACACGATAAAAGACGTGCGAGCTTGGAACAAGGCTACAAAGCGTCGCTTTCTGGGCGCTAGCCCAATGGCACTCATTTTATAGCGGAACCGGTGCAAGCCGTTCGGTGTTAGGGCGTGAAGGGGCTGTAGAAATGGCTTCCCGGTGTTCTCTTAGTCGGACCGCGGGCGTCCTCGCCCGCTTGCGGCGCTGGATGACGTCACTTGCAGACCCAACGTCGTGGCTTTGCGTTCCGGATAGGTCCACTTTAAGCTCAGCATAAGTGGCGGGTTCAGCGGACGGGGACGTCCGCGCTCCAGGAAGAAAGTTTGCGCCTTCGACAAAGACTGCAGCCGATGAACGTCTATGGGCTGAAATCGGACGGCTTGCGTGAGGGACGCAATAAAGTGAGTTTTGATTTCGTTGTTCTTTTGCTCACGACTGCCAAATAAATAGGGCTTGAAGGGGCCTTAGACATGGCTTCCCGCTGTCCTCTTAGTCGGACCGCGGGCGTCCCCCGCCCGCTTGCGGCGCTGGATGATGTCAATTGCAGATCCAACGTCGTGGCTTTGCGTTTCGAATAGGTCACTTTAAGCTCAGCATAAGTGGCGGGTTCAGCGGACGGGGACGTCCGCGCTCCCGGAAGAAGTTTGCGCCTTCGACAAAGACTGCAGCCGTTGAACGTCGATGGGATGAATCGATGACGTCACTTGCAGACCCAACGTTGCGGCTTTCTGTTCCGAGTAGGTCCGCACTTCAAGTTCAGCATAAGTGGCGGGTTCGGCGGACGGGGACGTCCGCGCTCCCGGAAGAAAGTCTGCGCCTTCGACAAAGACTGCAGTCGATGAACGTCGATGGGCTGCTTATGACTGCCAAGTAATTAGGGCGAGAAGGGGCTGTAGACATGGTCTTCCCGCTTTTCTCTTAGTCGGACCGCGGGCGTCCTTGCCCGCTTGCGGCGCTCGATGACGCTCAGCATACGTGGCGGGTTCAGCGGACGGGGACGTCCGCGCTCCCGGAAGAAGTTTGCGTCTTCGACACAGACTGCAGCAGATGAACGTCGATGGGCTGAATCGATGACGTCACTTGCAGACCCAACGTCGTGGCTTTGCGTTCCGGATGGGTTACTTCACGCTCAGCATAAGTGGCGGGTTCAGCGGACGGGGACGTCCGCGCTCCCGGAAGAAAGTTTGCGTCTTCGACACAGACTGCAGCCGATGAACGTCGATGGGATGAATCGATGACGTCACTTGCAGACCCAACTTCGTGGCTTTGCGTTCCGAATAGGTCCACTTGAAGCTCAGCATAAGTGGCGGGTTCAGCGGACGGGGACGTCCGCGCTCCCGGAAGAAAGTCTGAGCCTTCGACAAAGACTGCAGCCGCTCCCAGAAGAATCTGATTTCCTTGGGGGCAAGTACGATCCACTTTCGATACGGCAGCACGCAGGCTTTGAATTCGCAAATGTTAAGCCGCGCGACGGACCGCTTTTCGTTCTTCGCGAATTAGAGCGTTTGGATGCAACGCGATCGGTTCTCGCTGCGCGTCGGCTATCGGGCAACGTCGCAACGCGACTCCGACTAGATGACCACCGAAAGCTAGTGACAATTTCAACGCGCGATCGATCTCTGTCTTCGCGCCCAGCTTTGGCATGCAGTCGATCTGCCCGACGGATTCCGGCGTATCCAAATGCATTGTCGGCGGAACGTAACCATCGCGGAGCGCCATCGCTGTCAGCGCTAGTTCGATACTACCGGCTGCGTTGATCAGATGTCCCAACACCGCTTTATTGCTACTGACTAAGACATTGTCCGCGCGTTCTTTCAAGGCGGCGCGAATTGCGTGCAGTTCGCAACGATCATTCTGCTCGGTGCCGGTACCGTGTGCGTTGATATATTGGGGGCCGAGATACTGCCATCCCGCTTTGGCTACCAAGCGTTCGATGAGCGCCTCCATCGTTCCCGTGTCACCGTCCAAGCCCGTGACATGGTGAGCTTGGTTGAGCATCTGTGCGGCGGCGAGCTCCGCGTAAATCTTAGCGCCGCGAGCCATTGCAGTCGAACGTTTTTCAAGTACGAGCATCGCAGCGCCTTCGCCGATCACAAATCCGTTGCGATGCACATCGAACGGTTTGCAAGCTGCGGAAGGGTTGTCGTTGTCCGCCAACACACCCATGCGAGCGAAAGCGGCGTAGACCAACTTGGTGACCGCATCACCAGCTCCGCATAAAGCAAAATCGGCTTGACCGTCGCGAATCATCCGCGCCGCCACAATGGTACTGATCAAGCCGCTCGCGCATGCCGTCGTGTGACACAATCGCGGCCCGTAAAGCTGAAACTGCTCACCGATCAGATGCGAAGCTGTCGAAGGCAAGAACTCTTGCCACCAACGATGTTTGTACTCGTCGAGCGGCTTCGAATCGCGCTCACCTTCAGGCATATACAGATAACCGATGTCACCGAACTGAGCCGACACACTGCAAGCGAACCGCGTGCGATCGACCGTGCGCCAATCGAGGGTCGCATCACTCAGAGCTTCGGCGGCGGCGTGTTGCGTTAATTGAATCGACTTCAATGATTCCGAACCAGGCGGTAACCAGTCAACCATACCGCACGGCAAACGCAGCTCCCCGACTTGGTCGCTGGCCTCAGTACGACGAATGCGACTGGTTCCGAGCTGGATGTTCTGCCACACCGATTCTCGCGATGACCCCAAGCTCGAAGCAATCCCGACTCCTGTAATGACAATCGGATCTTCTTCGGGCGCAGGCCGCTCGGGGAATCGAAGTAAGACGGGTGAATTGCTAGCCATAGAAAAGTCCAAGAGAATCCTCGCCTAGTGACGTGGTGGATATCGCAAATTCTGAACGTTGCCTGCAAGGTCAAGGTTCGGACGAATGCACAAAATGTTGTAAATCAGTCGTCGATCGGGCGCTGGCCGGCGCCGCGACCGCTGGAATGCGTGCGTCCCAGTTGCTCGGGCAGCACGACGAAAATCAGAGCCACCCCGCGCTTCTCATTGCAACCGCATTTACGCCTACCGTTTCTGCAGCTATTATCTGGTCACCGTGAACACCACCGCTGACCGAATTCGCTACTGCTATTGAGCAGCCTGCGGTTTCTGGAGGGTAAGCGAATGGCTAGCGGCTTCATTGGAAATGAAGTGCCCCGTAAGGGGTTGCGGGTTCGAGTCCCGTGCCCTCCGCCTTTGTGGCAATTGCCACTTTTTGACAAGAGACGCCTAAGTCTTACTCCGGTTTAGACTTACGGCGTTTTTTATTGCTGCCTCATTTTGTAGTGGCAGTTTGTGCCACGTTAGGACTCGCTGCGCCGCCAGATGTGCTGCGCGCGTGTTTGACTGTCGATGAGACACATGAAACATGTTCTGACGATCGCTCTGCGTAGTGTTGACGATCGCTCCGCGATCGTGCGTTTCGATCACGGAGTGATCGACGACAGTGAAGCTTCGCGGAAAACGACTGTGAAGCTCGACTCAATTTCGCGAATGCTTGTGAACAGAATGTGCAGGCAATGAGAGGCAACGAAATTGCTAAGCCTTGTTGCCGAGATTTTTCTTGCGAAGTGTGCGATAGAGCTGTCGAGTTTCATCTGGCCCGAGAGGACGTTTCGAGGTCGCAAAAAGCTTGTCGCCATAGATCGTGACGCAATCCTTTTCCGTCAATTGCGAAACTTCACGATCGAACCAGACATCCCAACGATCACTGGCGACATTTTGAGTGCTTTGAACGCGTACTTCCCACCAGACATTATCTCGATGAAGGTATAGAGTGTGTTCACTTATTGAAATGCGTTTTGCCGAGCGATGCCGCTCGTTGGCTTGCACTACTTTGAGAATTCCAGAGTTGGGGCAGACGTACATCGCGTTTTCGTCGAGCTTCCGTGGCTGTCGCCAGCCTGCTTTAGAAAAGACCGTCGCGCGATCTTCAACCTCCACGTGGAGATGGACGTAATCGTAAATATGCGATAGCACGTGCCCTTGAACAGCATTGTCAAACGACACATGCTCGCACAAGTCTTGATGGACGTTATTCCACGGTCGGCCAACGTTTGATCGCAAGAACCGACGCATCGGCCCGAGGTGCTCGTTAAGCCATTTCCCCCTTCCTTTCCACCGACCAAGCATAGGTTCGCTAAGTGGAAGTTCATCGACGGGCATGGATTGCAAGTATTTGCGATATCCTTTCTTGCGTGAAGGGCTACGAGAACAAATCCTAGGTCTTTCGACGATCACTTTGGCCATGTCGGAACGCATTTTGGACTGTCTCTCTGTGCTAACTAATGAAAGCGACCAACGAAGTTGTGATCAGAGATATTTCGATGCTCTATCCAGTTGAGCTACGAGGACTCATGCAAGTCTTCGATGGGAATCGAATCCACAACCCGCGAATTGATGTACTCTGAAGCGGCAGTTGGTCGCTTGTTTCAAATGAGTTATTGGAACGAAGTTCGGACGAGAGTTGCTTTTTGCCCTCGGACTTAGAATCAGTGGTGGCGACTTTCGGTCGCCAATATACGCCCATGTACGAAACGTCGACTGCAAGTCGATGTCATGCAAAGAAAGACGACACTTATTGATCGCACGATCCTTATCCCTTATCCCTAAAAGTACTCGTCGCGATTTGAACCATCAAAAGCATCCCGAATGGAGGCAGCAACGCTTGAATAGTTTGCCGCTACCACAAGGACACGGATCGTTCCGCCCAAGTTTCTCCTCAAGCAGCTTGTCGCCGTGTACGATGCGAACGCCGCGTTTGACTTTGGTTTCCGATGGGAAGCCGCGTCGTCGTTTACTCATCGGTTCGAAAAAAGGAATCTTCAAAAGTTTCGTCGCGCATGATAGAGCTCCTTCATCGTCAAAATTCTCGAAGCAAAAATGACTCGCCGCGCCCCTAAGACCACGGCGAGTCCGCACAAAATCATTTGAACGAAGTGTTAGTTCAGATATTTCGTTTTTGGTATGTAATCCGAACAGGCAGTTCAAACTTCAGAGCCGACGACTGGATTCGCACCAGCAGGGACCTGTTTACAAGACAGGAGCCTTTCTCTGTCGAGCCACATCGGCAATCGCACTAGTTTTAGAAGACTGTTCGTGGAACGGAAGGTTCGCAGGGCGAGAATCTTTTAGGTAGATTCTTGATCTGCGACTTGCCTCCATACTCACTTAGAATCACCAACGATCCCGCTGATGTCAGCGATTTCGAGGCCGCCAATCACTCGCTGTTTTGGTGAGCTGAGGCTCATAGCTTCAGGTGCCTTCGACTATCAGTCCCCGGTAGACCGCGCCAACATGTCGGTGCTTGGCAGCGGCTTGGTAAGCCGGGCTATCGTACCATTGGCGAGCGGCTTCGGTACTTGGGAATTCCGCGATTACTACGCCTTCAACATCTGCTCCTTCCAGTGTTACGTGGGGACCGTAAGCCGAGAGAACTTTGATCGGGACACCTTCGAGCGTAGAGGCAACCTTGGCCCAATAGGCTTCGAGTTCGGCGCGGTCGAGTGTTTGTTCGCGAATAAAAATCATGTAGGCAGGCATTTGATTTTCCTTAATGTGAATAAGTTTGAACGTTTATCTTGGGAGGCTAGAGGCGGCTAGAGGCCACCCGTTGCGTGAATGATCTCCCCGGTCAACCATCTAGAATCATCTGAAGCGAGAAAGACGACGACTCGTGCGATGTCCTGCGGCGTGCCGATGCGGCCCAAGGGAGTCATGCTGACGAGTGACTTCTCGATTTCGCTTCCGACGCCGTAGAGTCCAGCTTCTTTGGTGCCTTCGCTGAGTGTTGCACCTGGATTGACTGAGTTGACTCGAATACCGCGCGGTCCCAACTCCTTGGCCAGCACTCCGGTGATTGCATCCAAGCCGCTCTTGCTGGCTGCGTAGATCGAGAACTCAGGTGGCAGCGATCGAGAAGCGGCTGAGCCAATATTGATGATGCTCCCACCGTTTGATCCGAAGTGCTCGAGTGACTCGCGAATCGTCAGAAGTGGGCCGAGCAGATTGACATTCATCTCGCGGTGGAACTCCGCCTCAGTTATCGCCGAGATCGGCATCGCTTGATAAACGCCAGCGTTGTTGACCAGAATATCGATCGTACCGAAGGCTTGTGCCGCTTCGTCGAACAGGCGACTTACATCGACAGAGTTCGACACGTCACCTTGAATCGCGATCGCTTGGCCGCCATTCGCAGTGATCGAACGAACAATCGCTTCTGCCCCGCTTCTGTCCGACGCGTAGTTCACGACCACGTTTGCCCCGGCTGAGCTGAGTTCCAGAGCGATACCCGCTCCAATACCCTTGGATGCGCCGGTCACCAAGGCTGTTTTTGATTGCAATTTAGACATGTTTTGTCCTCCTATCTCTTTTGACACCACAGACGGAGGACTGTGACAAACCTATGCAGTTTTTTTAGTTCAGGTGCAATGTGTCGCGAATGTTGCGTTGTTCCAGCATCTTTCGCAGCCATAGAACCTGATCCTTTGGCTCGAGCAGCGGATGATCGCGAAAGAGCGACGCGTACTGCTGTTCCAAGACGTCGTCGATTTGCGTGTACGTATCAGCGGCCACACTCTGAATCTTGGCGATGCGCGGAGAAGCAAATGTCAAGTTGTGCGGATCGACGTGCCCCGCATCGATAAAGCCTTTGGTTTTCTTGTGACAGCGGCAAGGGTTGTTGGCGTTGATCAGGCCGCATTGGTTATTCATGAACTGGTACAAGTCGCGGCGCGATCGCGCGAGCGACTGCCGAAAGTTGTCTGGCGACATGTCGAGGATCTCGCTGCCGACAGTGTCACTGACACCGAAAATCTCGGCCAAGACAAAGATCAGTCGCTGTTTACGGTCAAGGCACAACAACATACCCATGGTGCACGAGATCTTCGCTTCTTCAACTAAAAGCGGCACTTCGACGGGCACTGACTTCGGATCAGGAAGATCAAGATCCGGCGTGCCGTTGATTGCGTTGCCGTAGTCTGCGAACGACTGCGTTTCCTTTTCGCTAGCCCGCCGCTTCATGTTCAGCACGTGATTCGTAGCGATCCGATAGAGCCAAGTTCGAAACTTGCTTTCTCCGTTGAAAGTGCTGAGCCGGGTGATCGCTTTGATCAGCACCTCCTGCGTCACTTCTTCGGCATCGTGCGGATGGAAGACCATGCGTAGAGCGATGTTGTAAATCCAAGCTTGATGACGAAGGATCAGTTTTTCTACTGCCGTTTGACTTCCATTCTTCGATTGTTCGATCAGCTCGCAATCGGTGGACTCGTCGACATTTTCAGTGAATGGATTGTGCATAGTTCGGAATTCCTACGGCGTGAATTGGACTTCAATGGCGAACGCGTGGCATGCGCACGGTTCGTTCCGTTACGGCATTCCCAAAAACAAGTGTCTTCATGGAGCCCGCGAAACTAGCAGTGCTTCGTTCCAATTGCATTTTAGAGTTAGTCGTTTCTGCTGGAACGAAGCACTAGTAACTGTTCCTGCACGCGGAGTGTATTCCATCCGTGGGACCACTATGTCATCCGTGGTCGTAGTTTGTGCTAGATCGCAACGGAAGCCTGACCACGGATGG
>JBGSOM010000027.1:0-5416 GCA_041739135.1 Pirellulaceae bacterium
ATACGTCCACTTCAAGCTCCGCATAAGTGGCGGGTTCAGCGGACGGGGACGTCCGCGCTCCCGGAAGAAAGTTTACGCCTTCGATACAGAATGCAGCAGATGAACGTCGATGGGCTGAATCGGACGGCTTGCGTGAGCGATGCAGTAAAGTGAGTGCCATTTGGCTTGCGCCGACTCCGCTAACAAACACTCACAAAGTGAGTGCCATTGGGCGCTAGCCAATCTTTGCCTGGTTCTTGAACTGCGAAATCGCTGAAGAAGTTCGGCTAGCGCCCAATGGCAATCACTTTCTAACAACTGGTTCCCAGGCTCCGCCTGGGAACCCACTGCCTTGCAGGCTCCGCCTGATTGAAATGTGGAGGCGGAGCCTCTGAAGCAGTGCGTTCCCAGGCGGAGACTGTGAACGAGAGCAAATAGCTGAAGAAGATCGGCTAGCGCCTCAGGCTCATGAAAAACGGGCTTGAACAATCGGCATGGTCGGTTCGATCGGAATGGGAGAGATCGGCGTGGGCAGGTGAAACGTGCCATTGGGGATGACAATCGCGTCAGCCAGCGGAGTGCGACGTAGGATTTCGCGATCATCATGAGCCTGACGAAGTTGTCAGGGTCCAACCGCGAACTCCTTAGCCCCATCGAGTTATGCAAATTTACGAATTAATTGATCGACTTACAAAGTTGTGCGGTCACGACAACGACTCAGAATTGTTGCGGATCGCTTTTCTTATCTCACTGCGAGTCGACGATCTCAGCGAACTCGATGACGCTTCACTGGAACTGCACTACCGCAGCATCGCCATGGAGCTGCAATCAGCGACCGATCAACATGCTGCGATCTCCGATGAACTCGATCAACTAGCCAGCACACAACCTTGCGAGTTCTCACCCGACCACGTGTGGACCCTAGTCCGCGCCATCAAAGTTCAAAGCCGATTTTTACAGATGTATGTAGGAAGCGGCGAGTAGCGAGCAGCGAGCGGCGAGTAATGGGTTCATGCTCACTCGCAACTCGCTACTCGCAGCTCGCTACTCTACTTTCATTCCGCTTTCCCGAGCTTCACGGGGATACGGGCTTTTTGGCCGTTGCGGACGATGTCGAGCACGACGGTGTCGTAGGGCGACTCGTTCTCGATGATCTCAAGCAACTGATCAGCACTCTGCACCGGTATGCCATCGATACTCTGAATCAAATCCGCTGCCGAAGGATCGATCGACTGCTGCTCGTACCGGTAGAGACCTTGCCGCATCGTCTTGCTGACTAACGAAAAACCTTTCAGCCCAGCCGCTTCGGCTGGCCCGCCGCGAGCGGTGGTAACGATCAGTAAACCGCTTTCGTTCTCATACACGCGAGTGATCCCAATTGTGGGTCGAATTACGCGCCCCTCAGTTAACAACTTGCCAACGATGCGTTGAATCGTCGACGAAGGAATCGCAAAACCAACGCCCGCGCTGTCGCCATCGCTGCTCATGATCGCCGCATTCATTCCGATCAACTCGCCGCGCGTATTCAACAGCGGTCCGCCCGAGTTACCTTGATTGAGCGACATATCGACTTGAATCAGTGATCGCATCGTACGCCGTTCACTCGACGGAATCACGCGATTTAAACTGGAAATCATCCCAGCCGACATCGTCCGCTCCAATCCAAACGGATTGCCGATCGCATAGATCCGCTGACCGACTCGCAAGTTCAGCGAATCGCCGAACGCGACCGGCTCAAGTTGCTCAGCGGGGGCTTCGATTCGCAAAATAGCGATGTCCGTATCGGGATCCTGCCCGATCAGCGCCGCCGGATACGAGACTCCGTTGTACAAGCTGACGGTGATTTCCTTCGCGCCTTCGATCACATGTTGATTCGTGAGAATCGTGCCGGCTTGGTCGAGCACCGAACCGCTGCCGGTCCCCTTGCGAAGCGAGACGGTCAGAAACGATTCCATCTTCGCGGACTTCGTGGCGATGTGAACGACGCTGCGATTGCAGCGTTCGTAGACCGCAATGTTGGCACGTTCTTCCGGCAGCAATCCGTCGTCCGGCCCAAACCCAAGCTGCTGCGCATCCGCGACCGCGGAAGCTTGCATGACCATGGATGGATTTCGATTCGGCGCGAAGGGAACGGGCGTAAACGCTGGCGGAGCCTGTTTGAGCGGAGCGGAGTTGGCGGCCGCTTGGTTCGTCGGTGGCGCAGTCTGATCAGTTGCAGTTGCAGGTGCTTCCAACCGTGGAGAAACCTCGAACTGGGGCGGTGGGCTCAGCGGCGTGAGCTGCGTTTTCGGAACCGTACTGGTCGGTTGCTGAGCGAGTGATTGTGGCATCTTCAACGCATCATGCACGATGAAGCCCAAGCCGCTACCGACACACAGTAAGCCCGCACCAAACCAGCCTCGCAAATTCATCATCGCCCTTCCTCACTGCGAACCGTTCATCTTCCAAACTTAAAGTCTCTACGCTGCCAGCACACCAAAGTAGCCAGCACGCTCCGCGTGCTGAGCTTGCCGCTACAAGCCTCATGTTTGTTTGGGCGCAGCACGCGGAGCGTGCTGGCTACTATCGCCGATAACCTTCCAAACCCAACTGGGAACCATTCGCATTGCTCGAACGATAAACCGGCGGCACCACCGTTGGCTGACCTAACTCAGCGTTCGCTTGAACAAGATCTCTGGTCATCAAACCAGTCATGTCAGGCAATGTGAACGCAGTCGTCTGCGGATTGCTGGGCTGATTGAGCAGAAACGCGTTACCAACTTCGATCGTGAAAGACATCGTCGGACCCTCATCGGGTTGCAACTGCACAATCACTCGATGCGGCAAACTACTTTTAATTGCCGAGTAATATTCATGCTCGCTCTGTTGAGCGCGTGCGACCAGCTTACCGGACTGATCGTAGAGCACTGTTTCTTCAATCGCACCCGTCGACGGCGCGAAGACTACGACGCGACGATAAGCACCGCGTGGTGACGGGATCAACGAACGCACTTCCAGTTTCCCGTCGGTGCGAACCAGCGGTCCCTCGTGCTCGAAATTCGGATCGAACTCGACTATTCCTAGTGCTTCGCGCAACCACAGCGGCGAAACGGGGAGGATTCGTCTCGGCCCAGGCTGCTATTCAAAATCGTCATGTCGCGCGTAGTAAAGCGTGGCAGGTGGCGGCGTTTGCGTTTGCAACCAGAAGACTTCCGAATTGCTCCCCGCAGCTAGAGCAGTACCAAAAACCCGCGACCCCACGTACGCCTGCAGATTGAAATTGTGTGGCCGCTCCCACTGCAAATGGCCGCTGAGCTTGGCCATGATGTCTGGGCTAGTGATGGTCAGCGTATTCGACTCGATTCGCTCGATCGCCAAACTGTGATTGGCATGAGCCATCAATTCCTCCAGCGTTGGCGTATGGCTGAAAACTACAGGAGGGGCGAACTCGGAGATCGTTCGACGCCCCGCACAGGTCGCTCCCGTGCAGACAAAGCAGACGCTGAGCAGCAGCCAAGCACCGGCAAGTTGGCTCAGTTTTAATCGCTGCATAGTCGACAGCATGGTGCGAACATCCTTGTTCAACTGTTGGCAATCCTACCGCGTTAAATTTCGGTGAACAGCAGCGAATTCAACTGAGTTTGCAAACCTTCTAGCACATCGGGCGCGGCAACCGCAACGGGAACCGCCCACTGCCGACCATCCGTAGGGTAAACGAGATTCCAGATCTGCGGTTCTGCGGCGGACGTTGGCTCATCCGTTTCCTCATCCACCAGGATTCGTCGCCGACAAAGCAACAAAGCTAGCAAGTAGGCGAGCGTCTCCGATCCCGGCCGCTCAAGCAGCTCGGACAACGTATCCAGCAGCACTCCCACCGGCGCGGGCTGCAACTTTTTCGCGACCGCTTCCGGCATCCGGGCTCGCCACCAGCCGATCGCGCCTTCGGGCGGCCCCGTCCAGGCGGCCGCGGAAATATCTTGACGGACAATCGCCTCACCCGAACCCAGCACGACTGAACAGTAGTGTTCGCCCGGCCCGAGCGGTTCGCCCGTCACCGCGCATTTGCGAGTGCATTTGCCTATCGAAAAATCCGTTTGCATCAAAACTCCTTTTGCTTGCTGGCCGGCAGTGAAGCTTCAAACTCAAGCCACAGAGCGTGCCAACCAAAACTTGAACGCTCTCCCGTGCTTTCCGTCCGAGCGAGGCATCCAACCCCCTATTCAGACTCCTTTGATGCTCCAACCTACCCTCACCCTCGGCATCTAATGCAATTTACCCGACCGCTGCAATAGGAAGATTTGGGGTAAGCGGGGAAAAACTGACCGTAGCGCTTCGACAAATTCTACGCAGGACTTACAATCGACTAGCCAGAAGACGTCCAAATCGTGTGCGTTGACAGCATCGCGCCACGGTAGTGACCACGTTAAATCTCAGGGCGGCACGCCCTCAGGCTTTGCGAAGGTTGTGGTAAATGTTCTCATAAACACGCACTTCGCAGAACCTCAAACCTGCTACCCGAACACGATCAAACTAGAATCAAACAACCTGAAAATTAAAGTTGGCATCGCGCTAGTCCGCCAACCGCTGGACCCGCTTCTGCGTTCCAGACCTACGGAATTGCGTAAAGGATGGCTAACCGCCACCCACGGGAACGAAGTCCGCGCCAAATACAGCGATTTTGAAAGAGTTGTCGACTTTTAGGCCCCTCTCCGAACCGTCGAGCGAAAGTTGGGACCACGCCGGCACCGCGACTTAAACGATGAGAATCTTAATCACAGGCGGTGCTGGCTTTATCGGTTCGAATCTCGTTCGGTTAATGCTAAAATCGGGCCACGAAGTTCTCAACCTCGATAAGCTCACTTACGCGGGAAACCTCAATTCGCTCTCCGACGTCCAATTCAGCAGTGTTTACCGTTTTTCGCAGACCGACATAACCGACGCAGGTGCCGTGCGAGCCGCGTTGAGCGATTTCCAACCAGACGCGGTAATGCACCTCGCGGCTGAAAGCCACGTGGATCGCTCGATCGACGGCCCGGGAGAATTCATTCAGACGAACGTGGTCGGCACGTTCACGTTGCTGCAAGCGGCCCTAGAGTATTGGCGAACGCTTGAGCCGGCGGAGGCTGAGCAATTTCGTTTCCTGCATGTCTCGACGGACGAAGTTTACGGTTCGCTCGGCCCAAGCGGTGCCTTCAGCGAATCGACTCGCTACGACCCCCACTCGCCGTATTCGGCCAGTAAAGCTGCCTCGGATCACTTTGCCCGAGCTTGGTTCAACACTTACGGCTTACCAGTTATTGTCACGAATTGCTCGAATAATTACGGACCCTATCAGTTCCCTGAAAAACTGATTCCAGTTGTGATACTGAAGTGCCTGCGCGGCGAACCGATTCCGGTTTACGGCAAAGGTGAAAATATCCGCGATTGGCTGTACGTCGAAGACCACTGCGAAGCCCTC
>JBGSOM010000047.1:0-21663 GCA_041739135.1 Pirellulaceae bacterium
CCCTGGTTAGGGAAGCGGTTCGCGTTGGTGTTTAGGTTACTATTCAAGTTGCTGTTCAGTTGGCCGTTCTGCAACTGGCCGCTCGCACCAACGTTTGCTGACGGGTTGATCGTGTTTGCTGCGTTGTTGATTGCATTGCCAACATTGTTGAGAGCTTGCCCAACTTGCGCCCGTGGAGTGGCTGGCGGTGTGGTCGCTGACGGTGTGGTTGCTGTCTGAGCGAATGAGATGGCGCCAAGGCAACTCAACGTACTGAAAAGGGACGAGACTATGAATTTACGGTGCATGCTTCTTCTCCGATGCGAGTGTGCTGATGTTCGATCCGCGACTATTGAAATGCAAGTCTTTGGTCGATGAGATGCGGACAGGTATTCGCAAGTCATGTGCCATGCAACGCAGCTTGACCTAAGAAACATTTTAGAAGTGGCGTTATACCGAAGATGCATAAATTCGCATCAGTAACGGCGCGATGACGCCGTTAAACGGAAACTCAGAATGATCATTTGAAAATCATTGTGGTCCGCGGCGCTTCAGCGCGAGTGGTAGCTTGGCGTCGAAGCGTCCAGATCATCAGATTTCTCAGCGAGGGTTTTCAATGTGAGCTAACACTAGAGCCAGATCAGAGGGAGTAATACCACTTATACGGCTAGCCTGATCCAAGCTAGCAGGCCGAACTTTGGTTAGTTTCTGTTTGGCTTCTATGCGAAGTCCTGTAATGCGTTCGTAATCAAAGCGTTCCGGAATGCGTTTTTCAGAAAGGCGTCGTTGCCGTTCAACTTGCACGTCCTGCCTCGCCACATAACCTTCATACTTCACATCCCAAAGCACCTGATCGGCAACTTCGTTCGAGCATGTCTGCAGCTCAGGAACGAGTGCGCTGATCTCCGGCCAACCGACATCGCTGCGTTTGAGATACTTGACGCCGTTGACACTTTCCATGCGCGACGCTGCTAGTGCTTTAACAGCTTCGTCGATCGCTTGCTCTTTGCACTGCAGTCGATTGAGGCGGTTGGTATCGACTAAGCCGCAAGCGTGCCCGATGCGCGTCAACCGGCGATCAGCGTTGTCTTGTCGCAAGAGCAGGCGGTATTCAGCGCGACTGGTGAACATGCGATAGGGTTCGTCGACACCGCGAGTCACCAAGTCGTCAATCAGCACGCCGATGTAGGCTTGGTCGCGGGTCAGCACTAAAGCTGGTTTATTAGCCACCTTGAGTGCCGCGTTCGCACCCGCGATCAGCCCTTGAGCGCCGGCTTCTTCATAACCGGTAGTACCATTGATTTGTCCAGCCAGGAAGAGGCCGCTGACCAGTTTCGATTCGAGCGTTGGTTGCAATTGTTCAGGCGGGCAGAAATCGTATTCGACCGCATATCCATAGCGCATGATCTGAGCACGTTCTAGACCTGGGATGAATTTGAGAATCGCATCTTGCACGTCGCGCGGCAGGCTGGTCGAAATCCCGTTGACGTAAATCTCAGCCGTATTGCGACCTTCTGGTTCGAGAAACAACTGGTGACGATCTTTGTCGGCGAAGCGAACGATCTTATCTTCAATCGATGGACAGTAACGCGGGCCACGCGACTGGATAGCTCCGCTGTACATCGGAGCGCGGTGCAAGTTCGCGCGAATCAATTCGTGAACCGCTTCGCATGTGTAAGTGATGTAGCACGGCACTTGGGGTTCCGGCAACGACTCCGTCAAATACGAGAACGGGACCGGGTCCTCATCGCCAGGTTGCAATTCCGTTGCGGCAAAGTCGATCGTGTTTGCGTTCAGTCGCGGCGGCGTGCCGGTTTTGAATCGGTCCAGTTGAAAACCAAGTCGATGTAGCGAGCCGCTGATGCCGGCTGAAGTGCCCTCCCCTGCCCTGCCGCCTGGAGTCTTTGCTTCTCCCGTGTGCATGATCGCTTGGAGGAAAGTGCCGGTAGTGAGCACGACTGCGTCCGCGTGATAGGCACCTCCACCGCGAACTTGAATGCCGCGAATCTGTTGCTGGCCATCGACTTCTTCGACGATCAGATCCTCGACCAACTCTTGAACCAAGCTGATGCCTGGGTAGTGCTCGATCGCTTGCTTAACATACATCTGATAGCCGCGTTTATCAGCTTGCGCGCGGGGGCTGTGCATGGCGGGCCCTTTGCGGCGATTGAGCATCCGGAACTGAATGCCGGTCGCATCGATGGCCTGGGCCATGAGTCCGCCGAGGGCGTCGATCTCGCGAACAATTTGCCCCTTCGCAACTCCGCCAATCGCCGGATTGCAGCTCATTTGTCCTACGGTGTCGAGATTTCCCGTCAGCAACGCAACGCTAGCTCCAACTCGCGCAGCGGCTGCGGCGGCTTCTGTACCGGCATGTCCAGCACCTACCACAATAACATCAAACTGATAACTTTGATCGCTCATATTTTAGTGCAGGCGTTTGTTTTACGTGCAGGGGCTAGCAATTGCTTGCGGATGACGGAGTTCGCTGAGTGCTTTATTTTACTTAAGCAATTCAACCGGCGCGACCGATTCAACAGTTACACCATGGAATGTACTTCTTTCTACTGAGAATACCCTAAGCTGTCGCAGGGACCAGTGGCTTAAAAGTGCAAGCAGGGTCCTCCTTGGATTGAATAGAATGTTGCATCGCAAAGCAGATCGAATGCTGTTAAAAGTGAAACGCACTTGGTTGGCGAGTGCCTTAGCATTGACGTTCGCGAGCGCAGAGGGACAACCTGCGTCCGCACTACAGCTAGGTTCCGGCAGCGGTTCGTCCACGCTAGAGACGCTCTATTTTCCGCATTCGCAGTTTAAGATCCCATTCAACGTCGACGCTCGCGGAACACAGCCGACCCAGGTCCAGCTTTGGGTTTCCACCGACAGTGGAGCAACTTGGCAGATGCAGGGCGCAGCAACTTCGAACCAAAAGCATTTCGATTTTCGGGCTGCGGCTGAAGGCCTGTACCTATTCTCGGTGCAAACTTTGGATGAAAACGGCAAGGCGTTTCCCAGCCCGCAGCCGCCGCTACGAATCATGATCGATACGACAAAGCCGCAAGTTGCGCTGCGTCCAGACGTCAACTCGAACGGTCAAGTTGTAGTGGATGTTCGCATTAGCGAGGAACATTTGAAGGCGGATTCCGTTCGGTTGCGCTATCGAACGGATCAAGATACCAAGTGGCAAGAAATCGCGATTACGAACATTGTGGCGGCAGGCGAGATCTACGAGGGGCAGGCAATTCTTGATATCAAGAGCTGCCGTGAAGTGGGGTTTGTTGTCACCGTTGCGGATGAAGCGGCGAATGTGGGTGAAGCGTCAGCGCAATACTCGATGCCGCGCACCGCGGCGTTACCGCAAGATATGAAGTTAGCCAGCCAGCGCAATGATACACAATCGAATAAGCAAGCCTCGCCTGGCGCCTTCGTTCCAACTCCCGGCGCTGTTGCTTGGCCCACGACACCTGTGGCCGGTATGCAACAACAGAGCAATGGCAGTTCACCGATGCACATCCAGATAACTCCGCAGGCGACCGGACCTCAAGGTGCAGCGACCCAAGGCGGTTGGACTGTTAGCGGTCAACTTGCCAGCGGTGGTCAACTGACCAGCGGCAACGGCGGCTTGGATCTAACTCCTCCAACTTCACCGACTTTGAAACAGAGCCAAGTGTCGCCTGCGGCTGAAGAGTTGCCCGCGCCGCCGCCAATGGACTCTCGCGCCAATCCAACTCAACAGTATTTCGTGGATCAACAAGGTCCGCAGCAGAGCCTGCAATCAGTTCCATCACCACATACTGACGCGCAGACCAATCGCTCGACTCAGCCGCTAGGCAGCTTCGATTCGAGTGCGATGCAAGCACCCGCTAGCCAAGCGTTTCACTGCAACTCGCGTTCATTTAGCCTCGACTATGCACTCAACGCCGCAGCTGGCAGTGCGCTTGCGGATGTGGAACTCTGGGGAACGGAAGACGGCGGCAGCACGTGGCAAAAATGGGGTTCTGATCCCGACCGCCAAAGTCCTTTCGATGTGCAAGTTGCTAACGATGGTCTATTCGGTTTTCGAATGGTGATCGTCAGCCAAAACGGCAAAGTCAGCAATCGACCGAAAGATGGCGACACCGCTGACGCTTGGATTCACGTCGATGTGACCAAACCTGTTGGCAAGATCACACGTGCTGTTTACGGCGATGGTCACGAAGCCGGAATGTTAGTTATTGATTACAACTGCAGCGACGATAACTTGCATGATCGTCCTATCACGCTTTCTTATAGCGAAACGCAAAATGGTCCCTGGGCCACGCTTGCGTCCGGACTGAAGAACACGGGCATCTATCTTTGGAAAGCCGATGGGAACTTGCCCGACAATATCTTCTTAAGAATGGAAGCGGTCGACAAAGCGGGCAACGTCGGTACCGATGTCATGACGTTGCCAATCAATGTGCAAGGGCTTTCGCCGCGCGGTCGCATTCAAGGTTTTCGACCCATTACGAATCCCGAATGAGCGACCGCTTCGCTGCGAAGCTAATTACCAGGTAAGCTCGCGGTCGACTTTCCATTGATCATCGAAAAAGCCGCATTTGGCGATGCGACCTGGTGCGCTCGCCGACGGTGGAGTGTCAAGTGAAATGATGTTCCAGTCAGGAAGGTGTGGATTCTGCAACGAGTTCGTGCGGTCGTGAGCTTGGCGGAACGTTGGTCCAGAGTTGATTACGACGTAGCGGTTCGAGGCGAGCGGATTGGGGTAGATCATCGCTGGCACGTGCGCATCAGACTCGAACGTGTGCTCGCCGATCTTGATTTTGTCTTTCGACCAACTGAAGACGCCCGCTTTGTTTGCCGCCAGCGCCGAGGCGATAACCGCATTACTCTGCGCGTCGCCCCACAGTATCAAGTGATACTTTTTCATATCGTCAGCGGTAACATCGCGATCGAGTTTCACGCGCGGTTGACCGCGAAAGACAGCTCGCCAGCGATCCATAAAGCCGGCTGATTCGCAACGGACCCACTGCTCGACTTGCGGATGCGCGGCCTGTCCGGAAGGCATGACAACTAAGAAGGGATCGAGAAACGCGTCATCGATCGGCCCGGAAAGTTGCGGTTGCTTGCGAAGTTCTGGCCAGTTGTCTGCACGCTGCCAGCGTCCATTGGCGTTGGTCAACTTGAACGATGTGACAGCGGAGTTGTTCGCTGCGGGTAATTCGATCAACTGGCCATCGATGGTCAGCTTGCCGCGCGGTGCAGTTGGCCGTGCAAGATCCAGTTCCATGCGCGATACGTTCTTCGTATTCAACGTCCAGTTCGCCCCATCCCGCTTTGCATCGACTCGGGTGTCAGCATATTGAACTTGCAATCCATCGATTGTTATCCAATCGCGCGAGCTATAACGAAGGTGCTTTGTCTGCAACCAGAGTTGTGTCGATTCACCTGGGCGTGCGGCAGAGTACACTGCGGCCATGCGCTGCAGAATTTCTTTGAGCGTATCGGGATGGTACTTGTGACCCATGCCGGGTCCGATCAGGTGAGTCAGTTTTTGACCTTCAGCCGCAAATGCTTCTTCCATCACCAATGCTGCTTGCATCTGTTTGTCAACTTCGCCGCTGTAAGCCACCACGGGCAAGTTAAATAGATTGCGAGTGTAACCCGGTACGTCATATACGCTCCAGAGAATCTGTTCATACTTCGCTGGAAACTTTTCGGGTTTCAAGTTCTGATAGCGAGACGTTTCCGCAAAGCCAGCACCGGGACTCGCTGCAATGAAACGATCGGCATAGTGGGCTGCGAGATGCCAGACCCCTGCCCCGCCCATCGAAAATCCCATCAGTACGACGCGATCTTTATCGACTGGATAGTTCTTGCATACAAAGTCGATCGCTTCCATCACATCGGTTTCGCCGGCGCTCTTGAATCCGATGCATTGACGACCAAACGGATGAACAACAATTGCGTTGTCCGGTACCACTTCACCATTCTTGTCGAGTCGATCGCAGATGAAATGCAGATCGGTTGCCTTATCTCCGCGCCCGTGCAACCACACATAAAGCGGAACGGGTTTCGTGCTGGTCGCCCAACCCTCAGGCAGGATCAATCCAAGCGGCTGAACGGAACCATCAACCGCTGAGGTGAAACCGCGAACTTGCCGTGCGGTGTCTTTCGACCAATCGATACCGCCAGACTGAAGCTGCTTGAGCCGAGTTTGGGCGAGCTTAATCAAACGTTCGACCTTCGCAGTATCTTTAGCTTGATAGAACTCACGAAATTCAATTGCAAGTCGGCAAGCTTTAGTGAGCACTTGCACGTCAGCGATCCGGTCCGCAGGCAGCGCTGCAGCTTGACTGTCGATCTCATCCAAGTCGCCAAGCCAGCGATCGCGATCCGCGTCGGCGATTTCGATTCCCAGTGGCGGTAGACTGCGTTCGATTTGAACACAGTCAGGGTCGACTCTCTCTTGTCCAGTTGCAAACATCGTCGAGCTTGCGACATGCAAGATCAACACAGAAGCGATTTGAAGGGAGGACCTACTGAGTAAACGTGGAATTCGGTTAAGCTGTATCATGTCACGTCGCATTGGAGTTGAGAGGGGATTTGAAGCGGGACGTGCATTTTACACCAGTTCCTTTGAAGTTTTACGCTTGCGCAATTGATGACCATGAAAATCTCACCGCTCAAATTGGGATCGAAGATCACGTGTTTGCCAGTTGTGCATGGCAGCGCCGACTGTGCGCATGCAGTTCGGCGACGCATGTTGGAAGGCAACTTCGATTGCTTAGCTGTAGCGTTGCCTGAATCGTTTCGTACAAGTGTGCTCGAAGCGATCCAATTGCTGCCGACTCCATCATTGGTCCTACAGCGATGTTTGCCCGATTACGAATCGGTTTGGGATGGCGATACCGAAGAAGATTCGCCTGGCGACGGGCAAGCGGCGTGGAGCTATGTGCCGATCGATCCTTGCCAGCCCGTGATTATGGGGTTGCGGTTCGCGATCGAAGAGCGATTGGCGATCAAGTTCATTGACTTGGAGACCAACGAGTTTCAGCCGCAGTCTTCGGTGCTGCCCGATCCGTACGCGCTTAAGACTGTGTCATTGGAGAAATTTGCGACCGCTGTACTGCCTAGCATCATGCGCCCGTTTATCGATCAAGAACTGCAGCGCATCCGCTACATGGCTTGGCAACTTCACGAACTTGAGCGGAAGTACGAAAACATCGTGCTCGTGTGTTCGCTCCAAAAATGGCCGTGGCTGCATGAAGCGTATGCTGAGTTCCGAGGCGAGCCGCCGGAGCATGAAACGGTTGAACCGCCAACCATCTACAGCGTCAATCCGAACTCGTTGCTGTTCATGTTTGGTGAGTTGCCCTTCATCACTGGGTTGCATGAGCAAGCCCGAGCTCAACTTGAGGACGACGAGAATATAACCATCGATGGTGTGAAGCAGTTGCTCATGTCGGCTCGCAGCAGTTATCTGCAAGATCTCGGCAAACGAGCGCGACGCATTACTCCGATGCATCTCAAGCAGTGCTTGAAGTACATCCGCAATTTGACGTTGCTAGAACATCGCATGTCGCCGGATCTGTACACGATTTCACTGGCGGCGCAGCAGGTGCTGGGGGATCAATACACAATCCATGTCGTTGAGACTGCGCGGCACTATGCGTTTCAGGGCGACGCAGAAGCGTTCCAGACCGAGGACGCGCCTTACCAGCAAGTCACGCTGGGGATCGACCAACTGCGATTGCCGAGTGAAGAAGTTGTCAGCGTGGTTAGTCGCTTGCCAGGGCCACCGATCACTTGGCGTTCGCTCGAGTTGCGGCGTCGTCCTGTCAAGGAAGAACGCGAACGCTGGATGACTCAATGGAATCCTTACTCACAGTGTTCGTGGCCACCAGAAGATACTCTCATTGAAAGTTTTCGAACTCGCGTGCTGGATCGAGCAAAAGCGATCATGGGCGCTGATTTGGCGCGAAGCGAAAAGTTTTCAACAAGCATCAAAGACGGGATCGATATACGCGAGACTTTGCGGCATTGGTACGACGGCGACATCTACGTGAAAGTGATGCCTCCGAGTGTCGGAAAGTTAGATTGCTGTGTGATGCTGTTCGATGTGCCAGCGGACCCACGTGATTATCCATGGCAAACGACTTGGTTTGCTGAGCACAAGGACGAGTCGACGTTGGCTTTCTTCGCAACCGATTTTTCGAAAGAGTTGATCGGACCGGGAATTGCGCTGGCAACTTACGGCGGTGCGCTGTTCTTGTACCCGCCGGTTGCGATCCCTGACATTTGGCAAGATCCACGGTTAGCCTTTGCGGAGTCGCTCGAAGATCGGTTGATCGCCGCTGCTTGCCTGCACTCGCGCGAACGGCAAGTTGCTGTGCTGTGCGAGCGTGCTCCTGGAGCCGCTTGGCGGAGCATCGCGAGGCGATTGCATAAGAAACTGGTGCACGTACCGCTGGGGCATTTCAATGAAGCGATGTTGCAACAGTTGCGGATGGTGCATGTGCTCAACGGTACTGAAGTTCGATCGTATGCGGAACGTTTCATTCGCAAGGCTTAGATGAAAGTGAAGTTAGGACACCGCAGGCGCCGAGGTTGCACGTCAGTCCAAGCTTCATTCCCATGCGGCACTGGTAAATTCAACTCCTTTGACTCACAATAGCTGCAACTACCCTATCGCATTTTTGTGGAAATTGTTCATGCATCAACTCGATCACTTGAAGAATCTCGTCGTGATGGCTTCTGCCGATGGAAGCCTTTCCGAGCAAGAAATTGCGTTGCTTATCGATCGCTGCGCCGAATTGGGGTTAGCTGAAGAAGATCTTGAAGCAGCGATTTCGTTTGCAATGAGCGGCCAAGCGAAGCTGAAATTTCCAGTCGATCGACTTGAGCAAGATCAGATGCTTTCTGATTTGATTCGCATGATGGCTGCGGACGGCAAGTTGTCGGAAGTCGAGAAGCGACTGTTCGCGTTGGCGGCGGCCAAGATGGGAGTCGAGCGAACGGAGCTGGACGCAATCATCGATCGGCTCGTAGGCAAATAAGCCACCCAAACACGATCAACCCTTTTTACAAGCACTAGTGCGTGAGACCGTTCTTAGAATTTTGAGGTGCTTGCCTGGCGACAAGCTTGGCCCCGTGTTCGGAGTTTTTGCGGTTGATTGCGACGGTCTCGATGAGGTGTGAAACGCGAGGCGTGCGATAGTATTCGATGTGCTTACCGTAAGGTTGCTCGTCAGCGACGTGCAGGTAGATAGCTCCGATTCCCCATTTGCTTTCGACCATCGTGGACTCGCCAAGATTTCCTCGAACTAGTCCCGTATGCGTAATCGCGCCGCTGTCGTCTCGATAAATGGCGATGTCGCTTGGCTCTGGTGTCTGAACCTGTGAGTAACCATTGTCATTGAGGATTAACTGGACATCCTCGCCGCGAACCATATGCTCGCCGCCGGTAAAAACCCATCCATGACAGTTCGAATGCAAGTATGGCGGCTCGCGTAGCATCGCCTTCGTCGATAACTCCGCCATCGATTTTTGAGTCCTGACCAGAAACGTTTCGTATTCTTCATTCGTCAGGCTGCGCTTCGCTAAGCGAATCTTTGTGCCGCAGTCAGTCACGCCAGCGACCGAGGTTTTATCCAGCACATAACCGGGTTCGGGAGCATTAATGCCTGGAGTCAATTGGCTGAACTGCTTCGTCGCTTGCGCAAATCCCGCCAATTGAATAACGGAGATAGCCACGAAAACATACGTCAAGCGCTGCATAGATTGCGTGCTAGACGATCGTTCGCGCGCTCCTAAACGCCACATGACGATGCCAACAGTCAAAGCCGTTGCAAAACCCCAGAGAGGAACAGTGTCGTGAGATTCGCGGTAGAAGTAGAGTTGCCAAGTGAAGACTTGCAGGGTGGCAAGGACGGCCAACAGACCTCTACAAAGTCGGTCGAAGTTTGAAGACGGATGGAAGCGACGTCGCGAAAGTTGTATCAGGCTGATCAACGTCAGCACTGAAGACACAGCGAGCAGTGCGGTCAGCCAAAACGGGACCGTGCCAATCGAGTCTGCGGTTAATTGAAATTCCAACATGCTGAGAATTCGCGAAGTGCTGTGAGACCCAGATCTGAAGTACCAAACCTGAGGTGCCAACCTGAGGTGGCTAGATCACAGCGTTAAACTCGCTTGCTCGTTTGAAGTTCCGAAGCCGAAACGCAGGTTGCGAAAACGTAACTCGGCGAAACTCTTTAAGGTTTTGCGAAGGCCTTTTCCAGGCGTTTTCACGTGAAAACCGACTGGAAATCGCAATGTACTGGAATTAAATAAACGCTTCTTAACTCAGTCAGTCGGCATGCGAGGCGACGAGTTCAACCAGAATCGCTTGCTGGCATTCAGGAGTTGCTGTCGCGAAGTGAACGTCTCTTCCCGCCGCAAGCCACTCCATCGCGAGGCGGTTCCGAGAACAGTAACTCGCAATTGGAAATCGGAATCGACCTCGGCTGCAATTTGTGCAGCTACACCCAACTGAAAGCGTGCTTGCGGGTAGATCGGCGTGTCGAGAGTTGCGAGAGACCAAACGCCGATCGGAACGTCTCGCCAAACAGCAATCTCATTCTCATCCAACATCGGTTCAGCGACTAACGGGCGAAGGGAATCGGGTAGTTTTTTCACTGCCGCAGCGGCAACTTCTACTTTCACTCGGCTGCTATGCGGTGCGTACAAAGCCCAACTTGGCCAGTGGTCCCAAAGCCCGCTTCGTTCAGTAATCGGCAAAATTATAGCCGTGACGATAACTCCGAAACCAAGTCGTTCGCGCCAGTGTCGCGGCCAGCGCAGAGGCCGAGGCGACGGCGCAGTTGCTTGTTTGGCAACGAAAAGCCAATAGGCTTGGATTGCGACCTGCGCGTTCCAGACTAAAACACCTAATCGATGGTTCAGCCCAAACGGTCCAAGTACCGCAATAAGTCCGATGTGTACCAAGATGGCGATGCAGCCGGCAATGCGTTGCACACGTCGCCATTTCGTTCCGAGCGCCAAGCCGACTGCGACCGCAAGCTCGGCGAGCGGGAAGGATGCAACAATGATCAAACGCGCTGTGTCAGGTAGCTTGCTAGGCTCGACGCCAACGGTTCTCAGCACGACGCTAAGCATCTGCTGTCCCACCGTATGAGAGAATTCGAAGTCGAGTTTGCCGAGCGCTGAATAGGCGTAGATGCTGATCAGTAGCCAACGCATGCACTGCAATCTCCGATCATCGCGGTAGGTCATCCAGACGATTGCGAACATGGCTAGCTCGTACGCCCAGGGCTGAAAGCGATGTTGATCAAGGCTGAAAAGAGCCAACAGACACACTAGTAACAACCCGCAGGCAATCGTGATCGATTGGGGGCGTTTCAGGGTCGCTATTCCAATGAGGCTGAGCACAACTCCGCTTAACGCTGCCCAGTCCAACCAACCCGGCGCGGAGCGAAGAATCGCTAGCGCAGGGACTTGCGGAAAAATTGTCTGAGGCGTCCACAGTCGCCACGTGACGGCGAGCAAAGCGATCGAAGTAAGCGCCGTCCAACGTTGGAACTGCTGATGCGAGTGGAGATCGTTGGCTGCCGAAGCGTGCATGCTGCCCTAATCTTGCGAACGGTGTGCGCGGCTGAAGGAGGTTTGGGGAAGCTGAAAAGTCGTTGCGATTGTCGCAGTCCGCTGTTTCGTGGAATTGCTAGCCGAACTCGTCGGGATGGTTCGATTGGAGGTGATGAGCCCTAATCTAAATCAGTGTTGAACCATGTTGCGGAGTCCATTCGATGGAATTCGATCGAAACCGTTACTTTATGATCGGCGTTTTGCTGTGCCTATTGGGAATTCAGTTTCGAATGGTCGAGTCGTTTGTACTGAATGAGTCGAGCACGCGGGCGTTGGCGCGAATGGCCAAGAATTCGCAGATCGCTTCGCAAGATTTCGGTACGTCACTTTACATGAATGTGCATCCGTCGCCGCGCAAGAGTGTGAAGCCGCCGAGTTGGTTGGGCTGGGTTTTGCTAACGTCGGGTGGTGTGATCTGTTTGCATGCGATGGTGCTACCGAAAAGTGTGAAGAAGTGACAGCTGTTACAAACAAGGTAGTCGGGATGCGCCTGCTTTCTACAATTCGTTCGTTCGCAAGTTCACGTCTCGCCTGGTTGGTTTTGGCGATTGTGGCCGCTGGTGTCGCTTCGAACCTGTCTGCTGTCGAAGATGCTCCAGCGTTGCAGACGAAGGCACAAAAAACGGCGAAGGAATTGCTGCTTCGTGAAGGCGCTCGCATCGAATCGAAGCGGGGTAGGTGTCGCGTCGCAGGCGAGCGACTTGTGATCGAGTTTGATGACGGTCGGACTCTCGATGCGCTCGCAAACTTGGCCGCGCAGCGCGTCTTCCAAGCTTGCCGCGATGACGCAACGGATAGCGAGTGGATTCTATCGGGCAAGATAACTGAGTTCCAAAACGTCAATTACATGTTACTCGAAAACGTCGTGCGAGCTCCCAGTCGATAGCCCAAAGTTGCTAGTGCGACGCCGCATGGCCTCAAGACGGTTACGCTTCACTTAGCAAAGATCTCGCTGAGTTGTTGAGAGGTAGCGGGCCACAGTTCCGCAGCTTTCTCAAAGTCGACTTCCATCGGACGAATCGGTTCGCTTGGATTGGCTCGCGACTTTTGAGGATGATTGGGACGGACGGGAAATTGACCACTGCTGCCCATCGCTAGCCGTCCTTCGGTGTCTTCGGACAGCAAGTAGTTCGCGAGCGACTTCGCGGCCACCGGATGCGGGCAGTTCTTGATGACCGCCACCGTGTTGGGAATCAGCAGTGTGCCGAGTTGTTCTGGAGCTTGGTCGGGGTAAATGATTTCAACCGGCAGACCGCTATCGAGCTCGATGAGTGCGTCATCGGTATCCGTTAATCCGAACGCGATTTGGCCTGAAGAGACCGCCTGCGCGACTTGTTTATTGCCTGACAGAACCACCGCATTTTGCTTTATGTTCGAAAAAAACTCAGCCGCTTTCTCTGGACCGAGTTTGTCGACAAGTACGGTGAAGTGTGTGGCGGTGGTTCCGAACAGCGGTGACGCAACTCCACAGCGATCTTTCCATTTCGGATCCGCGAGGTCGAGCACAGACGTGGGCCGTTCACCGCTGGCTGGTAGTAAATCTCGATTTACCAGCAGCACGCGAGCTCGCGCGCCGAAGCCAACCCAGTGGCCCTGTTTGCTGCGCATCGCAGCGGGCCAGTCGCTGGGTATGTCCCACCGAACGGGTGCAAGTAAGCCTGCAGACTCAAGCCGCAGTGTGTGCATGATTTCGTTGTTCCAAAAGACGTCGCAGCGCGGGCGAGCACTCTCGGACTCGATGCGTGTGACAAGTCCTACTGTCTTGGTTGACTCGACGTCGAACTGCGAGACTACTTCCGTGCCTTCATGACGACGTTGGTACGCCGCCAGAATCGGTTCAGCAAATTCGCGATCCGCGGCTGAATAGACAACGAGAGCGTTCTCAGGCTTCGGAACACAGCCAACTGAACAGAACATGCAAACCAGTACTAACGAAGCTGAAACGCGAAGTGCTGTCATGAACTTTACTGCAATAACGAGAGAGGGCGCGTGCCTAGAAATTCGGAAGCGATGTCAGCAGCGTTAGGCGCTACTGCTTCTGTTGCAGGCTCGGTTCTGTGTGGTTGTGGCCTTCGTGATTATGCCCCTCGTGCCCTGGTTCGGGCAACTTGTTTGGCTTGTATTCATGATCGCGTTTTCGAACGACTTTCGCTTCAATAATCTCGTCAAGCATTGGAGGGATGTCGCCATCTTCCTTCTTGGCTTCGGGGTCGAATTTCGTCAAGCAACCGAGGACTTCGATACCGGACACGACGCGACCGAATGATGTGTACTCGCCGTTTAGATTAAAGACGGGAAGGAAGCAGATAAAGAACTGCGAACCGCCGCTGTCAGGATTGCCGCCGGCGAGTGCAACGCCGAGCGAACCTCGAAAGAACTTGCGCGCGTTGGGCTTCTTCGCTTCGCCACGGATTGAATATCCTGGACCGCCCGTTCCGTCACCTTCGGGGCAACCCGTTTGCGCCATGAAGTGTTCGAGGACGCGGTGGAACTGATGACCGTCGTAGAACCCTTGTTCAACCAAGGAGATGAAATTTGCAACCGCCTCGGGTGCTTGATTCTCGAACAATTCAAAAACAATTTCACCTTTAGTGGTGAGAATGCTGACTTGTGGAAGCGGTTCGCCCTTGGCATCTTCTTCGCGCATTCGCAACTCTTCGGCCCAATATTGTTTCAGTGGTTCCAATGAGTCGTAGATAACACCTAGCACCGGACGTGGCTTCTCGCTTTCGGCGAAGTGTTTTTCAATCCATGGTTTAGCGATGTCGAATTGGTTTTCGGCGACTGCACTGAGGGCGATGATCTCCGGCGACTTGTCGGAGGTTAAGTTGTTCTCCTGAAGTGCGAGAGCCATTGCGAGCGTCCCTTCGAAACGGCTGTCCTGCATGTTTTGGTCGAGCAGTTGCCATAGAAACTTTCCTAGCAACGCGTTCGATTTCGGGTCAGCGACGAACTTCTTCTGGAGTTCGAGGTTCGCCTTGGCGCCTAGCGATCGGCCCTTGTCGCAGAGTTCCGCCCACTCGCGTCGAAACTTTTTATCGTTTACGCTTGTCTCGCTGAGGTGATATTCGACTTGCAACTTGCGCATAATTTTCAAGTGCTCGCGTAGCGCATCTTCGCTCGCTTGCAACTCGGGCGATTTAGGGCTTCCAAGAGGCGTGGCACCCGAGTCCTTCGCTTCTTCTCCGGTGGCCTGTTCGCTCGCTGCCCTCTCAGCGGGAGCGTTTGCAGTCAGATTTGAAGCGTTCTCTTGCGATGCAGCCGTTTGTATAGCTAGGCAAGCCCCAGTCAGGACAGTTAGACTTATGCGCAGCAAGGGGAAAAAGTGATTGGCGTTGATTGGCATAGAATTGTCTGTTTTTGAAGTTGCTTGGAACCTTGACCAGTACGATCGAGTTCAGAGGCAGGTTCGGGCGTCGCTGGGTCGATGCGACATTCATTTTAGCCGCCGATTGAATTGATATAACGCCCAAATCACCTAACAGGCATTGGAAATATGGCTCGATTTGAAGCAAAGAACCGCGATGACGATTCCGAAGAGGAAGTCGCCGACGTCACGGATCAAGTTCTAGGCATGCCGCGACGCGGAAAACGTCAGTTCGAGGAGCGGGAAAAATCTGTCCGCCCAACCGTTCAGAAGTTCTCGCCGACAAAGTTGCGCATTGTCGCTGGGCAGATGGGGGGACGAAAGATCGTCTACAGCGGCGACCCCGCGACACGCCCAATGAAGGAAAAGACTCGCGAAAGCGTCTTCAGCTTGCTGGGCGGCTACCTCTACGAGACCTTTGCAGTCGATCTTTTTGGCGGCACCGGGATCTTGGCGATGGAATCCGTTAGCCGTGGAGCGGAACGCGGAGTTATCTTCGAATTGTCTCGGCCGGCCGTGGCCACAATCGTCGACAATTTGAAGCTCCTGCGGTTAGAAACCCGCATCGAAGTGCACAATATCGACACCCTGCGCTGGCTGCGCAGTATCGAAGCGAACACGAAGAACTGGCCAAAAACTCCGTGGGTCATCTACTGCTGCCCGCCCTACCGCCTTTGGAAAGAGGAATCCCAGCGACTGCTGGATGGTATCGCCGAGCTTTATGCGGCCGCTCCGGCTGGCAGTTGGTTAGTTTGTGAGACGGAGCAGGATTTCGACATGGCAAAAGAGTCGCCGAACATCGACTGGGATATCCGAAAGTACAACCCAGCTTTTGTCGCGGTGGCTCATAAACCAGCCCTTGAAATTTAGTTGAACGCACATTACCGGACGCGTTTGAAGAACGCTGGGGCGGAAACATAGCCTGTCTTTTCGGCACTGCTGCCAGCATTTCAGGCATTTTGGCAGGCGATAGCTTGCCAAGCCTGAACTGCTGCTTTCGGGGCGGTGCGTGGAGTATCCCTCCTAAGATCGGTTTGCGGTTTTAACCGCCCTTAAATGCTTTAATCGAATGTTAATGGTGACGGGAACGCCTTTTGCTTCTCTGGTACTCACGGTTTAGCTATGAAAAGTATCCAGGTTGGAGAAATGGAATGTCATCGATATCTGCACTCGGTTCGGAGCGGTACTCAGTTGCGACGACTGAGGTTCGTTGGACCGAAGAGAGTTGGGCGATGCAAAGTCGACGTTTTGCGGTTCGGGCTGCGGCGCTCTCCAATCAAGTAGTTGGAACCGTGTGGGGATTGTTGATCTGCAAGTGCATCATTTTGGCGGTTTCTGCTTTCGATATTTACCTCACCGTAAAATATGTTGAGTTCTTGCCGGAGATGGAGCTGAACCCGGTTGGTCGTTGGTTGTTAGAGGTCGATAGCGGTCCGAGATGCCAACTTCAACAAGCGGCGGCCTTCATCACTGCAAAGTTCGCGGGCAACGTGGTCGTTTTGGGAATCATTGAGACCTTGGCCCACTGCCAATTTCGTCGCGTGGGATTTGTGGCCGCGGCAGTGGCTCTGTTTCAAGTTTTCCTTGGCATTTTCCTGTGCTTTGCAGATTATTCAAACTAGTCGTAAGTAGACTGCGGCGCGGCGCTATCGCCTAAGTGAATCGGTTGGGGTTAAATAGAGTTCCAGTGTGAGCGGCGCCATACTTTTTTTGGCGGAGTTCCATTCGATACCTCGACAAACTTGAGCGACCCATTTCTTGAACACAAGCGCGCGCCCAACCAATCGGTCTGTACTTTTCGTGCAACTGCCGATTCCGCCAGCCGGGCCATCCCCGATTATCGGTAACGTGCCGTTGGCTGCGGGGTATCTTATTTTGCATGCGCGGTCGCGCAATCTAGACCAGCATTTTCAATTCGAAATTCTGTCGACGCACATCTGCAACTACAGCTCAGACGTTGGCATTGTTGAGTCCATTTTGGAACGTGATCCCGCTATCGTCGGCTTCTCGTGCTACCTTTGGAACATCGACCGGACGTTGTGGATAGCGAGTCAACTGAAACGCAGTCGGCCGGAGATGATCATCGTTCTGGGTGGACCTGAGATCACAAACGACAACGCTTGGGTGTTTGCGTCAGGCGTGGTCGACTTCGCGGCTGTAGGTGAAGGGGAGCAAACGTTCAGCGAGTTGTTGGAGGCGATGTTAGCTGGTGACGCGGACCACAGATTGATACCTGGCCTGTGGCGTGCATCGAAGCCGCAAGTTCCGCTGTTCCGCAAGCCGATCGCGAATCTCGACGATGTGTCTTCTCCGTATCTTTGCGGAATCTTAAATGCGGCCGATGAGCGAATGCTGTTGTTGGAAACGATTCGCGGCTGTGTCTTCAAGTGCAAGTTTTGTTACTACCCGAAGAGTTACGATTCGCTCTATTTTGTTTCTGAAGAAAAGATCGTTGCCAACCTGCAGCATGCTCGTGATGCGGATGTCACCGAAGTTATTCTGCTTGACCCGACATTGAATCAACGACGCGACTTTGATGGCTTCTTGAAGCTGCTGGCGCGCGAGAACCCAGACCAACGCTTCACGTACTTCGGCGAACTGCGTGCCGAAGGGATCAAACCGGAGACCGCCAAGCTACTGCGAGCGGCAAACTTCACTGAAGTTGAGATTGGTTTGCAGTCGGTCGATCCCGCGACTCAAGATTTGATGGATCGACGCAACAACATGAAAGCGTTTGAGCGAGGCGTGTCGGCTTTAATGGACGCTGGGATTCGTGTGAAAGTTGATTTGATCATCGGATTGCCGGGTGACACGTTGAATTCGGTTCGCCGCGGTTTCGATTACCTTTCTTCCAGCAAGTTGTTCACTTCGACACAGGTGTTTAACTTGGCGATCCTGCCGGGCACTGCGTTTCGCTCCGAAGCGGAGCAGCTCGGACTGCAATTTCAATCGCGACCGCCTTACTACGTGCTCGAGACGCCAACGCTCAAGACGAGCGATCTGTATGAACTGATGGCTGACGCGCAAGAAGTTTTCGACACGGAGTGGGATCCGTTTCCGGAACCCAAATTGCGTTTCGAAACATCGAACGAGCTTGTCGAATGTGTGCGCATCGACTTGGACGAGGCGACCACCGATTTGCCCTCGCCGTCAAAGCGAGCTCAAGCGTTGACGTTGTGGTTCACAGCCGACGAGTTGCCAGCTCATGTGGATGCGATGCAATCGGTGATTTCCCAGGTGCTGAAAGATGGTCCACATTCAACTCTGCAAATTGTGCTCGAACCATCGGGTGATCCAACGCGTGTGACGAGCGAATGCGTCGAGCGGTTGTTGGAGACTTGTTATCAGTTTCCGAATTACCTCGATCGCTACTACAGTCTGAGTCCACAAGGGCTGTTGGGTTCGAAACGCGTGCTCATCATGATAGATGATGCGATCATCGATACCGTAGATGCAGATTGGGCGGACTCTATTGAAGAGTCTGCGACGTTGATTGGGCGAGGTTGATTGGGCGAGCTTAACATCGCGTCGCGAGACACGACCAGCGAGTTGTCTAGGATTCGGTCGTCGAAACCTCTTCTTCGACTGGCCCTTTGCTGAAAGTAGTTTCCGCGTCACGCACTAGGTCATTCTGCAAGAACTTTTGCATCATTTCGCGAGTGGATTGGAACAGGCGATCGATGCGGGATTTCGCTCCGAGGGTGATGGGACCGTTCGATTCATCAAGTACTTTGCGTTGCAAGCGGTCGAGCCCGTCGACCATCGCGCTGTAGTCGTTCAGAGATCGCAACTCGACCAGCACCTTTTCCGCTTCCTTCATCTTGTTCTGAGCTACTAACCGATTGATGCGAGATGAAAGCAGTGCGCGGAGTCCGATCAGGTCGAGGATCTCGCCTTGGAAGCCGCGCATGAACGCTTCCGCTTCCAAGCGACGCGAGTCGTCGGCGAGTTCCGCTTTCTCAAGCGGACTGATTCCAGGCACGACGGGCAAGCGAGCCAGTACGACGTCGCCACTTTTCACATAGAGCTGAATAAGCGGTTGCCTGAGTGCGATCGTTTTGCCTTCGATGTTGAACGGTTCCGGGGGCGCGACGGATACCTCTGCTTGCGCAGGCGCGGGTTGCTTGGCCGCCACGGCATCCTCTGTCGATTGTTCATCGTCCGAACCATCCTCCGATTCTTCGTTCGGTTCTGCTGCCGCGATCGCGTTGGCTGCGGCGAGGTCAGCAGCTTCCTTCGCTTTTTTCTCGGCTGCTTCCTTCTGCACTCGAATCGCTTCCGGCAGGATCACGGCATTCCGATTAGGCGACGGAACAGTAAAACGCCCACGCCAATCGGTCTTCCCAAGCAAAGTGAATTTTTCGGTTTCAATATCGCGATCGTAGACGGCGCAGCCCGCTTGAGGTTTGCCGTTGGCGCGCACGGTGACTTGAATATCGGTTTGATCGTAAAGCGGTCGCACTCGCAATAGATAACGTTGAGTGCGTCGATTGTTCTTGCCCTGCAATCCGGGGCCACCAGAATACGCATAAGAGTTGGCATTCATTTTGACGCCGTTGGTCTCTGTGATCGCTGCGTAAGTCCAAGGCAATGCTTCGACAGTTCCGGTCGCGCCGTTGCTTCCTTCGCGGCGCACAAGCGGATGCATCAAGTCGCCGAGATGCACCATGGCGGGATTGTCTCCGCTGACGATCAGACCACCGGCCTTCAATCGCAACTCTGCGGTTTTCGTTTGAGCACTTTCGACTCGCGCCATCGGGGCAAAACCAGCCACAATAGCCGATGATGCGGCGCGTGAAGCAAACGACCAGGCAACCGCTTCGCGACGCAGTGTGGGACCAAAATACTGCAGGCTGCAGTCGAGCTCGCGCGCCTTGATAAAGTAGTCGTCATGACTTCGACCGACATGGACCATCACGATTTTATCTCGGCTTCTCAGCAATGCGTCTGTCTGCCAAGGCAAGAGCATCTGAATTTGACGAGCGTGTTTTTCGAACGCTTTGTCGAATGTGGATCTTGGGACCAAGGCGGCGGAAATCGTCTTCGATTCAAGGCCAGCGATTATCGCTGCGGTCCCGCCTTCAACTACGTTCAATTTAGAGATCATCGTGGCTAGCGGCGAATCGGAAGCCAGCGCGTTCTTTGCTACGGCGGCGTCGAGCTGAGCTTTATCTTCGGGTGAGATGGCAAAGTTTTCTAACTTCTCCACAGCCGTTTCCACCGCGCGGATGATGGCATTCGCCGGATCTCGATTGACGACCAAGATCAGTTCTTCACTCATCAAGTCATCGAGCTTAAGCGTTTCAAAGTTGCGAGTGATTCGGCTGCGAAGCTCTGCGTCCGGAACCGTCAAATGAATACGCCAAGCTGCGCGAAACGTGCTATCCAAGTGGTCGACAAGAGCTTGCGTAAAGTGCGACTTCGCCAGATCTGAAACTTCGAGATTCGGATCGAGCACGCACCAAACTTCAACTTCGTAGGGAGTGAATTCCCAGATCTTGATCGGCTCTTGCGCAGAAAGCAGGTCGACAGACCCAACGATCAGCACCAAGAGTAACGCCCATAACTGCAGACGCTTTGATGCGCTTCGCAAGCCCGCCGGTTGCGAGCCCGGCAGTTGCAGGCCAGTCAATCGCTGATTGCAGCATTCATCATTCATGGACAAGTCTTCGAACAAATGGATGAACTTTAAAGGGTGATGTCGCAATGATTGCTCGATCACAGCAGTCTTACTTCGCAGCCGTTTCCAGATAGCCGAGATTGATGCGCCATTGCTCGACATTCTCGTAAAGTGAAACCAGAGCGTCTTCTAAACCTTCTACGTAGCGGCTTGCAGCGAATCGATCGGTGACTTGCCATAGCGGCAGGATTGGCAAATGGTAGTCGATCAATCGATGGATATCTTGCAAGTTGTTGCGAACTTCTTTCCAGTTGCGAGCGCCGCGAAGCTTCTCGAGCGCGAGCACAATAAATGGGTTGTCGGTTGCGGCGATTCCATTTTCACCAAGCAAGCGTTCGATATCGGTGGCGGGTTCCCAAAGTGTGGCCGTGACGTACAGCAAATCGCAAGGTGTATTCGGGTCATAGCTTTTTCCAGCGGGCAAAATAACCATCTCCGCATGGATGCCGACGTTTGACCACTGTTGGATCATCGCTTGCACAGCGACTCTAGCAAATTCGAAATCGGGACAAGCTATTGTCAGCTTCTCCAACTTTGGCGGAGGCGTATCGGACTTCTTGGCCGCTTCATCGAGCTCGCGCTGAGTCATTACGAACAGCAGTTTCGCTAGCTGCGGATTGTATCCGTTTGGTTGAACACTTGGATCATACGCATACGAGAGTTGATCCGAGCTGCCGGTTCCAACTGGAAACGGGCCGCTGATCAATCGACCATCTTCGGCGCGCGTGCTATTGAGCAACTCTCCACTCAGCATTCCGCTGCGATTGGTGCCGTACAGTAACGCGCGTTTGAATTTGTCTTTTGCCAAGTAGGGGCTGTCGGAGATCGGGACGAGCATGTGAACCGTCGGCAGCGCGTACGCTCCGATTCGAATTCGCGGATCGATGGCTAAGCGTTTTGCATCAGCCGGATAGAGTTGATCGAGAACATCCAGTTCACCTCGCAGCAGATCGTTGACGGCGAGTTTCGGGTCGTCGTAGAAGATCTCAACGATCTCAATCGGTTGGCCGTTAGT
>JBGSOM010000098.1:0-9399 GCA_041739135.1 Pirellulaceae bacterium
CTAGCTCGCGCTCGCGCAGAAACCGGCTTGCTAGTCGTTGCACAAAACCTACTGAGGCTTGATAGAATCGAAAGGAAAGCCACAAACCCCAGCAATAAAACAACTTAAAAGCTGGACGACCTCCGCAGTTTGGGGAGGGTCCGCCCGCGTCAGCGTGGCTGGGGAGGGGCGTCAGTACACTGTTAGCATTGATCAACCGCGAGCAACCCTCCCCGGCGATTTCGCTGGAAGCTCGATCGCCGACCCTCTCGGACGCTTCGGTTGGAAGACGAAGCATAGCTGCAATAGGTGTCACTCACTGCGTTACTTTTTAATCAGTGTGACGTCCTTGATAACGACCGTTCCTTTGTCTGTACCCAATTCGAACCCGATGCGGTTGTTGTCTTTTACCACATCGCGCGCAGTGAAGGTGTATTCATAATCCCTAAGCGTCGCGTCCGGTCGAACCTCTTCGTTCAAACCGATCTCGTGCCAGTCGCTCTGATTGATTAAGCCTAACAACACCACCATGCAATTGTCCGGAGATTGCATCTTGAAGCGTACTGTGTATTCCGCTCCCTCTTCCAAATCGATCCCTCCTTGATAAGCCTGAACATGCCAATTTTCGCCAGTCGTTTTAGTTGTCTTAAACACAACGGTATCGTCAATGACTTGCATCGTTCCTTCGCCTCCTTGCGCTGTCTCAAAGGTCCATGACTCCGCCTTTGCAGTTGGACTCAACAGGTTGTCACCTAACCGAATCCGAATGCGGCGATACTCCATCTGCCCTCGATCACCTTCCAACCCAATCGGTCCTGTCTCAGGCAACTTAAAATCCGCTTCAAGAACTTCGCCGTTGCAGGTGCAGTATGCCGATCCACCTTTGGCCACCACGACCAATTCATTCCAATCACCCGACTTGAACTGTTGCAGCTGTTTGTAAGGCCCAGCCAAAGGAAAGTCGCGGCATTGCAACTGCGGCTTGCGCAAGAAAACGCCGCTGTCCGCATTCGGCGTCGCGCGAAACTCCAGCTTCAAAGTAAAATCCTCGGGGAACTCTTTGCTTGTCCACAGTTGCTGAATGCGCCGCCCTTCCGCTGGCGTCGTCACAATCAAGCGACCGTTCTTCGCGACGTAACGACCATCAGGACTCGCCGTTTTACCACTCAACTCCATGCGCTCTTTAATGATCGGCCAAGGCGGAGCACCCTTGTCGTTCTTCTTCCAATTCTCTGCTTGCTTGATCTGCTCAGGCGTCGTTGGCATGACAACCCAGCCACTTAAATCCTTGCCATTGAACAGACTCACAAAACCCGTCTCAGGTACAAACGTGTCAGCTTCAGTCTCCAAGAATCCCAGAGTTGCCAAGATCGGACGCAGCGCCTTCGCCCACTTCGCATAGCCCACTTCGTTTGGATGCAGTAAGTCGGGAAATTCGCCGATCTTTGCATCACCCTGCTCGTCAGCGAACAGCGTCCAAGTATCCAGCACCGTGATTTGCGAATCGCCCGCAACCGTTGCAGCCACCTGCTGATTGATCTGCTTGATTTTGTCAGCCGGCCGATTCTTGCTCGCAGAACTAGGAAACACCTGGCACAACACGATCGGCATCTTCTCATTGTACTTTTTAAGTTCAGCCACGATCGACTTTACATTCGCCGCAATGACCTCCGGCTCAGCACCATCCTGCAAGTCGTTTGTGCCCATCAACATTACAACCGCAGCCGGCTTCAATGACAGTACATCGTCTTTCAACCTCCACAACATGCCGCGCGTCGTATCGCCACTAATCCCGCGATTCGCCACCTTCATTCCAGTGAACGCGTCACCCAGCGTATCACCCCAACCTTGCGTAATCGAATCGCCAAGAAACACGACAGCGCCTTGATCACTCGCCACCTGCTCAGCCCACTTTCCTCGACGGTCACGCCAAAGGTCTTTAAACCAGTCCGCGCGACGCATCGGCCCCGCGCCGGGCAATCCCGCATCATCAGCCGGGATCTCCAAGCTTGCCGACAAGCTTGCTGATACGGAAGCTGACTTATCCTGCGCCGGCAACGAGCTCGCGCTACATAAGCAGATCAAGATCAAACAGAATTTAAGTTTGCGTAACATGGGAGGAGCCTTTCGTCTAGAATCGGACAAGTTACTTAGCAAGTAGAGTGATCCGTAACCGTCCGCGCCGCAAGATGCCTAGTTGTACCCCCGCGATTTCGCGTCGTTACCAACTCCCGCCCGCAGCGCTCGCAAGCGTCAGTTACAACTCGTATCGAGAACGCCGCTTCACGCATTTCTGGAGCTTGACTTTGCCAACCATGCCCAATCCCGCATTAACCAAAGCCCACTCGCCTCTACGCGTTGCGTTGATTCTGGGGTTGCTCTACACCGCAGTGTCGATCAACGCGACCTTCGCCCAGCAACCGAAGCTCGACTTGCTAATCAAAAACGGCCGCATCGTCGACGGCACCGGAGCTCCATGGTACAGCGGCGACGTGGGTGTTCACGCGGGCAAAATTGTTCGCATCGGACGCATCGAAGATGACGCCGCAACGCGCATCATCGACGCCAAGGGACTGATCGTTGCACCTGGCTTTATCGATTTGATGGGACAGACCGCGACTCCGATGTATGAAAATCCCCAGTCAGCCATCAATCTGCTCTCACAAGGCATAACGTCGATCAACGCGGGCGAAGGCGGGTCCGCAGCTCCGCTATCCGCCGAGGGGGGTGCGCAGCAAGGTTGGACAAGTTTTCGAGAGTACTTCGCGCTGCTCGACATGATGGGAATGCCAGTTAATGTTGTCCAAACCGTTGGACATACTCAGGTGCGTGAACTTGTTCTGGGCGATATCGACCGACGACCGAGCGACGACGAACTGAATCAAATGCGTGAGTTGGTGCGCGAAGGTATGCAAGCGGGCGCGATCGGCGTTTCGACTGCGCTTATCTATCCACCAGCCGTCTACGCTCGCACCGAAGAGATTGCCTCGCTTTGTGAAGTCGCTGGCCAATACGGCGGGCGGTACTACACCCACATGCGCAACGAAGGTGACCGACTGCTCGAAGCGATCGATGAAGCGCTCGATATCGGTAACTCGAGCAAGTCACCTGTCCACATCTTTCACCTCAAGACCGCCGGCAAGCAGAACTGGGGTAAAATGCCACTCGCTATCGCCAGAATCAAAGCGGCACGCGCGCAAGGACAACAAGTTACCGCAGACATCTATCCGTACATCAACAACGGCTTAGGCATCGCCGCCTTTATCCATCCGCGACATTTTGCGCAAGGTGCAGCACGGCTAATGCAACAACTGGATGCATCGGAGAAACGAACTGAGATTCGCAGCGAGATCGAATCGACTGACGGTTGGGAAAACTGGTTCCGGCACGTCGGATTTGATTGGAACAAAGTAATCATTGGCGCTACCAACGATAAAAAATTCAACGAATTCGCAGGTAAAAGCGTCTTGCACATTGCAACGGCCCTGCAGGAAGACCCTTGGGACACTTTCTTCAATCTAGTAAAGGCCAACGCGTTCGCGCTTCCGCAAAGCATGAGCGAAGCGAACAAGATTTTGGCGATGCAGCAAGATTTCGTTTCGTTTTGTACCGACGTAGGCCCAGCCGGCGGCGAGAGTTTCGCTTCCCATCCGCGAGCGTTCGGAGCCTTCCCGCGTTTGATCGCGCACTACGTCCGCGACTTGGGTGCTATCTCCCTCGAACGCGCCGTCGCGCAGGCCAGCGCTGCAGCTGCAAACAACGTGCTCGCCTACGATCGCGGGCGCATCGCCATAGGACTCGCTGCCGACCTAGTCGTTTTCGACTACGACAACATGCGCGACAATGCGACGTTCGAGCAACCGGATGCGCTGGCTGACGGCGTTCGCTTCGTGATCGTAAACGGACAAGTTGTACTTGAGGACGGCAAGTACAACGGAGCGCGGCCCGGGCGTGTCTTGCGCGGCCCTGGCTACGACGAGACACTCGCCTCCGAAAATATAGCCACCGGCCAATCCGTGCCCCAGCTAAAAAGCTTCGATGCAATGATGAAAGAATTTCTCAGCCAACATCGAATTCCCGGGGCAGCGGTCGCCGTGACCGACCAGGGGCGCTTGGTTTTCGCGCGAGGCTACGGTTATGCAGACCTGAAGTCTTCTGAAAAAGTGAAACCGACCAGCCTGTTTCGGATCGCGAGTATCTCGAAACCGATCACCGCGATCGCGGTCATGCAATTGGTTGAGCAAGGAAAACTCTCGCTCGATACGAAAGTCTTCGATGTGCTCAACTACGAAGCGGACATTACCGAAGCAGCGGAACGATTCGATCCGCGTTTGCGTGAAGTGACGATCGAACAACTCTTGCAACATCGCGGTGGATGGGATCGTGACCAGTCGTTTGACGCGATGTTTCAAGCGGTTCGTTTCGCGCGTGAGATGAATGTTGCCGCTCCAGCCAAACAACAGGACATCATTCGTCGCATGCTGACCCAACCGCTCGACTTTGCTCCCGGTGAACGCTACGCCTACTCGAACTTTGGTTATTGCTTGCTCGGTCGCGTGATCGAAACCGTAACAGGAGTGCCGTACGAAACCGCCATCCAGAACTCAGTCCTGAAGCCGCTAGGGATTGTTGACATGAAGATCGGAGCGACGCGCGCCGAAGGTCGCTCTAACAATGAAGTTCGCTATTACCAACCAGGCTACGGCAAATCGTCGTTCGAAGCCGACCTCGGGACTCGTTCGCCTTGGCCTTACGGCGCTTGGCACCTCGAAGCGATGGACTCGCACGGCGGTTGGATCGCTTCAGCGGTCGACCTCGCGCGCCTCGCCAGCGCACTCGACGATCCAGAAAATTGTGCGCTGCTAAACAAAGACAGTTGGACTCGCATGCACGCTCGACCAACCGGCTTGGCAGGTTTCGATGAACATGGAAAACCAAAAGAGACTTACTACTCATTCGGTTGGCTGAATCGCGATGTAATAGGCGGTTCCAATCACTGGCACACCGGTTCACTCGACGGTACCGCCACCATTCTTATCCGCCGTTTCGATGGTCGCAATTTGATCGCCACACTCAACAGCCGCGCAAGCCCCACATCAGCTCATCTTGGTCGCGAGATCGATAAGAACCTCAATCGCGCCGCCGAAGCCGTGACCGAATGGCCGACGCATGACCTATTCAAGGAGTTCTTTAAGTGATGCTCTAAACGTGCGAAAAAGTCTCCGGCGAAGCTGCTTCGCAAGCACGCTTGTAAGCCGCAGGCAACGGTTCACGCAGCAACTCGCCGTCCTCGAGGTAGTCGTACAGTTCGCCGTAGTGCTTCGTCTCAGTTGGCGAAACTCGATGCATGATGTGCCACGGTCGCAGCTCGCTCGAGTGCTTCAAGCCGACGGCGCCGAGCAGCTCTGACACACTCTTGATCGTTTCACGGTGAAAGTTGGCAACTCGTACGCTCTTGTTGGTCGGGTCCAGCCCTGCCATGAGATACTTGTCTTGCGTCGCAACGCCAACGGGGCAATGGTTGCTATTGCATTTGAGCGCTTGGATGCAGCCCAGCGCTAACATCATCCCGCGCGCCGAATAACAAGCGTCTGCACCCAGCGCAAGTCGCTTCACGAGCCCAAAACCTGATGACACCTTGCCGCTAGCCAGTACGCGAATTTCAGATCGCAACGAATAGCCAACCAGCGCATTGTGCACAAAGATCAAACCTTCAAACAGCGGTGAACCCACATGATTCGAGAATTCGAGCGGTGCTGCGCCGGTACCGCCTTCGCCTCCGTCGACCGTAATGAAGTCCGGAGTGATCCCCGTCTGCACCATCGCCTTACAAACTGCCAGAAACTCACGCCGCTTGCCAACACACAACTTGAAACCGATCGGCTTGCCACCACTTAATTCACGCATCTTCGCGATGAATTCGAGCAACCCGATAGGAGAAAGAAATGCGGAATGCCCTGGAGGTGACAACACGTCGCGGCCCATCGGCACACGTCGCATCTTGGCGATCTCAGCCGTCAACTTCGCCGCGGGTAGAATGCCACCATGCCCCGGCTTCGCGCCTTGCGACAATTTCAATTCGACCATCTTGACCGAGGGTGCAGCAACTTGTTCTGCAAACAACGGCGGCGAAAACGTCCCATCGTCGTAACGACATCCAAAGTAGCCCGTGCCGATCTGCCATATCAAATCACCGCCACCTTCCATGTGGTAAGGACTGATGCCACCCTCGCCGGTGTTGTGAGCGAACCCGCCAAGTTTCGCACCGCGACTGAGCGCGAGCACAGCGTTCTTACTCAACGACCCATAACTCATCGCCGAGATATTCAATAAACTCGCCGAGTAAGGCTGAATACACTGCGAACCGCCAATCGTGATTCGCAAGTCCGTTGGCTCATGATGAACCGGCGCCATCGAGTGATTGATCCATTCGTATCCTGTTAGATACAGATCTTCTTTCGTTCCGAAAGGTACCGTGTCACGAACTTTCTTCGCACGCTGATAAACTAACGACCGCTGATCGCGATCGAACGGCACACCCTCAGTATCGCTCTCCACGAAGTACTGATAGATCTCAGGCCGCACGAATTCAAGCAGATAGCGCATGCGGCCGATCGCTGGGAAGTTTCGCGGAATCGACTGCGAGACTTGAAAGTAGTCGTGGATACCAAGTGCTATAACAGGGCCGAGCACAATCCAGCCCCAAAGCAACTGAGGCGCCACAAAGAACGCGAGCACACTAAGTAAAGCAACAGACAATACGAAGTACACGAACAATCGACGCATAGCTCTTAATCCTGACTAGTTACCAATGGCCAGTCAGCACTGAAAAGCTCGAAACACGGGCCATATCGGTTGGCAGGAGTTGTAGCAGATGCTCACAAAGAAAACGACTACACCTGTGTCTGCTGTCCGCTTAGATCACTTCGGTGAGCGACAATCAAGGACTGAAGACCAGCGGCCCGACATGGCTGCCTGCCAGATAATTCGTCAAATCACGCAACCGCAGCAACGCGCGGCGATACCGCTTCTTAGCCGCTTCGAGATTAATCCCGATCTCTGCAGCCGCTTCACGGATCGTCAATTCTTCCGCATGAACCAGCACTAGAATCTCACGCTCGTTAGGCGACATTTGCTGCATGATATTTAGAACGTTCTGCTGCAACTCGCCTCGTTCACACTTCGCATCCGGCGGAGTAATCGCAGCCGACAACTCGAATAAATCCATTGGAACCGTCGGCGTACCATGCGTTTCGCGGCGCAGATCTCGTTTCTGAGTATCGAAATGCTCGCGATGAATTCTCACAACCACTTGGCGAGCCAAACGTCGGATCCATGCCATTGGAGGAATTTGAGGATTCTCCAAATACGCTTTCAAACGATTGCACGACTCGACATAGGCCTCTTGAATGATGTCCGACTCGTCGACACGACGAGCGATCCGCCGATCAAGCCGGAGACGGATCAATCTCTGAAGCTCGTCGCGATGATTGGCAAAAAATGTCGCCAGACTGGTTGCGCCCGTTCGCCGAAATTCAGCGATTAGTGCTTCTTCCTCTGCCTTTAATGCAAACATCATCTTCGCCTGCAAGCCTTATCAGTTACTAACTTGAACCAACAAACAATACTTAACTAAATGTTAGTTTATTGTTGGCCCGGAGCGGGAGCCACCTTAAGATTTTCAAGAAATCTTCTAACTTCGGGGTTTTTCAACGCGGTATCGATTGATGTCAAGACGCTATCGGTACGCACCTGCTGCGGAACCATGACCCTGTCATGTACCGCCGAAACCTCCAACTCAACGTGCCCCAAGAACTGCCGAAGTGCGACGTCAATTCGCTTTGTCTTTTGGTCGGCAGTTTCCTCAATCCCAGACACCGGCTCGAAAAGCTGCTGAAGCCTCAACCGCAAATGCTCAACTTGAACCGGGCTGATACTGCCGTTGAGCATTTCGCGCCGCAATGAAATCAATAATTTATGGCCAGCCGCTTTCTCCCGCTCATTCAATCCTGACTCTTCAACCTGCGTTGAAACCCAGTCGAATTGATGGGCATAAGGAAGCTTCGATGGTAAGGCAAAACTCTTGGATGTCGACTCAGCCGCGTTCGCGGTCGTCGTCTGCGGTTCGGGCTCCGACCCAGCCACTCCCTTGGATGGAGCATCGGCGATTCGATGTATCACAGTCGGCGCGGTTACCGGTGCTTCAGCCAAGGACACAGGCACCGCGTCCAAACCTACCGGAGTGCTGTCACCCAAATCTTCGGAAATATCAACGTTTGTCATCGTCACCACGGGCGTGGGCATTTGAGCTATTTGACTCGTCTGTTCAGGCGGAGCGTTCAGCATGGCGATCGACCAATTTGCATCCTCTGCCAAGCGGGGTTGCGCTGCACTGTACATGAACGCAGCGAACACGGCGATTCCCGCAAGTGTCAAGCTTGCGCGAACGATCCGAATCGGTTTGCGTTTCAGGATCGAACGCTCGCTGTTCCGTACTTTTCGCCTGTCGCCAATCTTATGACCGTGTAAATACCGATTCATAACATATTGAACTTCATTGGCTGTCTGATAGCGATCATCAGGCCGAAATGTACAGCATTTCATAATGATGGCACACAGCGTATCCGGGATCGCAGGATTAGCGGATTGGATCGAGGGCAGCTCGAGCGAGCTGCGGCGAAACACAAGGTCCTGCCCAGAAAGATTCTCCCAAGCACGACGCCCTGTGGCGAGTTCGTACAAAGTCAGACCCAGGCCGTAAATATCGCTCCGCGAGTCGCTGACACCCCGAAGTTGCTCAGGGGCCATATAGCGCGGCGTACCAATCAAGTCGCCTGTTCTGCTCAAACTCTGATCGCACCGAAGGTTCTTTGCCAATCCAAAATCGGATACCCAAGTGCGGCCGTTGTTTTCCATAATCAAGTTCGCGGGCTTAATATCACGATGGATTATGCCTTGCGAGTGCGCATAAGCCAAAGCACCCGCAACTTGCGATCCGACTTCAGCAACCATTCGCCAATCCATGGTTAGCTTGCACGTCGCTGAACGAGCTCGCTCCACGCTCAATTCATCAATCAGCTTCGAAAGATCAATGCCTCTGATACGTGGCATTACGAAGTATAAGTACTGTTCATGCACGCCGTAGTCGAAGACTGGGACTATGTTCGGATGATTTAGCTTGCCTGCCGACTTTGCTTCGCGCTGGAAACGTATCAAAGAATCCCGGTGTTCCGAACCACTGACCATCAACACCTTGATAGCCACCTCGCGCGTCGATCCAGGTGCAATCGCGGAATAAACGCGTCCCATTCCGCCCTTACCTATCTCGCTCTTGACACGGTATATTCCAATCGATGTCGGCAATGGTGGGACCAAAGTCTCCTTCTTCGTATGTAAGTTAATCTCCTCAGCCATCAGCAT
>JBGSOM010000147.1:0-1956 GCA_041739135.1 Pirellulaceae bacterium
CTCAAGTCGGTCCGGGTTCATCGCTAAACACATACTGCAACCCGCTTCGCGCCAATCGAAACCAGCTTCACGAAAGATCTTGTCGAGTCCTTCTTGTTCTGCTTGACGTTTCACTTGCCCACTACCGGGCACAACCATTGCGTTCACTTTCGAACTGACTCGATAGCCTTTTACAACTCGCGCTGCGGCTCGCAAGTCTTCGATGCGTGCATTTGTACATGAACCGATAAACACGCGATTGATTGCGATATCGGACAAAGGCGTACCAGCCGCTAGCCCCATGTATTCCAAAGCGGCGGCTGTCGACTTCTGCTCCGTTTCATCACCGCAATCCCGCGGACTTGGAACACGAGCGCTGATTGAACTGACTTGGCCTGGGTTGGTGCCCCAAGTGACTTGAGGTTCGATGTCGGATCCTTCGAAGGTCCGCGATAGATCGTAGGTGGCTCCAGCGTCTGTCGGCAACTTCTTCCAGCACTCGACGGCCGAGTCAAAGTCCTTGGGAACGAACGGACGACCGCGCAAATAGTTGAAAGTTGTCTCGTCCGGAGCGATCATCCCGGCGCGAGCGCCTGCTTCGATCGACATATTGCAGACCGTCATGCGTTCTTCCATCGACAGGTTGCGGATGGCTGAACCGGTGTACTCGAGCACATAGCCGGTACCACCGTGCATGGTAATCTGACCGATGAGATACAGAATCAAATCCTTGGCTGTTACGCCTTCGGATAGTTTCCCGTTAACTCGCAATTCGTAAGTCTTGGGTTTGTATTGCAGCAGAGTTTGCGTTGCCAGCACATGCTCAACTTCGCTGGTGCCGATTCCAAACGCAAGCGCACCAAACGCACCATGCGTCGCAGTGTGGCTATCACCGCATACGATCGTCATGCCCGGTTGAGTGTATCCAAGTTCAGGACCAATGATGTGCACGATACCTTGGTTGGTATCGTTTAGATCGTAAAGCCGAATGCCGAATTGTTCGCAGTTAGCACGCAGCGTGTCGACTTGCTGCTTGGCAATTGGATCAGCGATCGGAAGGTGCCGATTCGAGGTTGGCACATTGTGATCTGGAGTTGCGATGGTGCGTCCCGGTCGCCGAACCTTGCGTCCAGCTAATCGCAAGCCTTCGAACGCTTGCGCGCTAGTGACTTCGTGCACGAGTTGCAGATCGACGTAGAGAATAGTTTGCTTATTGGGCTCCGCGTGAACGACGTGATTGTCCCAGATCTTTTGAAACATGGTTCGAGGCGAACCAGACTGACTGCTCATTTTGAGATTACCTGCGGGTTGCGAAATTGTGGCACTGCGTCATTGTGGGCTTAGGTCATTGTGGCCTTGGGTCATTGTGGTGTGGCCTTGGGCGTCGAATACGCTACTAGGTAGGCGTAGACAGGGAAACTGTCAAGCGAGTCGGAATCGGTGGGCCGGATTTCGCCTTGTCGACAGCGCGCACTTTACCCACTACGACTTCGCCGACAGCTCGAAAGTTCGCAGTCGTTCAATACACACACCCACACTGACTAAGTGGAAATGTAAAACGCGACTTTGAAAATCACGAGACTTTTAAGTTTTACCTTAGATGTTGACATTACGTCCGAAGTTCAAAGTTGCAATTAATACGCCGCTAAAGGTGGTAGTCCAAGAGAGGCGAAAGAACTTTGAGTCCCATCCCTAAAGTATTGCTAGAAAGCAACTTGCGACAAGGGCAATTGGATCGACGTTTGATAGCGACTGGTTTGCGCAGCGACAGATTGAAACAAAAATCGCGAACCGATTCAAAATAGAAACGAAAAAACCGTTGCTAACTTGAGCTAGCAACGGCTTGTGTACGATTCGCCACTTGGAAGTACCTGAGCAGCGAAGAGCAAACTGAATCAAGAGAGAAGGATTACTTCTTCTTGGTTGCAGCCTTCTTCTTGCCCGCAGCCTTCTTCTTGCCAGCGGCTTTTTTCTTGC
>JBGSOM010000190.1:0-90939 GCA_041739135.1 Pirellulaceae bacterium
CAAGCGTTCGGATGGTTCGCTGCGGCGGCGATGTAGAGCACTTCGGCGAGCGTTGCTAAGTTCTTCGAAAATCCCCACAGTTCAATCTGCGGAGTTACATCGCGGGCTAAGCCGATTTCGATCAGTTTGCGATAACGTTCGGCTGCGGCATCGAGATTCAGTCCGGGTTTGTCCGTCGCGCCGACAGGCGGAGCTGCGATGTAGCGGCCGCCGAGTGCGCGAATGGTTTCCATGTCACGTTTCGATTGCTCGAGTCCTGCGTTGCGTTCCGCTTCATCATCAACGATCCATTTGCCGAAAGCGATTGCGCTGTCGACGCCGAGCCCCAGGTCGAGGATCTCTTTGCGCAGGTCGCTGAGCACGCCGCCGGATGCGGTAAATTTGTCGACGTCGCGAACCCACAGTTCAACTGCGTCGTAACCAGCTTCGGCAGCGATCTTCAGTTGTTCGCGAACTGGAATTTCGCCCCCATTAATTGTGCTCATGTTCAAGCAGTAGCGAAACTTCGGTGCAGGTGGTGGTTCAGGCTGTGCAGGTTTGAGCGCGGGTTCTAATTCGGTGGCCGTGAGACGCGATTGAGTGGCTAAGCAGCCTGCGGCGGCGATCAACGAGGATTGGGCGAGCCATTGGCGACGTTGGATGTTTTCGTGTTGCATGTTATTTCGTCGAGTGGTTGTGGGAGATGTTGGCAGACACCTATGATAACCAAGTCAGGCAGTCGCGAAACGCTGGCGGAATGGTTACGATTGAGAATCGCAGTGGCGATCTTGTCAAATTGCTTCTCAGATCGCTTCTCGGATAGTTCAGATAGCTCGTCGAAACACTCATTGATCGGACTAAACAATTGATCGTAACGCGTGACCTCGTGAAGCATTTTCAATGGGGTGGCCGAACGGTCAAAGCGGTGAACGGAATATCGTTCGACGTGAAAGCGGGCGAAGTCTTTGGATTGCTCGGACCCAACGGCGCGGGGAAAACGACCACTCTGCGAATCGTGATGGGGTTGCTAAAAGCCGACAGTGGGATGACTGAAGTCGGTGGATTTTCGTCGGGCGGAGACTCAACGGCTGTACGCTCATCGATCGGTATGGTGTCGACCAACGATGGAGTTTATCCGTGGTTGAGCGTTCGCGAGATGTTGATGTACTTTGCGGACTTGTACGCGGTTCCATTGCATGTGGCTCGCGAGCGTTTGGACAACTTGGTCGAGAAATTGCAACTGAAACGCTTTATCGATCAACGTTGTTGCACTCTGAGTACTGGCCAGCGGCAGCGCGTGATTCTCGCGCGGGGGCTGATGCATGATCCTCCCGTGATGTTGCTCGACGAACCCACTCGCGGTCTGGATGTCGTTGGAAGTCAGACCGTGTTCGAGTTCATCGCGCATCTCAAGGCGGTTGGCAAAGCGGTGTTGCTGTCGACGCATCGATTAGATGAAGCCGAGCGAGTGTGTGATCGATTCGGGCTGTTGCATCGCGGGCAGATGATTTACTCGGGGACGCTTGAGCAGATTCAGCAAGCGACGGGTAAGGAACACTTGACCGACATGTTTCTAGCGATGATGAAGCAGTCGGAGATCGAACAGGGGCTTGAACCGGGTAGTGAGCTCGATGCCGTTGACGCGGGTCCGCATGAAGGGGTGCGTTCATGAGTGCTCAAAACTTTAGCTTCGCGCGCTTCGGCCGGCTGTGTTTGAAAGAGCTTCGTGAGTCGCTGCGCGATCGACGAACGGTGATCACTTTGGTGCTGATGCCGCTGCTGATTTATCCGTTGCTAAGTCTGGTACTGAATCGCGTTTTATTGAGCGGCACGTCGGCGCAGGCGCGTCAGACGGTGACGATCGGAATGAGCGTCGAAGTCCAGCAGAGTGCGCTGCCGGATTTTCTCGCGGCGGGTTGGGAGATGCTGTTTGATCAGGAGCATTCGCCGGTTTTCGTCGAGCCGGTTTTGAAGGTCGCGGATGATGAGTTGACGATCAGCGGCGAAGAAACAGAGTCCGCTTTGCCGGTGCCGGACTTGCTGGTGATCGAAAAGGACATCTCGGGGCACTTGCAAAGTCGAGTGGTTGATGTCGTCATCTTGCGGAAAGTTCGCGACCGCGATGCCGCTTCGGGAGTGATGGGGCCTCAGGGACAGAATTTAAGAGTGCAAGTTGCAGATGAGGCAAACGAGACGAAGCAGGCAGAACAAACGGATACACCGGAGAACCGAGCGCGGGCGGCCGATCGGCGTGAACGACGCGAGCAGCAGGAGTTGTCGAGGCAGGCTTTGGCGTCGATGGGCGATTATGAGATTCAATATCGAATGAACGATGCAGCCAGCGAGCGTGCGTTGCAAGTGTTGGAGCGAGCGTTTGCAGCGTTCAATAATGCGAACGCGCGAGCTTTGGTGGGTCCGCAGTATGACGCCCCGCTGCGGTTGATGGCGACTCCGATCACTTTGCCGAACAGTTATGCGGATATGTTGGCGACGATGATTCCGCTGGTCTTGGTGTTGATGACGATGGCGGGTGCTGTTTATCCAGCGATCGATTTGACGGCGGGCGAGCGAGAGCGCGGAACGATGGAAGCGCTAGTTGTTTCGCCGACGCCGAGTTTCATGCTTCTGCTGGCCAAGTACAGCGCGGTCGTTACGGTGTCGCTGTTGACCGCGCTTGCAAATCTGCTGGCGATGTCGATAACGCTGTGGGCCAGCGGCATGGGGAAACTGATCTTTGGTCAGACAACTTTGTCGTTAGGCATGATTGGGCAAGTGCTTGCTTTGCTGATTCTGTTCACGACTTTCTTTTCTGCATTGTTGTTGGCGATTACCAGTTTCGCGCGCAGTTTCAAAGAAGCTCAAGCTTATCTGATCCCTGTGATGCTCTTGGCGTTAACGCCGGGCGTCTTGAGTTTGTTGCCTGGCATTCAGTTCACGAATTTGGTGGCTACGATTCCGCTGGTGAATATCGTGCTGCTCGCGAGGCAGTTGTTGACGGGTGCCGCGGAGTGGAACACGGCGATGGTCGCGGTCATTTGTACTGGGATTTATGCAGCGACGGCGCTGCTGGTCGCTAGTCGACTGTTCGGTTCTGATGCGTCGATGCAGGGCAGTCAAGGAAGCTGGCGCGATCTGCTGCGTCGACCAGCGGTGAAGAGCGATTTCCCCAAGCCGGATCAGATGGCGCTGACGATGGCTGTACTCTTTCCACTTTACTTTGTTGCGTCGAGCGTCCTGCCGAGTTCCAGCAGTGAGATGTGGATACGGCTAGCGATCTCAGCGTTCGTATCGTTCGCGCTGATTCTTGGTCTGCCTGTTTTCGTCAGTTGGTATCGCCGTTTGGATTTCCGAAAGACGTTTCGCTTGCACGGAGGCACGCAGTCAGATTGGTTGGTGTGGTTGCCTGCTGTGATCGTGTTGGGCCTATCGGTCTGGACGCTGGCGCATGAAGTCCTGCATTACAGTCAGTACGTTATCGGCAAGATCGATGCGGAGCGGTTGGGTGATGTCGCGAAGTTCGCAAACCAGATGCGCGAGTTGCCGTTGCCGTTTGTGTTGTTTGTCTTCGCGTTGACGCCAGCGGTGTGCGAAGAGTTTTTCTTTCGTGGGTTCGTGCTTGGATCTCTGCACCGCATGTCGAGCTGGGCAGCGGTAATTGTGTCGGCTGGGCTGTTTGGATTGATGCACGTTTTGACTTCGAACGTGTTGATGGTCGAGCGATTCTTGCCGACGACGCTGATCGGAATTCTGCTGGCGGTCATCGCACTGCGAACGAATTCGATTTGGCCGGGAATGATCTTTCATGCGATTCACAATGGACTGCAATTCACGCTCAATCACTACCGCGATCAATTGGCGAAGTGGGACTACACGGTCGAAGAAGGTGCACATTTGCCGACCAGTTGGTTGATTGCTGGCGCTGTCGGCACGGTTGCTGGCGTTAGTTTATTGATGCTGAAGCGGAAATCGGTATTCGAAGTGCAGCAACCTGCGACGAACGCTGAGCCCGCGGCTGAGGCACCAAAGTTGGGGTAAAGGAGCTCGTTTTCGGTTTACCGCTACGAGTACTTCATGTCGAGCGAGTCGCTAGACCGATAGCGGAAAATACGAATTGCCCAAATTCGGCTGAACTTTGACAGCTTCGTAAGGTTCGGCTAGAATGCGACAGAACGTCTGGATGCGAGATCCGGGCGTCCCACCAAAATCCTCCCACCTCCAAACCGATTAGGCGATGGCTTTCGTTTAACTACGATGACGTTTCAAAGTCGGTTTCGTACAGCACGCTACTTACTAGTTAGATGGCGAGCTCACATTACAGTTGTCAACAGTTTTCAAAACTGTTCTGGGTTTACCCGTCTTGGGTTCACAATCCAGAGCGGACCAATCAATCTACATACAAATTCCCTTTTCCCTGCGATGGAGTGATTCAGCATGAGTTGTCTTGGAAATCCGTTTTCCCGTCGAAACTTTCTGACCGTCGGAGCACTTAGCGGACTTGGTTTGACACTTGGCGATTTCTTCCGCATGCGAGCGCTTCACGCGGATCAGAAGAGTTACGACTTTATCCCAGCCAAAGCGGAGAGTGTGATTCACATTTTCTTGCCCGGCGGGATGGCTCATCAGGAATCGTTCGATCCGAAACCGTACAGCCCGCTTGAGTTTCGCGGTGAAATGGGAACGATCAAGACGAAGACCGGCGAAGTCATCAGCGAAACGTTGCCTCGATTGGCTGCGATCTCCGACAAGTTCACGATCATTCGGTCGATGACGCACGGCGAAGCGGCTCACGAACGTGGCACGCACAACATGTTCACGGGTTACAAGCCGAGCCCGGCGTTGATTTACCCAAGTTTCGGGAGCGTGATTAGTCACGAGTACGGTCCGCGCGAGAATCTGCCTCCTTATATTTGCATCCCGAATCGTCCGAACGAGTTCGCGGGTAGCGGTTACCTCAGTTCTTCGTACGGTCCGTTCAGTCTTGGTGCGGATCCGGCTAACAACGGCTTCAAGGTTCAAGATTTGAATCTGTCGGGAGGCGTCGATGAAACTCGTTTCGCACGTCGCCGCGCCGCACTCGAATCGGTCAATCAGCATTTCTCGAAACGTCATAACGCGGACACCGTCGGCGCGATGGACAGTTTTTACGAGCGCGCTTACAGCTTGATCAGCTCTGAGAAGGCTCGTTTGGCGTTCGACATTGAGAAAGAAGACGCAGCGATGCGCGATCGTTACGGTCGCAACACTGCCGGTCAGCGATTGTTGCTGGCGCGTCGCTTGGTCGAATCCGGAGCGCGCTTTGTCTCGATGACTTACGGTGGTTGGGACATGCACCAACAGATCACTCAGAACTTCAAGACTCAGATGCCGCCGTTGGACCAAGCGTTGAGCGTGTTGCTCGAGGATCTCGATTCTCGCGGTTTGCTGGATACGACGCTGGTCATGGTCAGCTCCGAGTTCGGTCGTACGCCGAAGATCAACGGCGACGCGGGTCGCGATCACTGGCCGAAAGTGTTTAGCGTGATGTTGGCGGGTGGCGGTATCAAGCGCGGTTTGGTTTACGGCGCTTCCGATCCTACCGCTTCGGAACCTGAATTGGATCCGGTCAATCCGGCCGATTTGGCGACGACGATTTATCACTTGCTGGGCATTGTGGCTGACAAAGAACTGATGGCTCCTGGTGACCGTCCGATCGAGATTGTCGATGGCGGTGAAGTCATTAAGGCTCTGCTGGCTTAGTTCACGTTGTGTCACTGTCGGCAGGATCATGGGCTGGCACTGTTCAAGACGAACTGTTCATCCGCGACTCGGCGAGGAAGTCGAGTTGCGTCGGAAAAACTGAAGAGACAAGTTCCTCCTGCCAATGGAATTGCAGGTCGCGTTTCCAAACATTACAGGTCGCTGAGTTAGGATGTCCGCAGAGTTGCTACGAAACGCAGCGCGGAACTGAGCGGCTGGAGGATGAACGTTGTGAGTAGTAACTTGCGCCGCGCTTTGAGTGTAGCGGCTGTCTGCGGTCTCGCGTTTGCGACTTCTTGCTTTGCTGACGATCCAGTGGTTTCGCTGGTCAATCCGCCCGGTTTACAACGCGGCACGGAAGCTGAAGTGTTGATCACTGGAGCTCGGATTGGTGACGCGAAGGAGTTGCTGTTCTATGAACCGGGCGTCGAAGTCACGAGCTTGACGCCTGACGGCGACAACAAAGTTAAAGTGAAACTGAAGGCGGCCGCGGATTGCCAACCTGGTTTGCACGCGCTGCGTTTGGTTACTGAGACTGGCATCAGCAACTTGCGATACTTTGGCGTATCGCCATTGCCTGAGGTTCAGGAAGCGGAACCGAACAGCGACTTTGCAACGCCACAGCCTGCCACACTGAATACAACGATCAATGGAGTCGTGACCAACGAAGACGTCGATTATTTTGTCGTCGAACTTGCGGAAGGTCAGAAGATCACGTGTGAGTTGGAGGGAATTCGCATCGGGTCGGAGATGTTTGATCCGTTCGTCGCGATTCTTGATGAGAAGCGATTCGAGGTTGCCAGCAGCGATGATGCACCGCTGTTGCAGCAAGATTGCGTGTGCTCGATGAAAGCACCGCGAGCTGGGAAGTACATCATTGAAGTGCGCGAGAGCAGCTTCGGTGGCAACGAGCGAAGTCTTTATCGTTTGCACATCGGCGACTTCCCAAGACCGCTAGCTGTGATTCCTTCCGGCGGGCGTCCAGGCGAGAAGTTCGAAGCCACCATCGTCGATGCAACTGGCGATACTTGGAAAGAAACGATTCAATTGCCTGCCGAACCAGGCATCTTCGAATTCATTTCGCAGCATGATGGAAAGGTCGCTCCGTCGAGCAATCGTTTGCGAGTCAAAGACCTTCCAAACTACAACGAAGTGGAGCCGGATAATGATCCAGCGACGTTGACGGCGGTCGAAGTGCCTGCTGCGTTCAACGGTATTTTGCAAGCGGCTGGCGATGTCGATTGGTTCAAGATCAAAGGCAAGAAAGATCAACAACTCGACTTTACCGTTTATGGTCGCCGCGTACTGCGTTCGCCGCTCGATAGCTGGTTGGAGATTCACAAAGTTGGCGGTGGTCGTTTGGCTGCGAACGACGATGCGGGTGGACCGGACAGCGTTCAGACTTTTAAATTTCCCGAAGATGCAGAGTATCTGGTGGCGGTGCGCGACCAGTTGAATGAAGGCAGCCCGATTCATGCTTACCGCATCGAAGTCGCACCTGCGCAAGCTTCTTTGGATTTGACAGTCGATGAACTCGAGCGTTATACATCGCAAGTGATCGAAGTGCCTCAAGGTAGCCGCATGGCGGTATTGCTGCGAGCCAATCGCAAGAACTTTGGTGGCGATCTTGGTTTACGTATGGAGCAGGCGCCAGCCGGAACGGAACTGGCCACACCTGCCATCGCAGCGAATCAGAGCTTTATTCCGATGCTCGTTCGCGCCGCAGCAGATGCACCGATCGATGGTTCACTGACTTCGTTGATCGCTGAAACGTTGCCGAACGGTCCCGGTGTCAAAGGCGAATTCGCTCAGAGAACGATGTTGGTGCGAGGCCAGAATAACGTCGACATGTGGGGCCACGACGCGAATAAGTTGGCGCTGGCCGTTACCAAGGCGTCACCGTTCGATATTGAAGTCACGCAACCTCAAGTTCCATTGGTTACCAACGGCAGTTCGACGCTGGTCGTGAAAGCGAAACGCAAAGAGGGTTACAACGAAAAGATCCGATTGCGAGTCCTCTACGCGCCGGGCGGTGTTTCTGCGAGCGGATCGGTTGAGATTCCTGGCGACAAGAGCGAAGTCGAAATTCCTATCACCGCCAATAGTAAACCAGCTCTAGGTCAATATCCGATCACTGTGCTGGCTCGCGCGAAAAGCGTCAACGGTAACATTTGGTTGGCTTCCGAGTTCATTAACTTGGAGGTCGCTGAATCGTTCTTTGATTTCAAGTTTTCGAAGGCGGTCGCCGAGCTGGGCAGTGCGAGTACGATCAGTGTTGGTTTGACGATTAAGCGTCCGCCTGAAGGTGAAGCGGAGTTTGAGATCGTGGGTCTACCAGCCGGAGTGACTTCATCGGCTCCGATCGTCAAATTGGCTGGCGAGATGACCCAGTTGGATTTCCCGATTCAGATGGGACCCGATGCCAAGGCGGGGCAGTTCAAGACGCTGGTCGTTAAAGCCACGATCAAGCGACCTTCTGGAACTATCACACAGACGCAGGGGACCGGCGAATTGACGCTGACCCCGCCGACTCCGGCGCCTGTCGCTGCCGTGGCGGCTACGCCAGCGCCAGCCGCTACACCCGTCGCTGCTGCTCCGGCAGCTCCGCCGAAACCGCTCAGCCGTCTCGAGCAACTTCGTCAAGCTCAACAAGCTTTGACGAAACCCGCTGGCCAGTAGGCTGGTCAGAAAGCTTGCCAGAAAGGTTGCCAGTGAGCTGGCGAGCAAAGCTAGTCAGATTGAACATTTCGAAGATAGATTCAACAGTTGAAAAGCAATAAACGGAACGCCTCCATGTTTAGACGAAACCTGAATTGGAATTTGGTCGTCGGAGCACTTTGCTGCTTGTCGGTGCACTACACGGTAAGCAGTTCAGTTAGAGCTCAAGAAGCCGCGCCGCCCGTTGCGGCTGAAGCACCTGCACCGGCAGCAGAAGAAGCAGCAGCACAACCTGCTGCTCCTGCGCCAACTGCACCTGCACCTGCCACGCCTCCAGCCACTGAACCGGCTCCTCCACCGGCGACTCCACCGGCGACTCCACCAGCCGTGACTTGGGAATCGTTAGCGATCTATCCAACAGAAATCAAACTGAACACGGCAGCCGACTATCAGAACGTGATTGCAGTGGCTTCGCGATCGGATGGAATCACACAAGATGTGACTGATAAAGTTCAATGGAAACTTGAAAACGAAGCGTTGGCCAAGATCGAGAATTTTCGACTTCTTCCGGTCGCGGATGGCCAATCCAAAATCACCGCTACTTGGGAAGGCATGTCGGCTGAAGCATCGATGAGCGTTGTGGAAGCAACCAAGCCGCGCGATATCAGCTTTCATCTCGACGTGATGCCAGTGCTAACACGATCCGGTTGCAACACCGGTTCCTGTCATGGTGCGGCTCGCGGTAAAGATGGTTTCCGTTTGTCGTTATTCGGTTTTGATCCTGTCGGTGATTTTCAGCGCATCACCCGCGAAATCGGAGTTCGCCGCATCAACCTCGCCATTCCAGAACAAAGCTTGATTCTTCTCAAATCCATCGGCGGCGTTCCGCATTCCGGCGGCAAACGCATGGAGCCGGGCAGTGAGTATGAAAAGACTATGTTAACGTGGTTGAAAGCGAATGCACCGATCGACGCTGCCGCACCACCGGCTTGTACCAAAGTCGAAGTCTTTCCAACTCAAGCGGTGTTGGAAGGTGAAGGGGCGACGCAGCGATTGGTGGCGGTGGCTCATTACAGCGACGGCACAACGCGCGACGTGACTTCACTCGCCGCGTTTACAACGAACAATGAACGCTCCGCGGCGGTTACCAACCTTGGCGCCGTCACCGCCGGTTTCCGCGGCGAAGCGTTCGTGATGGCTCGCTTCGACACGCACACGGTTGGTACTCAAGTGCTCGCGCTGCCAACGGGATTACAATACTCTGCACCGGAGACGACAGGTAACTACGTCGATGTCCTGGTGGCTGACAAACTAAAGAAGCTGCGAATTCTGCCGAGCGGTAAATGCTCGGATGAAGAATTTTTGCGACGTGCCACTATCGACATCGTCGGACTGCTGCCGACGCCTGAAGAGTTCGAAAAATTCACGGCGGACACGACCAGCGACAAACGCGCTCGCTTGGTCGATTCGCTGCTTGAGAGAAAAGAGTTCAGCGAAATTTGGGCGATGAAGTGGGCTCAATTGCTGCTGATCAAAAGCGACAATCAAGTCAGTTACAAAGCCGCGTTCCAGTACTCCAGTTGGCTGACCAATCAGATCGCTGCGAACGTACCGATCGACCAAATCGTTCGGCAGCTTATCGCCAGCAACGGCGGTGTTTTCGAACAACCCGCAACGAATTTCTATCAGGTCGAGCGCGATACACTGAAGACTTCCGAAAACGTCGCGCAAGTGTTCATGGGAATCCGCACTCAATGTGCGCAGTGCCACAACCATCCGTTCGACAAATGGACGATGAATGATTACTACGGTTTCGCATCGTTCTTCTCGCAGATCGGTCGCAAGACTGGCGAAGACTATCGCGAAGTGATCGTGTTCGACCGTCAGGGTGGCGAAGTCAATCATCCGGTGACCGGCAAACCTCAACCGCCGACGTTCTTGGGTGGACCGACTCCGGAAATCAAGGGTCGCGATCGCCGCGAAGTGCTCGCTTCGTGGATCACCAGCCCCGACAATCCATTCTTTGCCACCAGCATCGCCAATCGCGTGTGGGCTCACTTTTTCGGCATCGGAATTGTCAATCCAGTCGATGACATTCGCGTTAGCAATCCTGCCAGCAATCCAGAATTGTTCGCCGAACTCGGTCGCCGCTTGACCGACTACAAATTCGACTTGAAGCAATTGGTTCGCGACATCTGCAACTCGGAAACGTACCAACGCACGACGGAACCTAACGATACTAACAAAGGTGACACGCGTAACTTTGCTTATGCACAAGTTCGTCGTGTACCGGCTGAGATGTTGCTTGATTGCATCTCGCAAGTGACCGATACGAAAGAGAAGTACCGCGGTTTGCCGCTGGGTGCTAAGGCGGTGCAGATCGCTGACGGTTCAACGAGCAATTACTTTTTGACCACGTTCGGTCGTTCGCCGCGAACGACGGTTTGCGATTGCGAAGCGACAACGGACCCATCGCTTTCGCAAGCGTTGCACCTGATCAACGGCAATTCGACACAAGGCAAGATCGCCCAAGGCAACTTGATCAAACGCTGGCTAGACGAAGGTAAAACACCTCAGCAAGTTATCGATGCGATCTATATTCGCGCGCTGTCGCGTCACGCGACGCAGCCAGAGCTCGACACGTTGACGAAGATGATCTCCGAAGCCGCCAATCCACAACAGGGACTCGAAGATGCCTTCTGGGCTGTGTTGAACAGTCGTGAGTTCATGTTCAATCACTAGAACGATCAAGTCATCTTGGTCGTTCCAATCCAAAATTACTGAAAATGAAAACATTCAAAGTGTGCTGAATCACGGGCTCGGAAGCCTCTGCCACTGAAGTACTTTTTGATGGAATCCGTTATGAATCGCAAGTTGCTTTTGGCTTTGATCGGTTGTTCTTTCGCGACGACGGCGATTGCCGACGACGAAAAGAAGATCACCTTTGATGAACACATCAAACCGATCTTTCGTGAACATTGCGCGTCTTGTCACAGCCAGTCCGACAAGCAAAGCGACTTGGCACTCGATTCCTATTCGGGATCGCTCGCGGGTGGTTCGTCGGGCGAAGTTATCGCCGAAGGGAACTCGGGCAACTCGCGGCTGTACAAATTGGTGACTCACGCTGAACAGCCGAAGATGCCACCGGACTCCGACCCGATTCCTGAAGCGCAACGTGAATTGATCAAGTTGTGGATCGATCAAGGCATGCCTGAGAACTCGGGCAGCGCGATCAAGCGGAAGAACAACGCCGCTGCTGCCATGTTGACCACGGTATCGACGGGCAAGCCTGAAGGCCCGCCGGCAATGCCTGAAAAGGTCTTGCGACAGCCGGTAACTGTTACCGAACGCAGTGCAGCTATCGCCGCGATGGCTGCCAGTCCATGGGCTCCGTTGGTCGCAGTCGGCGGGCAGCAACAAGTCTCGCTGTACAACACGCAGACCGGCGAACTTGCAGGCATAATTCCGTTCCCAGAAGGCGAACCGCAATCGTTGACCTTTACTCGCGACGGCAAGCAGTTGCTGATCGGTGGCGGTCGCCATAGTCACAGCGGCTGCGCTGTGTTGGTCGATGTTGTCACTGGCGAACGCATTTCCAAAGTTGGCGATGAACTCGATACCGTCCTTGCCGCTGACATTACGGCGGACAAGAAGCGCATCGCAATCGCTGGTCCACAAAAGATGGTACGCATCTTCGATACGTTCACAGGCGAATTGATTGTCGAAATGAAGAAGCATACCGACTGGGTGTTCGCACTGCGGTTCAGTCCCGATGGTGTGCTGCTCGCTTCCGGTGATCGCAGCAACGGTTTGGTTGTATGGGAAGCTCAAACGGGCTTGCTATACATGGATTGCGTTGGACACAAAGGCGAAGTGCGGGGCTTGGACTTCCGACCTGATTCAAATGTTCTGGCCAGCGCAAGCATGGACGGAACGATCAAGTTGTGGGACATGCCCGAAATGAAAGAGATCAAAGCGTGGGGAGCGCACGGCGGCGGTGCAACCGCGGTCGCATTCACGCAAAACGGTATGATCGCCACCAGCGGAATGGACTCGCGAGTCAAACTATGGAACGGTGACGGCGCGGTGCAGAGAGAGTTTGTAGGCTTGGGCGAGCAAGCGTTGGAAGTTGCGGTGACGGGCGATGCAGCTCAAGTGGCCGGTGGCGATTGGACTGGCAAAGTTCAGTTGTGGCAGGTCGCTGATCCAAATCAGACTGTTGTGCTGTCTGCGAACCCTCCGTCGATCGAACAGCGTTTGGTTTCGGCTCAGACGAGTCTAACGAGCGTCGAGACGGAGTTTAACGCAGTGAAGCAAGCAACCGATGCAACGCTCACTGAAGCCGCTACGGCGCAGAGTCAGTTGACGGCGGCACAGCAGGCCGCCGCTGATATGGCGAACAAACTGGCCGAAGCGACTCAAACACAACAAGCTGTCACCGCTCAAGTCGCGCAGCTCGATAAGCAGACTGCCGATCTCGAAGCCCAGCTCGCCGCGATGAAGCAACAACGCGCTCAAATGGGTACGCAGTTAGAACAATCGAGCGTGGCCGTTGCACAGTTAACGCAGGCTTCGCAAGCCGCTCAAGAGGCGATGGCTGCCGCTGCCGCGAAAGAGCAAGCGATGGCCAAAGCGGCCGAAGAAGCGCGAGCAAAGCAAGCGGCAGCCGACGCCAAGTTGATCGCCGCTCGCACTGCGACTGAAAAGGCGCAAGCCGACAAGGCTGAACTGGATGCTGCGGCTGCGAAGGTGCAACAAGAAGCTGCCGCGATGAGTGCTAAGGTGCAGCAGATCGCTGAACAGACCGCAGCCGCTCTCGCTCAAAAGCAATCGACCGAAGAAGCCGCCGCAAAAGTAGCTGCCGACCTCAAAGCCTTGCAAGACCAGCTCGTAGCGCTTCAAAAATCGTTGGAATCAGCGACTTTGGCGCAGACGAGCGCGCAGCAGCAATTGAGCGAGCAGCAGAAGAAAGCCGCGGAGCTGCAAGCCGCACAAGAGGCCGCTGAACAGGAAGCTGCCGAAGCCAAGGAGAAACTTGAGTTGTTTCAAAAGGCTTACGTGACACCAAAGTAAGGCAGTAGGAAGGTTACTATGCAACGGCTTTCCATTTGGTATTCCGGTCGCGTGCAAGGCGTCGGATTCCGCATGACGTGTGCAAATTTGGCTCGCGACTTTGATGTTACTGGTCGCGTTTGCAATCTGACTGATGGGCGCGTCGAGTTGATCGTTGAAGGCGAGAAGGCCGAATTGGAGCGGTTTCGAGAGCGGATCGCGATCGAAATGCAACGCAATATTGCAGACCAAGTTCAACAGTGGTCAACCGCCGAACAAGCTTGGCAGCATTTTGGCATCGCTGCCGATAAATTCCTGCCGTGATGTTTCCCGCGACGAACGTGTGACTGAACTTCGAACTAAACTACGGACCGAACACAGATTGCCAGAGTAGTTTGCCGGAGCAATCTAACAATCTGTGTTTTCGGTTAGCAGTGTGAGGAATTACTTCGACACGGGTTTGTCGTGCATTCGGAAATCGTCGAACATCAGATGTCCGTCATTAGCGTGATCGACTAAACGCACGCGAACCATTTCGCCCTTCCAGTTGCTCGAGTCCATCGAGACGCGTTTCAGTTCATCGCTGCCAGCTCCGCTGACGCCTGCGAGCACTTGCCCGGATCGCTCTGACACGAGCTCAACACGAGTCTCTGCGTGGCCGCTTCCACCAACTAGGAAACTCACGTATCCCGTCGTCAACTTGAACGGGCGGCTGATAAGTTCTCCGATCAACTTGTCATCGCCAGTGCTAACCATATGCTTTCCAGTTACTTCACTGGAACTTCCGCTATTGGCACTTCCGCTCTCCGGTGCACTCGTTAGTAATGACTTCGCCATCGGTCCGCGGGCTTCCCAGTCGTTGAGATTGCCGGCTTCGAAATCAAAGTTCAGTGGTCGTTCACCGAGTGCTGGACGAATTCCGCCGAGTGAATCTTTGATGGTGATCGCGTCGTGCGCGGGTTGCTGATGAAATGGATCTTTGGCGGCGAGACCGGGCACGAGGAATTTGTCGGCGGCTAGATCGGCGGGTCGCTGCAAGAAAACATGCGCGCCGCGCTTCGTACCTGAGACCACGTCCATCAGTCCGTCGTTATTAACGTCGCCGACAGTAATTTGAGTTCCGACGCCGCTGCTGACGTCGATCACATGGGGCACAAAGTTGACTCGACCGCCAGCCCGCTGTGTCTCCAACCACACGAGCGTTGCGGGTTGTGAGTTGCCGTCGTCTTTGTTTCCGTGAGCCCACCAACGCTTGCCGGTAACAATGTCAGTCAGGCCATCGCCGTTCATATCGCCAAGCGCCACTGCGTGCAACTGACTGATCGCGATTCCAACTGGACTAGTCTCGGCTTTGTCGGTCATGATATCGACGCGTTCAAAGTTGGTCGCCTCTGGGTTCGTGGCTTTGTAATAAACCAGTCCAAAACCGTGGGCGGCCAAGCCGGTTAGCACTTCGTTCTTGCCATCTCCGTCCAAGTCGAGTGCATACATTTGCGAACCGCCGCTGGCAGAAAACGCGAACGGTTTAAAGTCCCAAAGTTTGTCTGCAGGTACATCTTTGCCAGGATTCTTCCACCAGCCATCTTTTTCGAGCAGGTCGGTCAAACCATCGTTGTCGACGTCACCGATGCCGATTCCGTGCGTGAATCGCTGATAGCCGTTGTTAGGTGAAACAACTCGAAACGACCAAAGCTCAGTTGGATTGCGGCCCGCGTGAGAACCGAAGCCATAGCAACCTTTGCTGCTGCAGATGAGGTCCATGACTTTGTCGCCATCGATATCCGCGATCAGAGGCGATTCGTTGTCGACGGAATCCAACATCGTGTGTCGTTTCCACAGTCCTACGTTCGCCTTTTCAGGGCCCGGATTTTGGTACCACCAACTCTCCTTGCCTGGAAACCCAAGAACCAAGATGTCGCGATTGCCGTCGGAGTCGACATCGTCTGAATACATCAAGAAATTCTCCGAGTAACCGATCGGATCGATCGCTGGCCCTTCATAATAGCGGGAGTTGCTTTCGAACTTCGGTCCCCAGTAGATGAACGGCCCGACCGCAACGTCGCCAACGCCGTCGCCGTTGTAATCACCAAAGGTGCCACCCTCGGAGTAAAAATCGCTGCTTAACTGCACGCGCTCAAACTGCGGTTCGTCTGCCGGCAATCGACTTGCCAAACTGTTGGTCAGACCAAGTAAAGAAGCAATCAAGCCTAAACGAATTGCTCGTCGCATAAAGCGGCCCTTTGTAAGCGGAGGTGAGAGGAAAAGCGGCGGGAGGTGAGCGATGGTCGCGTCCGCAATTATGATCACGTCAAGGCTTACTTGGCAACAAGGCGATCAGAACGACCGCCAAGAAAGAATCGGCTCGCTGAGCTGGCTACACGAACATGCCTAGCAACTGGGTAAGCACATCACATCGAGTCGACGTGCATGGAAGCGTGCCTTTCAGCACGTAGTTCATCCATAGGACCGATGATCGCATCGACGTCTTCGCGGAAAATGTCACCGATCAACATGTCAGTCACCGTACCCTTCAGATGCGGATGCCGTTTCACCAACTTGCCGAAGCTCATCCCGTCATAGAACTCGCACACCAGCCGCCGCATGCGCTGCATGCCTTTGATGTAATCTTCGCCCCAAGCACCCAGTCGCGCAGCAGAAGTGTCTCCAGCGTGCAACGCGTCGCAAATCGCATCCGCCGCCAACGCCCCCGACTTGAAAGCCAACAAGATACCTGACGAATAGAGCGGATCGAGAAAGCCAAACGCATCGCCGACCATGACCCAACCGTCACCTGACACTTGCGTCGAACTATACGAGTACTCTTTGGCGGCCTTTACTGGCGCTACGCGCTCCGCGTTGGCAACTTTCGGAATCAGTCCCGGGCAGCGCTGAACCTCCTGCAGGAAAATCTGTTCGATGTCCCGCGTTCCACGCCCGTTGAACAGATAATCAAAATCCGCAACCACTCCTACGCTGACCGTGTCGTCTTGCAGCGGGATGTACCAGAACCAGCCTTTCTTTTCTTCCAATTGCATGACGAGCGTCGCGCCTTCATCTCGTCCAGTGCCGCGCTCAGCACCTTTGTAGTAAGTCCAAATCGCAGCCTTCTTCAGTTCGGCGTCCCACTCGCGCAGTCCCAAGCGATCCATCAACAAGTTGCTTTGCCCCGCTGCATCGACGATCACGCTTGCAAACTCTTCACGTTGATTCCCCTCTTCGTCCTGCACTCGCACTCCAACGGCGCGTGACCCTTCGAACAAAACATCCAGAACCCGCATGCCCTCGTGAACCTGAACACCCTGCTCAGCTGCGTTCTCGAGCATCATCTGGTCGAACTCGCTGCGCAGTACTTGCCATGTCTGCGACGACTCATGCGGTTTGTTATCAGCGAAATAGAACGGTTCCGACAACGCCCCGCGATCCGTAATGAATTGCACACTGTGTTTCTGCACAAAGCGACTGCTTCGAAGTTTGTCGATCATCTTCAAACGCTCGAGCACCCAGAAGGTCTCTGGAATCAGCGACTCGCCAATGTGATAGCGTGGAAATCGTTCCCGCTCGAACAACGTCACGCTCTTGCCTTGCTGCGCCACTAAGGTTGCGGTCGTTGCACCAGCCGGGCCGCCACCGATAACAATAACGTCGCTTGTGTTCGATCGAGTGATCATGTTCAGTTCCCGTTCGTTTGGCTTTGAAGTACTCTTGCTTGCTGAATCTAGTAACTAGTGCTGCTCAAACTGTGTTCTCATGCGGCAATCGCGCGGCATGCAGCAGTGCAATTAACTGCTGCAACTGCACTTCGCTCAAGTGGCCAAGCTGCCGTTGGTGGCAGGCTTTCAGCGGATTCGCAATTTGCCGCAACAAACTCTTACCCGCCTCCGTGATCGACACTTCCACGACGCGACGGTTTTCGTCCCGCCGCTCGCGTGCGATCAAATCTCGCTGTTCCAACCGATCAAGCATCCGCGTCATGTCAGGTGCTCGCGTAATCATTCGTTGTCCCAAAGCGGACACAGCCATCGCGCCTGGCGCAGCCGCTTTCAACAACCGCAGCACGTTGTATTGCTGCGAGGAAATTGCAAACTCACCGAAAACCGCATCCTCTTCCGCTTTCAAGCAGTCATAAGTTCGCCACAACGCCAGAAATGCTTCCTGCTGCGGCGAATCGAACTTCGGCTTTCGGTCAATCTCAACTTCGTTAGTCGTGCTCATGCTAGCCAAATTACCACAAATATATCTAAGTCGTCAAGACAATAGTTGTTTCAACAGGTATTTAGCAGAAAAGAACGCCGGGGCGTTCCGGGTTCGAGAAAAGGACCTGAGACAGTACGACTTATTGCAGCGAGCTGCAAGTTACAGCAGCAAGAAAGGCACTGCGCTGTCGCCGTCGCCGTCGCGTCGTTCCCACTCGCGGCGAATTTCTCGCAGTCCGTAAGCGCACATCTCGAATTGATCGCTCAGCCGCTGCAGCAAATCGTTTGATTCATTCGATTCCGAGCAACGAATCGAGCTGGCGATTCGATAGGCGCGTTTGCCTTGCGCGCAGTAACTGACGAACTGATCCTTCTTATCCGGAGCCTTTAATTCCCGAAGCGCTTCCGGGTAGACGCCGGTCCAGAACAACGTGTAGTCGCCGATATGACGATGCACTTCGCGCCGCGCTTCACCGACCCGCATCTCCGCCTCAGCCACCATTACAACGACTTCGGCAGCCGGTTGTCCGTTCAATTGACGGACGCGATTCATCGCATCAAAGCGAGAGAAACGAACGAGTAGACTACTGACGTAATCGACAATTTGCGTGTCGACCACACCGAGCTGCGAATGAAAAACGTGCTCGCTAAGACCAGTAAAGAAACGGTCCAGCGTGCTATCAGTTTCGTCAAATTGCATTTGGCAATCCTCCCAATAAGAGTCGATTACCCTACCACCTCATTCCACACTAATTATACGTCACAGAGTTTGTCAAGGTTGAGAAATTGTTTTGCGAAAAGTATCAGGTCCGCAGTCGTCGATTGCGCCGCAGTCGAACCGCAACAGCGCTCAGTTTGCTTATCCCGCCGCTCGCAAATGATGATCGACAAGATGCAAGACTCCATCTCGAACTTCGTACACTTTATCGGCCAGTGCGATCAGCGCCTCGCGGTGCGCGATAATGATAATCGTGCATTGCCGCTTCAACTCGGACAGCGACTGACGAATCTGCAACTCACTGAGCATGTCGATTTGACTGGTCGATTCGTCAAGTATCAAAATCTCTGGCTTGCGCAAGATCGCGCGAGCCATCGCAACCCGTTGCCGTTGGCCGCCGCTGAGCTTCTGCCCGGATTGTCCGACGATTGTGTCGTAGCCCTTCTCGAGCGATGATTCGATAAAGTCATGCGCGAACGCCAGCTTCGCAGCTTCGATGGCTTCCTCGCGCGTGCTCTCGGGACTTCCGTAGCGAATATTCTCTAGCACGGTGCGATTGAACAGCTCCGTTTGCTGACTGACCAAAGCGATCCGTTTTCGCAGCGAAGCGATCGACATCTGCTTAAAGTCGACGCCGTCCATTTCGACTGAGCCTTCAACCGGATCGTAGAAGCGACACAGCAACTGAATCAGTGTCGACTTGCCACTACCGTTCGCACCGATGATCGCCACCGTACGACCGTAAGGAATCTCTAAGTTCGCATGCTTAAGAACTGGATTTGCAGGCGTGTACGCGAACGCAACATCACGCACTGAAATTAAACGGTGCGGAGAAGGTACGACGATCGGTTCGGCAGGTTCTGACAGTAACTTGGGTTTTTCAAGCATCTGATAAAGGCTGTTCGCTGCCATCGATCCCGAATAGATCGAAGTCATCACGCCCGACATTTTTCGCAGCGGGTCGCTGGCACCGATCAACATCGCAAAGAAGATCATCAAGCGCGAAGCGGTCATCGGTTCATCGCAGATGCGCAAGAAACCGAGATGCGTCTCTTTGTTCACAATCAAATAGGCACCAGCACAAACAGTGACCGCAATCATGCCCACACCGATCAACTCGGTGAGCGGCTTGCTCAGTCCAGAGTAAAGAATCATGCGCATGTTGCAGCGTTGCATGTCTTTGGTGCAGTCTGCGAAGCGTCTGCGTTCTTCGGACTCCATCGTATAAGCTTGCACTGTGAATACGTTGCTAAGTGCTTCGAGAATGACTTCATGAAAGCCCGCATACTTGCCCAACATCGAACGCGCGATGCTGCGCACGCGACCGTTGAACCAATACACAACCACCACCAGCAGCGGCGCTAACACAGCACTCAACAGAAGCAATCGCCAGTAGATCAACGCGGCCCCGATCAAGCACGCCACAATCCGCAGCGGCTCGCGAATCGCCAATCCAAAGAACGCGATCAAGCCGTTCGTCAACGCGTCGGATGTATTCGTTATGCCTGCCAACAGGCCGCTCGTGCCGTAACTTTGATAAGTCTTGCGATCGTAGGCCAACGCTTGATCAAAGACTCGCAAGCGCATCGTGCGCGCGATCGTCGTTGAAACGCGGCCAATCAGCAGATCGTTAGCCAGCAACAACAAATGCCGCAGCACCGTGCTTACTAACATCACGACCATGATCCAGCAGATCGTGTAAAACGGATCGCTCGGCAAGTAGTTCTCCGCCACCCTCAATCGCCACTGCTGCCACTCCAGCGCGGACTTCTTTTCTTCGAACTCCGACTCTAGATTCGTTAACAGCTTACGCGTTTCGACCTTGTCGACATCGGGTTGTTCAAGCGTCGCTGCCACGCGCGCTTTCGCTTCCTGCAACTCGACAACATGCGCCTCGGTTTCGGTGACCGCTTTAGCGAGCTGCTTCTGAGTTGAATCGCCTTGCAATGTCATCTCAATCACGGGATACATCGCGCCGATATTGGCGCTCCACAGCGTCGCAACGCCCAGCGAGCACAGTGTCGCGAGGGCGAGCATTGGCCAGTGATGTAACGAATCGTAGATCGCTAGTCGAAATTTCTTCATCGCATATTCTGTAAAGTGAGATCAATCAAATCGGTTCACCATGGATGTTGTCGTTGAATCAACATCCATCTGACATCGCAATCGCAGCTCTAGAAACTGTTCGCTGTCGCATCCAATGCGTACTCTGCCGTAGGATCAACTGGATAGAACAGCCCTGATACTTTTGCTGCCAGCACGGTTAGAAAGAGACTTCGGAACTTTGCATCCGTTGTATCGGAAGTCGTCGGTCCGCCCATTTTTGGAAAGGAGAACTCGGGGAATTGCTTCTTGAAGACAATCGCGCCGCCATCGGCGATGTCATAGACAGTTACGGAGATATCGCATTGCCCGCGATAGAGCGTCGCACCGTCTCGGATCTTCATTCCCGAAATATCGATCGCCAGCAGTTGATCCGCTTTCACACCCTTGCCGATCTCAACATAGTCGCTCTCGGCGGTCCCGTGCGCGTCCAACCAACGCTCGACCTCTTCGGTCCGCACCAATTCAATGTCTTTGACATTCTTATTCAGAGCCATGTGGACGTAGCCCGTCAACTGCGACGCGCTGTAGTCAACGCTCATACCGTTGTCCGTATTGCAGACAATAGCGACGCGTTTCTCCTCGAAACCGTTGTACTCAGCCGGTGTTTCGTTGCCCTGGATCGCGTTGACTAAGTTCGCGGCCAGACGCACGCAACCGGTGGAATTCAAGAGAAACAAGCTGACCATACCGATCGCGATCAAGCCACCGAATGTTTGTTTACGCATCCTTGCGTTCCTTGTTTTGGTGCTAAATGTATAAGCGCCACAACCACTGAGCTACGGCGATCGCCAACGAAGTCAGAATGGAAATGCCCAGCGCCATTGAGAACCAACCGCTGCGCGTACATCGACCTCGACATGTGAAATAACAACTCGCTGGTAAATATGCCATAGCGATTATCGCTAACAAGGCTCCACCCGCATTGACTTGAATAGCTGCCAGAAATTCGCCCCGCGTCATCAGACTCCACGAGGTCGTCATACCGCACGACGGGCATTTCAGCCCAAACAATGCTACTGATGTACAAGGTGGCAAACCCAGTTGCTGGTGCGTTCCGAACCCGCTGCTATCCGGATTCAAATTGCGAGCTATCAATAGCACTGCGAGCACAGCTAAACCCGACAGTAATGCTAGCGATCGCCAAGTTGTTGAAAGGTCCATTGCATTCAAATCATAAAGTGAAAGCTGCCGAGGTTGAGCACTTGCTCGCAGCGAACTTATAGCAGCATTCTAGCAACCAACTTTGTAAAACCGCAGGATCAGAATCGCACCAACTCGGTTAAATACGTAGAATGCGCTCGTCTCATGGGGAGCCGATTCAGATGGCTCTTGGGCTGATCGAGCCGCCATGAATTCCATTCGCCTAAAGGAGTGCGCTATGACTCGCCGGAGTCTGACTGTTACGATTTTCGTTTGCTGTTCCGTTTTCTGCATCGGGAGCAGACCCGCTGCTGCCCAAGAACGACCTGGGACGATTCCCGCGAAAGGGCAACTTTCCGTCCCGGAGATGGTCTCGTTGCTGCAAGCGATCGATCCTTACCTGCCGCCCAAACCCAATGCGCCGAAGTTGACTGGTACTGTCGTTGTCCATGGTTCCACAGCGATGGATTCGATGGCGCATATCTGGTCGACCGGTTTCAAAGAGTTCCACAAAGAAGCCAAAGTCGAAATAGCTGCGTCGGGTTCGCACGAAGCATTCGAGCATCTGGTTAAGAACCCAAGCTGCGTCGCCATGCTTTCGCGCCCCGTCCGCGATGATGAGGTCGGAGCGCTCAAAGCCAAAGGCTTGAAGGATCCAGTCGCTTTCGTTGTCGCTCGCGAAGCGCTCGGCGTGTTCGTCCACAAGTCGAACCCTGTGCAAGCGATCACCGGCGAACAACTGCGAGCCGTTTTCACGACGGACGCGAAAGGTGATGTGCCGACTTGGGGAATGTTGGGCGCGACTGGCGAATGGGCTAACAAACCAGTTCACGTTATCGCTCGCAGTGAGGCCAGCGGCACGCAAGTCTTCCTGCGCGACTTTGTGTTTGGCGGTTCGACTATGCGCGACGGTGTTTCCAAACACATTTCCAATGCTGAGACGCTCACCGCCGTTACCGCCGACCCGCTCGGCATCGCCATCTGCGGCCTGAAAAGCTCCGGTGCATCCGTTCGTTCTCTAAGCCTTAAGTCCGGCAACACGCAGATCCCAAGCGACGAACATGCAGTGCTTCGCGGCGAATATCCGCTGACACGTGCAATGACAGTTGTCATTGATATGGGACAAACCGACGCCAACGCCAAAGCGGCTCAAGCGTTCGTACACTACTCGCTTTGCCAAGCCGGCCAAGCTGCGGCGATCAGCGCTTCGTACTTCCCCGTCGACTTGCCACTGCTCCGCGCCAGCCTCCACAAAATCCAAGGCGAGCAATTCCGCTAAGGATTAGGCACGCAATAAGTGGTGGAAGTGGTGGCGACTTTCAGTCGCCATACTACGAGACGTCGACGATGTGCCTCGCCGCGTTCAGAAAGTCGTTACTCATTGATCGCCCGATTTTCTGCGCGTTAACAGTTCCAGAACAGAAGTTCGACGAAAACGAAAACGAAAAAACGGCGATGCAGCCTGTGCATCGCCGTTCGTACTTTTTGTCAGTGCAAGATAGAGCAAGCACGTCTTAAGGCTGATCTGCATTCTGAGCTGATCTGCATTCCGGGGCATGAACACCTAGCAGCTCGCGTTCTATAAAATCTAGAACGGGCAGAAATTACATGCCGCAACCACAGCTTGGTGCTGCATCGCAACCGCAGCTTGGTGCAACATCGCAACCACAGCTAGGTGCAGAGAAACAACCTTTCAGACCACCGAGGCGGCTCTTCAAGCCACCGAGCAGTTTGTGGTGACGTGGAGCTGCGCATGGATCGCAAACCGAAACTTCACATCCGCAGCTTGGTGCTGGAGCGCAGCAAACTGGAGCTGGTGCTGGAGCGCAGCAAACTGGTGCTGGAGCGCAGCAGCTTGGTGCTACTTCGCAACCGCAGCTTGGAGCTGCATCGCAGCATGAACCAGCGCTGTGCAGCTTGCTGAACAGCTTGCCGAACAGACGAGGACGTGCACATGGATCGCAGCTTGGAGCGATTTCACAACCGCAGCTTGGTGCAACTTCGCAACCACAGCTTGGAGCGACTTCGCAACCACAGCTTGGAGCTGGGCTGCAACAACCACGGCCGAACAAACCAGCGCTTGCAGTCGACGGAGCGAATGCAGCTGCGATGGCCAACAGAGCGAGAATACGAACTGACATTTTGGTGTCTCCAAAAACTAAACTTACATGGGTTAGGCTCTGTCAGCAGCGTTGGTCGAACAAGCGATCCCGACAACCGTTGGTTTTGTTTAGGTCGGACTGATCGTTGACAACTTCCGCGGTCGCCGCAGAACAAGTTACATCACCGTCAAGTTTCGAACATTGTTATGCTAGCAGTCTACGGAAACCTCAGTATTTGCCTAATTAGCTTGCATTACCCAGCCGGAATGAATTAGTTAATCGTTTCGTTCTCGACCTGCCGACATTTAGGATTGAAACACTTGTAGCGGCGGCGAACGACTTTCTCGCTTGAATGACTTGGCCTGGACCCGCACTCGCAATTCGTCTATCAGATGCGATGGCAATTCAAAGTGTTTGAGTACTGTCGCGAGGCAATCCCTCGCAAACGGCAAAGAAGCCAACTTGTCACTCGCTAGGAAGCCATCATGGTCGAGATCCACACGCTCGTTTCCCATCGCTTAGGTCGCATCGCAGCTCTTGAACGCATGCACCAAATGGCCGACTCGCTCAGCCAACGCTTTCCCCAACAAGTCCACCAAGTCAGCAGCACTTGGAACGGTAACAAGTTGAACATTCGCTTCGCCGCTTACGGATTCCTCGTTCAGTGGGAAGCCATCGTGCAAGAGCAGCAGATCGCGCTGCTCGGCCAGATCCCCGACGCTGCCCGCGCTTTCAAAAGCAAGATCGAGCAAGCCATCGTGTCGCGACTGGAAGTTGTTCTCAATGAGTCGGTCGGCGTGCAAGCTTCGGACGCCGTCGCTGATCAAACAGCAACCGCTCCACAACTTCGCAAAGTTGCCTAACGCGAAGAACAAGTGGTGGCGACTTTCAGTCGCCGATCAACAAAGCGTAATCAAGACGTCAAAAAGACGGAACGAATTAATCGCACGCCAGCGCGCACAGCAGCCAGACAGCGCGCCAGAAGCTGGTTGCTAATCTCAAGCGAGGCAACGTCGGTAATCTATACCGGTTCTCGCAACCAACTCGCAGTTCTCAACGGCGATCGCCGATGGTAGAACGTGAGGTACAGAATAGATGCTCCCTCTGATCGGGCAAAGGACTGCTAGCGATGAGATTTCTACTGGTTGTTGTCACAGTTGTTGTTAGTGCATGCGGAAGTACAGCCAGCGCCCAGTGCGCACCCAACGATGGCTCGTCATGCAAGTACGACTATTACCGCAACAAAATGTGGCCAACTCCGTTCACCGCCGCTGACACCAACTCAGTCGTAGCGATCTTCGATCAACAACGCACCAACGGCTGGCGGTTGCACAACACGCTCAGCACGTCGATGTTCGATCCATCCACACACTGCTTGACCGATGCCGGCAAAGCGCACGTCAAGTGGATCGTGACTCAAGCGCCGCAAAGTCGTCGTGTGATCTTCGTTCTGCAAGATGCGAATCAACAACTTACCGCCACGCGAGTCGAGTCGACGCAGTTGGCGATCTCGGAGCTCGTCCCAGTTGGACCGCTGCCACAAATCTATCTGACCGACCGCGAACCGTTCGGATCATCAGGTGTTTATCAGACAGCCATCCATCGCGCAATGGCCAACAGTGTCCCGAGCCCACGCCTCACTTCAGCCGCTTCCGCCAGCGGCTCCAGCTCTGGCACTCCGTAAGTTAGAACACTGCAACACGCAGCGCAAGCGAAACTTACTCACCACAAAACAACACCAACGCCCGGCACTCCCGGGCGTTGTTCGTTGAGCGAACTGTGCTCGCACAAGAACTTACCGCTGATAGATCGGCAAGTAGTGATACTTGACCGACAAGCTTAGAATCGCCATGCAAGTGGCGTACACCTTACCCGCTCCCGTTTCTTCGCCGCTCGGAGCACTCCATGAACCGTCGGGCTGCTTCTTCTCCAGCAGCAATTTGCGAACCAGATCGTCTGCCGTCTCTGCATGCTTGCCACCGCGTTGATGCATGCCTTGTGCGTAATAATACGCCCCGTAGAAAAAGAACCGTTCGTCCCACTTCGGCGGATGCTCTATCAACCAATCTGCCGCTCCCGACACTAGCGGCGATTCATATTGTCCGCACACCTGCATCGCTAACAAACCCGCAGCCGTCATCGCAAACGAAGGACTGCTGTTGCCTGGCAGATAACTGAACCCAGCCTTCGACTCGATTGGTCGTCCCAGAGAATCCAATCGCGAAGTGTACGAGCGCTCGAGATACTCAACCGCCTGTGCAATCGACTCCGCTGGCACTTTCAATCCGTCGTTCTTAGCCGACCGCAGCGCCATCAGTTGCCAAACGCTAACCGACAAATCGGAATCGTTCGAGTTCGGAGTATAGCGCCACGCGCCCGCATATTGACTGGGCTTGGACTGCTTCTGAGCGCTCAATATCAAGTTGATCGCACGCTGCCCGCGAACCTCAATCAATCGATTCTGTTCTTCGTCCGCTCCCATGCCGAGCATCTCAGTGAGCATCAACGTTACGATGCCGTGCCCGTACATTCGCGAACCGTCCTTGTTACCGTAGTAACCATCCTTGTCCTGTCGATCATCGCGCAGCACAAACGCCATCGCCTTCCGCGCGACCTCACCCAATTCCGATGGAGTGCTCGGTGTATGCCCGGTACTCGCCAGTGCCATGATCGCGAGCGCAGTCATCGTCGTGTCGTATTGTCGATCAGTGATCGCGCCATCGGCACGCTGCTGAGTTACCAAGTATCGAATCGCGCCATCGATCGCCGCATCCACTTCGTCTTTGGCAAAGCTTCCCTGCAACGAATCACCCACCGACGAAACGGCCGCGTTCGTACTCGCTGCTTCCGTTTGCGCCCACCCAGTTCCAACACTTGTGAAGCAACTGGCGAAACAACCTGCCAAAACAAACTTCTGCGCCAGAGCGTGTGCACGTTGCATTTTGGGATGCGAATTGCGTAGTGTCATAGGCGGCATCCAGCGTCTTCGTTTACATGTTGTGTTGAGTCGCAATGGATTGCAGAGAAATCGCCTCATCGGGAACCAGCACCGGAATTTCATCAGTTACCGGATAGAACCAAGTGCTGGATGCATTGACCAATCCCGATTGAAAATCGTCCGTCAAACTCACTCCAACTCGGTTGGTAAGTCGACCGAGCTTCAGTTCATCGCGCAGTCGTTCGGTCACTTCCGAAGCGGCCGTTTGCAGCGGTTCTAGTGTGATCGGGCAGCGTATCAATTCCAATAGCCAAGTTGGCATCTGAACTTCTTTCATCAGGCTACTCGGACGGCAACTTGTGGCCGAGTTTCTCGCGTTTGGTGTTTAAGTATCCGATGTTGTGCGGATTCGAAGCAGAAATGATCGGCACTTGATCCACCACGCGCAGATCAAAGCCGCGAAGATTGAACGCTTCCGATTTCTTGGGATTGTTCGTCAGCAATCGGACATCGGTCAGCCCCAGGTCCTTGAGAATCTGAATGCCGACGCCGTAATCGCGCATATCGGCTTTAAAGCCCAGTGCGTGATTCGCTTCGACCGTATCAAGTCCCTGCTCTTGCAACGCGTAAGCTCGGATCTTTTGCGCCAAACCGATACCGCGGCCCTCTTGAGGCAAGTAGACCAACGCGCCGCGACCCTCCGATGCGATCATTTGTAAGGCCATCGCCAATTGGTCGCCGCAATCGCATCGCAGCGATTGCAGTAGGTCGCCCGTAAAACAACTGCTGTGCATACGAACCAGCGGTGCGATTCGGTCTTCCTTCATGAGGTCGCCCATGAAGATCGCAATCGGCTCCTGAGTTTCAAATTGAACTTGAAAAACCGCAATCTGAAATTCGCCATACTTGGTCGGCAAATTGGCCTGCGCGACGCGGTTGACCAACTTTTCGTTAACTCGCCGATGTGCGATCAACTGTTCAATCGAGATAATTTCTAAATCATGCAGCTCAGCTAACTGCAATAAATCGTCGCGAGTAGCTCGATCACCCGTGTCGTCGAGAATCTCAGTCAACACACCGGCTGGCGCCAAACCGGCCATCCTCGCCAAATCGACCGCCGCCTCCGTGTGACCCGCTCTCCGCAAAACGCCGCCTTCCATCGCCAACAACGGATACACGTGTCCCGGCCGAACGAAGTCCTTCTCCGAGCTCACGTCGCTTGCCAGCAACCGAATCGTCTCCGCGCGCTCAGCCGCTGTAATCCCGGTTTTGCCCTTTATTGAATCCACGGGCGTCATGAAGGCCGTCTGAAGCGGAGCTGTGTTCTCTTGCACAATCGGCCGCAATTCCAAGCGTTCGGCGGTCGACGGCAAGATTGGCGCACACAACTGTCCGCGGCCCCGCAGCATGAAATTGATCGTTTCTGCCGTTACATTCTGAGCCGCACAAATAAAATCGCCTTCGTTTTCGCGATCCTCGTCGTCAACCACAATGACAACTTTGCCCAAACGAACCGCGTCGACAGCAGCTTGCACTGTACTGTATTGCTTTGTCATATTTGCTCGGTCAAATTCCCACTAAGCCGTTTTGTTTTAGCGATGATCGCCGTAAACTTGAATCTACTGCGGACTCATCTCAGCATCTCGAAGTGCTCGAAACGCTCTTTTCGACAGCACTATTATAGAGCAGATGTCGAATTTCGCTTAGTAGCCATTTACCCCGCGTGTCGAGACTTCCATGGCGTATCGCTTTACTCGCCCTCTAAAAGCCCCTGAGGTTTCCGTTTTGCGTCTGGCGGCGATTCTATTTTTCACCACAGTTGTATCGCAAGCGGTCGCAGTTGCCGATGAAGCCGATCTCAAGCGACCGTTTCGCTCGGTTCGCGACGTTGTCTACCGCGAAGTGGACGGCACCAAGTTGACTGCCGACGTGTTCCGACCTGCAAACGACAAAATCGCACCCGTCGTACTGATGATTCACGGTGGCGCGTGGAGCAGCGGTTCGAAGTGGCACCTGCACGATCACGCGCGCGAATTGGCTCAAGAAGGTTACGTCGCCGTCACCATTAACTATCGACTTGCACCACTGTATCAGATCGACAAGCAAGTCAGCGATTGTCGCGCGGCCATGGAATGGTTGAAGACGGTCAACTCAGATTTTAACTTCGATCCGAAACAAGTCGCCGTGTGGGGCTACTCTGCCGGAGCTCATCTTGCTTGTATGCTTGCAACGCAACCACAACCCGATGCACCGGAGATTCAAGCTGTCGTTGCTGGCGGTGCTCCCTGTGATTTCGAGTACATTCCTGAGCAGAGCCCCGTACTGTCGCTCGTGATGGGCGGCACCCGCAAAGAAGTTCCCAAGGTTTATGAATCGATGACGCCACTCAACTTCGTAAATTCGAAATGCCCACCCACGTTGCTATTCCACGGAACCGAAGATGCACTCGTACCGTACTCAACCGGTCGCCGCATGTACGAGGCTCTGAAGTTGCAAGGGGTCGTGGCGGATTTCGTAACGGTAGAAGGTAAAGGCCATCTGACCACTTTCCTTGACAGCCGCGCGCGTCGCGAATCAATCGAGTTCTTAAACAAACATCTGAAACCAAATCCTTGATGCTGCCCAATGAAGAATACATCGAGCAAGCGTACTTCTTCCGCGTGCTCATCGAACGACTCGGGCAGAACTTGCCGCTGCAAGACTTGCTCGAACAGACCAAATACGAAGTGCTGGCAACGACCAAGTTGCCAATGGCCATCGATTTGCTGCTGTCGGAACTGAAGCATCATGGGCAGATGAGCAGTGGCATGGCGCTGCTCAAACACTATTTCGTTCCGTTTCAAACGTTTCTCGTGCGCGAAGCGGAGTCGGATAAAGGTCGCTTTGATTACCGGACCGGAATGCGAATCCTGCAAGCTGAAGCGGACTATCGCAGCAAAGCGTGTACGCCTCAGGGCTTGTTCTTTTTCCAGTTCGAAGCCATCTGTCGCAATCGCTTGAACTATGATCGCGGTCTGACCTCAATGGCCGATGATCCCGTATTTAGCCCGCAATGGCGCGAATGGATTCTAATCGTGCGCCGGCAATTGGGAATCATCGACACAGCAGATCTCATCTACGTCCGCAGCCAACTGTATCAAGATCGCCGCACTGCGCAAGGACATCTCGAACCCGAAGCCCCAGTGCTGTTCGGGCTCGCTGAAGGCAAGATCGCTCAAGCGAATCGACGCAAAGATCCGCTCTATCTCTTCGCCGCCATGCAGCGCCACCTCGGCTACCCAGCCGTGCCACGTCTCGAAGCACACGATCCGTTGCCCGCTCTGATTCCGCAGTTGATGCGGCGCATGGAACGGCTCGAATCGCGAATCAAATTGTTCGAAGAAGAGCAGCGTGGCGGCATCGACATCACCAAGTTCTACAAGGGCGGCAAGATCCCACCGCCCGCTGACGATCTGCTCGAGTAAGCTCCATTGCTCTTTGCCTTCCTATTGGCTCGCTTCAGCCCAGAGAAAGTCAGATCTCTCCTGGTGGTGTGAAGCGGTGTGAACCACCGGGAAGCAAGCTGCAATGTTCTAAAGCCCGGCGGGCGACAGATCGAGCGGCTCGAGAGAGTGTGCTTCAGTGTTTCGACAGCGGGGCTCGGGCGGTCCTGAGCCTTGATGACCGGTGGCTGACGTACACTGGTCGGGTGGCACTGGCGATGCCAGTGGGATCGAAGTAGGAGATGCTCGTCATAGGACCGTTCCAACAAGCTGATATTCGATCACAAGCCGCCGAAGTGTGACGGGATCAGCTGCCAGTTATTCGAGTGGCCGGGAAATTAGCTTGTATGGAAGCCGGCCTTACATCGGATTGCCCTCAGCAAAACTTATTTATTACCAACGGGAATATTTTTCTTACCTTGTAAATGACTACCGTTAAGCTTAAATATATCAAGAAGCTTCTGCCGTTTGTCAACTGGAAAAGCGTTAACCAAGTCAGCACGTGCTTGCTTTTGCAACTCGGCTATCTTCTTACGGAGATTTAGCTCAATTTTTGATGCCTTTTCTTGCAAACTCTTGATCTGAGAAGGTGTCATATTCAATTCACCTGCAACTTGGGTCTCCGCAAACTTGTCTAATCCGGTCGCTCGGATATACTCGCTCACGCCGATTTGCTTTGCGGCAACAATCTGCTCTGGGTACAAGTATGATTCAATTTCAAAGGCTAGTTCATTGCTCGCGACGTTGAGTGCATTTTGCAATTCTGCTACGTTTCCTCCGTTAATTGAAATCTGAGTGAGGGCAAAGTTCCCCTCCCCTGCTTTCCTTATCGCTGCAAGTACTTGAGCTTGTTGTTTGGGATCCAACTCAAGCTGATCACGATGGTGTTGTGAGAGCAACACGCTCGCTAGGTCTGGCTCCCCATTTGGGCGCATGCCGTTTCCACCGTTGAATACAATGGTCGGCTGGATTGGGTTAATTTGGACCTGTGCACTTGCGATCGAAACCAAACCTAAAACCAACACGCACGTGAGATTGCAGAGACTCTTCATTTCACTTCTCCTTATGAACTAGGGAACTGTAACCAACGCCGAAGATCCAGTTCGTCATGTGAAGGCAGACTGTTCCTTTCCACACCCCACTTGCAATTCCAGAATTACTCTAGAAGGATTGCAAATCCAGCATGAGCTTAAAGGATCGGTAAGGCGCGTCAAGTTGCAAATAAGAAAAAATAAAAATCGGTCGGGCGGCACGCTATGCCGTTAGCATTAATTCCGTGCCTGTAAGCTAGCAAAATAGGTTTCGATGCGCCGGTGAAGTTCGGTTATTGTTTGGATACCAAATGAAAAAAACAGTGTCTATATTTACAACCGGTAGAATTCGGCGCGTGTTGGCACGCCCTGGGTCTTGGAAGGGTGTGGGCAGTACCAGTCGACTTGGTGTTGAGAGTTATGATTCGACCAACGAAGGCGCTTCACCCAGGCGATAGTCCTGCACGCATGCAAACCATCAACTCGTGATTTGTCTGCCCACCGGCTCTCTTCAGCCCAGAGGGCGTCAGATCTCTGCCGGTGGTGTGAACCACCGGGAAGCAAGCTGCAATGTTCTAAAGCCCGGCGGGCGACACATCGAGCGGCGCGAGAAAGTGCTTCAGTGTCGCCAGCCGGGCTCGGGCGGTCTGAGCATTGCTAACCGGTGGCTGACGCACAACGGCAGAGATCTGCCGCCCTCCGGGCTGGAAGCGAGAGCCGCACAGGCCTTAGAGGCCCACCCAGAATAGAGTACTACAAAGCTCCAGCTTAACCCGACATTAGCGCGGCCCGCTATCCGTTGTCGGCTGCATAATGATCGCTTCGCCCGGCGGAATCTGTTCCATCTGCCGAATCGTGGGCGAATACCAAACCCGCGGCGGCAAGCAGTCGTACGGTCGCGGATTTGTGGCTGGAAAATCTGTGTTGACTTGCGGCCCGTGGTCACCGCTGACACCCGACCAATGACCCCACTGATCCACATCAAACGCCTCCAAATCGAAAAACAATTCGGTTCGGTCCGTGATGTAGTTCACATGTTGCCGAGCGATGGCACTGAGTGCGTTCGTGTAAGCCTGCTGCGATTCCAAGAAGTCGCGCGCCGCCACATTCTGAACCGCAAACTGCAGACGCAGACGAGTGCTGATGACGCGCTCATAGGCCAGTGCCGCGCTGGCGACAGCGATCGTGTACTGATTGCGATCGAGAGCCAATTGGCGCAGGTCTTCGCGGATATCCAACTTGATACTATCTTCAGCGGCCATCAGATTGCGCAGCCCAACGTTGTAGCTGATCAGTGCTACGCGGAAATTGTTGCGCTGCAACCTTCGGTTCAGTGGCGTATCGAGCGCCACACTCAAACGCGTCTCGCTGTTGTCGAATGTAAAGTCGAATGGATTGTCGGAACCGGTCTTCGTCCGCAAAATTTGCGTGGCTTGCAAGTCCACGATGGACCGCAGATCGTCTCCCGCCAGTTTGATCTGCCGCCACGCGTCAGCTAAATCGCCGCGTTGATTCATCAGATCCAATCGCTGTACCAGACCTGTTAACAGCGCTTCGTTCGCATCGATCTCGATCTCTTCCCAACCGTCCGGACCTTTCTCAAGCAGTCGATCGCTCAGCTCAATCGTCTTGTCGACCGTGGCTTGCACTTTGGCTTCAATCGATCTACCTTCGCTCGGCAGGATCTCAGCAGTTGCATCGAGCGACAGTTGCTCGATCTTCTGCGCCACAGTAAGCGACTCTTTCATGCGGTCCGGAATTTTTGTCAAGTCATCCACGGCGCTGGCTGCAACGTTCGACGTCAGACTCGACGAAATCTTCTCGACGAAAGCGACCAACTCATCAAGCTCTTTCTCGAGCACATCGCGCCGTGCCGCCAGCTTCGCGGTCGCATCCGGATTAGCACTCGCCTGCGAACTTGCCAGCGCCAAATCGATCACCTGCAACTGAGCGGAACTTAAATCAATCGCACGGATCAGCACTCGCAGCGGTGGCGCAGGCGTGGTGGCTTTGATCTGCACATCCAACTCGGCTCGCAGCATATCGACTTGCATGCGAACGCTCAGTATCTGCAACAACTGCTGCAGTTGCTCGAGCTCATTCGTCGCTTTGTCAACCGTCGCTTCCGAAAGATCCATTCTCGCAGTCTCAGCTCCCTCAGCTTCAGCAACCGCTTGCTCCATGCGTTTCTGAATGCGCAAGATGTTCGCCATGCGATCGGCTAGCACTTCAGCGACGTTTGCTAAAGTGGTCGCATCCGCTGTGGTCGTACTGCGCGCACTCAGCAACTCGGTCCGCGCACGCGAGATCATCTGCCTCGCAACGCTCAGTTCATCTTTCAGCGAAATTGATTCCAACTCCATTAAATCCAAGTAGATCGCCATCTCCGTCGGCAGACCCAAACGGAACTTCAACTGATCGAGCGCCGCGTCGAGTGCAAAGCAGTTGTTGACCAAGTTGCTTCGCGTTCGCAGCACGTTCTGTTCGAACTGGTCGACTTGAATGCGCGGGATCTTCTCAGCCGTGCGATACTCAGCTTGACTTTGAATGAATCCGCGCAAATTCGTGAAGTAATCCTGAGCGTTGATTTCAATTCCGCGATAGCTGAGTAACAAGTTGTAGTACTGGTTCGCGATGTCGCGGAACAGTTGCTTGCGGAATCGAAGGTAATCGCGCGTCGCATAAATCACATCGCGTTCCGCTTGCGTGAGCAACTCGAATCGCACGTCACGTTGAAATATCGTTTGCTGAAAATCAAACACCAAGTCCGAACCGATATCCGTTGCGAAACCGGACGGACCGTTGAAAGTCAGCACCACACTGTTCGCGAACCGCGCCAAAAATTCACCGCCTGTGGCCAGCGTCCGTTGAACACCAACTCCGGTTGGAATGGCGAGTTGGTTCTGTGTGATTCCGTTGTTCCGCAAATGACGGTAATCGACCGCAGTACCGTTTCCAAAGGCTGTCGGGTTCAGTTCAAACTGATAGCGGCGTCGCGTTAGCGCAAGCGCGGTCGTGAACAGCACCTCTTTTCGCGTTTGATATTCGCGACTGTTCAACGTTGCCAACTCCATCAAGTTCGCTAGCGTCAATCGACGAACGCCGTTGTTCGCTGGCGGCAGTTGCGATGCGCTGTACGACTGCGCATACTCAGCCCGCAAGGAATCAAACTCGAGCATGCGATCTAAACAGTTCTGTGGGATGACCTCCCAAGCGGGCTTGGGGATCGTCACTTTATTCGCAATCGATCCGTCGCTGCGCGGTGGTGGCGGAAGCTCCTCGACGTCGTCATTTTCTCTGACTGCTGTTGGATCAGCGGATAGTTCACCTGTTGGTTCAGCAGCTTGCACAGTCGCGGTATTCGCGTCAGTTGAATCGCTTGCGTCAGTTGTTTCCTTTGCCTCAGTTGCTTGTGCAGTCGATAACGTAGCCGATTGTGTTACCGAAGCAGATGGCTGATCATCGCGATTGTAAGTAGCTTGAGTCACCGCACCGCGTGGCGGCAACGAACTGCTCAGTTCGTTGCTGATAAACACCGGAACCGCAGCCGAGACGGGCGCAGGTGACTCGCTCGGTTCAGCGTGAACTTGCGGCAACCCTTGTTGCAACTCTGGCGAGAAGAACAACGTTGCCTTCTCTTTGTCCGAAGCACTCGCTTTCTCTTCGCTCGCACTTGGTTCAGTTTCAACTTCCCTGACTTCATGTGCCTCAGCACTTTCTTGCGAAGGATCCGCGCCAGCTTTAGTTGCACCGCTCGCAACACCGCTAGCAATACCGCTAGCAACTGGGCTCGCGGTCACCAACTCTGGCAACGGATAACCATTCAAAATCGGCCGTGGCACTGGCAACTGCGGGCAATCCGGGTTCGTTGGATCGAAGAACCGCGATCGTGGATCCGGCGTAACGCTGTAACTCGGCGGCACGCTTGCATTCGAACAAGCGGCTTTCTCTTGAATGATGCGATAGGAATCGCGATCCGCAGCTTGACGATAACGCGTGCGCGAACAACCAGCCGCGAAGACACATACGAACGCTAGCAACAGAATGAATGCGGAACGCATGGATCAGGTGGGAGTCCATCTATCGCGGAAGGAACCGAAGCATTTCACTTGCTTACCATCGGTTCAAGATTGCCGATTCTGCGGCCTGTATCGAATAATCCGTCGAGATCCTGTTACGATCGTTCGCGTTAGCTAAAGCCGGCTGACTTTGACGTTCAAGTCGACTTGCTGGTCAACCTCCAGCTCAACTTCTGAGTCGCATTAACGCCGCGGCGTCACATTCAATTCGAACAGCAGCTCGCCGTTACTGCGATCCCAAACACTCACCGTTCCCTGTTGAGTTCCAGCGGCAACGACGGATTCGTTGGCTGCGACTGAGGTTACCCACTCGTGCGATTTAACGTGCAACACACTCGCTTCATTAAGTCGAGTTACTTCCTTGGTCTTGGGCTTGCCGTCGTCCGTCTTGCCGTCGCTGACTTTCTTTTTCTCCGCGCGAAGTTGTTGCACACCGCTGCGATCTGCAATGAACAGGTCGTTATCGATGGCATAAACTCGTTGGAGCGTGCGCGGTAGCGCCGAGCGTTCTGCGACGACGCCATCGTTGTCGTCACCGGACCACATGCGAGCACGTCCCGTCTCATCGTAAGTCACCGGTCGTTTGCCGATAAATCCAACTCCGCCCACCGCTCGTTCGTGACGATCGTAACTTGCAATCAGCTCCAAGGACTCTGCATCGAACAACTTTGCAGTGCGATCGCGCGACGCTGTAATCAATCGAGTTCCATCGGCTGACCAAGCGACAGCAAGAATCGAGTCTGCGTGTGGCGTCAACAGTTGAACCTCGCCGAATTGATTGTCCGTTTTCAATTCAGCGATTCGCAGACTGCCGTCGTGTCCAGCGATTGCTAGCCGCGTTCCGTCAGGTGACGTTGCAATGTCCGCGGCCACATCAGCAGTGGGCGGTAAACTCGCGCGCACAGCCGGATCTTGCAAACTCAGCAACTCGATAACACCTCGTTGCCCCGGAGAACCGCTCGACACAATCACTTGGCGTGTCTCAGCAACCATTGCAATCGCTGCGACGTGCGGTCCGCTGACTGACATTCGCGCCACAAGTTCTCCGGTCGCCGATTTCCAACGCGTTACTTCTGCATAACCTCCGACCAACACTTCATCTACACGACCGATAACCGCCAGCGCATTCACCGGAATCGCACGTGGATAAACTTCGGGAGCGACGGTATTCGTTGGCAGCGCTAAACTCGCCAACGGTCGCGAAAGGTCTTCCTTTGCAATCGTTGCCCCGCTTTCGATCCACGCTTTCACCACTGCAAGCTGCGAAGCGGTTAGCGGGTCCGCATCAACCGGCATTCGTTCCGAATCGTCTTCTGCGACTAGACGTCGCCACAGTTCGCTTTTATCCAGTTCGTGCGCGACGACGGGTTCAAGTTCCGAATCGCCAGCAACCAACAGTTGGCTGGCCGTTGCAACCGAGTAACCGCCTTCCTTCTTCGCGCCATGACAAGCTTGACATCGCGCCACCAATATCGGCGCGATGCGTTCGCGAAACAGCTTGTCACCCGTTTCCTTTTTACCAATCTCATCAGCCCCAGCCGCATTCGTATTTAGCAGGCATGCGACGATCAACCCAATCGCAAACAGTCCAATCGGCTTCGGTACTACGAGTAATCGAGTAGACATTGTTGCAGCAGGTTAGTCCGAGTTTGCGAGATCACGTTTGGGTGGATGAGCCGTTATAGTATATGATAGACGGAACTCGAACCCAGTCGAACCCGCCGCCCAGCACAACTTCCTTGGCTAATTTTCCTGCCTCCACAACTCAGCGCAACAACACGCTGCAGCTACCTACCGCACGCCCTACTTCAGCTCATGCTCATGTTGGAGTCTCAAGTGAACTTCTTCGATCGTTTAACTTATTCGATTCTTATCTCGCTGATGATCGCATCGCAGTTCGCTGCGTCGGCGACTGCCGAAGAGCCACCGCGAGAGCCGGCTGGAGAGCCGTTGCGCGACCACTTGCCGATCCGAATCTTTCCGGAACTAGTCAACGTCAGTCGCGACTATCCGGGTCGTTTCATTGCGATCGAAACCGCCGAAGATGGTTCGTCGATCGATCGCACTCGAGAAATCGCAACTGCGCTGGCAGCTTCGGTTAGCGATTCGCAGCAATCGAACGCGTTGGTGATTGAGCACAATGGCACGTTGCGACTGAACCCGCTTGCTTCGACCTCCGCGCCGGGCATCAAGCTGAAGACTACCTTCGATGGTCAAACGCTGGAGTTCGATGCGCAAGTGGCCGACTGCGCGAGTCGCAGCCCTGTGTTCGCGCGCGAGGTCTCGGCGCTGCTTGGCAAGTCTGGATGCAACCTCGGTACCTGCCACGGCAACTTGCATGGCAAAGGTGGTTTTCGGTTGAGTCTTCGCGGCGATGACTCCGAATTGGATTACGCAGCAATCGTTCGCGGTGATTCGGGGCGACGCGTTGACGCGTTTGCAAGCGAGTTGAGTTTGTTGCTGACGAAGCCGAGTGGACTGATGGCGCATCAGGGCGGAGTGCGATTCGATGTCGGTTCCGCTGAGTACGATCTGCTGCGGCGCTGGGTCGATGACGGCTGCCGATGGAATGAGCAATCGGACGCACCGACACCTGCGACTCGCAACGCACCGGCTGAGACTTTGACTCAATTGAAAGTGTTTCCATCTCAGTTGATGCTCACTCCATCCAAACACTCGCAGCAGTTAGTCGTGACCGCCACGTTCGCCGATGGAACAACGCGCGATGTTACGAACTGGGCGCGGTACGAGCCGAGTTTGGCGACGGCTGTAAGTATTTCAGCGGATGGATTCGTTACGGCTGACAAACCGCTCGACGTCTCCATCTCGATCTCGTATCTCAGCGGTCGCACTGCGGCGCGGTTAACTTTCCTGCCGGAACACGCAACCAGCGAAACGCACGTCGTCGAACCTGCTAGCGCAGCGCAACCGCTTGACAGGATTGTTGAGAACCAACTGCGTCGAATGCGCTTGCAACCTGAAGCACCGGCCGCTGAGAATGTGTTCCTACGACGCGTTTACTTGGTCACCATCGGTCGTTTGCCGACGGTCGCTGAAACTCGCGAGTACTTGGCGAACGACGCGCCTGACAAGCGTGAGCGGTTGGTCGATCGCTTGCTCAACAGTTCCGGTTACGCCGCGCTGTGGGCGATGCGGTGGAGTGATCTGTTGCGCAACGAACAGAAAGTGATGAGTCCCGCGGGCGCGTCGGGTTGGCACGCTTGGATGATGGAACAAGTGGGAACCGATCGTCCGCTGAACGAATTCGTGGCTGAGATGATCACAACGATCGGCAGTACTTATGAACATCCGCCGGCTAGTTTCCATCGCACGCATCGCGATCCCGAGACAGCCGCTGAATCGATCGGTCAAGTGTTTCTCGGCGTTCGATTGCAATGCGCTCGCTGCCACAATCATCCGTTCGACAAGTGGCGGCAAGATGATTACTACGGCCTTGCTGCTTATTTCACGACGCTCGAGCGCAAACAATTGGACAACGCGCCGAAGGACAAGTTTGACAAACACATTATCTCGGGCGACGAAATCGTTTCCTTGAACGACAAAGCGGCTGGGATCATGCATCCAGGCCGCGCGGCAACGGTACCGCCTAAGCCGCTGACCGAAACGTACACGACGGATGCCGATGGCGCAACTTCAGCGACTAGTTTGCCCGGCCTGACGCCGCTGGAAGCGCTCGCTAACTGGCTTACCAACGATAACCGGCTGTTCGCTCGCAACATGGCGAACCGTGTTTGGTATCACTTGATGGGCCGCGGCGTAGTTGATCCGCCGGACGATTTTCGCGATTCGAATCCCGCTAGTAATCCTGAGTTGCTTGAGTATTTGACCGACGAGTTGATTCGCAATCAGTATTCGGTGCGCTATCTTTCGAAGTTGATTCTCGGTAGCAGCACGTTTGCTCGCGCAGCGGTGGATGATGTGCACGTTCAGGGTTTGGATGCGGAAGCCAACTTTGCTGGTTATCCAATGCGCCGCATGTCCGCCGAAGTACTGATGGATGCGCTCAGCGATGTGACGCAAGTTGTCAGCGCAATCGATGTTAAATCCAAAGCGCCTACATCGATGCACCGCGCGATCATTCGCGCCGAGGTGCCGACAGGCAGCGGTTTCTTGGCAACGTTTGGCAAACCGAATCGATTGCTGATCTGTGAATGCGAACGTTCGAACGCCGTGTCGCTCGGCCAATCGCTGATGTTAGTCAACGGAGCTGACATGCGCTCGAAACTTGCCGAGTCTCGCAATCGTATCGCTAGTTTGCTCGCACGCGATAGCGAAGTTAGCCAGTCGGTTGAAGATTTGTACCTAGCCACACTTACACGCGCGCCGACTGAAGCAGAGTCGCAGCGGATGGCAGAGTACATCACGCAGTCGAAGGACCGTCGCGCCGCGCTTGAAGATGTTCTATGGGCGCTCATCAACAGCCAAGAATTTGCCGTCATTCGCTGAGCTGGATGTGACGAATAGATCACACAAGATAAGTCCGAGGCGCTAGTGCTTCGTTCCAATTGAATTTTAGTGTGACACGCTCTGAGGCTTTGCGTGCCACCCAGAAGCGACCAACTCAAAAATCCAACACTAGCCAAAGACTCGCTAATACAGTCGCATTAACCCGCCCTGCCTCAGACTTTATCCGTGGGACCGCCATGCCATCCGTGGTCAGGCTTCCGTTGCGATCCAGTACAAAGTACGACCACGGATGACATAGTGGTCCCACGGATGGAATACACTCCGCGTGCAGGATCAGTTACTAGTGCTTCGTTCCAGCAGAAACGACTAACTCTAAAATGCAATTGGAACGAAGCACTAGCCGAGAATTTCGATACCGCATCGCGAGTCAGTTTTGAATTGAACAAAGCAACTTGACGCGAGTAAAACGGCTGGCGCTTAGGGTTATATCTTTCCTATTGCGGTTGCAAGATCGGCTAGCGCCTCGGGCTCATTTTCTGCAAATGGGCATGACTTCTGCTTAGTGCTTCCACACTGGACGCTGAAAAGCGAAAAAGGAAGGGAAACAGCACTGTTGAAAGCGAAGATTCTATGCTGCTCGTTGCGATGCGGGGAATGGGTTGGTTAGCATTTTATCTTTGCGCGATAATCGTACCGATCTTGGCGTTTCGCTTGGGCAATATTCCACCAGCTCGGACGTTTTGGATCGAGTTCGGCGTGTTGATGGGATTCGGGTTGCTGCTGACACTGGCTTTGCAATTCGCTTTGACCGCTAGATTTCATTGGATCGGCCGACCGTTCGGGTCCGACGTGATTCTGCAACTGCATCGGCACATCGGTATCCTACTGCTGCTGTTCCTACTGGGACATCCGTTAATTCTCTTCATCGCCAAGCCGGAGTTTTTGGAGTTTCTCGATCCGCGCGTGAACGCACTGCGGACGATCTTCCTAGCGATCGCTTCGGTCACCATGGTCTCGCTGATCGTGCTCTCCGTGTGGCGCAAAGAGATTGGGCTCAGCTACGAGTGGTGGCGGCTTAGTCACAGCGGCATGGCGGCGGGTGTGTTGGCCATCGGCATGGTTCACGCTTGGCAAGTCGAGCATTTTGTGTCGGGATGGCCTAAACGCATTTTGTTGGTCGCGATCGGTGGCACTGCGCTCGGATTGTTAGCCAACATTCGATTGTGGCGACCGTGGACAATGCAACGTCGACCTTACAGGATCGCGAAGATCAATGACGAAAAGGGCGATTCAACCACGATTGTGCTTGAACCCGTTGGGCATCCAGGAATGCAATTTCGCGCGGGTCAGTATGCTTGGCTAACGTTAGGCGGCAGCCCGTTTTCGACGCAGCAGAATCCGTATTCGTTTTCATCCAGCGACCGCGACTCGCCGCAGCAAATCGCTTTCACAGCGAAAGAACTGGGCGACTTCAGCGAACGGTTGGTCGAGTCGAGTGTGGGTGAGACAGCGTTTATTGAAGGGCCCTACGGTTACTTTTGTTTGGACGACGAAGCGGCTGGAGCGGTCTTTATCATGGGCGGCATCGGCGTCACGCCAGCGATCAGCATTTTGCGAAGTCTGCGCGATCGTGCGGATCGACGGCCATGCGTTCTCATTTATGGAAATACGAACTGGAAGGAGATCGCATTTCGGCGCGAACTTCAGCGGCTTGAGAAAGAGTTGAATCTGCGAGTCATCCATGTGCTGAACGAACCCGAAGACGATTGGCAAGGCGAGAAGGGATACGTCGACCTCGATCTGTTGCAGCGTACGTTGGACGAGTCGGAGCGTCGTTACCAGTTTTTTATCTGCGGCCCAGAACCGATGATGGACGCGACCGAAAAAGCGCTGCTCGAAATGAAGATTCCACCAAGCCAGATTCGTGCCGAACGCTTCAACTTGGTTTAAGCCGTTCGCAGGACTCACAAAAAACCGATGCTTGCCAGCGATAAGAAAATAGAGGAGATGCCTTGGCGATGATCCCGAATCACCTGCTCGTAAAACGTATTTCCGAAGCGTTCATCGGTGTGCTAGTCGCGGTACTCGCCCTGCTCGCATGGCTAACCTCCGCGTAGATTCTTGTATTCTCACTCGTACTCGTACTCGTTCTCGTTCTTCGTTCTCGTATGTTTTGCGGAAGATGCGAGTACGAGTACGAGTACCATTTCATTGAGTACGAGTACGAGAACGAAGAACGAGACCGAGTACGAGTACGAGTCCGAGTACGAGTACGATTCACATCGTCAAGTGTTGACGAGTCGCTAGCTTGCTACCCGGCGCGGCGTGCTTGCAAACCGCGAGACCGGCCAGATTGGTAGACAGCTGGTTCATCGAGTCCGTCGCCATTGAAGTCGCCGACAATCACTGTTCCGTCCTCGGAATCGAGTTGGAATACTTTATCGGTGGCGTCGATGTGACCGTTACGATTTGTGTCGACGTAGACTTTGTCGCCTCGAACGATCGCTAGCTCATCAATGCCGTCGCCATCGAAATCTCCGACTAGCGGCAGATCGCCAGCTTCACCAAACTTTTCTTTGCGATCATGCGCCGGATTCAAAACACCGTCACCATCGACATCCAGCGTCCAATTGCCATCGTGGAAGACGCCGATCGTAGTAATACCATCGCCGTTGAAGTCGCCGCTGATTGCGATATCGCGACCGCTTCCGAACAAGAACACATGATCGATTAAGTCGGCGCGAGCTGGACCTTGTTGACTGCGTTGCAACCACCGTGGTTCATCTGGAGCTTCATCGGGTCGCGGCGGCAAATTCTTCGGCTTGACGCGACGCAAGTTTTCCGGATCCGGCAAACCGGGCTCAGCAGCGATCGCGCGCTCGTCGCCGCTCCACTTCTTACCGAATACACCCGCATCATCTTTACCGTCGCCATCCCAGTCACCTATAACCGGTTGATCGCCGTGCGTTCCTAATTTTAGCCAGATGTCGGTCTCGTCCCAGCGTCCGTTACCGTTCAGATCGATGAACCACTCGCCATCGACGAACAAAGCGATCTCATCAAAGCCGTCGCCATTGAAGTCACCGGCCAGCGGCTGAGCGTCAGGGAGATCGAACACGATGCGGCTGGACATCGACAGCATTTGCTCTTCTTCGCTCTCCTTCGAGCGTTCATTCAAGCTGACGATCTTCCAAGTGCTCTGTTTCATGCCACGCACAGTCCAAGCGTAAACGTCCAGACGCTCGGCCTGTTCAGCAACTTCGGATTCGTCAAGCGGTTCGCCATTTCGACGCCCGCGCGGGAATCCACCGTTGATGATACTCAAGTGCCAGGTCGGCGGTGAATCATGACCAACGCCAGCCAGCAGTGGCAGCGGTTCCCAGAGCAACGGTTGCCATTTGATCGGAGCCATCGCCGTGTACAACTGCGGACCGGGATAATTGATCTCGATCTCCGGTGGTCGCGGAGGCAACGGTGGAACCGCAGGCGGATCTGTCGTTACTACAATTTCGCTGAAGTTATTCAACTGCGAAGTGCCACCTGCGAGGACGTTGATCATCAGCAGACCATCAAAGTTGGCTTGGGCGATAACATCTTGCAACTGTGGGAACATCACGTTGGCAGGAGTTGTATCGCCTTTGTTGATCCCAACACCGCCTGTTGTACCTGGCGTATCGAGACTGTCGATGTATCCGGTCGGTTGAGTCTGGAAGATGTGATACGTCGCTTCACGCAAGCCCTTGAACTCAAAGTAACCGTTGGCATCCGTTACGACTTCAATGAACTCGCCGGTGTAATAGCCTGGCAACGCTCGCGAGCTCTCAAAAGGCAATCCGTTGATCGATCGCAATTGCACGCGCACGCCGGCAATCGGTGTATCGTCTGCGGTCCGCAAGCCGTCGCGAACCGATCGAATGTCTTGTGGAGCGAGGCCATCTTGAGTCTTGATGGCTGGACCGTCTTGGTAAACGTAACCTGAGATCGTTGCAGGTGGTACTTCGCAGAAATTCGCTTCGGTCACAACCATGCCGGAGCGAAGCACAATGGCACTGATCAAGTCGTCGACAGAATCGTTCCCGCCGGTCGCTGGAGCAACTTGGCCACCGTGGAAGTAACCGATCGGCTGCGTCTCGCGCACAGAATAAGTTCCCGGCCGCAGGTTCGTAAACTGATAATCGCCATCCGCATTCGTTCGAGTCGATGCGAGCACGTTGCCGGAGCTGTCCAGCAGCTCGATCAACACGCCTTCGAGCGACGCTTCGCCGGGGTCCTGGACGCAATCGAAGTCGAGATCCGCAAACACATTGCCCGAAATCGAGCCCGGTAACTGTTCGCAGAAATCATAGTTCACCAGCGCCGCGCCAACACCAATTGCAATCGACGAAATCACATCCGTGACGCTATCGTTGCCGCCGCCCGAGCCCGCTTTCTGTCCGCCTTGGAAATAGCCTGCGGGCTGTTGTTCACGAACTGTGTAGTTGCCGGGACGCAAGCCGGTGAATTTGTACTGGCCGTTGGCGTCCGTCTGAGTTGTTGCGACGATGCTACCGTTTTGATCCAGCAGCGTGATGGTAACTCCAGCGATCGGCGCTTCGCCGGCATCGCGTACACGATCTTGATCGGTATCAACGTAAACGTTGCCGCTGATCTCGGCTGGCGGGATCTCGCAGAAGTCATAGTCGACGAGCGCTACGCCAGCTCCCACGATGATCTGCGATATCAAATCGGTCTGCGACGCATCACCTCCGCCGCTGCCCGCACGCTGTCCGGCTTGCAACAATCCAGTCGGTTGAACTTCGCGAACCGAATAAGTTCCAATCGGCAAATCATCAAAGCGATAGTTGCCGCCAGCGTCGGTTGTTGTCGTTCGAATCACCACGCCGTTCGAATCAAGCAGTTGGACGGTGACACCTTCGAGGTAACGATCACCCACCGCGTCCACGATGCTGTTGCCATCGGTGTCGACCATCACGTGACCCGAAATGCTACCGGGCAGCAGTTCGCCGAAGTCATAATTGATACCGCTGCGACCCGAAGGCAAACGAATTTGCGAAAGCACGTCGCCGGTGGCATCATTCGCGCCGACCGTACTGCCGCTGATCGTTCCCACAGCCGCTTTGCCTGGCAGGTAACCGGTTGGCGTGACTTCAGTGACGCGATAAGTGCCCGGTTTCAAGCCGCTGAATTTGTAGAAGCCTTGCGAGTCTGTTTGAGTCTGCGCGACTTGTTGGCCCTGATCGTTCCAAAGCGTTACGAGCACGTTGGCAAGCGGCGATTCGGAGCTGTCGCGTCGCCCGTTATTGTTCTGATCAAAGTACGTGTGACCGCTCAACTCGCTCGGAACCAATTCGCAGAAATCGTAATCTGTCGCGTTGACTCCGCCGTTCAATAAGATCTGACGAATCTCGCTGCCGTTCGCTAGTTGACCGCCGATTGAACCGACGCGTGCATCGCCTTCGAGCAGGTTGGCTGGAGTCAGTTCGACGATCGAATACGTTCCCGGCCGCAAGTCGATAAACTTGTACGTTCCATCGGTTGCGGTAACTTGCGTTGCGATGACTTGACCGTTGGCGTCACGCAACTGAACCGTTACGCCAGCCAAAGGTCGCGTCGTGGCGGTTGCGTCAAAGCATGTAAAGCCACCTTCGGAAACACAGACTTTGCCACTGATCGACGATGGACGAATCTCACCGAAGTTCAACTCAGTTGCGTGTTGGTCGCCCAATGGAATCGTAATCTCAGTCAACCAATCGAGGTTGCCGCTGATCGTTTTACCAACGGTTCCAACGCCATCGATCTTGCCGGGTTTAGCGCCGACGCTAAAGTAACCGGCGGGCTGAGTTTCGCGGACTTGATAGGTGCCAGGCTGCAGGGCAAGTTCGATGCCGAACTTGTAATTGCCTTGCGAGTCGGTGGTGGTGGAGTGACCGGTGGCGACATAGTTGCCATTGACCAATCGATACAGATCGAGTCGCACGTTCGCAAGCCGCGCTTCGTTCGACTGGATGATCAAGTCTTGATTGTTGTCTTCGAAGACGATACCAGCGAGTGAGATCGGCTTGGGAGTTTGCTGGACGCTGAGAATGGCGCCGGCGGAACGGTCGCGTTTGCCTTCCGCATTGTCCGCTGGCAACGGCAACCCACCAGGCGCGAACTTGGCGTCGTACACGTTCAGGAATTTGTCTTGTCCGGCGATGTTTTCGTAGTGCGGTGCAGTGAACTCAGCTTTGAAGAGCGAGTTCTGGAACTCAACGCCCGACGTGATCGGGTCGAGGTTCGAATTGATTACGCTGAGATCGGTTTCGTTTGGATCCCAAAATTGAACTTCGTCGACATCGATGGAAAAGACGAGCGTGTCGCCAGCCACGAAGTTCGTGAAGTCAAGAACCAGCAGCGTGCTACCGTCTTGAACCGTCGCTCGCACGGAAGCATTCGGATTCGCGGCGTTCAGACTCTCGACTTGGAACGCAAAAGAATGGTCCGCGCCGTATCCGGAATCCGCTGTATCAAAGAACAGATCGCCCAAACCGAAACCGGGTGTCCCCAAGTCGCCGTTGATGGTCAGCCGCGTCAACTGTGTGTTCTCGGCTCCACCTTTGAAGGTGATGTAGAACAAGTCGCCGTGCAAGTCGCTGCCCACATCGCTTTCGACGTACACGCCACCGATCCAGATCGGATCCGCCGCCATCAAGCAACGCTTTTCCATCGCTTCCAGCATATGCGTGCGGATCACGGAGCGCTTGCCTCGCTTGTGCATCGCAAGGTCGCGATCAGCGCGTTCGGTGACGCGATCTGCGGCTGAGTGCGCAGTGGGATTCGCTGTGGAGCTGAACCATTGAGACAGTTGACGAACTTTGTGCTTCAGAAACAACAGACACCTCCGTGTCATAACTGGCGGTACCAATCAGCGTCCCGATCAATGCCTACCTAATACGCATCCTCGCGTCCACATCAAGCGGCGCCAAACCAACTGGCATCGCCTGCTTCGATTGCCGCGCAACTTCCGCATCCAAATCCCAGATCCGAACCGATGTATCAAACGAGCCGCTTGCCAGCAATTCGCCGCACGTGCACATGACAGCAACAGTGCCGAAATGCCCGTGCAAATTTGCGATCACATCGTCGAGGATCGTGTCGTACAGTCGAATTGAATTGTCCGAGCCTGCGACAGCGACCACGTTGTCGTTGATCATGCACATTGACATCAACTTCGTCGTAGCGATTTCGCGATCCAGTGTGACTTGGTCAGCGACCATGTCGAACCGAATCAGGTGTCGATCTTCGCCCGCGCTGGTGATGCTATTGCCGTCCGCCGAGAACGCTGCTGTGAAAACTTTTCCTCGGTGCAAGTGCCGATCGCACAAGACGCTGCCGGTCTCCGCATCCCAAACTCGAATGCCACCGTCGCGACCACCACACAGCAGCTTGTCACCCTCTGGACTGAACTTCACGCAACGCTGGTCCTTGCATTCGCACTTGAACTCATGCTTCCATTTCGACGACTTCAGATCCCAGATTTTGATATCATTCGAGAATCCGCCTATTGCCAGCAGTTGGCGTTCGGACGCGAGACTCAGCGATCGAATCGCAAATTCTAACTTCACAACTTCTTGCGGCGCAACTGGATAGTCGTTGTCCCAACGCAGGACGCGACCATCGTTACCGCCGGAGTAAAGCGTCTGTGAATCAGCGGCGAACACGAGCGTCTGGATCCAGTCGGCGTGGCCGCTGAGTTCTCGGACCGTCTTTTGCGCGACGACATCGAACAGGCGTATCACATGATCATCGCCAGCGATCGCCAAATACTTTCCGTCGTGCGATGCAGCCATTGCGGTCACGACCGGAGCCGAAGCGTGTGCTTCGATCGGTTGGAGCGTTATTTCGAGCGAGCTTGATTCGAGTTCGATGGCCGCAACCGTGCTGGTCAGTTGAGTTGCTTTGGGCGGCGCTACGACTCGACGATCCGACGCTGACCGATCATTGTTGCTGCCGGCCGCAACGGTCGGCCGTTGAGCGATTGCGAAAGTCGGCAGCATCGCAATGCTAGCTAGCGTAACGCCAGCCAGGCGAGTCTTTCGTAAGTCGATTTTGAAATTCGGATGCATGGGAATGTGCGCCTCCGCTGCGGAAAGAGAATCCATCCCTCTTGCTATCGACGCGTTGAGTCCACAAACTGAAGCCGCCGTGGTTGACTTTATCGATTTCGCCGACCTTGCGGGTTGCAAGCAAGAAATGCGACAAGACGCCCGCACGATCGCTAAAGTTTGCTCGGCGGCGCGATTCTCGGCCGCGTGGCCTTTGTAAACGCGTTTTCGCGTAGACTATGGGCAACTTGCATTGTCGGGGGCAAGCTTGTTTGCTTGCATTCGCCTAGGAAGCTGACCGAGCCTTTTTCACAAGAGTTGTCGAAGACTGGAATTATGAGTCGATTGATTTCGTTTGCTGTTTTGATTGCGATCATTATCGTGATCGGCTTGCTGTTCTATAACGTGATGGTCGGTTTCTTTGTGCCAGTCTTCTTGGCTGCCGTCTTGGTCGTTGTCTTCCATCCGCTGCACCGTTGGGTGCTGACCAAGACAGGCCAAAGAGAAAAATTGTCGGCCGCAATTACGACGCTGCTGATCATGATCAGCGTCCTCTTGCCGCTGGGGACCGTCATTGTTGCGGCCAGTGTCCAGGGCGTGCGGTTGGTTTCCCAAGTTTCGCCATCCGGAATTCGCATCGGGCTGACGCACGTACGCGATTCGCTGGGTTTGCACATGGATTTTGAGCAAGCGCTGCGAGCCGGGAAGACGGACGTCAACAATATCATGACAGCCGCCGACAATACGCTTCCGACGGATAGCAAAGATGTAACGAAACTCGGTCGTACAGCTACTCAAACGTTCGCAACCTTACGTGAGGAAGTTCGGGCGACGCACGGCGCGAAATTCGACCCGGAGTTCGAATCGATTCTGACGCTCGCGAATGAAATCGCTGACACGCCTGAAGGCGAACTCAGTTTCCAGAAAACCGCAGTCGAACTTTCACAAGAATACACTGCGCTGAAAACTAAACTGTTGGGCGGTACCTACTTGGCTTTCGCTAAGGAAGTTGCCAACCCGACTCAAGATGAAGTCCGCGATACGACTCGGCAACTGATCGCTTTCCTGCAACCTCGCTTGGTCACCTTCACGGGCGCGACAAGTTCATTTTTAGTGCGAACGATTTTCGGTTCGGTGATATTGCTGGTCGCAACATTCTTCTTTTTCCTCGACGGGCCAAGCATGATCAAGAACATGATGCACCTCAGCCCGCTGGATGATCGTTACGAAGCGGAACTGTTGCTCGAGTTCGATCGAATTAGCCGCGCAGTTGTTTTAGCCACGCTGCTTTCGGCGCTGGCACAAGGATTGACCGCAGGAATCGGCTACTATTTCGCAGGCATGGATAGTTTGCCGCTGCTCATTATGCTGACCTGCATGTTCGCATTGATTCCGTTTGTGGGTCCTGCAGTGGTATGGGTTCCAGTCTGTTTGTATTTGGCGTTTTTCGTGAATCGACCAACCGCCGCGATCGCGCTCGCTTGCTGGGGGGTGCTGGTCGTCGGCACCATTGACAACGTAGTAAAAGCTTTCGTGTTGCACGGCCAATCGCAACTGCATCCGTTGCTGGCACTGTTGAGCGTTTTAGGTGGCGTGCAAGCGCTCGGACCCGTTGGCATTGTCGTCGGACCGATGGTGGTCGCGCTGCTGCAAACTTTGCTCAGCATTCTGCAACGCGAGCTGTTGCAGCTCGAACAACGGAAAGGTCCAAATTCACGCTCGCTCGGGTCGGAGTTAGCTGCCGAGCTGGCAGCCGAAGCTGCACCAGCCCAAGTCCATACACCAACCCAAGCATCAGCAGAGAGTGTTGCCGAAAAAGCAAGCAACCCGAACGCAGGCAACCCACGCACAGGCAACTCTGATCAACTCCAGAATCCATCGGTTAAGGAGGTCGCCGTCGCGCCGATCGAAACGAAACCAAACTCCACGACTTCGCAAAGTTGACGCCGCCATCTCATTAGACATGTTCCAACATGGTCCGCAAAGTTCCCATCGTTGCGGCTTGGCGCTCGTGAACAAACTGTTGAGCTCCCACGACTTTTGCCTCCGTACCGGCTTTATCACTTAACATGGTCAGCAACGTGCTCGAAATCTTGCCGCCTTCACCTGGTTGATCGAGATCGAACAACCAGTCGCCAAGCCCGATGTCGCTCCACATGAATCCTTTGCTGGTCTGTTCCGCGAATCGACCAACGAGGGCTGGAATTCCATTGCCAATGCACATGATGGGACTGTGCATTTCCAGACCGAACAGCCCCGCCGACTGGACGTAAGTACTGAGTGCTTCGTCGGTCAACCAAAAGTCCTTTCGCCAAACGATGCGCGATCGAACTGCATCGGGCAACTTCTCCAAGATCAGACGGCGGCCGACTTCCATCTGGCTGCGATCTTCAGGACACAACAGCACTTTTAAATCCGTTTCCTTCGTCACAGCCATGATCGCATCGCGCAGCGGTTGGTGATCGTGCTCCTGCATCTCTTCGTTGCGAATTTGTTTTGCGCGATCGACGTCCGTCATCGGCTTGTTACGAATCTCCCAGTACGGCGTGTTGCGCAGCCGCGGGATACAGCATACAAACTTCCCTCGCTCCAAACCGTTCGCCTTCATGAAACTTGCAGCCGCTTCGTCGTTTCGCAAATCCACCGCGAACGCGCCATCGGGACCGAACTCCATGATCGGGCAAGTGATTCCTTCGCGCTTGGCTTTGGCCAGCGAAACGCTATCACGAAAGTAAACGAACTGGGCACTCGAAAGCAACTCGCGCTGCGCTTCCTCCGCGCCGCTGTAAGTGATTCCATACACGCCGAACGGTTTCTTGACGTGCTTTACGAACGCCGCCACATCTTTGTAAGCAACTAAACTCGGTCCTGATCCGTGCAGTAAAAAGTCGGTCCACTCGAGGGCTGCAGCCAACTCAGGGTTCGAAGCCTTTCCACTCTCGCCGATGGTCCCTTTGACGATCTTCAGCTTCGGAAAGCGACGATGCTCCATCGCCGCAACTTCGTCCGACAGATCATTCGAAGCCCACAACATCACTTCGGCTTGCGGAATGTGTTTCTCGATCAGTGCCAGGACACCAGGCGTGTGCGCGACGTCGCCGATGTTGACCACTTGCCAAGAGGAACGCAGCAGAATGCGCGGCGCGCGAGCCGGTTGAAACGCGGGCCGATTTCCATACACAGTTGAATGGACAACCGAAGCTGCCCCAAGCGTTGCGACCGACTGCAAAAATCGCCTGCGTTGCATCATGTCACCTCAATTTTAAGTTGAACTTCACGAGTAGAACCAGACGCTAACGAGAGCTTCCCGACTAAACTGTGCCCAGTAATTCGTACTCGTACTCGTACTCAATGAAATGGTAATCGTACTCGATTCGATTGCACCCCGTTCGAGTAGGAGTACGAGTAGGAGTACGAGTCGCGCTCATTCAGACCGAAAAACCTAGGCAACTGGTTTGCTCATCAAGCGTTGGTCGACTTCGTTGGCAACGATTACTCCGTAGTTGATCGCACCTAACCAACCTGACATGATAATTCCAACGCTGCCTGCGTGATACAAACCGGGCACTTGAGCGGGCAGCGCGCGGCTAACGGCTAGGCCCTCGAATTTCGTGCCGAAACTAGCGCCTGACAAATGTTTCGTGTAGTGTTGGAATGTTCGCGGCGTAGCAGCTTCGACGTGATCGATTTTCTCGCGCACGTTGGGAACATATTTTTCGAGTGCGTCGAGCGTCGTTTCGATCAGATCCTGCTTGCTGGCTTCGTACTCTTCCTCGCTGAGATTCGCCCAATCTTCGTAACGAGCGTTAGTGCTGCTGACGATCGCATGCCGACGTTTGCCGTGTGGTCGCGTTCGCGGGTAATAGAAACTGAACGTTCGACTCGTGATATCGCGGCTCAGCAGCGCTTCGGTGCGGAACAGCGGCGCCGTCGAACAGAAGAGCAGATCGCCGGTTGATTCGTCGATCTCGACACCCTCTTTGATCGCCATGTAAACTTGCGTGCTGCTGTTGTTCAGCCGCACTGCGCGAGCCTGTTCGACAAAGTCCGGCTGGAAATGATCTTCGCCAACCAAGTTAAACACCGTCGCATTCAAGTTCGAATTGCTGATGACATTGCCACAACCGATGCGACGATCATTAACGACAACTGCCGTGACGCCGTTCGGACCAACTTCGATTTTCGAAACGTCGCTACGAATCCGGATGTCGACTCCGTTGCGCTTCAACTCCGCTTCCATCTTGGTGACGAGATCGTCGGTGCCACCTTCGTAGATGAAAACACCTTTGGCCATGAAGTTCGAAAAGACGATGCCGTAGGTGATCGCTGGATCTTCGAGCGTCGAACCGTTGGCGTAAGTAATCGGTTCCATCAACAGGCGAACGACATCTTCACGACCTGGAAAAAATTTCTCGAACAGTTCGCCAGTCGTCATGCTCTGGTCATCGTAGAAATTCATACCGCGGGCGGTATCGAAGAACGCAGCCACATTCTCCGCTGGCACTTTGAACTCGGTCGTCAACAACTTTGTAAAATCTTCGCGATTGAACGTTGTCGTCAGGGAGAACATCGGATTGTCGAAGCGGATGTTTTTTAGCTGGGAAATATTCGATGCGATCTCATCGTTCCAATAGCGACGGCAACTCTTGAGCATGCCGGCAGGAAAGCCGTGAAGAGAGATATCGAAAATGTGACTGCCCGGACGTCGGAACCAAGTCGCCAAGCCGCCGAGTTTGTAATGTTGTTCGAGCAACAGCACGCGATGACCGGCGCGTCCGAGAATATTCGCGGTCGTCATACCCGCCAATCCGCTGCCGATAACGATCACGTCGTAGTAATCTTTGCAGCCTTTGAGGAAATCTCGCGCCATGAGTTGTTTCGTCTGTACAGGAAAAGAGTGCTCGAAGCCGAATTCTGCTCGCAAATTCTAATCAATTCAGCACTTTCGCGAAGTAGTCGCCCGTTCGGAAGCGACGTCATTGCACCGTTCGCGCGAGTTGACATCGCCTCTACAATGCGGGCTCAAATTTCTTCCGTCACTTCTATTTGAAAAACGCACGCAGCTTCGATTATGACTTCGACAACGACTACTTATGACCGCGAACGCCTCATCGCTCTAATCAAAGAACATGCCCTGCAGTTCGGTACGTTCGTGCTGGCAAGCGGTAAGACTGCGTCGTTTTACCTCGATTGCCGCCAATTGACTCTGCATCCGCAAGGTGCGAACCAAGTCGGTGCTGGCATGCTCCAGATGCTCGGCGAAACCTTGCCCGACGCGATCGGCGGGATGGCGATCGGAGCGGATCCGATTTCCGCCGCAACGATTACTTTGGCAGGGCAACAGAATCTGGACGTTCGCGGTTTCATCGTCCGCAAGGAAGCGAAGCAACACGGTATGGGCCGTCAAGTCGAGGGTCCCGTCAAGGCTGGCATGACTGCGGTCATCGTCGAGGATGTTGTCACCAGCGGCGGAAGTGCTCTAAAAGCTGTCGAAGCGGCTCGCGAATTCGGATTGCAAGTCGATCGGATTCTGGCGGTCGTCGATCGGCTCGAAGGTGGCCGCGAAGCGATCGAAGCGGCTGGGCTGAAGCTGCAGACGCTGGTGACGGTGCGCGATCTGATGAACTAGTTTGATCCCGGCGCACCGGAACTCTGGCGAGTCCCGCTACGTTGCTACTTTAAAACGACGGGCTTGCCTACACACTCGCAGGGGCAGCCAGGTCGCTGTGGACGCTGTCGATGAGATCGGCGGTGATCAAGTCGCGATCTTCCGCGAAGCCGACCATGAGTGCGAGATCGCAGAGTCGATTGACGCGGCGCGGAATGCCTTGGGTTAGCAAGTGGATGCGCTCCATGGCTGGCATATCGAAGATTGCATTCGCATTGGAACCGGCTTCGCGCAGTCGATGTTGGATGTAAGCGCTGGTTTCTTCTGGCAAGAATCGATTCAACATGCATTTGACGGACAAACGTTCGTCGAGCGGCGCGTAACGTTCGACGTGAGATAGCAACGTTGGTTGGCCGACAAGTACGAGCGTCCATGCGGCTTCACCGACAGCTTCGTTCGCAGCGATGTTCAGCAGCAGACGCAGCGGCTCGAGCAAACCGTTTTGTTCCAGCAAATGTGACTCGTCGACAATGATCACTGCGTGACGTTTCGCGCCGAGATTTTGACGTAGGAATTTTTCGAAGTATGCGAGGTCACTGGCCGCATCGCGAGCTGTCGTGGGGCTGCTGTCGCCGTTGATTTGATCGACGATATGACGCACCAATTGATTGCGATCGAGTGCCGGAAACACTAAGTTGATGACGGGACAGAATTCGTCGGACAGCTGACGCTGCAACGTGTTCACCACCAGCGACTTGCCCATGCCACCTGGTCCGCACAGCAGAGCTGCCGCACGGCGATTCTGAATTGCATAGTGCAGCTTCAGCAACGCGGCTTGATGCGTCTCAGCCGGATAGTAATAGTTCGGATCGCAACGATTTTCGAACGGGCGATTGCTGAGTTTCCAGTAGTCTTGATACATGATCGTTTGTCCTACTTAACTGTGTTCGACTTATTTGCGTTCGACTTATTTGCGTTCGACGTGTATGCGATCGGTCTATCTGTTTTCGTGCAGACTGCATTAAAGAAAGAGGCCTGACCCCTTTTCGCTAGGCGGCGAAGTTTTCGACGAGACCGATCGAGGTCACGCCGGCTTGGCGGATGCGGCGAATGCAGGTTTCGATGCGAGTTGACGATGCGTTGCGTTGATCGACAACGGCGATGGCTGCGTTGATGATTCCTTGTTCGGCCAGAGATTGCATTAGTCCGCCGGGCGAGTTCATGTGGCCGATGTCGACGATGACTAAGTCGAAACTTTCCGAAAGTTCGATCAACATGTCGGCGATACGTTGATCCGTATTGGGCAGCTCACTCTGATCGACTGGGTTCAGCAGTGGCACCAGGGTGATTTGGTCGTCGATCGAATGCACGGCGACTTCTTCGAGCGGTATTTCGTTGAGGATTGCGGATTGCCAATCGTTTTCCATTTCCAAGTTAGTCTGCAGACACAGCGTTGGGTTTTCGATGTCGCCATCGACAATCGCGACTTTCAATCCGCGGCTGCCGGCTAACATAGCCAGGCAACAAGCGACCGTCGTGCGACCTTCGCCACCTTCGGGGCTGGTCACGGCAAGCACTTGCAGGCCTTCTTGGCACGCATCGCTGAGGTGCTTGGTAACATGCGACAGGCTGTCCATGCGAGCGTTCATCAGTTGGACGCAAACGTCTGGCCACTGAAGTTGGTCGACTTCCCAAATCGGATTGAAGACCCGCACTTTCGCGCGACGCAACTCACGCTCCACTTGCTTTGCCGTCGAAGCCGACGCGGCTTTCCGGTTACGCGCCATTGAATCTCTCGATGCTGCAGTGCCGACGGCAGCACCCGAGGCGGCAGCAGTTACCGTACCGGCTGCTATCTTGATCGGCTGCACTCCCGCGTCAGACTTGGCAGTATTCGATGGGTTTTCCACGTCATAGCGATCGATGCGATAGTGATCCTCGTACCGAGAATCATATGCATCGAGTGGTTCAGTTTTTCGCTCGACTGGTCGCTCGACTTGTTGTTTAGTTGGATGCTCAGCTTGCTGTAACGCTTGCGAAGCGGCTCGCGACACAGGTGCTTCGGAAGCATTGCCCGGGGCGTTTGTTTTGTCGAAGTTAGACGGAGGTGCGAGCGGTTGGTCGAGTCGCACGATCGAGCCGGATTTCACGTTGTGTACGAAGTCCGGCTGCTGCGGAGCGGGTTCACGCATCGGCTCGCGGATCGCTTCACGCTCGAATTGCAATGGCTGAGGTTCAGCGTCTTCGGTAATCGAAGCGACAGGGCGATCCAGTTCGGGTGCACGCGTTTGTTTAATGGGTGCTGCGATTGGACTGGGCGCGATCGGGCCGAGCGAAGCGATTTGTTCGTCCTGCCAACCGCCTGCGCGCAGCATTTCGGATGCGATCGTGGCGCGAAGTTCATCTTCTGCAGTGCGAGCTGGACGAGCTTGCGCGGTTGCCGTTGAACTTGCGGTAGCCTGAGGTGCGACGGCGACGGTCTGGCGAGTTGCGGGTCGCGTATTCAAGTGCGAATGCGGGACTTCGACTGTCGTGGTGTCGAAGCGCATGATTAACTGTTCATTCGCTCGCTGTGTTGCTGCTTGCGAGTCGGCGGCTTGATTGGCGGCTTGCGCGTGCGCTGCATCACGTTCTTTTGCATAAGCTCGGATGAAGGCTTGGTTCAAGCTGTTTTGCATCACGCATGCTCCGATTCAGTTTGGCTCGATATTCGTTGACTACGCGGCAGTAATAGCGTTTTTCAAACTTCGCCGCGAGATCATTCTGCTGAGGTTAGTTGAGCGATGGATAGCTGAGCGCGTTCGTTCCGCTGCCGCCTCGAATCGCAGCACCCGTTGAATTTGGGTTGACGCTTTGCACGGGTGGCACATAGTAACCATTGCCGCTGTTCGGTGCAGTGAATTGTTGTGCTGGCGGTAGCTGTGGCGAGCCGCTAGCGTTCGGCTGGCTTTGATATTGCGGCAACAGCGGTTGAGTCTGGTACTGTTGGTTTGAATACTGAGTTGGTTGGAACTGCTGGCTCGAGTACTGCTGATTCGCAGTTGGCGAACTGCCAGAATTCGATTGCAGTGTGAAGTTGGGTTGCGGCAGGCCTGATTGCTGCATAGCGGGCGGTTGTTGCGAATAGCCGACCATCGAAGTTGGGACGCCATTCGCACCGCTTGTAGGTGTTGAGCCATTGGCTGACGTCATGGGAGTGTTGGTTGCGTACCGGTTGGGATTGGCTGTGTTTAAGCTGTTCGCGGTACTTGAAGTGTTCGCGGCGGCCATGTTGTTGGTGTTGGCAGTTGTACCTGCGGATGTGCCTGCTGATGCATACTGGCGGAACGTTGCGAAGAGTGCAGCGCGATCCAATTCCGGCGTGGCCGTTTTGCCAGCGTATTGAAGATTGGAAGGCACCGAGTGCTGTTCGACTGACGAATCGATTGCTGGTGCAGCTGTCTCTGGCGTCGTTTGGCTGGTCAGCAGTGCGGGTGTGTTAGGTGATGCGATACCGCTGATCGAACCTGAAAGCTGCAACGACGCATCGCTGTCTTTTCCAGTGGATAGATCCTGTGGTGCACTTTCAGTCGAACTTCCCAGCGGCTTCTTTGACGAGCTATCCCACAACGACGGACTGGCACCGGTTGGGCTGGCGTTGATCTGAGTGGCCGACGAAGCGGGTTGAGCCGAGATGGTGGCCGTGGCTGTCGGTTGTTCATTCTTGAACAGCGGTTCTTGCTGCTTGACGATGGGCGATTGTAACGAAGCGGTTGCGTGGGAATCGGGTTTCAAGGCTGACGCAGAGTTAGCGGCTGGGGCGTTTGAGGCTTGAGCTGCGCGTTCAGCTGGCGGATCGAACGACAAACTGCTCGATTCGCTAGGGATGAGCGACAGTTCTTCGCTGAGTTGTGTGTCTCGGTGCAACGAGTTGTTCTGGTCGTTGGCGGAATCATACTTCTTGGTTGTTAAATCTAGTTTCGGAGTCGTCAACTTGGGAACTTCAATAGCTGACAAATCGGTCAACGATTGAGTTTCGGTGTCGGCTTCGGTGTCGGCCAGCAGTTTTTCGCTCGGCTTGTCGCCACCCTGCCAAGCCATGATGCTGGCGGTTGCCAAAGCGATGAGCAATACGATCAGCACAATGCCGCTCGACCAGTGTTCCCACCAGGACCGGGTGGGTTCGACGTGGTGCGCCGTTTCTGTTTCCGCAGCTGCGACTGAAGCAGCAGCAGGTGCTGATGCGACGACCGCAGCGAGCGTGGCGGTCGGCAATTGGACCGATTCGCCAAACGCTGCGTCGAGTTTTTGTGCGGGTGCGTTCGGAATGAGCGGAAGTCGGAAGAGAACGGGTGTGTTCGCGACCAAGCTTGTAGCACGAGCGTTTACGGACCCTCGAGCCGCTGCGGAAGGTCGTGCCTTGGCTTGCGCTTGTGAATAAAGTTTTGATGCCGTCCCTGGCATAGCAATCCGTCCTTATGTTGGCTTTGGTGCCGATCCGTCGTCCGAACTCTGTCGCGATTCGTCCTTCAGGAGCTCAAGCGGCACTTGAGATTGAACTTTAGGATTATTCGCTTTCTTCTGTATCGGAATCGATTTTTCCATCCTTGAGCATTTTGCCGTCTGCGTCAACATTTCTTTAAATAACGGTTGCGTAGACTTGGTAATTTGGGTTGCTTTGGGTGGCTTGCAGGCGAATCTAAGTTGAAGTGGCGGACATCGGAAACGAATTTCGCTCCACTCTCCAGCGGCTCGTTTGTCTAAAGCGGCGTTCGCTAGCAAATGCGAGCCGGATCTAAAGCGGAGTTCATAATGTTTAGTGTTTCCAAGTTGGTAATGTCCATTGCATTCGTCGCGCTGCTCACCGGCGGCTCAAATCTCTGGCAATCGCTCGAAGCCAAGCGACCGGTACGCGTTGACTGCACGATTGATATCGCGCACACAACCCGCGCGCAGGACGGTACGTTGCTCGGCACCGAGTTCTATACTCGAGATTTCGTTTTGACGGAGGGAACGAATTTCGAAGAAGACTATTCGACACCGACACGATTTAAATTCTTCGACGCCTCGTTGCAAAACGTTGGCGATTCAGCGATTGTCTCGATCGCTTGGTTCGCCGACGTAAGCGTCTTCAACTCGGCCGACTTCAGCACAGCGCTAACGCTGGTGAAAGGTCAGAAGGACGGCGAGATATCCGCTAGTCATACTTTTTCAACTTCAGCAGCGCATTCTACGACCACTTATACGCTGACCGGCTCTCGCCGCTGATGCACCACAGTCTTCTTTGAGTCTTGGTGACGACAACGAAAAACCGCTGCCGGGTTAGGGCAGCGGTTGATCAGGTTTTAAGAGTCGCCAGCGAGTTAGTCTTTCGCTTTACTTCTTCGCGGGAGCTTCTGGCAGCGGCATCACTTCGACTTTGCGAATTAGAACTTTGCTGCCTGGATCATGTTGTTGGAAAGCGAAGTGACCTTCCTTGAAAGTCTTGTCGAAGTCGAGAAACTCGTACAGTTCGTCGCCGTTGACGGTGATCTTGATGCGAGTCATTTCGCGACCGCGCCAGATGTCATCGCGAACTTCTAATTCGTAAGTGAACCATTCGTCAGGTTTCGAAAGTTGCTTGTAGACGTGGCACATGCCGTAGAGCGAACCGGTACGGATCGGATCCGAGTGCGTGCTGTCGATCTGAGCTTCGTAGCCATCGGTAAAGCCCGGGCGACGTTTGGTGCGGAAGTACAAACCGGAGTTGCCTTTGTCGTTGATTTTGACTTCGGCGCGGTACTTGAAATTCTTGTACGGACCTTTTGTGCAGACCAACATCGACGCATCGCCGGAGCCGGCCAAGGCACCGTCTTTGATTTCCCAAGTGCTCTTTTCACTGCCGACTTTTTCCCAGCCGTCCAGCGACTTGCCATCGAACAGCGCCGTCCAAGTCTCTTCCTTGGTTTCTTTGGCTTCTTGAGCGTTGGCGGAATAGGACAGCAGCGAAGCGGTGATCGCGAAACAGGTCGCGTAGAGAGTTGATCGAGTAAAACGGAAATTCATACGGGATGCTCCTAAGGGGCTGTGATGGGAAGTCTGAGTTGGTTGGTGTTGCGATCGCATTCGGATTGTCGTGCGTCTCGGATTGAGTTGCGTCCGACTTGCGTCGCATTTTGCAGACCAGCATCATAGACCAAGTAAGCGGTCGATCCTAGCTGGACGCCGCCAGTTGCTGACTTAGCTGCGCTGACCTACCTACTTTGACTTGGCTGCGATGACTTAGCTGCGCTGACTTGGCTACTTTGACTTGACCCTCCCAGCGAAGCGACCGGGAGGGTCGGCAATCGAGCGTCCAGCGAGATTGCCGGGGAGGGCAGCTCGCAGGCGATTGGTTACAGCAGTCGCCCCTCCCCAGCCACGCTGTCGCGGGCTGACCCTCCCCAAACTGCGTTTCGGGAGGGTTAAGTAGAGTTCTTCAGCTGCATCGTCTGTCTCGACTTCGTTCGTCTGGGGTTTGTACTGGCGATGGGAGACTCGATGTACAATCGAACCGTCGGTGAATCCTCGCTCGCCAGCTCTCCGCCTCTCCCGCCATTGAAAGTGTCGTCATGCGTTACCGGTTGATCGCTCTCGTTCTTACAATCCTTTGCACCGAAGTTATTTGCACCGAAGTAACGTTGGCTGACAAACCTAACATTGTCGTAATCATGAGCGACGATATGGGGTACTCGGATCTCGGATGTTATGGCGGCGAGATTGAAACTCCGAACCTCGATCAGTTGGCGCACGATGGGCTTCGCTTCACACAGTTCTACAACACGGCCCGCTGTTGTTCGACGCGCGCAGCTCTGTTGACTGGACTGTACTCGCATCAAGCGGGCATTGGTCATATGGTCGATGGAGTTGGGCCCGCGTCGGGGAAGGAAGCGTACGCGGGCGAATTGAGCCGGCGCGCGGTAACGATCGCTGAAGCGCTCCGACCGGCTGGCTACGCAACTTACATGGCTGGCAAGTGGCACGTGACCGGCAAAGTGAAACCAACTGAGCTGGCCAATAAAGCGAACTGGCCGCTGCAGCGCGGATTCGATCGCTTCTACGGCACGATTCATGGCGCGGGCAGCTTTTTTGATCCCAACACTTTGACGCGTGACAACGATTACATCTCGCCCTACGCCGACTCCGAATACGCGCCTCAGGAATATTACTACACCGACGCTATCGCTGACCATGCAAGTCGATTTGTGACGGAACATCGCGAGAAGCGGAACGACCAGCCGTTCTTTCTGTACGTCGCCATGACCGCCGCTCATTGGCCGATGCACGCTAAGGAGCAGGATATTGCCAAGTACAAAGGCCGTTACGATGCGGGCTATCAGGCGATTCGAGCGGCGCGGGTTGAGAAAATGAAGCAACTGGGGCTGATGGATTCGCGTTGGTTGGTTTCGCCAGCGGCAGGCGATTGGAACGAAGTTGACAACAAAGACTGGGAAATTCGCTGCATGGAGGTCTACGCGGCAATGGTCGATTGCATGGATCAAGGGATTGGACGGTTGGTCGCTGCGCTGAAGGCGAATGGTCAGTTCGAAAACACGCTGATTCTCTTCCTTCAAGATAACGGCGGCTGCGCAGAGGTGCTTGGCCGGAACGGACCTTTCAAGCCGCGGGCGGACGGGCCGACGCTCAAGCCGCTGGCAAGTGATTTTCTGCAACCAGATATGATCCCCAAACAGACTCGCGATGGGTTCCCGGTGCGGCAGGGACGTGGCGTAATGCCTGGACCAGCCGATACTTACGTCGCTTATGGCCGCAATTGGGCGAATGTGAGCAACACGCCGTTTCGGGAATACAAGCATTGGGAGCACGAGGGCGGAATCAGTTCGCCGTTGATCGCTCACTGGCCTTCGGGGCTGGCCAAATCGCGAGCCGGGCAGCTCGAAGCGACCCCGACTCATCTGATCGACATCATGGCGACCTGCGTCGACTTGGCGGCCGCGCCGTACCCGGCTGAATTTGCAGGGAATCCGATCCAACCGCTGGAAGGCGTCAGTTTAGCTCCGGCGCTGGCCGGTTCACCGATCGAAAGAGCCGAGCCGCTGTTTTGGGAGCACGAAGGGAATCGCGCGGTTCGCGTCGGGGATTTCAAGTTGGTGTCAAAGCACGGCGGTGAATGGGAACTGTACGATATTGTCGCCGACCGAACGGAGATGAACAATCTAGCTGAGCAGCAGCCCGACCGCGTAGCAGAGTTGACGAAGTTGTGGACGAGTTGGTCGAAGCGAGTCGGCGTAGCCGAATGGCCGCTGAAGAAAAAATGAAGGCTGGGAGCGCGCCACCGCCACGAGGGGAGTTCCGGAACTCTGGCGAGTCCCGCTACGAGGGGAGTTCCGGAACTCTGGCGAGTCCCGCTACGAAGTGTGCGGCGCCGATTACGGACCTCGCAATGGGGGCGCGATTCGCGTTTTCGAAGCCGCTGGGCTGAGCTAACTTGGTGCGCAGCCGCAGTGTTCTAGTGATTTCGCAACAGCGGAAACAGGATCACGTCGCGGATGCTCTTCGAATTCGTGAGCAGCATGACGAGGCGATCGATACCGATTCCAAGTCCGCCGGCAGGCGGCATGCCGTTACGTAAAGCGAGCACGAAGTCGTGATCCATCTTGGCCATCGAATCCTCTTCGTTCTGACCTTCAAGCTGGCTGCTAAACAGTTGCTCTTGCAGAATCGGATCGTTCAACTCGGTGTAAGCGTTAGCGAGCTCCATGCCGTGAATGAACATTTCAAAGCGCTCAGCTACTTCAGGGTTGGAAGTCTTACGCTTCGTCAACGGACAGATGCTCGCTGGATAATCCGTCACGAAAATCGGGCCGATCAGCGCGTCCTCAACCGTCTCTTCGAACACTTCGCTCTTGATCACATCTTGATGCTTGCCCTCAGTCGCAATGCCCAGCTTCTTAGCTAGCGCGGCAATCGCAACGTGATCGGTGGGATCGACGCCAGCGTGTTCGCGGAACAGATCGTCATAAGTGCGACGCGCGAACGGCGGCGTAAAGTCGATCGGCTTGTCACCCCACATGACTTTGTAACCTTGCCCCGTCGCAGCGAGCGCGTTCAAGATAATCTGCTCGGTCACATCCATCATCACTTCGTAATTGGCGAACGCTTCGTACAGCTCGATCATTGTGAATTCGGGATTGTGCTTGGGGCTGATCCCTTCGTTGCGATACACGCGGCCCATTTCATAAACGCGTTCGATGCCGCCGACCAACAACCGCTTGAGATGCAATTCGAGCGCGATGCGCAGCACGAGCGGCATGTTCAACGTGTTGTGATGCGTGAGAAACGGTCGCGCCGCAGCGCCACCGGCGATCGTGTGCAACGTCGGACCTTCCACTTCGATGTAACCGCGATGGCGCAGAGTCTCGCGAATCGACGAGATGATCTTAGTGCGATTGAGGAACGTTTGCATCGAACCTTCGTTATAGGTCAGATCGAGATAACGTTGCCGTTGCTTCATCTCCGGATCGGTCAAACCAGCGTGCTTGTCCGGCGGCGGCTCCATCGTCTTGCACATAAAATGCAGCTTCTCAGCGAACACAGTCAGTTCGCCGGTGTTCGTCCGACCCAACCTGCCGTCGACGCCAATCCAGTCGCCCAAGTCGTAGTACTCAGCGATCTCAAAGTCCTGTTCGCCGACCTGGTTCTTACCGACGAAAATCTGAATGTCGCCCGTCCAGTCACGAAGGTTGATGAAGATCAACTTCCCGGTCGGTCGCATCAAGACGATTCGACCCGCCACACGCACTTTGGGCCCGATCTCTTCACCCTTGCCTTGGTCGGTCTTCCACTTTCGATAGTCAACTTTGGTGCCGTCCGCGTTGACGGTATCCAGATCCGGCAGCGCGATTTCAACGCCCGACTCGAGCCGATACTTGACTTCGCCCGCTCGCTCGCGAATCGCGTTAGTCAGCGTCCGGTCGGGGAAATAGTGCCCCCACGGATCAACTCCGGCCGCTTCAATTTTCTTGAGCTTCGCGAGCCTCGACGCTTGGTGTTGCCCCAAATTTTCAGCTTCGCTGCTTTCGCCCACACCTGGGTTTTGGATTTCCGTCATGCGTCAAACCATCTTTTTCGTAGCTATCACACGTTCAAAAAGTGAGTGGAAGATTCTAGCCCCCCTGCAATCCTTCGCCCAGGGCTAGCGGTTCGATCAACGCGAATCGTTCACCTCGTCGCCCGCCGCGACCGCGAACAGGTGGACAACTGGTCCAGCGCACCCGGCCCGGATTCACACCGGTGGCGGAGACTTCGAACGTGCGGTAACCTCAAAGCCAAGCTGAAAAAACAAAAGCGATGCTCAAAAATCCCGAAACAACTGCAACACTCAACTGCAACAACCGCCCAGCAAGAATCCGGTAAATATGAACGCCTCAGAAACCAGCGCCACCGCAACTCCTTCCTCACAACACTCGGCACCAGAGTCGACTCACGCCGCGCCGACGGCAGCAGGTCGACCCGGTACGCGCCCCAGCGAATTGCCGGAGCCGTCCGTGCAATTGACGGAAGGTTGGCATTGCTCGCACATCTTCTATCGCTTCAACCGCGTCGAATTGCAGCGACTGAGCCTCGAACAGAAGCGCGCCGGCGCCGCAGCCCTGACCGCTGCGCTCGATCCGCAAAACGCTGACGCACCGACGCGGTTGCAAACCTTCATCATCAGCGGCCATAAAGCCGACTTTGGCGTGATCCTGTTCGACGCGGATCCGCTGAAAGTCGACGCAGTGCATCAAGCCGTGATGGCCAGTCCGCTGGGACCAGCGATCGAGCCAGTTTATTCGTTCGTATCGATCACTGAAATTTCCGAATACGTTCCGTCTCCCGAGCAGTACGCTGACCGGCTAGCGAGCGGCGGAGAAGATCGCAACTCACCGGCCTTCGCAGCCAAAGTTGCGGCGTACGAGAAACGACTGCCGATGATGAACCAACATCGACTGTTCCCCGAACTGCCGACGTGGCCAGCGATGTGTTTTTATCCGATGAACAAAAGCCGCGTGGTGGGCGCGAACTGGTACACGACCGCCTTCACCGCGCGCAACGCCATGATGGCGGAACACGCGCAAAGCGGGATGGCTTTCTCGGGCCGCGTAACGCAAGTGGTCACCGCCAGCGTAGGACTCGACGACTGGGAATGGGGCGTAACTCTCTGGGCCCGCAATCCGCAGTATTTGAAAGAGATCGTTTACAAAATGCGCTTTGACGAAGCCAGCGCGAAGTACGGCGAGTTCGGTCAGTTCTTCGTGGGTTACTTGGCCGATGCCGCCGCGATCCTAAAGCACTGCCGAATCAGCGATTGAGTTCGCGCGAACTCCAGGACCAGCGACGTCTAAGCATCGATGCATTTAATCATCGATCGAAATCGTGCGGTCCATGTGGATTCCGAAAGTGGCGATACGGTCGCGAACTTTGCCGCGCGTAATGCCGAGTATCTCGGAAGTACGCGATTGGTTGCCACCGGTTTCCGCCAACACGCGCGCGAACAGCCTCCGCTCAACTTGCTCGAGCACTTCGTCATAAAGTTTGCATGAACCAGACGCCAAGCGGTCTTCAATGAAACGATCCAATGAGAAACCTTCGCGATCTTGCGAAGCTGGAGGGCAAGGTGGAATAGGCGCCGCCGCAACCATTTCTGATGCTCGCACCGGCGCCGCTTCCGTAGGCGCTGGCGAACTGATGGACTTCTCCGACGGAACATTTCGCGGACCCGGATTGCGAACAAAGTCAGGAAGATTCGCTGGACCGATCACTGTGCCGGTCGTACTTAACAACGATTGACGAACAACGGATTGCAACTGGCGCACGTTACCTGGCCAATCATAAGCCACCAACAGATTCAACGCTTCAGGCGAAATACCGGTCAGCTCTGGGCGGCTCATTTCGGCTTTCGCGCGCCGCAGGAAGTATTCAAGCAGCGGCGGTACGTCTTCGTGCCTATCGCGCAGCGGCGGTAACTGAATCGTGAAGCCATTCAAGCGATAAAGTAAGTCGTCGCGAAAGTTGTCTTTGCGAACCATCTCTTCCAGCGGTCGGTTCGTCGCAGCGATGATCCGCACCGAAGTCGTAATCAACTCGTTGCCACCCACGCGCTCGAACTGCTGCTCTTGCAACAACCGCAAGACTTTACCTTGAATGATCGTTGACATATCGCCAACTTCATCAAGAAAAATTGTGCCGCCATCGCACTGTTCGAACCGCCCCACACGCCTTCGTTCCGCGCCCGTAAACGAACCTTTCTCATGACCAAACAATTCGCTTTCCAGCAGTTGATCCGGAATCGCAGCGCAGTTCACAGCAACAAACGGCTTGTCGCGTCGATCACTGTGATTCATCAAAGCTCGCGCAACCAACTCTTTGCCAACGCCGCTTTCTCCACGTATCAAAACGGTAACATTTTGAGCCGAGACGCGCCCGATGGCTTTGAACACCTCCAGCATCGCCTTCGATTTTCCAACAAACCGCTCACCACCCGTGTCCGCATCACCAATCGGTAGCGCCACCGGTTCATCCATTAACCGTCGCGCTTCTGCAGCGCTGGTCGTTAATGATCTAAGTTGGTCGATGTTGAGCGGTTTTGGCAGGTAATCGAACGCGCCCGCTCGCATCGCTTCAATCGCGGTCTCACTGGACGTATCCCCAGTTATGAAAATCACCGGCAGTTTGCTATCCAAAGCTCGGATCTTGCGGAACAATTCGAGCCCGTTGTACTCAGGCAAGAAAATATCCAACAGAGCGACGTGCGGTTGCGTCTCTTGCATAAGTTGCAATCCAGACGCCCCATCTGAGGCTGTGAACACCTCGAAATCCTGGTGTCCGTTCAAACCGGAGGAGACTAAATGCCGGACGCTTCGGTCGTCGTCAATCACGAGAATTCTGGTCACTGGTTGCCTCTTATTGGACGCTTAAACTGCGGGGGGCATGTATTGGAGACCGTCGCTGCCTTCGGAGCTTCTATATAGACGTCGTCGCCGCACCCCAACTTACATTCTTACGATAGCGCGTAAAGCATCATCCGTGCCAAACTGCTTGTTGATCGTACATGTTGATCGACCGTTCTACAAAAGTTCACAGAATGATCAACTAAGGTCGGTTACGCTGGATTATGTGTAATTCGTAAGGAATCGAGATGCCTGCACCATGTGTTGCAAAGACCGCAACTAACGCAAGAACCGCTGCTCTAGTATAATCGTTCATGATAGTTCAGGTACAAATTTTGCACTCGTGAAAGCAGGTGGCACGACGAATGGAAGAAGTCGGTCTTGAAAGCAGGCGGTAACATGATTGCTCACTCGTCCATGAATTCCCAATCGACAACAATCGACGAAGCATCAGCACTAGCAGCTCTAAACGGAGACCGCCAGTTGTTGTGTGAACTCGCTCAGATCTTTGTCGAAGACACTCCAGCTCTTCTCGACGAAGTTGAAGCCGCGGTCAACGAAGAGCGCATCGATGTCGCGCGACGACTCGTGCACAGCCTTCGCGGTCTAAGCTCAACTTTCTACGCTTCACCTACAACCGAAATCGCCAGGCGGCTTGAAGAAGCAGCCAGCCAAGGCCAAGTCGACGTGCTGCGTAACGGCGGCGTTCAGCGCTTGAAAGCAGCCTTCAACGATCTCGTCGAGCAGCTGCGCATCAACGGTTGGGCCTCCTAAGCGAACTCCTCCCGTGGTGGCGACTTTCAGTCGCCAATTCAAAACAATGCGTGGTGGCGACTTTCAGTCGCCAACTGCAGTCGCGATTCCCCCTCTATGCAACCGGTCTTCTTGCAAGCACCTAAAAAAGCGAACAGCGCAACTTGGCATCGCTTGCGCTGTTCTCTGATTGTGTCTAACTGAGTGCTTGTGTCTAACTGAATGCGTAATCGGTTTACGCCTTACGAAACGGGTCGACCTCGCATCGCGTTCGCGATCATGCTGACCACGAACAGAATCAAGAAGACCACAAACAGGACCTGTGCAATGCCTGCGGATGCAGACATGATTCCGCCAAACCCCAGAACACCTGCGATCAACGCGATGATCAAAAACGTTATTGCCCACGAAAGCATCTTAATCTCCTCTCAAGTAAATGTGTGCTGCTAACTCAATGACTACTTAGCAAGCACTGTGCCAGCACGTCGCAGCTCGCACGAATGCAGTTTAAAGGATAAAAATGCATGAAGCGTCTGTTTATTCGCACGCCAGCAACGCCTAATACTCAAGACTTCAACACACTTCGCAACTATTAAGATCATTTCCGTTCAACATGAGTGTTAAGCGATCATGCGCGAACTCTCCGACTCACGCTGATCTTCAAGCCGTCTACCAGTCTTTCTGCGCACGCCGCTTAACCCTCCCAAGCGCAGCTTAGGGAGGGTCAGCCCGCGATAGCGTGGCTGGGGAGGGCTCTTGCACGGTGTTTTTACACCCAAATAGCCGCACATAGCCGCATGCAACCCTCCCCGGCAATCTCGCTGAAGGCTCGATTGCCGACCCTCCCGGTCGCTTCGCTGGGAGGGTTAAGCTCGAATAGCGCCTAGATTAGCAAGAAGGCACATAAAGAATCTTCATTTATATGTAGATAGTTTTCTACACAACTCCTACAGATAGCACACAGCATTCTTCCATTACAAAAGCCTGCTATATATCAAAAGCGGCTCCACAACAGTTTCTTTGTGGCACTCGTTTTGCTTCCTGCTGGTTCGCATGGTGATTCAAGTACGTCAGTACTGCCAATAAACATCTAGTTTTCTCTGGAGGAAGTCATGGTTACTAAGGAACAAGTAAGCGGCAATTGGAACTCAATCGTGCGCTCGGTAAAAGAAAAATTCAGCCAGATCAGTGGTGATGAACTGAATCGAGTTCAAGGCAATGTGAACGAGTTGGTCGCGCTTGTGCAACGCAAATCCGGCCAAAGCAAAGAATGGGTCGAGGCGTTCTTAAACGACGCCGGCCAAGCGACTGAGAACATCGCTCACCGCATTCAGGAAGGCGCCTCACAGTACGCATCGCAAGCTCAAGAAGCACTCTCCGAGAACTACGAACATTTGGCTGAAGGCGCCCAACGTGGTTACGACTACACGATGAAGACCGTCTCACGCCGCCCAATGGAGTCGGTTGCAATCGCTCTTGGCGCCGGTGTACTGGCTGGTTTGATGATCGGTCTGTCGATGTCCAGCAGCAAGCGACGCTGGTCATGAGTGCAATTTCTGACGAAGCGAACGAATTGCTGAGTCGGATGCATGCGTTGCGTTCGACGGGTGATCGCGATGTCCAACGATTACAGGATCAAATGGATCGTGTGACGGATTGGCGCGAGCACGTCCGAGCGCGACCAGCTTTGTCGGCTGCGGTTGCGGCGGTAGTTGGTTTTACAGTTGTCCGAGCGGTGCTTGCACAACCGTCACGTCAAACTACTTCGTCGACCCCAGCCTCCGCAGCACCTGCAGCGAACTCGGCAACCAATGTGCAAGAGAAGCGATCCGCTACGCGTAGCGTGCTCGCGTTTGCCGGTGGAATGGCGAGTACGTTTTTGCGGCAATGGATCAGCGAGTACATCAAGAAAGAGTTGAAGGTAGGTCAACATGGCTTTGCAGAATCGCGTTCACACGAACGGTCATCACCATACTCCTAATTACGCAACGCTGGATGACGTTAGTCGCAAGCCAAGCATTTCGGCGCGTGACGTGGAGAACTTCGCCAAACAGTATCCAGGTTCGGTGTTGATCGCTGGGCTTGTAACAGGAGGCATTGTCGGATGGTTGACCTTGAAACTCAGTCGATGAACTCACGGAACTCACGAACTTCAGATCGAACAGGACCAGTTGCTGGTTTTGCAGGACAAGCCGTTGAAGTGACCGGCAACGTACTGGAACTTGCGGAGTTGCAGGCCAAGCTGGCAAGGTTGGACGCACGCGATGCGCTTCGGCGAGTTGTCGGTCCGCTGGGCATGCTGGTTTTTGCAGCTTGTATGGCGATCGCTTCTTTACCGGTTGTGTTCCTCGGAATTGCAGGCGGTATCGCGGAAGCGGCCAACATTCAGCCATGGATAGCTGATTTGATTGTCGGTTTCGTGGGTGCTCTGGTTGCAGTTGTCGTGGCTTGGATCGCGCTGCGAACCATGGCTACCGCTTTAGATTCGTTCAAGCGAACGACCGATGAGTTCGCGAAGAATGTGGCTTGGGTGAAATCTATTTTTCGGAAAAGTTAACGCTAACAACACTTTACATAGGCAAGGTATCGATCATGGCAACTGCTACAAAACAACAGGGCAGGCAGAATCAAAGTCGCGAAGCTGGTGAGTCAAAGTCTGATACAGCTAAGGATTTGGCTGAAGACTATCATGAAATGCAAGAAGATTTCCAGACGCTTGTTGATGAAGTCGGAACTTCCATCTCGACCTACTGCCGCAAGCGTCCTGGAATGGCCGCGTGCATGCTGTTCACAGTGGGCTTCTACGTTGGATGGAAAATCAAACCCTGGTAACAACTGCCAGCCAACGATGCGCGTCGACGTTGCACGTTGACGAATAGCTCATGAATTGAGAACACCCGAGGAGTCACCGCACTTGCTCGGGTTTTTTTACGTCTATCTCTAGTCAGCCGTTTGCTCACGAACAAACAAACGTTTGGTATACGATTCGCGTCAGCTCTGAGACCTCAAGTGGTGGCCACTTTCAGTCGCCAATCCCTTACACACAATGTTTCCCCGTCAACTCAATCCTCACTCACCAATTTCTAAAACGTCGACTGCAGGTCGATGCCACACTACGAAAGCATTCAACAATGAGTTTAGAAACCAAATCCACACTGAACCCTGACACGATTCAAGGCTTGCAAGACTTGATTCAAGTGAACCTCGACTCGGCCAAAGGATTTGTCGAAGCGGCGAAGCGAGTGGAGAGCGAAAGTCTGACGAAGCTGTTCACCGAGCTCGCGCGCGAGCGTGAACAGAACGCAACTGAGTTGCAACAGTCGGTGGAACGCAATGGTCAGCACGCTTGCGAAGATGGTTCGCTTGCAGCCGCCTTTCATCGCGTGTGGTTGGATTTCCGTGGTCGGTTGGCTGGTGGCGATTCCCTGGTAATTTTGCAAGAAGCTGAGCGCGGTGAAGATCATATCAAAGCGGTCTATGAAGACGTGCTCGTGCGGACTGCGGGCAGCGCGCTGAACAGCGTCATCACTCGTCAGTACTCAGCCGTTAAAGCTGGACACAACAAAGTTCGCGATCTGCGCGACGGTTACAAATAATTTTGCAACCGGATGGATCGTTGCGGCAGCGTTGCGCGCTAGTGCGTGGTCCGTGATTTGCTTTTGCAGTGGCCGTCGGCTTCGTCGTAGTGGTTCGAAGCTGCGACAGTTATCGAGACTCGAGAAAGCACATTCAATCAATAGGAATGAAATAATGGAAAACCTAGCTGATCTTTTCCACGAAGAACTGCGCGACGTTCTGAGTGCTGAACGGCAATTGATCAAAGCGCTGCCAAAGATGGCAAAGAAAGCGAACTCGGAAGAATTGCGAGCCGCTTTTGAAAAACACTTGGCTGAGACGGAAGCTCAAGCAGAACGCGTTGAGCAAGCGTTCGAAGAAACGGGTAAAGCGGCACGAGCCAAGACTTGCGAAGCGATGAAGGGGCTGATCACTGAAGCCGAATCGATGATGAAAGAAAAGGCTGCTCCGGAAGTGATGGATGCGGCTTTGATTTCTTGTGCGCAGAAGGTCGAGCACTACGAGATTGCGACCTACGGCACGCTCTGCACTTGGGCCGAAGCGCTAGGTTACACCAATGCGCTGCAATTGCTCAAACAGAACATCGACGAAGAAGAGCAGACCGACAAAGCGCTCTCACAACTGGCCAAGACCGTCAACAACGTCGCCAACAGCCAATAAGCTCTTCAGACTCCAACTATTCCGAGAGGAAGAAGAACAACGTGAGAACCATCCGCCGTTTGCGCATTGGCAAAGTCAAGTATGCTCTACTCGGCTTGCTGTTCGGCCTGCCCCTGCCGATCATTTTGATCCTGCTGTTTGTTAGAGGCTGTGATTTCTAGTCCAGTCAGCTCGATACATGCTCCGCGCCTCGGACTCATTCAACTGAGTTTCGAGGTTGCGGGGCAATCGGGCACGGGCAATCTGCTTATCGCAATCTGCTTATCTTTGAAATCGCGCTCGCAGTGAATTAGCGCGGTCGATGAACCTCACCAGTTCGGTCACATTCGTGACTTGGCACTTGCGATAAACCTTCGAACGTCTGGTCTCTACGGTGCGCGTGCTGATGTCCAATTTCTTCGCGATCAGCTTGTTGGGAATTCCGCTGATTACCAGCTCCAGCACATCTTTTTCGCCAGCCGTAATCTTCGCACGAATCGCTTCCGCGTGTTGGAAACTTTTCACCGCCGCGCTCAACTCGACGGCGTGACGCACAAGTTCGCAAAAGCCTTCGTCGATATCGTTGCCTTGGAACGCATTATCGAACACCCACGCAGCTCCCAGCCGGACGAGTTTAGCCGCGGTGGCGATTTGACAGTTCTTGCAGGTGAAAGCGATCGTATCCTGAGGGAATTTCTCGATTATCGTGCGCGGATCGAGGTCGCAAAGTTCCAAAGTACTTTGATCGAAAATCACCACTCGCGTGTCGCTGACCGATCCAAAATGACGCTCAGTTACGAAACCGCTCACCTGTAGCTGAAAGGACCGCCTTTCGCACAATCTCTCCCAAACATGACGCCTGATAGGGTCTGAGTCGAACAGCAAAACCTCGACTCGCGGAGTTGCAAGATTTTCAGGCTTCTCCGCTCCCGACTGCGTTGCTCCACGTGCTGCTGCATCGAGAGCTAAATGACTGGTCAATTTCTTCCCACCTTTTTGTAGCTGGAATAGCCAAAAGAGTTGACCGACCGACCGATCGAGCCAACGAGGCTAATCGGACCTTGTGAACACCACCCATTCGGAATATGTTGGCGGTATTGGCGGTTGGAGTTTCGGGCGTACTTCAGAGATAAGAAGTCAAAAAAAGAGAGCGATGTGACATCCCCTGAGAAATTTTTCGTCAACTAAGTTTTCGGTTGAGGAAAGCTGCTCACGACCGATGGCTGGGTTGACTGTAGGTTACCATCACGTGAAAACGATGCGGGATGCGCAAAAACCACATAGCGAGCTACGTAGAACCCGTATAACTTAAAATACAGCGTTCTGAGCTCTCGCTAACCGAAACCTAAGACCGGTTGCGATATATATATATCCAGCATTAGTCCGGGGCGACTTCTTTGCAAGGCAACCCATGCGCAGTGAACAATCAGTAACCCGATGGATAGCTGCGGTCCGCAACGGGGATACCGCTGCAGCCACACAGTTGTGGGATCGTTACTTTACGCAGCTAATGCACCAAGCGCGGTTGCGTATGTCGAATGTAGCCACGAGCACTTACGACGAGGAAGACGCCGCACTAAGCACCTTTCTGCTGCTTTGCAAAAAATTGGAAGATGGCAGTTATGCTGCGATCGCTGATCGGCAAGAATTGTGGCATCTAATGCTGACCGTCTTGATTCGTAAGATCGGTCGACGAGTAAAGTACCAGCACGCCGCGAAACGTACCGACGCAAAAATGAGTTTTAAGCCTTGTTCACTCGACGAACTGCCGGCGACGACCACGCAAGAGATTTCGCAAGAGTGTTTTGAATTGATCTCGTCCCTAAAGGACCCAAACCTAGAGCAGGTCGCACTGTTGCGTTTTGAAGGCTATACGAACGATGAAATCGCGCTCAAATTGAATCGCACTCGACGAACGGTTCAGCGGATGTTGAATTTGATTCGTGATCTTTGGCAAGAGGAACTGAACGCTGAATCCGATTGAAAACCTGACGACGCGGCAGCAACGTCGTTTGTATGAGATTTGCTGGAAGTTTGAGGAATCATGGAACAGCGGCAACTGCCCTCCGCCTCATGAGTGGTTGCGCGAGATCGAAGATTTGCCATCCGACGTGCTGTTGTCCGAGTTGCTGGAAACGGAGCGCGAACTCAAATTGAAGCAGGCGCGCGATGCGTCCAAGCCCGCGATTGTGAAAGACGATCGGTACGAGTTTATCGAAGAGATCGCGCGCGGCGGCGCAGCGGTTGTCTGGAGGGTGCGCGATCGCAATCTGCAACGCGAGACAGCGATAAAGTATCTGCTCGACACGTGCGACAACCACGAAATGCGCTTTCGCTTGGAACGTGAAGCACGTTTGTGTGCACGCTTGGTTCATCCTGGCATTGTGCCGATCCATGAACTTTCCAGTTTTGCTGACGGTCGACCGTTCGTCAGCATGAAACTTGTCGAAGGCAAAACACTGCTGCAATTAGTGAACGCCGAACCGCGGCCTTCGGTCAAATCGCTGACCGAGATCTTCACGAAAGCATGCCAAGCGATGGCACACGCACACTCGAAAGGAATCATCCACCGCGATTTGAAGCCGAGCAATATTATGGTCGGTTCGTTCGGCGAAGTTCAAATCATGGACTGGGGACTGGCTAAAGAACTCACGCGCGACGCCACCGGAAGGCTGACCAACAGGGCGCTCGACGACACTGTCAGCGAGTTAACACAAGATCATTTTAGCGAGGACTTGAACGCAACCGTTTTCGATTCAGTGACCCGAGAAGCGACTGTGATCGGAACAGTGTGCGGCACCATCGCTTACATGTCGCCTGAACAAGCGTGTGGAAAGATCGATGCAATCGATGAACGCACCGACGTGTTTGCACTGGGCGCCGTACTCTGTCGGCTGCTTATCGGCACTCCACCTTACGTTGAACCCGACATCCACGCGATGCTGCAAAAAGCTCAGCGAGGCGAGATGCGATCGACACTGCAGCGACTCAGCCAATCGCCACATCGAAAACTTGCAAACTTGGCTGCGAAGTGCATGACCGTTGACGCTGACCAGCGACCGAAAGACGCCGCTGCCGTTGTCGAGCTACTGAGTGCGATCCAACATTCCGAGCAGCGCAAGCAACATGCCGTTCGACTTCTCGTTACCGCAGTATCGATCGTGGTGCTTGTCGTCGCAGCACTACTCATCCGGCGGGAGAATCAAACTCCAGAGATCCCGGCACAAGTTGAACATGCATCGACAACTTCGGAAGAGATCGTCGACCCAGTCATCATTCAATCGCTATTCCAATCCCGCGCGGAAGAAATTGCGTTGAAGTCTTACAAAGCTGCGCTTGCGAAAAATCCAGAACATGAACGGTTGCATTATCTTTTTTGCACCGCGCTGATGAACAAGCGTCGATTCGATGAAGCGGAACCCGTTGCGCGTCGGCTGACCGAGTTGAATGCGAACAACGCGGAGTATCACTACTTGCTTGGCGATGCGTTGTACCTTCAAGGGAAGTTCGAGCCCGCGGTAGTCGAAATATTGAAGTGCAAAGAACTTTTCAAACCCGACGACCAACCTAGATTGCCCGTTGAAGAGAATCTGCAAAAGTTCCAATTCAGCATCGAAATCGCTGGCCGCCTCGATTCGCTCGATCCAAGCGATGATCCGGAGGCAAGCCCTGATACGTTGATGTCGATCGCGAAAGTGTGCGAGCTTCGAGAGCGTATCGAACTGGCGATGCTCTTTACCGACACCGCGTTAGAGCGCATTACTGACGATCAGCAACGCAGCTATCTATGTTTCCTCTCACTTGCCTACCTTGCTTCTCGGCAATTGGAACGCGACGACTTAGCCGCTTCAACTCGCAACGCAGTTTTCGAAACAGCACTCAAGTGGCTTGAATGGCAGATTCAGTGTGCGATGAATAGAACGACGGAGGAAAAACAACCCACGCAACATCAACAGCTCGTCCAAATCCTCAAGACTGGTAAGGATATGCGAGCGCTCTACGAAGCAGCGGAAGATGAACGCGTCGATCTGGATTTACGTAATCGATTGAAGAAAATGTTGGCTGAAATCGAGCAACTACAAGCAGTTTCGACCTAGCGATTACGTTTCCCGCTTAGGCTCGCAACCAACGAGCCGCTTCGAGTGCATAGTAAGTCAGAATCATGTCAGCTCCGGCGCGGCGAAACGCAAGCAAGCTTTCTAGAACGCATTTCTCCCGGTCCAGCCAACCGTTCTGTGCTGCTGCCGCCAACATCGCGTACTCGCCGCTGACTTGGTACACCGCCGTGGGGACCGCAAACGTATCTTTGACGCGACGAACGATATCGAGATAAGGCATCCCGGGCTTTACCATAACAATGTCGGCGCCCTCTTGCAGATCGAGCGCAACTTCGTGCAGCGCTTCATCGGTCGCCGATGGATGCATTTGATAAGTTTTCTTATCGCCGCTGCCAAGATTTCCTTTCGAGCCAACCGCATCCCGAAACGGGCCGTAGAACGCCGAAGCATATTTAGCCGCGTAGGACATGATCATCACGTTCTGAAATCCCGCCGCATCCAGCGCACCGCGAATTGCTCCGATGCGTCCATCCATCATGTCAGACGGAGCGATCACTGACGCGCCCGCCGCCGCTTGCACGACCGCTTGCTGACAAAGCACTTCGAGCGTCGGGTCGTTCACGATCTGGCCGTCGCGGAGCAAACCGTCTTGACCGTGCGACGTGTAAGGGTCCAGTGCAACATCACATACGATGCCAATCGCATCGCCAAACCGCGCCCGCACCGCAGCCGTCGCTGAGCAGATTAAGTTCTTCGAGTTCAGCGCCTCGCGACCGTCTTCTGTTTTCAACTCAGGCGGCGTGACAGGAAACAGCGCAATCGCTGGAATCCCAACTTCGATCGCCGCTTCAACTTGCCCAAGCAGTAAATCGACACTAAAGCGACTGACTCCGGGCAAACTGGTAACCGCTTCTTGCTTTTTATCGCCTGGCAAAACAAACAGCGGCCAAATCAGATCGCTGGCCGTCAGTCGATGTTCACAAACCAACTCGCGCGACCACGGAAACTGCCGCAAGCGTCGCATGCGTGTCTGAGGAAAGCTGCCACGCGTCTGATTAAACGACATAGTTCGGCTCGAGTTCTAGGCTGGTCGAATGGCTGGGTCGAATGGCTAGGTCGGTTGGATAAAACCTAAACAACCTAAACATAATTCGGAGTTGGCGGACGGTAAGTTGACAAGTCCACACTGCGCATCCAATCGATCGTCTTGATCAATCCTTCGCGCAGAGTTATCTGCGGCTGCCAACCGAAATGCTTCTTCGCAAGTGTGATGTCCGGTCGACGGCGAGTTGGATCGTCAGCGGGCAATGGGCGGTCAACCAATTTGACCTTAGCACCTGTCAACTCAATCACCAACTCAGCCAACTCACGAATCGTAAACTCACCTGGATTGCCGATGTTGACAGGGCCAACAAAGCTGTCTGGGCCGTTCATCATTCTCGCGATACATTCGACCAAGTCGTCGCGATAGCAGAATGAACGTGTCTGGGATCCGTTACCAAAAATCGTAATGTCTTGGCCCGTTAACGCTTGACGAATGAAGTTCGAAACGACGCGACCGTCGTAGGGATGCATACGCGGACCGTAGGTGTTGAAGATCCGAACGATGCGGACGTTCACTTTGTTCATGCGATAGTAATCCATGAACAAAGTTTCGGCCACGCGTTTGCCTTCGTCGTAACAAGCTCGTGTTCCGATCGGGTTTACATTGCCGCGGTACGATTCCGGTTGCGGATGCACTTCCGGATCACCGTAGACCTCCGAGGTACTCGCCAGCAGAATTTTCGCGCCGCAACGCTTCGCCATCCCGAGCATGTTGATCGATCCAAGCACGCTGGTCTTCATCGTCTTGATCGGGTTGAACTGATAATGACCCGGCGCGGCTGGGCAAGCCAAGTGATAGATCTGATCAACTTCAAGGAAAATTGGCAGCGTCACGTCGTGGCGAATCAGTTCAAAGTTCGGTTTGTCGAGCAGGTGAACTACGTTCGTCTTCTGGCTGGTGAAAAAGTTATCCAAGCAAATAACATCATGTCCCTCCGCCACCAACCGCTCACACAGATGCGAACCGAGGAAACCCGCGCCCCCGGTCACTAGAATGCGATTGATCGTGCCCACTGAATATTCCTTTCAAAGTGCTTCCAAGTTCCTGCGTATCGAGTGCGTCAAACATAACCTTTTCTAAGTCTTTTGAGAACGCCGGTTCAACGACTGGGTCAACACTCTGCAACCCACCGCATCAGTACAGCGTTAACCGCGCAGCACGATCTTCTTACCGGTCTTAGCACTTTCGTAGATCGCCAAAATCAACTCCACACTGCGTCGACCTTCACGACCGTCGATTGCCAGCGGCGTTCCGCTGTCCAAAGCGTCCAAAAAACTGCGAAACAGCGCCGCGTGCGCCTGATGACCGATTGCAGCCGGATCCGCTGCACCGCCGCCGGTCTTCGTTCGCCCCAGCATCTCTTCTCGCAACCGCTTGTCCGCTTCCGTCGCATCCGCGAATTCCCACTTGATAATGTCTTCCTCCTCGAGGATTGCCATGCCGCGCGTACCGGCGACCTCAATCTTCTTGAGCGAACCTGGATACGCGGCTGTCGTGGCTTCGATCACACCCAGCGCACCGTTCTGGAATAGCAGCGTGGCTGTGGCAACATCTTCAACTTCGATGCGTTCGTGGGCCAATGTCGCCGTGTAGGCTGAGACTTCGGCAACGTCACCCATCAACCATAGCAACAGATCGACGCTATGGATCGCTTGATTCATCAGTGCGCCGCCACCATCGAATTTCCAAGTGCCGCGCCACGCTCCGCTGTCGTAGTACTCTTGAGTGCGGAACCATTTCACGTAGGCATCGCCCATTATCAAAGTACCAAAGCGTCCCGCTTCAACCGCTTGTTTCAAAACTTGACTCGATCGATGGAAGCGCGACGGAAAGATCGTCGCCAACTTCACATTCGCTTCTTCACACGCGCGAATCATCGCATCGCAGCGTTCCAAAGTCACATCGAGCGGCTTTTCGACGATCACATGCTTCCCAGCTCGCGCCGCTGCAATCGTCGGTTCCATATGCGCTCCGCTCGGAGAACAAATAGTAATGACGTGCACATCGTCGCGCGCCAACATCGCTTCCAAGTCCGTGTAAACTTCGCCACCAAACTCAGCCGTTAGCGCTTCCGCTTTCGGTGCTGTCCGGTTGTAGCACGCCACCAGCTTCGCGCCGTCAATGTCGCGGATCGCCCGCGCATGAAACTTGGCGATCATCCCACAACCTACGATTCCGAATCCGATAGTCAAAGCTGTTCTCCGCTTGTGATAGTTGTCTAAGAGCTTAACTGCGAGCGGGAAACACGCCTTGCCCCCTCCCAACGATTGCCGACATCGTTCCAAAGTCTAATCGGATTGCGGCTGTCAATTCAATGCGGGTTGATCCGCAAACCTCCGTTACGATCGGAATTCAGCCAAGTTGTTTATTCACAGTCCGTTCCCAGTCCAATTTCGATCGCTTGTTTCGTTGGTATCCAAATTGCATTGTCGTGTGACGTGTGAAACACAACACTCAAGACAGAAAGTGAGGCAAAGATGGCTAACCCTTCTTTGCGACGACCTGCAGAGCAGCAGACGCTCAAGCAGGAAGCAGCTGACAAAGCGAAATCCACTGACGACCCAGACCGCAGCGTCGATCAAGTGATCACCGAAGGAATCGAAGGCAGTGATGAACCAATTGGTGAACATCATCCCGCTGCTCTCTTTGCAATCATCTTCGGAGCTTACCCAATATTTCTGATACTCGCGTTGGCATTAGCTCTCGCCTTCATCGCTTGGTGGGCCCGAACGTAGTGCGTCGCCCTTAGTGCGTCGCCCTTAGTAGCACCCCACACCAACAGTATCATCCCGCATCCATCGCAGTTGAAGGAACGGCTGTTGCGTTTCAAACGGGCAATATGAAGCGCAGCAGCCGTCCTCTTTTTACCTCTCACCTGATTACCTCTCAACAAAGCGAACCAACTATAATATGGACAGCCGTCGAGCCTTGAATCCGCTGGCTAACTTCACTCAGTCGCTCACGGTTATTTTGTTCATTGCAGTCCTCTATGTCGCTCGCGATGTATTGATTCCGCTTGCACTCGGTATCCTGTTCGCGTTCCTGCTCAGTCCCATCGTCAATCGATTGCAACGCTGGGGACTTTCCAACATCGCTGCGGTACTCATCACGGCGGGAGTCGTCTTCTCGGCACTCGGCCTATTTCTAGTACTGCTGTGGAGCGGCTTCGCGAACTTGACCAGCGAACTGCCCAAGTACAAGCGCGAAGTTGTTACAAAAGTAAATTCATGGCGCGAATGGACATCGGGCTTCGGAGGTCAATTCCAGTCTCTGGCAGCCGACGTTTCGCAAGCAATGGATGGCGCGGCGGACGAAGCAAGTGACGTTGCAAACGAAGGCGACAAGACCGACCCTCTTGATGAAACAATCGTGGCTCCGCCCTCTTACGCATCTGCCACTGCCGAAACCGACAACGATGACGTAGCCAACGACGGCAGCTCACCGCGACAACCGCTCTATGTTGTCGCCGCGCCCTCGCGCTCGGTCGACTTCGGTTCGTGGGCAGGCGGCTTGGCCGCAGTCATGGGTCCTATTGGAACCGCAGGTTTGGTGACAGTCTTCGCGCTGTTTGCACTGATCTATCGCGACGATTCGCGAGATCGTTTCACATCGATCGTTGCACATGGAAACTATGTGGTGACCGCTGAAGCACTCGAAGAAGCGTCGCGCCGCGTCAGTCGCTATTTGATTGCGCAGTTGATTCTCAACGTTTCCTACGGAGCAATCTTTGCCGTTGGTCTCTTGATCATCGGATTTCTGTTTACGCCAGATGGAACGTTTCCCTACTTCATTTTGCTAGGCACAATCGCTGGCGTCGTGCGCTTCATACCGTACGTCGGCCCAATCATCGGTGCCTTTGTCCCGCTGCTGCTATCGATCGCGCTGTTCCCCGGTTACTCCGTCGCAATCGCAGTTGCGGTGCTCATCGTTTCCATGGAGCTGCTATCGAACAACGTCGTCGAGCCGCTCCTTTACGGTTCGAGTACTGGCGTGTCCGCAGTAGCGATTATCTTGTCCGCAGTCTTTTGGGGTTGGTTATGGGGCCCGATCGGTCTGCTGCTGGCAACTCCATTGACCGTCTGCGCCGTGGTGTTCGGCAAGTATGTTCCGCGTTTCCAGTTTCTCGCAAAATTGCTTAGCGAGAAAGTGCATTTAAAACGCTCCGTCCGCGGTTACCAACGCTTGCTGTCCGGCGACACGCACAAGTTGTCGGAGTACCTGCAAAATGAAGTTAGCGAATCGAGCCCCACGGTCGTGATCGATCGCATCATCACGCCTATGATCAAATACGTGTTGACCGATCGCGATCTACAAGGTGTCAACGACGCGATCATGTTTGATCGTCTGTGGACCAGTATGCTCAAGGCCGGGTTGTTGTCGGACTCAAAGAAGTCTGAAGTGGACGAAGCCGATGACGCTGCCGAGTTACCCGTCGCTGATGTAGAAACACTGGCCGCTGTGCCAGGTGCTTCGCCGGAAATCATCAAGCCGGATTCGACGGTAGCTGCCAAACAGTTGCCTCACGGGCTGGCGATCGCATCGCGGCATCGTGGCGAAGAGATTCTAATCGGAGCTCTTGCACATCACATGCGTGATTTCATTCAGTTGGAGTTGCTGGACGTCGACGATTTACCAGATCAAGTTGTGCATGAAATCGTCGCGATAGCGCCCCAGTTCATCGTCATCGCCGTCATCCCGCCTGGTGGCACGCATCAAGCTCGCTACTGGTGCCGCTCACTGCGCGAAGCCGGCTACACTGGCTTCATCGTGCTCGGCTGCTACGGTCGCTTCAAGAACTACGACCGCTTGTTCGTCAACTTTCGCAGAGCCGGTGCGAACTGGTTTACAACGACCGTCGACCAGACGCTGCGCCGCATCCGCAGCGTCGCCGACAAATCCAACGGCCCACAAAAACGGCTGAACGACATTCGCTGAAACAGTCGTAAAAGCCCCGCTAACATTTAGGCATGGCGTGATTCGGCAACGGTCTTCTCAAATCGATGCGGTTTCTCTGTCACTCCACGCAGTCGCCCTTTACACCATTAGACTTCGGCTGCTTTGCGGCTGAGCTTAACTCATCGCCGCTGGGATGACAGAGCAGCGAACAAATCAAATTGGCAATGGTTGAAGACGAGTTCGTACGAACCGCACCCACCAAACGCTGCCGTCCCAGCTGCTGACGTCCCAGCTGCTCGCGAGGTTCCCGTTTGGCCATTTGCCCTGCCGAGAAAAGGACGTAACAATGACAAACGCACAAAGAACGCGGGGCGCCGTTTTGACTTTCGTTGAGACAGTTTCTCTTCGTTGGTGATGCCGGTTGTCGTTCGATCCCGCGAACCGGCTGTTCGCGAAACTCGCATCAAAAGAAATAAGGCTGGCCGAATTGGATGCACATCAACACGAGCTAATCCAACATGTCTGCAAACGTCCGGGCATGTACGTGTCGCCGGGGTCACTCGAAAACGTATTCGCCTATCTCAGTGGGTTGGATACGGCAACGGGGTGCCTGACTGGATTTCGCGAATGGCTTGTTCCGCGCTTGGAAGAGGGAAACAACCTTGCTTGGCCCGGTGTCGTGCGGATGCTCTTCAAGTTGGAATCGATCGATGACAGTGATGCCATCGTTCGCCTTGGCGAATTGCTCAATGAATTTTACGTATTCACTTGTGAAGGCGGAGCTTCGCACCGTTGCTTGACTCGTGTGTACCTTCGCTATCATGCTTGGCTGCTTAGTCGGCCATGGTACGGACCTGACTGGCCAGGCTACATTGCTCCCTATGATGGAGTTCCGTTCCCAACCTCCGGTGTCCAACCTTCGGTGGCCGGTGACCACGCCGCAAAACCGCAGTAGCTGAGCAAATGCGAAATGAACAGTTAATCCTGCGAACGGGCGCTTCTGACTTTATCACTCTGAAATGAACATGCGAATTTTAATCCCGTACCTGCTTTTCGCTGTATTCGTTGGCTGCAACACCGCGAAACTTCCGTCGGACCCGATACCGCAACACGACACCTTCAAGATTGAATCATTGTCGGTCGGGGAAACGCGTGTGATCTGTGTTTGGGTTCCACCAGGATACGACGCAACTGAGGATACCTATCCTGTGCTGTACATGCCCGACGGTGGCCTCAAGGAAGACTTTCCTCACATCGCTAATACGTTAGCCCAATTGGTCGCTGCGGATTCTATCCCGCCAACGATCTTGGTCGGAATTGAGAATACTGAACGGAGACGCGATTTGACGGGGCCCTCGGATGTTGCTTCTGACGAGAAGATCGCTCCATTGTCCGACGGGGCATCCAAGTTTCGTCAGTTTATCGCCGATGAACTTTTCCCAGAAATCGATCGTCGTTACCGAACATCCGACCAGCGATCCATCATTGGTGAGTCTGCGGCGGGGCTGTTCGTTGTCGAAACTTTGCTCCTGCACCCCGAAATGTTCGATTCGTATATTGCGATGGATCCTGCGGTCTACTGGAACGACCGGTATTTAGTCAGAACTGCAGCGGAGCATTTAGCGAAATTTCCAGACTCGAAAATTCGTTTTTGGTTTGCGGGCTCCGAGGCTGGTGATATTCAGCCGAACACGCGTGAACTGCAATCCATCTTGAGGAACAGCGCACCTGATACATTGGAATGGACGTATTCGGACCAGCCTGAAGAAAAGCACAGCTCGATTTTCAGAGCAACGAAAGAGGCCGCAATAATGTGGACACTTGGCTCGAACGCAGACAAGTGATAACTGTGGAGTGCGGCGGAAGGGTTCACTTATGCCGCGGTTTGAGTGCCATTCGATCCGCTCGTTCCGCAGACGGTTGGCTATGTCTTTCAGTCGACGTTGCTTTGATTGGCGACTGAAAGTCGCCACCACTTATTTTTCGCTTGACCGTTAGTTAAGGTGGACTAATCAATTCTGCCGTTATTTTGCAAGAGTCAGTAATGCACGATAATGAAACACCGTTCGTTCCACTGACGGATGAGGATACTGAATTCGTAAGAGCGCGAATCGCTGCCCTTCGCAATTGGTACAGCGCGTTTGACCTGCACCCAATTAATGCCTGTGTGTTTGATGGCGACACTAACGACATCTGTGTGCTAGACTACATATTCTACGAACTGGGTGCAGATTCATGGGGTTGGGATCATGGAATCACGCATGCTGTTGCTTGGGGCAATGTCGTTGTACAGCAGTTTGGTTTTCAATGGTGCAAGTTCGTCTCCGATACATCACCGCGGCATTTTGCTGTTCGCAACCCCGAAGTTCCGTGTGTAATTTTTCCATGGGTTCGACTCTTCGAGCTGGTAGAAAATCCTGGGCACAAACATTCCGCTCATGCGCATCTGCTGTTATCGATGATTTCGGACGTTGACCAGGGCTTCGTGGTTCCCGATGGATGGCATCCCGTTCTTGACGCAATCAGTAGGAAGCGGACTGACTTTCCGAGCAATGTAGTTGACATGCTTAGCCGCATGTACGACGAAGATCCGAATTGGATTCACCATTTGGACATGTATCCGTATGACTGGAACGAAAACACTGACTGGAATTGGGTTCGTACAGTTATCCAAGCATGGTCTAGTCGACCGTAGGCGGAGGAGCGATGTGCGGATCGGCTCATGAAAAACTGAAGATCCCACGGTCGCTCGTTCACACAGATTATTGCATTCGATTTATTGCATTCGATCCCCAGACGGTTGGCTGTGGGTTTCAGTCGACGTTGCTTTGATTGGCGTCTGAAAGTCGGCACCACTTATGAGTCAATGTGTTTGTAGGTGATCGGTCCGCGACTATTCCTAAACGCTCGGCGACAAGATAAGCTTGAAACCTCCATGCTGCTGTGCAGTGAGTAGTTCGCAACGAATTCGCGAATGATTCGCTGGCAGTTCGCGAGCGGCTCGTGTTTGCAGCTCGCGTTTGCGGCAGAGTGCGATGCGAGTTTCATTCAACTTTCGCGCGAGATGCAACCATGCTTCACTTTCGATTACGTTTTATCTGTACGTATTTCATCTTGCTTTCAACACTCGCGGCGCAGTTTGCGGTGCAATGCGATGGGCAGGTGCAAGCGCAGGAGCCGATCGTGGGCCAGCCAACGGAGTTGTGGTTCGGAGTGTTGAAGACGCCAACGCAGTGGTTGCGCACGTCGCTCAATGTCTCGACGAAACCCGACGGGACAACGGAAGGCTATGTTGTTTCAATCGACCAGAAAGCCGCCAAGCTGCCGCTGACCAAGATAGAGCGAAAAGGCAAACAGTGGGACATTGAAATTCGCGGAAGCAACGCAACGTACCGCGGCGAAGAATCTGAAGACGGCAAGACGATCGATGGAACTTTCACGCAAAGCGGCATCGACTTTGATCTTAAGTTTGAACGAGTCGAAAAGCTCCCGCCAATGGCCGCGAAGCAGGTGTATCGCGGCGAGCTGAACGCGATTGTTCGGAAGCTGCCGATGCAGATGCGGGTGATCGAAGGCGAGAAACTGAACGGGCAACAGTTGGTTTTGGTCGACAGTCTTGGTGAAGGTTTCGGATCGTTCATCGGAAGTCTGGCGGTCGATGGCGATCAAATCATCGTGAAGGTCTCTGCGCTTTCGTCGACTTGGAAGGGCAAGGCGAAGTTGGACGATGCGACGTGGGAAGGAACTTGGACTCAAGGTCTATTGCCTCTGCCGCTGACCTGGAAACTGGAAGCCGAGCCGCTCGAGTACGAAGTTGCTGCGAAGAAGCGACCGCAGACGCCAAAGTCGCCCGCACCGTACGATTCGACGGATGTTACCATCGACAGTTCGGATGACGTCAAACTGGCTGCTACGATCACGGTTCCGAAGAGTGACCAGAAAGTTCCAGCGGTGATCTTGATCAGTGGCAGCGGTCCGCAGGATCGTAACGAAGCTTTGCTCGATCATCAGCCGTTCCATGTGATCGCTGACTTCTTAACGAAAAAAGGAATTGCTGTTCTACGTTATGACGATCGCGGAGTCGGCAAGAGCACGGGCAACTTCGAAACGGCCATAACAAGTGATTTCATCGAAGATGCCCAGGCCGCTTGGAACTTTATGGCTAAGCACCCACAGGTTGACGTGACGAAGATCGGTTTGCTTGGACACAGCGAGGGTTCGTCGGTGGCGATCAGTGTGGGAGCTGAGAATCCGCAAGTGGCGTTTCTGGTGCTGATGGCCGGTGCAGGTTGGGATGGTCGCAAGATTGTGGTTGAACAGACGGTCGAGATGGCTCGGCGTCAAGAGACTCCACAGCAGGCGCTCGATGCGTTGCGAGACCTGATGGAAGCACACTCGGAACTCGTTTTGTCGAACCCGGAGAGCGATCGGTTTGAAGAGCAGGTCGATGCGATGGTATCGAAGTTCTTCGAGGCGTCCGGAATTCCAGCTGAGGCGCAGGGAACTCCGAAGGCTGCGTTGTCGGCGCGGCTGAAGCAGTTGAAGAACGCTTGGTATCGCGACTTTCTAGAACGCGATCCAAGTCGGTTGTTGCCACAGATCAAGCAACCGGTGCTGGCAGTCTGGGGCAGCGAAGATGTGCAGGTGCTGGCCGTTGGTAACCGCGATGCGATGCAAGCGGCGATGGGCGAGAATCCTCATCCGCTGACGAAGCTGCAGATCCTACCGGGCTTGAATCACCTGCTACAGCCTTGCAAAACGGGGCTGGTGGATGAATACGAATCGATTGAAATGACTATCGACCCGATCGCTTTGGACATGTTCGCGGAGTTCATCCTGAAAGCCACTGCGCCGGCGAAACCATGACGGCTCATGAAGGCTAGAGTTGATTGAGCCGTGCTTTCCAACTCTCCGCTTGCCCACTCAGTCAGGCGCGATGATAGAATAGGGCCTTCCCACCTACTTTCACTTGAGAGGAAACAAAATGCGTCAGCTAAGTAACTATTTGTGCGTCGCTCTGTGTCTAACGTCAGCGTTCGTTGCCGCGACCGCAAACGCTGAGGACTTGGTCAAAGTTGGCTCCAAAGTCCCCGAATTTGAGATGAAGGGGAGCGACGGGAAGACTTATGCAGCGAAGGATTTCGTTGGTAAGGAGGCGGTGATTATCGCTTGGTTTCCTCGCGCTTTTACAGGTGGTTGCACCAAAGAATGCAAGTCGATGCGTGAATCGGGCGCCATGTTGAAGGAGTATAACGTGGCGTACTTTACCGCCAGCACCGATCCGGTTGAAAAGAATGCTGAGTTCGCGAAGAGCCTCGATCTGGACTATCCGATTCTGTGCGATCCCGAAGGCAAGAATGCGAAGATGTTCGGCGTGCTCAAGCCAGACGGCAAGGCAGCGAATCGAGTTACGATCATCATCGGCAAGGACGGAAAAGTGCTGGCCGTGGATGACAAAGTGAAGACCGAAACGCACGGTAAGGATTTGGCGGATCAACTCGGTAAGCTGGGCGTTGAAAAGAGCGGTACAAAGTAGTTCGTATGCAACTTTATTTGATCGGCTATCGCGGTTCAGGGAAGTCTACAGTGGGTCGAGTCGTCGCAGAGCGGCTCGATCTTCCGTTTTCGGATTCAGACGACGCGATTGAAGCGGAAAGCGGGATGTCGATCAAAGACATCTTCGCTCAGAAAGGTGAACCTTGGTTTCGCGACTTGGAAGCCAAGGTCATCGCTGAGCTTTCCGCGGATAGAGAAGTTGCCGCTGATCAAGTCGGGCGTGCGTTATCGCGAGTTGTTGCGTTGGGTGGCGGAGCGGTGCTGCGCGAATCGACGCAAGAAATCTTGAAAGCGACGGGGGTTTGTGTATGGCTGAGCGGTAGCGCTGAATTTTTGTATCAACGCATACAGGCGGATCAAGCGACACAGTTGCGACGTCCGAACCTGTCGCAAGTTGGCGGTTATGACGAAGTTGTCGAGTTGCTTCGGAAGCGAACACCGATTTATGAACGATTGTCTGATATAACGATAGCCGTCGAGGGCAAAACGCCCGATCAAGTAAGCGATGAGATTGTCGGTTACGTAAACTCTTTTGTTCCGAGTTCGAAACCAACCGCTCATGAAGGAGCGAGCAACGTACGGACTGACTGAGGATCAGGCGAAGAGAAAGTGGTGGCGACTTTCAGTCGCCAATCTACGATCCAAAGCAATAGTCAGTTTGGAATGGAATGGATTGGACGCGGCGCAATTCAACTCAGCTCTGGTCGTCAAGGAACTTCGGTGATAAACGGCTTCGTTTCAATTCCTTTCCCGCTGCGCATGCTGATAGTCTTTTTACTGTCAGTCGTTGCATCACGCTTCGCGAACTGGGCGATCTATAGTTGGGCGCATTTCAGTCGCCAGTTAGGCCCTTGGTCACGTCCGCCGAAAGGCCATGCGGCTCGCACTTGGATCGATCACTTGCCCGTAGTTGGATGGTGGCAACTTCGTCGCGAATCGAAAGAGCATGGAGCATCGTATTGGTTGCGACCGCTGCTAATCGAACTGATTTTGCCGATCTCCATGACTTGGTATTTTCAATTCTTAGTCACTGGCGGGACACTTCCTTCGCAGCTCAAGATGTTCGTACCTGCGATGCAATCGGAATTGCATGGTCAGTTTCTCGGCCATTTCGTGCTGATCACCTTGATGACAATCGCCACGTTTATCGACTTCGATGAGCAATCTATACCGGATACGATCACGATCCCTGGCACATTGATCGGTTTGTTGGGGGCTGCCTTTGTACCTGGATGGATGGGCATGACTTCGATTTTGACTCCGAACGGCGAGTTGGCAAAAGAGATGGATGCGCTCGCGCCCAACCCGTGGATGGGTTGGTTGAACGGGAATTGGGGGCTGTATTTCTCTGTTGCGATTATCGTTGTTTGGGGATTCGCGTTGCTTGATCGGCGAATCATTTTGCGACGCGGGATGGGTAAAGCCTTTGTCTACTTCTGGGCTCGGTTAGTGCGACCTCACTGGTTATGGAAAGTTGTGTTGGCGATTAGCGTCGTGATGTTGATCGGGGTTGCGGTCGCTTGGAACAATCAGATCGCTCGCTGGCCGCATCTTTTGAGCAGTTTATTTGGGCTGGCCTGTGCAGGTGGAATTACTTGGGCGGTTCGCATCGCGGCTTCTACAGCTCTCCGCGTGCAGGCGCTCGGTTTCGGCGACGTTACGTTGATGGCGATGATCGGGACGTTTGTTGGATGGCAGCCGAGTATTTTGATCTTCTTCATCGCGCCTATGATGGCGGTGTTGATCGTGGTCATTCAGTACTTGTTGACTGGTGAGAAAGCGGCGCCGTACGGGCCGTATTTGTGTGCAGCTACGGTCGCTGTGCTTTGTGGTTGGAGCGGCATTTGGTTTGGTTGGGCGTTGCCGGTCTTTGCACTTGGATTGACGATCGTTGGTATTTTGGGCGCGTGCGTGGTGGCGATGGGAGCGATGTTATGGATATGGCGATTGATTCGCGAAATGATCTGGTCCGACGACCAGCCCGTGAACGCCTAGCGAGTTTTGGGCTTGAGCCGGTAACCAGCATCGCGACTCAGAAACACCTGTTGCAAGTGCGGCGGTCGGGTCACATCGTCGTCGAAAGCGGTCGGTTGTTGGCGGTCTACGGTCGATGGTGGCCGTACTTTGGAAACCATCTTCAGGCGGCTTTCGATCGAAGAGTTCGCGGCGGCAATGACGACCGTTGCGAATTGTTTTATCATTCTCCGTTAGGTGCGCCGCAATTTATTACGCTCAGCTACATACGATCCGGCGGACGCACTTCGTTGGCGTCGAATTACGCAGCCACTTTGGTACTGGATGAGATCGCTCGTATCAATCAGTCGCTAGCCATCGTTTGCAACGTGATCAATGACCGAATCAGCGATCGGTTACTGGCGCGTTGGGGCTGGGAAGCGCATTGTCAGCACTGGAGCGGTCGCCATTTCATCAAGCGCTTCTATGGAAAATACCCGGAAATTTCGTCAAGCTGGCGCACGCGGCTGGGAATCTGATTCGATATACTCTGTTGTCGAAATTGGCAAAGCGATTTAATTGACAAGAGAAATCGATGAGCGAAATACCTCCCCCAAATCCGTATGCGGCTTCGCAACCAGTTGACGGTCCGCAAAGGCCTTACGTTCCAAGCGAAACGGACAATACCGGCGGATTGATTCCTTATAAGAATCCTCACGCTTTGATCGCTTATTACCTCGGGCTCTTTTCGCTGTTCCCGTGCATCGGTTTGCTGCTGGCGATTCCAGCGTTCATTCTCGGCATCATGGGATATAAAAGGTACAAAGCCAATCCGGTTATTCACGGCAGCGTGCACGCTTGGATCGGAATTATCATGGGCGGCACGATGACTTTGATTTGGTCAGCCGTGCTGATTCTATTCGTCCTGACGTTGATATTCGCCCCCAAGTGAGTGCCTGTTCTTAGTAACTTATGCGTTGCATGTGGACTTGTCCGGTGTCGCCGACGGCGGACCAGTTTGCATGCAAGCTGTTACCTGGCACGATCGATTGCATGCGGTAGCTGCCAAGTAAGGGCAGCTTTTTCTCAGTTACAAAAGCGGTGCCATCCCAAGTTTGAACTGGGATCATGTCGGCGCGATACACGAACGGTATGACTCCAGCGAAGCGACCTGCAAAGACCGCTTTGTAAGTTCCATTCTCGCTCGCAGTAATTCGTGCTCGCATCGGACCGGAGTGACCAGTGGTTCCGCTTGTCCAGCGACCCTTCCAGCGGCCGACCGGATCACCGGCTTCGACTGCGGTAAGCGTTGAAGTGAAAAACGCGATTGCCAGAGCTGTGCTTAGGATGAAGTTGATTTTGCGGAACATGGCTGAACCTGATGTCATCACAGTGAAACGAATCGTCGGATGAGTCTATCCTACTTCGACAACTGAGAAACGGAACGCTTGGATTTATTACTCGACAAGTTACAAGGCAAGTTACTCGACTGCAAATTCGATTGCGATCATCGCGGCAGGTGCAGTCGTGTCGGCGCTGTCGAGTTGCATTTTGGTTTCAAACGGACGAGCGATACTGTTGCCGCACAGGTCTTCGAGATTGGTGGCGACTTCGATCGCGTAGTCGGCTCGCTTCCAAGGTTTGGCTGGCACGAAGGACCATACGGTTTCGTGCTCTGAAATATCAGTTCGACCCTCCAGCAGCTCGCCCGCGGCATTGCGAATGAGGAAAACGCGGTTGAGCATCGCGTGGTCAAGCGATTCGTTGAACGTGAGTGTTACCGGTTCCTGCGAGCCAGCTTTGGGAGTTCCGATTTTCCAATTTACGGGATTGGGTTGACCTTCATCGGCTGCGACAACGCGAAATTTTTTGATATGAGTTGTCGCGAGCGGTTGCCGATCGGCGCCTTGCCAAGCTTGGTCGATCTGCAACGAGTATTCCTTGCCGTCGGTCATTGGCAAGCCGTCGTCTTCTCGCGGTTTCACTCCCCGCTTGATTCGTCCAGGGTGAATAAACAGCGTGAAGCGCGTCTGATCGACATCCGTAAGCGTACACCACAGGCAGGTGAGATTATCGGGGCGGCTTGGGTTTTTGTTTGGCAGCGACGATGCGGCGGGCTCGATCGAGCTGCTTTCGGTCCGACTTGTAGCGAGCTTCTTCCTCGCGATACACGCGGATGGCT
>JBGSOM010000202.1:0-20254 GCA_041739135.1 Pirellulaceae bacterium
AAACCCGCGCCTGACATAACCGGCAAGAGTCTCCTTGATCGCGTTGTTCTCTCCGCAGACGCGTAACGCGAATCACCTCTCTAAACTCATGTGCAAACAACCCGCGTTCGCTGCTGCGCACAGTTTGGACAGCTACGCGGAAACTGCAAGAGTTAGAAGCACGCGAACAGTCGCTGCAGTTGCGAAATGCGTTCGACAGAATGTCTGAGGGTATTCAGATCATTGGCTTCGACTTTCGATACCAGTACTTAAACGATTCCGCAGTGCGACATTGCGGCGTCGATCGCGAGTCGCTGATTGGTAAATCGTTTGTCGATATAAATGATCGCGATGCTGACGATATCACGCGATCGAACTTGCGGGAGTGCATGGAACAACGGCGACCCCAAGTGATGGAATGTGTTTCCGACTTTTGTGATCGTTTGCCGGGCTTGTTCAACGTATCGTTGCAACCAGTACCTGAAGGCGTGCTGATACTGTCGAGCGAATTGTCTGAGCGACAGCGCGCGACAGAGGAACTGCGCGTCAAGACCGATGAACTGAACGCTTTCTTCGACACTTCCAACGTCGGCATGTGCGAATGCGGCTTTGAAGGCACGATCTTGAAGGTCAATGACGCGATCTGCCGCATGCTTGGATACGAACGCCAAGAGTTGCTCGGCATCAATCCAGTGCAAATCGTGCATAAACTGGAACGCGACGATGCTACAGCGATGCTTGCGCAGCTTTCGAGTGGACGATTAAAGAATTATCAATCGATGCGTAAATACGTGCGTCGCGACGGAAGCATTATGCACGCACTAGTCTACGCATCGGTGAATCGCCGTGAGAATGCGAAACCCGTGTCGTTTATTGTTGTCATCACGGACATGTCCGCTCAGGTCAAGCTGGAGGAGCGCGTGCGGCAAGCCGACAAAGTGCAAGCGATCGGTCGCTTGGCGGGTGGCGTCGCGCACGATTTTAATAATCTATTGACGGTTATCGTTGGCGCGAGCAAATTGATTGCCAGCGATGAACTTGTCCCAGCCGATGCGCGGGAGCATGCAACGGCAATTCTTGAAGCCGGTGTGCGCGGAGCTGCGTTGACGCAGCAATTGCTAACTTACAGCCGCCGACAATCGCCGCAGATGCGCCCTATCGACGTCAATAGCACGATTATCAGTTCCGAAGTGGTGCTCCGGCGACTGTGCGGCGACCGCATCACTCTGGCGCTAGATGTCGCTGAAGGCGAGCTGAATGTGATGGCGGATTCCGTTCAGTTTCAGCAATTGATCATGAACTTGGTCGTCAACGCCCGCGATGCGATCGCCGGTGCTGGCACCATCCAAATCCGCACCCGATTCCGCAGCGATTATTCCTGGAAAGTGGTGGGCAGCAACGAGTACGGCCGCTTGCAGCTCAGCGATAGCAGCCGCCAAGGCGCAATCGAAATCGCAGTAACCGACAACGGCTCCGGAATCGCGCCAGATTTCCTTAATCGGATTTACGATCCGTTCTTCACGACGAAAGAAGTTGGCCAGGGAACCGGTCTAGGTCTGGCCGTCGTGCAAGGCATCATCGAAGAATGCAACGGTCGAACTGAAGTCGAAACGCAAGTCGGATCCGGCACAACGATGAAGTTACTGTTTCCGCTCGTTCCCGATCTGAACGTCAGTGAGACCGCATCCGTTCAATAGGATTTGCGTCTTGTTCCTTCGTCCTTAAACGCAATTCGCCACTCAAGCCGGTTCAGGCTCAAGTGGCGAGAAGTGCACTGCGGGCCGGTAAGTTGTATTTACTCGTTACGGCAACGCATGCTGTTCAAGTTGTGCATAGGTAACTTAGCACGTGTTCCAGGCTGGAACAGATTACTTGCTGCAACAAGTTGTGCAGCAATCCGCTGAGCAACCGCAAGGTCCGCCGACCCCGCAAGCGCATTCAACTTCATCGCAAACACAATCTGTGCAAACGCAGACTTCGCAGCATGAACAAGGTGATTGAGTGGCAACCGAAGCCGCCGACGAACCGAATCCCAAACCGCTAGCTGCGAACGCACTGACGCCTAATACACCAACTGCTACAGACAAAAGAACTTTACGCAACATTTTCATTCTCCAAAAAACTGAAACAGATTAAATTCAAATCGTTCAGTTGGAGAATCAATTCAGCCAAACGCACAGCAGAGATTGACGTCGGTTATGAGCGATCGGAGGACGTTCCGAATCACTAAAATGCGAATTTGTAACGCACGCGTTATCTGGAAAACTCCAGTTGGCCGCAATCGCAGCTATTGAAACGGGTGCGTCCGTATATTTAATTGCAATGGCTGCGTCGGCTTGTGGCCGGCAATTGCATTGACAACTGCACTCAATCGGCCGCTTGCCGGAAGAATCCGCGCCGCACTCTGATTGATTTGCAAACTGCTCCGCTCGCGAACTGCAGCAACTGCGGGCTTTAGCTGGACTGCAGCAGGTCGTTCTTTCCAGTTCGCTGCAGCAAACTTTACCGACCAACCCCTCCAACCCTGCTGCCCTCGTGCAGCAGCAACCGGTGAGCGCATGCATCGGCAAACATATTGCAAAGCACGCTACGCTTAGCAAGAGTTTTTGCCACATCGTTCACAGTCCCAAGCCAAAAGGTCTTCGCAAAATCAAACGCAACCGAATTGATCAGCTACACAATGATCTTACGCCCTTTCGCACGCGATGGCAACGCGGATCTGAAAGCTGCCGCCGCAGGAACCATCCCCACAAAACGAGCGAATTACGAAGCAAAGCCAGTTTTGGGGCTATTTTCCAAGTAGTCGCGTTCTGCAAATTCATCAATGCGTCGCACGTGTTCGCTTGCCTCCCGCCACTTTTTCAGCTCGAGGATTCTTCGGCGAGCGCGTTCGTTGGACGCGAGACCATACATCTGAATCGTGACGCGCGCTCGATTTTGCGCTGTGGAGTCAGCAAACGCGTTTGGGCGAAGATGACCAGTGGTGTAATCAAATTCGAACCAATCGATCCAACGATAATTGGGCATGTCAGGAGCAATAAGTTCCTCCGCCCACCGCTCACCTTTTGAAGACTGGCACTTCTCGCAACAGTAGTACAGATTCTTCCAGTCGAACGAACACTCGGGAAATTGGTGCTTGGGGCGGAAGTGCTCGATGGGCTCGTTCGATTGACCTTCCAGCGGAAACGCATCACAGAAGGAACAATGGCTTGCGGTCAGCGCTCGAAGCAATGGCAATAGCCACTCGCGCGCCGACTTATTGCCGTACTGGTACCAAGGGAATTTTGCTCCTGGATTTTTCTCGCGCAAATCGATCCACTGCTGAGTCCACTGTTCAGCCTTCATGACCAAAACTTCGGGAACTTCACTGCGGACAAAACCTCTCATTTATTGCCGTTTCCTATAGCAGCAGCAAGCTGTCGATCAAATTGGGTGAGTTCGCGGGCCATCATATCCTTTAGCGAATCGCTACGTTTGCCGATCTCCAGCGCGTGCGAACGCATCAATTCTATGTTTGCATCAGTTGGGTTACGTTTAGCGTTGTCACGTACCGCTCGAAAGTTTTTCAACTCCTCTTCCGTTTCAATATCATACCATTCTTGGACACCGAGAATGTCTTGAACCACATCCAGATAAGTATCGCCCTTGCTGCACGGTTTGGCCGGATCAACAGTCACAACACCATCTTCATCCGCGCGAAGCACGTAATAGAAACCGTGATTAACCGATGAGATCACAAAAGGTGAATGCGTCGCGACGAAGATTTGTGCGTTTGGCAGTAGGTGCTGCAGTGCTGGTAGAACTTTACGTTGCCAAGCCGGATGAAGGTGATTTTCGGGCTCGTCGACAAGAAGCACTACAGGCAAGTCCAGCGGATCTTCGTGTTCGAGGTGAATACTCTCAATTTTGGCAACGCATGCAACCAACCAACCGATTATAGCGCGTAAGCCATCGGGCAATTGCTTTAGCAACATCCGTTTATCGCCCCAAGTCACGCGCAATTGAAGTTTTGGAGTTTCATCAACTACGAAGTAAAAGTCACGCCCCGTCACTTGAGTTAGTGCTTTCTCAAGGCGATCAGCGATTCTGACATTTCGATTTGAAGATTCGCTTGGTCGGCTCGCGATAAACATCCCCGCTCGAATCTTTAGGTTGGCCATGCTTTGACCAAACAAAGCATCTTCATTCGCTTGGCGATCAAAAAGAAGGGCGTCTTCAACTTTACCGAAGGAAACGGGGCTTAATGGCTTAATGTCCGCATCGGTAACTCTCGCAGAGCCTCGGAACGCCAAGGCCAAAGTTGCATCACCGTGATCACCGAGCAATTTAGCTCTTGTTCCTTTTTGCCGAGCACTCTTTGCTTCACCATTTTCGATAAGTTCTGCTTGTACCTGCTTAGGGTTATCAAAAACCAAGCACGGATTGCCCCGAATCCCCCATACGAATGCGGAGACGCTATCTGCCGCAAACACAAAGTTAGTGGCGTTACGCTGCAGTCTTGCGGTTAATTCCGCTGGATTTCCGCATGCTGCTGCGAGCAGCGATAGCAGCCGTGTCTTACCCGTTCCATTCTCACCAACAAACAAGTGAACTTCGCCAAGTTTGGAATCTTCGCTAGCCGCCGGAAATTTAACCAACTGCTTTTTAAAAGGTGGTAGGTCGTAGAGAATTGCAGAGTCGATGCGGATCATAGTGAACCTTGGAACGAGACGCCATAGTCGGCTTTCCAGAAGATTAAGTATAGCCTGGACCTAAAGGCGCGTCAGCCATAAAATCCCCTTTCCCAACTACAGCGCACTTCCCAATGCGTGAAACCGATGTGCTCGAGACAGTGGTCCCAAGCTACGTTAGTAGCGTCAAAGCATTCAATTAGAGATCAGGCTTCAATACCACTACGCTCAGCGGTGGCAATGTCAGTGCCATCGAAGCGGGGCGGCCGTGGTGCGAGATCTTCTCGGCGTTGCAACCAGGGAAGTTCCCGACGTTGCTACCAGCGTAGAAGGACGAATCGCTGTTGAAAATTTCGCGATAGTAACCAGCCTGAGGAACACCGATGCGGTAGCCGTGACGAACAACTGGTGTAAAGTTGCAAGCAACTACGACGAAGTCACGTGGGTCCTCAGCTTTTCGCACGAAGCTGATCATGCTGTCGCCGCGATTCATGCAGTCGATCCACTCAAAGCCCTCGCCGCGGAAGTCGACTTGATGCAGCGCCGGTTCGCGAGCGATCAAGTGGTTGAGATCCGCTAGCATCTTTTGAATGCCGCGATGCGTGTCCCAGCCCAACAAATCCCACTGAATTTCTGAATCGTAGTTCCATTCATGCCACTGCGCAAACTCGCTGCCCATAAACAGCAGTTTTTTGCCAGGATGCGTCCACATGTAAGCGTACAGCAATCGCAGGTTTGCGAATTTCTGCCACAGGTCGCCGGACATTTGGCTGATCAACGAACCTTTGCCGTGGACCACTTCGTCATGCGACAGCGGCAACGCAAAATTCTCAGTGAACGCATAGATCAAACTGAAGGTCAGTTCGTCGTGATGGAACTGGCGATGAATCGGTTCGTGCCGCATGTAGCGCAGCGTATCGTTCATCCAACCCATGTTCCACTTGATCGAAAACCCAAGCCCACCGCATGACGTCGGTCGACTGACGCCAGGCCAAGCGGTCGACTCTTCAGCGATCGTGAGCACGCCGGGATATTGCGCATGAGCTTGCTCATTGAATTCACGCAGCAGATGGATCGCATCCAAGTTCTCGCGACCACCGTGAGCGTTCGGTACCCACTCGCCCGCTTTGCGACTGTAATCGAGGTACAGCATGCTGGCGACCGCGTCGACGCGAAGTCCGTCGATGTGATACTTATCGAGCAAGAACAATGCGTTCGAGATCAAGAAGTTACGAACTTCATTGCGTCCGTAATTGAAGATCATCGTGCCCCAGTCAGGGTGTTCGCCTTGGCGTGGATCTTCGTGTTCAAACAGAGCCGAACCGTCGAAGCGACGCAAGCCGTGACCATCTTTGGGGAAGTGAGCTGGAACCCAATCGAGAATGACCCCGATGTTGTTCTGATGGCAATAATCGACGAAGTACATAAAGTCGTCGGGCGTACCATAGCGGCTGGTGATGCCGTAATAGCCAACGGTTTGGTAACCCCACGAACCCGTAAACGGATGCTCGCTGATCGGCATCAGTTCAACGTGCGTGAATCCCATCTCGCGGCAATACTCAACTAACTGATGAGCGATCTTGCGATAGTTCATCCAGCCGTGATGGCCCTCCGGATCGCGTCGCCATGAACCGAGATGCAATTCGTAAATCGAGATCGGCTTGCGCAGTTGATCTTCGCCGGCGCGACGATTCATCCAATCGCCGTCCTGCCAACTGTAAGCGTTTAAATCAGCGGCGATCGAAGCGGTTCGTGGCGGCAGCTCTGCGAAGTAACCGTACGGATCCGTTTTATCGATCGTTTGTCCGTCGCAAGTCTTTACTCGGAACTTGTACTTTTGTCCCATGCCGATGTTGGGGACGAACAATTCCCAAATGCCCGCAGGGATATGCTTGCGCATCAGATGCTGGCTACCGTCCCAGTGATTGAAATCACCGACGACTTGAATGTGCTGCGCGTTGGGAGCCCAGACGGCAAAGTTCACACCGGTCTGGCCATCGATCGTGCGCGAGTGAGCACCGAGCTTATCGTAAATCTTCCAGTTGCGACCTTCGCCGAACAGGAACAGATCGAACTCAGTTAACAGTGGTTGTACGGCGTAGGGGTCGTGCATCTCAGTGATTTCGCCATTCTTCGAGGCAACTCGGAGTCGGTAATTTGCAGTTTGAGTCGAATCGCCGGCTGGGCAAATCGCTTCATAAAATCCGGAAGGGTGAATTCGTCGCATCGGTCGAACTTCACTCTGGTTGTGATCCACTAACCAAGCTTGTTCGCTGCTGGGCAAGAACGCTCGCACCGACAGAGCCTGACGGTCGCCGCATTCGATTTGGTGGGGGCCGAGCATCTGCGCTGGGTTGTCGAGCGTTCCTTCAACTAAGCGACTTATTCCTTGCAATGACAACTGTGTTCGCACCAGGGACTCCGTTTCGTGACATCTTGTCCAGTCGAAGATGACCGCGATTGTCTCGCGATCCGCTTCGGCCCGGAATGTGAATATAACCAGGAATTTCAATATCGTCATGACAGCGGGCGTATGCCTGCCACCACGTATAAGTTCAATGCGTCGATCTCAGCCCCAGCCCCCTTAGCCGCCGCGAAGGGGAAATATCGTTTGCTTGTTTACCTCAAGTCGTGTTCAGTTTGCTTAATGTCGATTGGTTTCTGCGACCAAAAGGCCCTTCAGGTGGGCGCCATCGCGGTCCGCGAGTCGGCCCCATCCGTGTGCGCGAAGTGGCTCTTCCAACTCGCAATCGGACGCCAAATCACGCCGCAAAGTCGATTCACCAACCGGTTCATGAGTTGCCAGCGCCCGCAACGAACCCAATGCGTCGCCCATTCCATCCACTTGAGGAATGAAGCTGGCAAAGTGATCGAAATCCGCGGTCGACGATATGTAAAAGTTGATGTCGGGTAGTGTTCAAGCTTCGAGTTTCCATTCAGTTCGCTGAGCTCAGTTATCAAAGTTGCATCGCTCTGTACGATTGGACTCCGACCAACAGTTGATCGAAATTGCACCATTTCCACAGCCGCCTGCAGAACCGCGGCTGATTGAGCGACATCAAACGCAGGCGCGTGCAGTTCCACTTGACCCACTGCATCTGTGATGCCGTGCAGCGGAGAATTTGACTTGCCCAAGCCGATCGAGCCGTGCGCGGAGTCAACCCGCTGAATCATTCCGGCCGCCACTTCGCGACGCGCGAGGGCTGCTGCAGTCTGATTTCCATTGGCTCTTTGGACTCGATCGGCGGCGATATCAAAAGGTGCATCGAGCGGATTAGTTAGGATTGTCAGCTCGTCTAACTCTGTGGCGGTTTCAACCATCGCTTGCGCGAGCGGCGATTGCAGGAGGCGACATGTCACTTGGTGAAAGCTCATAGCTCGGTCGATGCGTTGCCAAAGATCGGCATTGCGAATCGGTTTTTGAATTCCAAAGTGTTCCCACGTGTACTCAGCTTCTCGCCACTCGTTCAATCCATAACGTAATCCTCGCGATACATAGCGGCTGGTCGTGACAAGTGTCACTTGGCTCGGTTGCTCGAGCGCTTCCAGTCCGCGAACTACGGCCAGCAATGCCAATCGATCGCGATGCACATCCGACTCCGAATCGGCCGCTTCCAGCCGTTCGGGTCCATCGAGTCGCTCGAGTACAAAGTGCCAGCGTCCAAAACCCTGGGCGCTGACTGCACACGCTCGCGACTGACTTAAATGCGCATCAGTGAACAATAAAAAGTGGGGTTGGTTGACGACCATCTCCGGAACTCCTGCGACTCCGATGCAATCGCATGTTCTTGTGGTGACCATGCTTCGACAAACCGAGGTTTGCATTTGCTTCCCAGTCACCAACGGTTCAACTCAGCTTCATCGACTCGGGTACTGTTCGTTTGGGGGCAACAACGAGCCATACCAACTGCACGGTGTTCGTTGGTAGCGAACGATGCAGTGCGAGACATGAAGACGACTGACGGAGAACTGTATGCGACCTTCGAGCATCAGCGCGCTACGAACTCTTGCTGGTTCGTTCGAACGCAACTGGCAAAAAAATGGTTTGTAGAATCGAACCCCATCCATGGCCGCTGACCGCAGTACCTACTCTTCAGCCAGTCTAGGTTGAGCTGCGATCTTCCTGATTTCGAACCGGCTGTGATGTTGCTTATCGTCACCATGCACAGCACCGCACAGCTTTTCTACCAAGCAAAGTTCGCCATATCGCCAACCGCTTCCTAATGATCAGAATTTAACAGTCGCAACGCTTGCCAACGATAACTGCTGCTCCAAACCAGAGAAGTTCTCTCAATCACGCGGTAAAAACTGATGCGATGTCTCCAGTTAGTCGTCGGATGGCGCAGGTAGTGAGGGTGCCACTCGCGATGCCGGGAGCCCGGAGGGCGGCAGATCTCTGCCGGTGGTGTGAACCACCGGGAAGCAAACTGTAGTGTAGTAAAGCCCGGAGGGCGACACATCGATCAGTGCAAGAGTTGTGCGAACACCGATTGTGTTTGAACCCAAACAGGACAAGTCGCTAATTGCGGCCGCGTTTTCGCGGCAAACGATGATGCTTTTCATGGCGAGTAAGAAATCCCCAATCGAGCGACACGTCCTGCTCGTATTGCTTGCCCAGCGTCAAAGCAGTAGCGGCCTTCGACAGCTCCGCTCCGAGATAAAACGCATGACTTACATCGATGCTCGGCCCGATGGGGCTGGCCATCAACCGCTGCATAACCTCATACGGATCGCTGCCGCTCAGATTCACACTCGCCGAAACGAGATGAATCAAACCGTCTTGCGCGAAGATACGGATGTTGTTGTCTTTGATCGAAGCCGCCAACTCCTCGAACATCGAATCGGGGAATGATTTCAGTTTTCCGTCTCGCAGCAACACAAGCTGCGGTTGAATGTGTTTGGGTGGGATGCGATTGCGCACTGCGTAGTGCACCAAACGCCGCGCAAGGTCACATTCGCGAACCGACGAGCGCGCCCAGTTGATCACTTGCGTTGTTAACACGCTGTTGACCTGCAACTCTTCACAGAAGCCGAGCAACACGACATTGATCGCTGCGGAATCGGCGTCCGTTAGCTCGGTGATGTTGCCGATGCCCATCATCATTGATGCATCGGGATAGCGCTTGCGACACTCACTGTAACGCATCAGGCTGCGCGCGAACCCACATCCAATCGGCTCAAGAATTGGATCAAGCCGCATCGGTACACTGCGAGTTGCTAAAAATTCGACAGTATTCGAAAAATTCTTTTCGTCATCCGGAGTGTCGGGAATTGCCACCACTTCGCAGCCCCAATCGACGGCCGCGCGCATGTTGTGACTGTTCACTGACAACACCAACTCCGCGCCCGCTGCGCACGCCTCAGCGACTTCTTGAGAGTCGAAAGAGTCGATCGATACTCGCAACTCAAGCTCGCGCAAACGACGCACAACGTCACCAACTTGCAACCATCGATAGCCTGGATCGCAACCGATATCGATGACGTCAGCACCATCACTGCGCAGCCGCTGCGCGACGCTTACAATGTCATTGATCGTCATCCGCGGCGCATGATTTATCTCCGCGATAATCTCGATGCGATAGTCGTTGACAGAGGCATCGAAAACACGTTTCTTCCCGAAAAACTCAGGCAAATCACGAATGTCGCGCGGACCGCTGATGACCTCTACATGGAGTGCTTCGGAGAGTTCTGCGACTCCTTCGCTCAAGTATCCCGGGACGATGATGCGAGTTGTTTGCGCAGGCACCTTCACGTGTCGCAACAACCACTTCGGAGTCATCAGCGCGGCAACGGTAATCGGCAAGACATCGATCGAGTAATTGAATCCGACAGAGTCCGCAACTTGCTCAACGATCGCGCGCACTGCATGCTCCGCCAATCGTCCAGTGATGAAGTGTATGTGCTCGCGTGTTGCAGTTTGATCGTTGCTGGTTGAAGTCATAGGAGTTGTTCGATCGTAGCGCGCGAGTGAGCAAAAGTGAAAAGAGTTTCGACTAAATTTTGCAAAACCATCTTGACCCAAATCATAGCTTCACTAAAAACATTTATTAGCGAGGAGTCCTAAGAGAACAACTGTCGTCCTTGTTGTTTTCGTGGCCGGGACTCCTCGCTTTTTTTATGCGCTCATTTTAGCTCGACTGTTCCGTTACAGTAACTCGACAGAAGCGATCGATAGCTTAACTGACATCGAACGAGCAATTCGAATCGCTCGCTTTGGTTCAAGTGCTCCGCGATTAATGAAATACGAGCGCGACACCGAGGAATGATTGGTGACCGATGACTGACGAAGAACTTCCCGCGGATGCGACGGCAAGCATTTGTATCTTGCACGAAGAATCGCACTTCATGGTTATCGACAAGCCAGTTGGTCTGTTCACGCAAGCAGCGCCGGGCGTTGAAAGCATCCACACGCGTTTAACTTCGCAGCTCAAGACTCGCGATCAACATTCGGGCACACCGTTTATTGGTTTACCGCATCGTTTGGACCGCGGCACTTCAGGCGTCCTGCTGATCGCTAAGAACCAACGGGCGCTTTCGCGTTTCGGCGATCAGTTTCACAGTCGCAAGATCGGCAAGTACTACCTGGTTGCTGTTGTGGGTGAAGTGTCGACGGAGCCGGTGGAGTGGTCGGATTATGTTCGCAAAGTTACCGACCAACCGATCGCGGAGATCTGCGATGCGAGCGCCGAAGGTGCGAAGCTGGCGCAGTTGACAGCGCGCTCGCTCGCTTCAGCAGGCGGCGTCTCGCTACTGTTAATCAAACTGCACACCGGCCGCATGCACCAAATCCGAATTCAAGCGGCAAGTCGCGGACTGCGAATTTTGGGCGACACGGCTTACGGCGGCCCAGAGTTTTTCGATATCGATGATGATGGCGAAGAAAACAACGAGTTGGCTTCGATGGCTCTGCACGCTCTGCGATTGGAAATTCGACATCCTCAAACGGCTAAGCAAATGGCCTTCACCGCTGCACCGCCATCGACTTGGTTGAACTTGCCGCGCGAACTGCGTACCGCCATGACTGAGTGCGTCGAGCTCAGCCAACGCGAAAACGATTTAGCTTGGAGCCTAGCATGCAACGAATCTTAATCGTCGGTTGCGGTTTCGTTGGACTTGAACTCGCGAAACAACTTCGCGAAGCCGGCAACTCGCAGGTGTTTGCACTCACGCGCAGCCGCGAACGCGGCCCGTCGCTTCAACAATCTGGAATTGAACCGATCGTTGGCCATTGGTTGGACCCTTCAACACTCGCGGCGCTGCCAGCGTTCGACGTTCCTTTCGATGTAGTGCTCGTATCCGTTCCGCACCGCGAGGATGGCGGCCTTGGCGTCCAAACGCATGTGACTGGTTTGAAGAACCTCTTGAACGCATTGCCTGACGGTGGGTACAAGTTGATCTACTTGAGTACGACAGGCGTTTACGGTGACGCGCACGACGAAGTGGATGAAACAACGGCGACGCAACCGACTCGGATCGGACCTCAAATCGCTGTGGCGGCTGAAGATTGGCTGCGCAATCAGCTCGCTGCGCCGCAGTTAACCATCGTGCGACTAGCTGGCATTTACGGGCCAGGTCGAATTCCGTTGGCTGAGAAACTGAAATCGGGCGAAGTGCTGCAAGTTCCACAGGCAGGTTGGTTGAACTTGATTCATGTCAGCGACATTGCCGCGATGCTTCACCGCGCATTCGAAGCGACTCTCACTGAATCTCTATATGTTTTCTCCGACGGCAATCCGGTCGCGCGGATGGAGTTCTATCATCACTTGGCGGCGCTCTGCGGAGTTGAGAATCCAAAGTTCGCTGAGCCTGATCCCGGTACTTCGCGATCGCAACGCGCAGGCAAGAAGCGCGTCAATCCGCACCGTTTGATCGCTGAACTGCAATTGCAGTTGCAGTTTCCAAGCTACCGCGAAGGTCTAATCGATTGCCTTCGCGATTAGGTTGCGACTGTTGCCGTTTGCTCCGCAAACGCTGCGTGCATCAGCACTGAGGTTGCTGTGGCGCTGAGGTTGCTGTTCGTTTCGATTGCGGAGCAATCGACGACTGTCGGGACAATGGCAGCTCTAGCCAACATTGACGCCCGGAATGGGCAGTGGAAAATTCTTGTTCTCACTGATTTCGCGTCGCAGCAGTGCTTCAACATCTGCAATCAGGTCCGAGTGCGACGATGCGATGTCGTGCTCTTCGTTCGGATCTTCTTCGATATCGTAGACTTGCCAAGCACCTGGGTTCTTTGTCTTTAGATTCTGGCGGATCGCTTTGAGTTTCCCGACACGCACCGCAACTTGACCGCCATATTCTGGGAAAACCCAGATCATTGGCTTGCGATTTGCCGTGTTGGTCAAGGCGTTTGCAGCAGCAGACTGCGGCGCGTTCGCCGTCAGCGCACTCCACAGGCTCTCGCCGTCCAACTCCGCCGGCTTCGCGAAACCTGCGGCATCGCAGAGCGTTGGAAACCAATCCGCAAAATAGCTGGGCGTCGTGTTCACTGCGTTCGCCTGAATTTTTCCAGGCAAGCGAGCGATCATGGGCACGCGAATGCCACCTTCGTAAACACTTCCCTTGTAACCACGCAAGCCTGCGGTGCTGTTGAAGAATTTTGGATCCGCACCACCGATATGAAAATGCGTATCCGCTTGACCAGGATGCGTCGTTCCATTGTCGCTGGTAAACACAACCAACGTCTGGTCCGCCACACCAGCCGCATCGAGCGCCTTCATCACTCGACCCACGTAGCTATCCAAATCCGAAATCATCGCTGCATAACCGGCGCGTGGACGAGGATGCGGTAAATAGGAGCACTGCCCACGATAAGGCTCCGAATCCCACTCTGCAGGAAATCGATCGACGGATTCTTGCGGCGGATGCATCGCCACATGCGGCTCGATGAACGGCAAGTACAGAAAGAACGCGCGATCACGATTGTCAGCGATAAATCTCTCGGCTTCAGCGATCATCAACTTCGGCGCATACTGCTCGCCTTGCCAATCAGCGATGGTGACTTCGCCGGCGGCTTGCTTCTTCGCGCCTGGAATCGGCTTCGAATTGATTAACACCTGTTCCGAGTTGCGCCACAAGTACTTAGGAAAGTAACTGTGCGCGACCGCTTGGCAGTTGTAACCAAAGAACAGATCGAAACCTTTTCGCGAAGGATCCCCAGTGCTTCCGACTGGTCCGAGTCCCCACTTTCCCATCGCTCCAGTCGCATAGCCAGCGCGTTGAAACAGCTGCGCGATCGTTACAGCATCTGCCGTCAAAGGAGTTTGCCCCTCAGTGAACTGTGGAAAATGCACTTTCGCTTGCAAGTTCCCGCGCACTTCGGCATGTCCGAGATGTTTTCCAGTCATCAGCACGCAGCGTGACGGCGCACAAACTGGTGCACCAGAGTAATGCTGAGTGAACCGCATGCCGTCGTTCGCAAGTCGGTCGATGTTGGGCGTCGGAATTTTCTGCTGACCGTAGCAACCCAATTCGCCCCAACCAAGGTCGTCCGCCAAAATGAAAACAACGTTCAGCTTCTTGTCTTGTGCGTCCACAACACTCGACTGAAGGGTCGCCATGAAAGTCGCCATGAAGATCGAAAGCAACACGAACAACTTAAAACTGGGGACGTTAGGCATGACAGCACTTTCCTGATCAAGGCGGGAGACTTGTAATTGAGCGAGTAATTCTAAAACAATCCTAACAACTCAAACGGGCTCTTGTCGGAGTCGCTACACTAGCCCATAACCAAAGGTCGGCTTTCGCTCGAAGGCGGGGAATTAATGTTAGTCGCCTTTCGCTTCGCGAGAGTGCCCATCGTAACGCACTTTCACAGAGCGAAAGGCGAGCAAAGCGTAGCGAAAGGCGACCAAAATCGTGTTTTGACGCCGAGTTTCGAGAGTTTTCAACGGGGGAAAGATGATTGCGAGTGACCGTACGGCAAAGCATGTGGTGATTGTCGGCGCCGGTCCCGGTGGGCTCGCCACAGCCATGCAACTGGCACATCAAGGCGTGCGTGTCACGGTGCTGGAGAAGCAGAATTGGGTCGGTGGCCGCACGGCGACGTTTACGCAGGACGGTTTCAAGTTTGATATTGGTCCAACTTTCTTCCTCTATCCGCGCGTGCTCAGCGAGATCTTTGTCTCGGTTGGTCGCGACTTGATGCAAGAAGTTCCGATGACGCGGCTCGATCCGCAATATCGGATCAGCTTCGGCGCAGGCGGCCGACTGGATGCAACGCCGAACCTAGAGCAAATGGAGGAGCAGATTGCAGTGCTGTCGCCGGGAGATCGCGGAGCGATAACGCGCTACATCACCGACAACCGCGCGAAACTCGATCGCTTTCGCATCGTGCTCGAATCGGCTTTCAACAGTCCGCTCGACTTGCTCTCGCCCGGAGTGCTCAAAGCGTTACCGATGCTGAAGCCTTGGCGTTCACTGGCTTCGGAACTGAACAGCTACTTCAAAGACCCGCGTTTGGCGATCGCGTTTTCGTTCCAGTCTAAGTACTTGGGGATGTCGCCGATGCGCTGCCCAAGTTTGTTTTCGATTCTCTCTTATCTCGAATACGAGCATGGCGTGTTTCATCCTCGCGGTGGCTGTGGTCAAGTCAGCCAACGCATGGGAGAGATCGCGCAGGAATTGGGAGCTGAGATTCGTTTGGGTGAACCGGTGCGCAGTTTCGAGTTCGATGGCAAGCGACCGCGCGCGGTGATTACGGATCAGGGACGTTACGAGTGCGACGCGGTGGTGATAAATGCAGATTTCGCAGAAGCGATGCGGCAGTTGGTTCCTGACGCGATGCGACGTCGCTGGACGGATAAGAAGATTGCGACAAAGCGGTTTTCTTGTTCGACCTTTATGTTGTATCTCGGAATTCGCGGTCGTTACGAGGATCTACCCCACCACACGATTCATATCACGGAGGATTACGAACGGAACCTTCAGCAGATTGAGAAGGACTTTCGTTTGCCGGACAAACCGAGCTTCTATGTGCAGAACGCTTGCATCACTGATGATTCGCTGGCCCCGCCCGGGCACAGCACGTTGTACGTTCTCGTTCCCGTTCCGCACGCGCATGAAAACGTGACTTGGGACGAAGCGACTTGCAAGCAGTACCGCGAGCTGGCGTTGAATCAGTTGGCGCTGGAGGGACTCGGAGACGTTCGAGAACGTATCGTGACAGAGCGCATGATCACACCGAAGACATGGTTCGAAGACTTCGGACTCTATCGCGGCGCCACATTTAATTTGGCTCATAATCTCGGTCAGATGTTGCACTTGCGACCTCACAATCGCTTCGAAGACTTGAAAGACGTGTACCTTGTCGGCGGTGGGACGCATCCCGGCAGCGGATTGCCTGTGATCTACGAATCGTCGCGCATCACCTGCAAGCAGCTTTTGCCGCGACTTCGCTGAGAACTTGAGACTTTACCCTCCCAGCGAAGCGACCGGGAGGGTCGGCAATCGAGCGTCCAGCGAGATTGCCGGGGAGGGCCGCTCACGGTCGCTCGGCTTTGTTGTCGATCTGCTTTGGTGTCGCCAATTCCTAGAAAACAGTGCGGCCCTCCCCAGCCACGCTGGTGCGGGCTGACCCTCCCTAAGCTGCGATTGGGAGGGTGAAGATGGACTGCGAAAACTTGAATGTTGGGAAGTAAGTAAAAGCGATGATGACTGCGTCAAAAGAAACTGCCGAACTGATCGCTGCGAACTGGCAACGTGTTGCCGCTGAAGTGGCCAGTGCGGTTGAGAGTGCGGGGCGCCGACCGAGCGAAGTGTCACTGATCGGCGTCACAAAGTATGTTGACGTCGATTTGACCGCCCAGTTGTTCGAGGCTGGTTGCAGCGCATTGGGAGAAAACCGCCCGCAGAATCTGTGGAATAAGTCAGAGGTTTTTACAGCCGCGGGACGCGCGGCACAGTGGCATTTGATCGGCCATCTTCAACGCAACAAAGTGCGACGCACCCTGCCGCATATCAGTTGGTTGCATTCGCTGGATAGCCTTCGGTTGGCGAATGAGTTGAGTCAAGAAGCGGTTGCGGCCAACATGCGCCTAAAGGTGTTGTTGGAAGTAAACGTTACTCAAGATGCGACGAAAACAGGGTTGCCAGCAAGCGAATTGATGGCGGTTGCGGAGCATGTCGCGTCGCTTCCAAATATTGAATTGCGCGGGTTGATGGCGATGTGCAGTCGCGAGTCGGGCGGTGATTGGGCGCGGCGTGAGTTCGCTGAGGTGCGAGAACTGCGCGATCGGATCCAAGGTAAACTCGGCTCGCAAGTTGCGCTCGACCAACTTTCGATGGGCATGAGCGGCGATTTCCGAGAAGCGATTGCGGAGGGAGCGACGATGGTGCGCATCGGTTCCAGCCTCTTCGAAGGCGTCCTTTGAAGGTTGAATCCATCCGGCGATGAGTCAATATGTCGCGACGCTCGAGCTTCGTCCGCGGCTCACCAGAAACAGCGATGCGTGTATAGTACTGCCCTGGGTCGATGTAAAGTCAGTGGAGGAGTTGCTTGTGGTCGAATGGTTGCCTCACATCAATGTTTCGTTGAACGCGCTCGCAACGTTGTTGCTGATCGCTGGCTACGTGTTGATCAAACTGAAACGCGAAGCGGCTCATCGCAACGTGATGCTCGCGACCTTCGGCGTGAACATGATTTTTTTGGTCTGCTATTTGACGTATCACTATTACGCAGGCAGCAAATCGTTCCCGCGTGATCCAGAGGTTGCCCCAAATATTGTTCGCTACTTCTATTACGGAATGCTCGCAAGTCACGTGTTGCTTGCCGCGACCGTTCCTTTTCTAGCGATCTGGACAATCTACCTGGGGCTGAAGGGACATCGCGAACGTCATCGCCGAATCGCAAAATGGTCCTGGCCGATCTGGTTGTATGTATCGGTGACCGGCGTGCTGGTTTACTTGATGCTCTATCAAATCTATGTTCCCAAAGCCGTGCTCACGGTGTGAATTTTGTTCGCCTTTCGCTCCTGGGCTGTGATTTTCTGTTTGCCGCCCCTCATTCGCGAAAGTTGCGCAAGCACCAATACACACAGACGCTACTTTCGCAGAGCGAAAGGCGACCTTTCATTCGCCGGTGACTGTCATTAGGATGGAGCGCAGAGTGATCATTCGTTCCGCCTTCCTCTCCCACCTGCGAAATCTCTGCCATGACGTTCCGTCTCCTACCGGCGTTTTGTCTAAGTCTAGCGTTCGTTAGTTCTGTTAGTTCTGTTTCAGCGGATGAAGACCGCGCTTCAGAACCAATCACTGCACCGGAGATTTACGGTCAAGGAGTTCGTGAAACGGAGCCGCGAACGCCGGACGAAGAGCGAGCCGGTTTCCATCTGCCCGACGGGTTCGAAGCGCAGTTGTTTGCAGCCGAGCCGCAGATCGCGAAGCCGTTGAATATGGCTTGGGACGCTCGCGGACGACTTTGGGTCACGAATACGCTCGAGTATCCCTATCCCGCCAAGCCCGGCACGGAACCTCGCGATTCGATCAAGATCCTCGAAGACACTGATGGCGATGGCCGCTGCGATAAAGTAACGACTTTTGCCGACAAATTGAACATACCGATGGGCTTGCTGCCGACCAAGGGCGGTGTGATTTGCTTTAACATTCCGGACATCGTCTTCTTGCGTGACAACGATGGTGACGACAAAGCCGACGAACGCATCAAGCTGCTGGGACCATTCGATACAACTCGCGATACGCATGGGATGATCAACGGATTGCGGCGAGGGCCTGATGGTTGGATCTATGCTTGCCATGGCTTTAACAATCAATCGAACGTTACCGCGGAAGATGGATCGAACGTCAAACTGACTTCCGGAAACACATTTCGCTTTCGCGATGACGATTCACGCATCGAACAGTGGACTTCGGGTCAAGTCAATCCGTTTGGGTTGGCGGCTGACGACTGGGGCAATCTCTACTCAGCCGATTGCCATAGCAAACCGATCACAGCGCTGCTGCGCGGCGGCTGCTATCCAAGTTTTGGACGACCGCACGATGGGCTTGGATTCGCGCCATCGATGATGGATCACCTGCATGGCAGCACTGCGATCTGCGGCTTGAATTACTATCAAGCGGACCAGTTTCCGGCAAGTTTTCAGAGACGCTTTTACAGCGGCAATGTGATGACCAGTCGCATCAATTGCAATGTGATTGAGCGTCAAGGCGCTACAGTAACGGCGCGAGAACTGCCGGATTTTATGACCAGCGATGATCCTTGGTTCCGACCAGTTGATATTCAACTGGGTCCAGACGGTGCGCTGTATGTTGCCGACTTTTACAACAAGATTATCGGTCACTACGAAGTACCGCTCGAACACCCTGGACGTGACCGCGAAAGCGGTCGTATCTGGCGCATCGTTTATCAAGGCAGCGAGCGCAAGGTGCTTCCCGCATTGACCGATTATCAGAAGCAGGTTGAAAGTGCTGAGCTTTTTAGCGCGACCGAATTGGCGGAACTAGCCAGTACTAACCTAACGCGACGTGAACTCGCGATCGAACGCGCTCGCCAACAAGTCCTTGCATCGAATAAGCTCAGTGAAGTGCGCGCGATGATGCTGTCGAGCGACCAACCAGAGCTGCTGCGATTGTCGTGCTTGGCGATGCTCTGGAGTCGCAATGAATTGACTTCAGCGGATGTAGTATCGCTCGTGAATAATGGTTCGCCGCGTTTGCAAGTCGATGCATTGCGAGCGGCCAGTCAACCGATGCATGGCAACGCAACTCCACTGACGACAGCCATCGGAAAGGCATTGAAGAATCCTGAACCGCAAGTGCGATTGGCTGCAATTGAAGCCATCAGTCGCTGTGGTGGCGCTGGGAACGTACGCGGCCTATTGTCGATTGCGCGTGAGTATGCGACGACCGATCCAACTTCACGCCAAGCGAGTCGAATTGCGGTTCGAAATCTTACTCGCGACTCTCGAGCGCTCGAAATGATCTTGAAGTCATGGAAGTTTGACGCAGCCGAGGACGCGCCGCTAACTCGAATGACGCTGGCGATCGACGACAAGTTAGCGATCGAAATGGCCGGCATCCTTCCTGGGCTCGATAGTCCACTAGCCGCAGAGTGCTTGTTGCGCTTTGTTGACCGATTCCCCGACTCGAACCCCGAGCTGATCCAAGCGGCCATCACTAGCGCAGCGAAGCACATGAACGCGACGATGTCCGATGCGCTCATTCGTTTAGTGAAAAAAGCGGATGGACCGAATCCAATCGCGTGGGCGCGATCGCTGGATTCGATTTGCAGCGCCTTGGCAGCTCAGAAGGTCGAGTTCCCAGAGTCGATCAAAGATTTTGCGTCAGAGATTGCGGGCCTGTTGCGCGCTGAAACGGAAAAAGCACTTGCACCTCAGCAGTCGATCGTCGATTGGCGGGACGCTGCCGGCGCAGAATGGAAAACGGAAGCTCGTAAATGCACTGATGGCCAATCGATACAGGTGCTGTCTAGTTTCACGCGCGGCGAGGCTTATGTCGGAACGCTTGCGTCGAGTTCCTTTGAATGTCCTAGCGATCTGTCGTTTTGGATCTGCGGGCACAATGCCATTCCGTCTGCCGCAGATCATAAGAAGAACTTTGTGCGTTTGGTCGACGCTGATTTGGGTTCA
>JBGSOM010000211.1:0-32258 GCA_041739135.1 Pirellulaceae bacterium
AAACCCGCGCCTGACATAACCGGCAAGAGTCTCCTTGATCGCGTTGTTCTCTCCGCAGACGCGTAACGCGAATCACCTCTCTAAACTCATGTGCAAACAACCCGCGTTCGCTGCTGCGCACAGTTTGGACAGCTACGCGGATATCGATATTCAACTGAGTGTTTACGATTCGGAAGGCCGAGTCATTCAGACCGAATCGGAGTTCATCGACTCCGAGAAGTTCTTCGGTTTTCATACGTTCGAAATGCAGTGCTCGGTTCCTCCCAAGACGGTTGCAAAAGTCCGGCTGGTACCAAAACTCAGCTAGTCACCATCCGGGCTCAACGGCGGTTGGCGACTGAAAGTCGCGACCATCTATGATTCGCCTGATCCTTAGGTCAATGTCAATCGCTTCGCAACAAAGTTATCTGCCAAAGCTCCGATATCGCCGCCTCGCATGGACGTTTCACTTGGTGAAGAAGCTTGGTGCAGGTGGAATGCGTTAGCGGTTTCACATTCGCTCAGCCAGTAAGTCGATGCATATCTTTTGCCATGCTTGTCGAATCGTTACCATAGCTTTACCAAACGGCTTACTGCCTGCACAAAAGGGTGCCAGCTCGGAAATTCCATTATCTATTCGCTTCAAAGTCGCACGTGAGTGTCGCATGAGTCCGCAACTACGTTTCGCTGCTCGAACTATCGTGAGTGCAGTTGCTTTTCTCCTGATCCTCATTCACATCAGCCTTGCCCAAGATTTACCTCCTAAGGATCAGTGGGTCGAGCTTGATTCCCAAACGCTTTTTCAAAAGTTAGAGTCGACTCAGGGTGAAGCGAGAACTGCGTTGCAGTTGCAACTGCTCGACCGCCGCCTTGAAAAGGAGGAGCGAAACGACCTGATCGCTGCGATGCTGGAGGAATATGGTCCGAAGGACGATCCAGCCGGTATGGGGCTGGCTTTAATGCACCAAATGATCATCCATATGCATGCGCGCGAACCTGAAAAAGCACTTGAACTGTACGACCGCGTTATTGCCTACGGCGAGCGTTGCCAGACCTCCTTCCCTGAAGTTCGGTTTGATGCAACTGTCCATAAAGCCCGAATAACGATGGAAGCGGGTGAGTACCTAACGGCTATCAGTCTTGCGAACGAGGCTCTTCGATTCGGCAAGCCGTTTGGTACTCGACTACGAATCAACCGACCGCTGCGGATACTCAGTTTTATCGCGTCGCGGCAAGGATTCGTTGATAAGTCGATTGAATATCTTCAGCAAGAGCTGCAGTTCGCTCTCGATAAACGAAGTGAACTCGATCAACTTGCAGTACTCGAATCGATTGGAACCAAGTTAATCAACACCGACAGGTTCGATGAAGCGGCCAAGTGGTTTGACGATGCGACTGACATCCTGACTCGACATCCGGACCGACGGCTCGACATCATTGTCAACACACGCAAGTCAATCATAGGGCTCAACACAGGACGCGTTGAAGAGGCGCTTTCTCGCTTGCGAGAAGTAGCCGCGCGAGATCTATCCGTGTTGCGATATGACGAAGTGTCCATCGTCTATGATGCACTTGCCAACGCCGAAAGGGTAGCTGGAAACTTTGACACCGCAATTGAAATCATTGAAAACACGTTGACGGAGCATCCTGGGCAACCGCTGGACAACACTCTCTTGGAACTGCAACGAGTCGAATGCTGGATCGGAAAACAGCAGTATTCCCTTGCGATTCAAACACTACAAGACTTAGAAGAACAACTGCCAGTACTTTCACAGAAGAATATTCGTCGTTTGGCGCTGCTGTCAGAATGTCATGCGGCCATGGCCAATCACGAGGAGGCGTACAAGGCGCTTGCCAAGTGCCGACAAGTTTCTATTGATGCCTCCACCGAGGACTCGCGCCAACAGATCGCTTTTGCCAGTGCCCTGCTGGAGAATCAACAACAAGCCTTCGCGTTGAAAGAGGCAAAAGACGCACACCGCATCTCTCAAGCTGAACTCGCGCAAAGGTCGGCAGAAGCGGAGATGCATGCGTTAACTGCCTCGCGAGCCGCATCGTCGCGGAATTACATTCTAGTACTTGGAACTATATCACTCCTTTGCACTGGAGCGTTTGCGTGGATCTGGTCGGGCCATCGTATTCAAACACAACTTCGCAAGCTAAATCGGTCCTTGGAAACAGAATTAGACCGGAGATATCAAGAACTCGTTTCCGAAGCTGACGACAAGCGACGCTTAGAGTTGGAACTAGAACGCAAGATGCGACACGAATCGATTGGAAAGATCGCAGCCGGTGTAGCGCACGATTTCAACAATCTCTTGACGGTGATCCAGGTTACCAATGCTCTAATGGAATCGGAAAGTGGATCGCTTTCCACAGGGAGTCAGCAGTTGCTTGATTCGTCGAATCAAGCGATTGAGACGGCCGCTAAAATCGTCCAGCAACTTGTCGCTTATGCCGGTAAGTCGCTCCTCCGCGAGCAACCCTTTGAGGTCGGGAAATGGCTGGAGGCGAATCGCATGTTGTTCCACACCACGGTTGGCGATCGAACTGAGTTCAAGATCGAGAACACGATTTCCGAACCTGTGTATGTATGTCTTGATCAAGCCCAGTTAACATCGGCCGTTCTAAACCTGCTCTGCAATGCCCGTGAGGCAGTGGTAGAGAGTAGTGGACATGTCGTTGTAAGGATTGAGAAAGTAGATCCAGGACAACAGGATCCCGACATCGGTACAGCCTGTATCAAAGTCGCGGTGCTTGACGATGGCTGTGGGATGACGGACGAACAACGTCGTCGAGCTTGTGAGCCGTTCTTTCGAGGTCGAGATTCGCATCGCGGAAGTGGGCTCGGATTGAGTACGGTTTTTGGCTGGGTGCAACAGAGCCACGGTGAGATGACGATCGAGAGCCAAGTTGGGGCGGGGACAAAGGTTGCCCTGAGCTTTCCGATTTCACCGTCCAAGCCGGCCCCGCAAAAGTCGGCTGACTCTGAGCCCGAACCACCGTCGGCTGGTTCACTCTTGCTGGTCGAGGACGAGGATACTTTACGGCCAGTCTTAGTCATGCTTGCCCGCAGGCTCGGATACCAAGTTCAGGAAGCTGCAAATGCAGATGAAGCAATCCGTATCCTGCGTAGTGGCTATTCCCCCAGCGCTGTGCTCTCGGATATCTCAATGCCTGGCAGCATGAATGGAATTGAATTGCGCAAGTGGGTATTGCAGAACTACCCGGACTTGCCCGTCATTTTGATGAGCGGCTACTCGGCGGAATCGGAACCATCCGAGGGCCAGCGATTATCGAAACCTTTCTCGGTTAACGAACTTGCTCGGGCCTTAACGAGTGCACGTAAACTTTCATCGCCCTAGCAGGCACTGGGTTCATCCAGTCACCTGGGTTCGGGCAGGATCTTAAACTGCGGCATTCCAAGATAAACGATTGGCATTTCACCATCTTCAGAAGTGAAGTAGGCGATATGATAGATTCCGCATTTTAGTTTGCCGCCGCCGGTTGGATCGACTTGTTGCCAACCTTGACCTTCTCGATAGAACTCTGCCCACACGTGACCACTGCTTCCATAGAGCCATCCAGCAACTTGGCGGCTGGGAACGCCCGCTGCGCGAGCGAGCGTGATGAAGCAATCTGAAAAATCCCAGCAGTGACCAAACTTCTGTTCGAACACTTTAAGAGCACCCCAACGGGAGCCCGTTTGGCCGGAGTATTTCAACTTACTTCCAGGCGTGAGCCACTCGAGAATTGCCTGTGTTTTTGCGTCGTTGCTCGACTTGCCAGCGGTAATCTGCTGCGCGAGCGCCTGGACTCTGCGATCATCCGCCGGCCAGAATTCCGTGGCCGCAGTCAGGTGACCGGCTGGCGGGGAATTGGATTTGCGAAACCCAGTATTGTCGACATCCGTTTCAATGGTGGCGATAACGTAGGGAACTTCTTGACGTCGTGCCTGTTTTTCAAATGAATACTCGATGGTTGCGCCGGTCGCGCCACTTACCGTTGAAGCTATTGCTGGCGGTTGAAAAACGTGCGTCGCAGATTTTCCATCAATCAATGGGTTTCTGAGAGTTAAAGTTTTTCCAAATGTGAATGACTTCGAAAGCGATTCGATCTGCTTCGCTGCGTCTGCAACATTTGTGTCGTTGTTAGCGGAGTTCTGGAGGGCGATAAAGTGATTGAACAAAGGGTTACAGTTCATGTAGTCTGCTTGGTCGACTGTTGCCAACTCAGCGATCACTTGGTAGCGCACGGAGCTTGGTTTGAGTTTGAGTCCAAGTTCATAAGACGTCTTCAGTGCAAGCGATTCGTCAATACTGCGGCCGACATACTCGACTACGACAGGTCCTTTCCTCACGACGAAAAACGCGGGTTTGATTTTCGCTAATGAAGCTTCGATGGTTTTCGCATTGGTCTCATCGACTGCGGTGATGCAGTTCACCTGTATGGTTCGGCCATGAACCCGAACATGCGAGTTTGTCAGTCGTTGGATTTTACCACCCAGCTTTGCAGCTATCGAACCGGTTTGTGCAGCCGCTACTTCCGTTGAGCTTTCGACAACAAGACCGGGTGGAAGGTCGCGAAGCAGTGGTTCAGCGGGTTCAGCGATCTGAGCATATTGAGTTGCGATTAAGAAAAGCAGGGCCATGGGCGCGTAAAACATTTTCACGACCTTTTGTGAGTCATTCATCGTTTTGCAGAAAGCTTTGCGCTACGTTCATCGTCGATTGGATTCTAAAGGCATGCACATGTGGCTGCAAGATTTTTGCGGTTACGGTTGGGCGTGTGGATGAAAAACTTAAGCGAACGCGATAAGCTGTTGGTTGTCGAACGCGTGCGTCACTGCGCCGGGAACGAATGGTTCTGAAGCTACGCGATCGATAGTTTCGCGGACCGGCCAGTGTCTGAACTCATACGTTAGTCCGCTTATCAGGACAACGGACGCTCACTAGTACTTTGCTTCTTTCGAGTAACAACGCATGAATAGTGCTCACGACGATAAAATTGCGAAATTGACCTTTTCTTCTGTCTATCCTCACTACGTAGTGAAAGTGGAGAAGAAGGGCCGGACCAAAGACGAACTGCATCAAGTGATCAAGTGGCTTACGGGTTTCAACGAGAAAGCGATCGCAAAGCTGATCGAAAGCAAGGTCACTTTTGAGCAGTTTTTTGCGAAAGCGAGTTTGAATCCGAACGCAAAGCTCATTACAGGGGTCATCTGCGGCTATCGCGTTGAAGAGATTGAGAACCCGTTAACACAACAGGTTCGGTATCTCGATAAGCTCGTCGATGAATTAGCGAAAGGCCGCAAGATGGAAAAAATCTTGCGCTCCGAGTGAGGCTAAGTCGACGTTTCTTAGATTGGCGACTGAAAGTCGCCACCACTTGGACTTCGGCTGATACAGCGCGAAGCGAAAATGTCGGTGCCTTTTTGGCGCGCGGTGTCGATTCGGCGATAACCGACCGACTAATGAGCGACGGCAGGAACATTTGGATGAGGTTATTCGCAATTACAGAAGCAAACGATGAGAAAAGTGGTTGCATGTGAGTTCATGACACTCGATGGAGTCATTCAAAATGAAGACGAAGGCGATGGGTTCAAGTACGGTGGCTGGTTTTTCCCGTACGCAGACGAAGTGACCGGAGCTGTGGTGCAGGAGCGACTGGCTAAGCCGTTCGATCTGCTGCTGGGGCGCAAGACATTTGCCGCTTGGGAGACCTATTGGCCTACCCATTCAAACTTTTGGCCGAACGTCATGACGGCAACCAAATACGTTGCTTCGAATACTCGTGATTCCAGCGACTGGCAGCCCAGCGTCTTTTTGAGTGGCGATCTCGTGGCGAAAGTCCAGCAACTGAAGCAAACCGCTGGACCAGATCTGTACGTGATGGGCAGCGCGGATATGCTTCAGACCCTTTTCAAAGCGGATCTGGTTGATGCGTTGGAGCTGATGATTATTCCGATCACGTTAGGCCAAGGGAAACGCCTTTTTCAAGGAGGCTCAATTCCCGCGGCTTTCAAAGTAACCAGTGGTCAGGTGGCGCCTAAAGGTATCATCATCGTCAATTACGAACGTGATGGCGAAGTGAAGACCGGAGCGCCGAAAATTGCGGAAAACTAGCATGGATTGGACGAAGTTAACTGTTTCCATTCTGCTTGCGCTCGTTTCACAATTGGCTGTGGGGCAGGAAAAGGTGACAACCGGTTATGCGAAAGTGCGCGGTCTCAACATGTACTATGAGATCCACGGCAAGGGCGAGCCAGTGGTGCTACTGCACGGAGCGTTCATGGCGATCTCGGGTGAATGGGAGGATCTTGTTCGCAAGCTTTCCGAATCGCGGAAAGTCATCGCCGTCGAAATGCAAGGCCACGGGCGGACTGCTGATGTGGAACGCGACATCACTTACGAAAATCTCGCTGATGATATCGCTGAGCTACTTAACGTTATCAACATCCAGCGAGCGGACTTCGTCGGTTACAGTCTCGGTGGCGGTGTCGCGATGTTGACCGCAATCCGTCATCCGGAGAAGGTCCGCAGAGTCGTGAGTCTCTCCGCGCCGATCCGCCGCGACGGCTGGGTTCAGGAAGCGAATGATGTATGGCCTCATCTTACGGCGGAAGTATTTAAGGGCACGCCGATGGAAGTTGAGTATCGGCGACTCAGTCCCAAGCCCGATAGCTTCCCTGAGTTCTTTGAGCACGTTAAGGCGCTCGCCGTGAGGCCATACGACTTCGGCGACGACAAGCTAAAAGCAACGAAGGCGCCGATGCTCTTTGTCTTCGGTGATGCGGACGGGATGCGGCTTGAGCATATTGCAAGCATGTACCGTCTAAAGGGTGGCGAGGTGCACGGCGATATGCAGCCCCGATCGACATCGCGGCTCGCCATTTTGCCAGACACAACTCACGTGACACTGATGTCTCGGCTGTCGCTGATCGTCCCGATGGTGAACGACTTCCTTGAGGCTAACCTCGAGTAACTCGCGCTTCGTAAAGACTGCGTTGATTATGTGCTACCAGTGATGCTGGGCCGATGTTGGCGGTGATGTTGCGGCTATGGCTTTCTTGGTCGTCTTCGTTGAATCGAAGATTGTCGATAGAATGCATCGATCCAAGGAGGCCTTAGTTATGGAATCAAAATCAACGCTCATCCTCGCCAATCAACAGTGTGCGGGGCTGGTCTTTCCGTTGCTCGACGACCTGCGATCGGCAGCACTCGTTTCACCCATCGCTGGCTCAGGCAACCACGCTCACTGGGTGCTTGGCCACTTGGTTTACTCGGAGGGTCGTTATCTTGAGATGATGCAACGCATCCCGAATCCATGTCAGTCGTTACACGATAAATTTGGCGGCGGTTCTCAACCAGATCCCGATGGGACAGAGTACCCGCCCTACGATGAGCTTCTGGCGCAGTTGCGTTTGATGAACGATGAGTTCATGCGTTGGCTTGAGAGCACTGACGAAGCTGATCTTGATCAAGCGATCGAAGGAGTACCGCCGCAATTCGAACTTTATTTCGGCACTTGGCGACACATGTTTCTCATGAGAGCGATGCACTGGATGAACCATCGCGGGCAACTCGCTGATTGCCGTCGCGCGGCCGGGCGATCGCCTTTGATGATCTAAGATAGCCAGCTCAGATTTAAATCAGTGTCAACCGAGCGGCGATCAAGACTTCCATGAGTTTCGCTACGGAGAGTCGGCTGAGTCGATTTGCTTCGTACTCTGTGCATTCTGTGTGCGAGTTTGACTTCGCTTTCGCGCCTTCAAGCGCTAAACTATTTTGCTATTGTCAGCCAGAGTTTTGATAAGCGGATTTGCGGTCGAAGATGGAAGGTGACAGGTTGCGGTTCAGCGGTTGGAGTTTGTTTATCGTCGACGGCGGTAGCGATGATTTCGATCGGTCCTTGAAATGGCATCGCATCTGCGGCCGCGACTAGTTGCAATTTGACCGCTTTAGAAGTGTCGCCTTTAGGTTCGGAGATGACTTTGGTGACGGTAACTCCGGGAGGGAGCAGTTTTACATCGAACTCGATGCGGTTCGATGCGCCGGATTGTCGAGTGATGGTAAGGGGAATTTCGAGCGGTTTTCCAACTTGCAACTGAAAGTGATCGGCTGCGACGGTTGCGCTGAATTGAGGCGTCACTGCTGAAACGAAGCAGGCGTAGGCATGTCGCGGTCCGCTCGAATCGGCTAAGTCGGAGATTTCGATCACAACTTCATCATCTTGTTCTGACTTGAACTCGACGGCTGCGTCGAATTCGTTGCGCACTGCGTCATCGTTTCTCGCAATTTGTGTCTTCGAGTCCGACTTGAGAACTCGCAAGACCGAGTCGAGCTTAAAGCCTAGGGTACGCGAGACAATCTGAACTTGATAGGTTACACCGGCAATCGCTTTCACTCGGAAGCGATCGACTTCTTTGGCTTTGTGGATGTGGCCATAAAAAGCGAGCGGCAATGCGAATGCTGACTCTGGTGCAACGGCTTGTTCCGTCGCTTGCGTGAGAATTTGATCGGCGGTTTGAATGACAGGTGTAGGTGGCAACCATTGCCAACCGATGGCCTGGGACGAAAAGACGATCTCTGGCGCTATGCTGGTTTGCGGTTTGGTTACGGTTGGTAGATCTGATGCGAGATTCCAGCCGTAGGACAGCGCACTCAGTTTATTCTCGATGAATTTATGTAGCGGGAAAGTGTGGTCGAGGAGCGGTCCAGTTGTCATGCGAAGCGCGTAAACAAAATTCGCGCCTCCAGCGAAGCCGATAGTGCCAGTTGGTGTTTCCGGAAAGCTGAACACGCGAACAAAGTAATCGCCATCCTGTTTCGCAACGTGGAGCAGTTGAGGATCGAGGCCAATACTGTCTTCCGCTTGGGCGAGTACCAATCCGCGGCTATCGACTAACTGCAGCACGGCGTCCATCGGTGATTGCAATAATTCGTGCGCGATCATCGACGCGACCAATTGATCACCTTCGCGGAGCGTCACTTTCCACATATCGACGTCGCCGTTCTTCTCGAGCTTGCCGATGGCTGTGGTCGGGAGAGTTGCAGACGTTGCTTGCTTCAAGCCTTCGTTCGGTTCAGCTTCAGCCGTGATCGCTGAGGATTCGATGAGCAACGGAAGCAGTGCACTGGCTGAGGCGGAGTCATGCAATCGAATCCAAGCGGCTCCGATGGCTGAATCCGCTGCCGTCACCTTAAATTCACCGGGCTTTTCACCGCATTCAAGCTTCAGATCCGATTGATCACATTCGATTGCGACTGGCCACTGCGGGAATTTACCTTCGGCCTTGATGGTTGTGGTCGCGCCGCGGGCTACTGCGGGCGGGAAGAAACGTTCAAACTGGACTTGAGCGCGTGCGGGGACTTCACTAACTGCAAGAAAGAGAATTATTGCAGTCAGCCACGGGGCTCGATGCACGATTGAGTTGGTGATGAACAAGATCGATTAACCCATCAGTTCCACGATCGGTTCCGCATCGCTCACTAAGTGAGTTGGGCGACCTTCGGGTGTGTAGAGTATCTGATTTGGGTCGATGCCAAGTTTTTTGTAAATGGTCGACACAAAGTTCTCGGGCGAGAGGACGCGTTCGATAGCTGCGTAACCTTGGCGATCCGTAGCACCGACGACTTGACCGCCGGGTGTGCCCCCGCCTGCGAACATGACGCTCATCGCATTTGACCAGTGATCGCGTCCGCCTCGCTCATTAATCTTAGGCGTTCTACCGAACTCACCAAGTGCCACGACGAGAGTGCGCTCGAGCATACCTTGCTGCGCGAGGTCACTGATCAGCGCCGCGATCGAAGCTTCGAAGTCGGGCATCTTTTTGTTGTAGGCGTCGAAGATGTTCTCATGATGATCCCAACCACCTTCATAGAGTGTCACGAATGGAACACCGGCTTTTACCAGACGTCGCGCGAGCAACGCGCGTTGTCCGAAACCGTTGCGGCCGTAAGCATCGCGCACTGCGTCGGGTTCGGAGTGTATATTGAAAGCTGCTTGAGCTTCAGAGCTGGTAATCAGTTGCAAACCCTGTTGAAAAAACTCGTCAGCGGCCAGAGCTGGATCACCTGCCGATTCGTCTTTGATGCGCTGCAGTTGATCGATCTGCTTGCGGATTTCTTGCCGCGAGGAAAACTGCGCATCGCTCAAGCCATTCGGCAGCGTCACGTCGCGAACTCGAAAATTCTTGCTCGTCGGGCTATCGGGAACGACGAACGGTGCGTACTTGGCGCCGAGGAAATTAGGGCCACCGGAGCGAGACATCGAAGGCATAGAGAAGTAAGGAGGAATGCCGTTCGGTGCACCGAGTTGTTGCGCGACAACGCTTCCGAGACTTGGATGAAAGCTGACGAAGGCGCCGCAGCCAACTGGGATGCGTGGTGGTGCGCCGGTCATCATATAGTGATTTCCAGCGCCGTGATTGCCTTGATCATGACGAATCGAACGCACGATGGCGAGTTGATTTGAAATGCTGGCGAGCCGCTGCATGGGCTGGGAAAATTGGATACCAGCAGTTTGAGTTGCAATCGGAGTAAACTGACCGCGAATCTCGATCGGTGCGTCGGGTTTTGGGTCGAACGTCTCGTAATGGCTTGGTCCGCCATCCATCCAGATCAAAATGCATGCGTCGGCTTGCCGCGCAAACGGAGCGGGATTTTCTGCTGCGCGAGCTCGCAGTGCTCCGCTGAGGCCGCCTGCAAGCAGACCGCCGAGTCCCAGTCGCAAGCAATCGCGCCGCCGCATTCCTTCACAGTTCGTATTGATATGCATCGCTACCATTCCTGTCGTTCGGATCTACTAGTTTTGAATGTTGAATTCGGGTGCGTTCAACATGGCCCACATCAAATCTTGGATCGCTTCACGTCGCTTGTCGCCGGACGAATCGATTAAGCCGACTGCGTAACTGCGTTCGGCTTCACTTGGGTAGCGTGAAAAGATCGATAAGTACAGCTCGTCGACAACTTCGGTCGCAGGCAATTTGTTGTTGGCAAGTCGTGCCGCGCGGCCTGCATCGCTGCGGATACGACGATCGATTTCGGGTGAGTTCATCAGATGAAGCGCTTGCGTGACTGTCGAATCGGGAGTTCGCTCGCACGGTGGATCTTGATTTTCATTCGGGCGGCCAAAGGTGTCGAGAAACATCGAATTCACGCGATGCGTCCAGACTTGATTCGCGCGAGCTTCGGTCCACATACCGTCGAACGAGTTCGGAGTTTCGGTGATGTCCGCAACAGCGTCCAGTAACACTTCGGCTCGCAGACGGTGTCGATAGTGGCGTGAATAGTTCAGTCGGTCGGCTACATTGGATTCCGTCGGAGTTGAGCTGAGCGAGTAAGCGTTAGACAGCACGATCAGTTTCAGCACACTTTTAACGTCGTAATCGTTCGCTTGAAAGTGCTGAGCGAGTGCGTCGAGCAACTGTGGATTGGTGGCTGGATTCGTTGAGCGAATATCGTCGACGGGATCGACTAGGCCGCGTCCCATCAGTTCTGCCCAGACGCGATTGACCTGAACTTTTGCGAAGTAGTCATTCGATTTCGAAGTCATCCAGTCGGCCAAAGCAGCCCGAGGATCATCGCCTTCATCAATAGTTGGGGATTCGCCGAATAGAGCTTGGGGTTCGAGCGTCTCGCCGGTGACAGGATGCTTTACGGATCCCTTGGTCGACACGAAAACAACTTCTTCGCCGCCAGAGATTGGCGGAGACAGTCCGACGCCTTTGCGATCAACTTTGGCGAAGTACGCTGCGAACTGATAGAAATCGCGCTGACTCCACTTTTCGAACGGATGATGATGGCACTTGGCGCATTCCAAGCGTACGCCCATGAACAGTTGGCTGATCAGTGTGGCGATTTCTTCTGGTTCGCGCCGATCGCGGTACAAGGTCGCGGCGCCATTCTCCCAAGTGCTGCCCTTGGCTTCAATCAACTTGCGCGCGAACACGTCATAGGTCACGTTTTCGCGGAATTGCTGACGAATCCAATTGTCATAATTGAGGACCGCTTTAATGCCGACTCGATAGGGATTGGGGCGGAGCAAGTCGGCCCATTGATTGGCCCAGTGGTCGACGTACTCAGGTCGTTGGAGCAAACGATCGACCAAGTACTCGCGTTTGTTTTCGGATTGCGTATCGAGAAACTCCTTCGCTTCGGCGACCGAAGGCAGTCGCCCGATGAGATCCGTGTAAACGCGTCGCATGAAAGTTGCATCGTCGGCTGGCGCGGATGGTTCAGTTGCGGTCTTGTCGAGTTTGGCGTAGATCAGGTCATCGATGAAGTTGGTTCGCGGCAGTTTTGCAAAGTACTCAGCGGGCAGGTTCTGCGATTGAGGGATGACGACGTTGGCGACGCAGATGTGATTCATGTACCGTGCCATGACTGCGGTTTCGCCTGGGAGCGCGCCGGCTGTCATGCGACCGCTTGGTTCGACGGCGACCACTGCGGCTTCATTCGCTAAATAAGATGTTGCGGCAGTCACATCGCGCGATGCGCCGTCGGAGTACTTGGCGATAACTTGCAACGATTGTGATTCGCCGGGTGTAAGCGTGAACTCGCTTTGTGTGAGTGCAACGCTTTCAAGCTGTGCTTCGTCGATGATCGCGCGGGCAGCGCCTTGTTGGATCCACTTCAGCAAAAGATTGTATTCGGCTGAACCGATCGCAAAACGAACTCCGCCACCATGCGGCAACTCAGCGGTGGCTTTCTGGAGCAGCAAACTCTGTTCGGGCGACGAAGGAAACAGCCGGCGGCCGCGCGCTTGCCGAGTGATCTGGTCGTAATCGAAATCGGGATCGAATCCGAGCAATGAAAGCTGAAAACCGTTTTGTCCGCGCTGTTTTCCATGGCACGCACCTGCGTTGCAGCCGGTTGCAGTCAACACGGGCTGCACGTCCAGTTCGAAACTGATCGGTTGTTCGGGAGCTGCGTGGCTGTGCGAAATCAATGGCTCGAAGCAGAGCGATTGTAGAGCGATTAGCAGCGTTAAAAAAACTGCGTGGCGCATGCTGTAACCGGCGGGATTGGAGGATGGGGTGGGTGCGGAGGAGTTTAGTTCCGCGGGGTACCTACCACTATATCACAATCCGTCCGAGGAAACACGATTCAAAATGGCCGCTCGGTTCGCAGGCCGCTTACGGATTTCGCAAGAATTTGAGAAACTCTAGCCGCAATTGGATGGGGCGCGTCAATGCGTGCAAAGTCGAGCGTCTCCACGTTGTCCGCACAACGATCGAAAAGGTGAATCCTTGACTCACAAAATTACAATTATTGGAATCGGCGACGATGGGCTTGAAGGCTTGACGCGTCAAGCGTTGGATCAGATCGCTGGGGCTGGAACGATCTTCGGGGCGGCGAGTTTGTTACGCAAAGTCGAGCAGAGCCCCGCTCATGCGGCTGGCCAACTGCTGCAGCCGACGATAGCTGACTTGGATGAGATGGCGCTGGCGATCGACAATGCCAAGCAGTTGCCGGTGGTGTTGCTGGCAAGTGGCGATCCGCTGTTCTACGGAACTTCGCGATTCCTGTGTGACAAACTTGGGAAAGATCGCTTCGAAGTTCTTCCGCATGTGAGCAGTATGCAGTTAGCGTTCGCGCGAGTGAAAGAAAGCTGGGACGAAGCTTACTTAACAAACATGGCGACGCAGACAATTCCGCGCGTCGTGGAACGCATTCGTTCGTCTGAGAAAGTTGGCATTTTCACCACCGATGAAACTTCTCCGGCAGCGATTGCAGGCGCGCTGATTGAGCAGGGTATCGATTACTTCACAGCTTATGTTTGCGAGAACCTGGGATCGCGCGATGAACGCGTTACGCGGGGGACGTTGCAAGAGATCGCCAAGCAGAAGTTTGCGAACTTGAACGTGATGATTCTGCTTCGGATGCCGAACGTGCCGGATCGGCCAATGAGTTTGCAAGGCAAGCGGGTCTTCGGGAACCCGGACGAGTTCTTTATGCAGAGTCGTCCGAAACGTGGGTTGCTGACGCCGAGTGAAGTGCGGGCGATTGCGTTGGCGGAGTTGGATCTGGGGCCGCAGAGCGTGATGTGGGATGTCGGCACAGGCAGCGGTTCAGTCGCCATCGAATCCGCGATGTTGTCACCGAGCGGCCGAATTTATGCGATTGAAATGGCTGCGGAAGATTACAACCTACTGATTGAGAATTCGCGGAAGTTTGGAACGACCAATGTTGTTCCAATTCTTGGCGAAGCGCCGGACGCATGGCGCGACTTGCCGGATCCCGATGCGATCTTTGTTGGTGGAACGGGCCGCGCGGTTATCAAGTTGGTTGAGGAAGCTTGGTCGCGGCTGCGCGTTGGCGGTCGCTTGGTCGTGAACGTTGCGAGTGTTGAGAACGTGACGGGCGTGGAGCATTTGCTTCGACGACTGTCCGCGGACAGTAAAGTGTTGATGATCAACTTAGCTCGCAGCCAGCAGCAGTTCGAAGAGTTGCGTTTCGAGTCTGCGAATCCTTCGTTTCTAATTGTGTCCCGCAAAGCCTAACCAAGTTGCACAAAAGAGTCGACGAGTGAATGCTGTTGAAGATTACCTGGACGTGATCGCTGTTGGAGCTCATCCCGACGACGTTGAGATTGCTTGTGGCGGGACGCTGGCGACGTTGGTCGCGCAAGGCTATCGCTGCGGCATCATCGACTTGACGAATGGCGAACCGACTCCGCGTTGCGAAGATCCGGCGATACGAGTTGCGGAAGCGATGGCGGCGGCCAATGTGCTCGGGGTGCAGTTGCGCAAGATCTTGACGTTACCCAATCGTCGCTTGTTCGATAGCTTCGAAGCGCGATGCGCGCTAGCGACTGAGTTCAGACGTTATCGACCGAAGATTGTGATGGGCATTTCGAACAAGACACCGATGGCGTCGCCTGATCATCACCAATTGATGATGATTACGGATGCAGCGGTCTTTTACTCGCGGCTCACGAAATGGGACGAGCATTTCGAGGGCTTGCCGGTGCATGCGGTTCAGAGCCAGCTGTATTTTGATCTATCGTTTGAGCACCGAGGATTACCCGAATTTGGATCGCACTTGACGGTGGATATCAGCGGTGCGCTGGATCGCAAAGTGGAATCGATTCTGTGTTATCAAACGCAGTTTCCACCGGAGAAACGACGGATCGTGGATCGCGTGCGGGGTTTGGCTATTGCGGCTGGAACGGCAGCCGGATTTCAGGCGGGTGAAGTTTTTACAACGGCCAAACCGCTGGGTTGTCGCGATTTAGTTAGCACGTTGATCCCGAGTTAAGCTACCGAGATAAGCCATGCAAGTTTCGTCGCTGTTTCATCCGCATCTGCATTCTCATCCTACACTTGAAACGGCCATTTGGTTTTTGCATTTGCGGTGGGTCGCAGTTGCAGGGCAATTGCTGACGATGGCGGTGGTTGAATGGGTGCTGCACATTCGCTTGCCACAAAACGGAATGATCGCGTTGATGACGGTAACGGCAACAACGAACATCGCCTATTCGTTTTGGTTGCAACACCTGCGCAAACATGGGTTGGCGGCGAGCGACCGGTTGCCGACTTATCAAGTGATCTCAAGCCTGATGTTGATCGACTTGGCGGTGCTGACGGGCATGCTGTACCTGACGGGTGGGCTCACGAATCCTTTCGCATTGTTTTACTTTGTGAACATTGCCGTCGCTGGCGCTATACTCACTCCCGCGTGGGCTTGGTTTGTGTGGATTGTCTCGGTGATCAGTGTTACGACGTTGTCGCTAAGTTCCGAACCGTTGGCTGAGCTGAACAATTCGAACTTGCAAGCCAACGGTGAATGGTCGTTGCCGAAGCTTGGATACTTGGTTTCGTTCGCGACTTGTGGCGGAGTGATTACCTACTTCGTGACTGTGTTGACAGGCGAGTTGAAGCAGCGCGAGTTGGCTTTAAAGGAAGCTGAAGATGCGCGCGTTCGCAATCGTCAGTTGGAAGCGCTCGCAACGCTTGCCGCAGGTGCCGCGCACGAGTTGGCTTCGCCGCTGACCACGATTGCGGTTGTCGCGAAAGAGCTCAGTCGCAGTCTCGATAAACACGGTGCGCCGGATGTCGCGAAACAAGATGTGAGTTTGATCCGATCGGAGTTGGACCGTTGTCGACAGATTCTTGATCGCATGACAAGCGCGGCGGGTGAAGCAGCCGGCGAGCGATTGGACGCGATAACGATAGAACGTTTTTTAGAAGAGACGCTGCTTGGTTTGCGAGAACCGCAGCGCGTGAAGGTGTCGATTGCTGAGGGAGCGAATCAAAAAAAGAACTTGCTACCGCTGCAGGCCACAGCTCAAGCGATCCGAAACTTGGTTCAAAACGCGCTCGACGCTAGTCCTCCGAAGTCGGATATCCTCGTAACCGCGGAGACGATCGACTCAGATTGGCGCATACTCGTCATCGACCATGGTGAAGGCATGTCCCCTGAAGTGTTGGAGCGGGTCGGTGAACCGTTCTTTACGACTAAAGAGCCTGGCAGAGGTATGGGATTGGGGCTGTATTTAACGCAAAACGTGTTGCGTCGATTGAAAGGAGAGCTGAAATTTAGCAGCAAGTTGGGGCAAGGAACGACTGCTGAAATAATCCTCCCGACGAGTCGCCAGTGATTTAGTGCTTGGTTGCGCTAGTCGATCGGCTAAAATAGTCAAAACAGAAATGGGAGATAGCTATGGTAGTAATTGAATCCGGCCCCGGCTCTCGCTTAACTGAACCCGCGCCGATCGAGTTGAATGCGCAGAGTATCTTGTTGGTCGACGATAGTTTTGTGTTACGCGATCGGTTAGCGATGGCCTTTCAAGAACGCGGCTTTCGAGTCAGTGTTGCGGGCAACTATGACGAAGCGCTGGCCGTTTTTCGGCAGAATCCAACGGACTTAGCGGTGCTTGACTTGCGAATGCCCGGCAAGCCTGGATTGGCGTTGTTGCCGGAGTTGAAGAAGATTCGGCCTGAGACAAAAGTGCTGATTTTGTCGGGTTTTGGTTCGATTTCGACAGCGATCGACGCGATTCGATTGGGTGCGACCAATTTTTTGCCGAAGCCGGCGGATGCGGATGACATACTGAATGCGTTCGCTCGGGGTGGCACTGAGATCGAGGTTCCGGAAGCGGAAGAAGAAATTCCTGTTCCAACTTTAGCTCAAGCTGAGTGGGAACACATTCATCGTGTGCTGGCCGATTGTGCGGGCAATATTTCGGAAGCTGCTAGACGATTGGGAATTCATCGCCGTTCGTTGCAGAGAAAGCTTCGCAAGCGAGCTCCATAGTCTTTTGGATGCGTTCCGGTGGCGTTAAAGTGACAACAAACCGTGAACGTAGTTAACTTCAATAGAAGGGTTTACGCTGACTTGACGGGTCTGTAAACCTTATTGGAGAGTGTTCCCGAGTGAGCGGTCCCCTATGCTTTTTGGGGTACCTATGCGATACTTCGGGACCCCTCAATTTCAAATGTTACGGGTCGTCGCTCGAGTTCTGTTACCGATGCGAAACGCCTCCCGATTGATTCGCTGGTTGGGGAATTTCAGCCCCATTGCGCGCTGACAGCGACTCGGGATTGGTACCCGAAGCACGGTTTAATAAGGAGAGTTCAGTATGTATAAGAATCTCAACGCAGGTTTAATTGGGATTTCTGGTCGCCAAAGTGAATTGATCGAATTGGCACTCACTTACGGATTTCGAGGCATCGATATCGATTTGTCGGATCTGGTAAAACGCAGTCAACGTGGTTCGTTTGAGACCGCAGCACGATTTTTGACTAGCGGCAAATTGAAGCTCAGTGGCTTTGAAGCGCCAATCGACCTGGATGCAGACGACGACGCTTTCGCGACACAATTGACCGCACTGGTTGCGGCGGCTGAAGTCGCCAAGCGAATTGGAACTTTGGTTGCGATGTTGCGTGTACCGCCAGCGACGGATCGTTTGCCGTTCCATGAGTTCTTCACTGTCGTTCAGAAGCGCATCGACCAAATCGCTGAAGTGTTTGGCAAAGAAGAGATCCAAGTCGGCTTGTACTTCACCGCTATTCCTTCGAATGCTGAAGGAAAGCAATTTAAGTTTATTGGTGACGTAACCGGTTTCTTGGCTTTGTTCCGATCTTGCTCAGCCAAGAATGTTGGCATCATTTTCGACAGTTGGAGCTGGCACATCGGTGGCGGAGCGGCTGACCAATTGACTGATTTGCCAGTTGACCGCGTGTACGGAATTCGCATCGCTGATCTGGCTGACGATGTAAGCTTGAAGGAAGTCACATCGAAGGATCGTTTGTTGCCGGCGACGAACTCATCGGTTGACAACGTTCGTTACTTGAAGCACTTTGCGGAAGCGGGCTACAAGGGTCCTGTGACAGCGATGGGTTATCCGTTGAACGCTGGTTCGACGCGCGATTCGAGTGTGTCACTTGCTCAAGACGCGTTGGACACTGTGCTGGAGCAAGCCGGTATACCAAGTACCAAGCGCAAGCCGGAGATGTTCGCTCAGGCGAGCTACTCGTCGTACCAAAGTGAAGATCGCGGTTATCGCGACCGCGATTGAGTATTCGCTCAGATAGAAGCGACTGATTAACAACGCAGCCCAAGTGAATTCACTTGGGCTGTTTCGTTAGCTGCGATTCGATTTCCTGAACGACATCGAGCTACGATCTGAATCCGGCTAGTTCGGTCGCGCGTTGGACGCGTTTGATGGCCAGCATAAATGCTGCGGTACGCAGGCTAACTTTATTTTGAACTGAAGTTTGCCAGACGTTTTCGAAAGCGTCGCTGAGCGTGCGATCGAGTTCCTGTCGAACTCGGTCGAGACTCCAACTGTAGTGTTGGCGATTCTGGACCCATTCAAAGTAGCTGACTGTTACGCCGCCGGCGTTTGCCAAGATGTCGGGCAGGACGCAGACGCCGTTCTCCATCAAACGCTGATCCGCCGAAGGTAGCGTCGGACCATTCGCGGCTTCGAGGATGATCTTGGCTTTGATTTTATCGACGTTGCCGTCATGAATCACTCCGCCTAAGGCGGCTGGAATGAGCATGTCAACATCGAGTGTCAGCAGTTCATCGGGTTCGAGGCGTTCGGCATTTTCGTAGCCTTTCAGCGATCCGGAGTTACGCAATGTGTGACGCAATAGATCGGGGATGTCGATTCCTTTGGGGTTGAAGTAGCACCCCGAGATATCGCTGACAGCAACAATTGGGAACGCGGATTCGTGCAGGAACTTGACTGCATGCGAACCGACGTTTCCGAAGCCCTGGATGGCGATGCGACACGTGTCCGGCTTGCGGCCGAGCCGCCGAATCAACTTGGAAGCGAGGATGCCGACGCCGCGTCCGGTCGCTTCTTCACGACCTTTCGCGCCGTATTCTTCGACCGGTTTTCCGGTGATCACGGCTGGGTTGAAACCATGATACTTCTCCCATTGATTTCGAATCCACGACATCACTTCGTGACTGGTCCCCATATCTGGAGCGGGAATGTCTGTGTCGGGTCCGATGATGTCGTGGATGCCATCGACAAATGCTCGGGTGAGGCGTTCGAGTTCCTTGCGCGACAAGTTGCGAGGATCGACGCACACGCCACCTTTCGCACCGCCGTAAGGCAGATTGACGACGGCGGTCTTCCACGTCATGAGGCTGGCGAGCGAGCGGACTTCGTCGAGGTCGACGTCGGGATGGTAACGCAAGCCGCCTTTCATGGGCCCGCGGGCGTTGTCATGTTGAACACGGTAACCTAGAAAGGTTTCGATTCGACCATCGTCCATCTCGCACGCGATCTGCACAGTCACTTCGCGTTTCGGAGTGCTCAACAACTTGCGCAACCAGGCTGGTAATTCCAACTGGTCGGCTGCGATCGAAAAAAAATGTTCAGTTGCTTCGCTGGCTTTCACTGCTCTACTTCCAATCGTTGAAAAACTCGTATTGGCGGCCGACAAAAAATCGGCTTCGTGCTCCGCATCTCAGCCCACATGAAATTTGCTTGGGTTAAAGTGTAATATATGCGGCTGTTCAACCATGCAGACTCCGCCTTAACCCACTGGACAAGCTACCTAAAAATCTGGCTAAGAATCCTGCTAAGTATATAGCCGCTTGATTCATTTGAGCGAGTCGGATTGCTTCGCTCACAATAGGCTCGGCGGTCAATTTTTTGGGCGCGTAAATATCCGCTTGAATTGAAGTTTCCCTAACAAAACATAGTCCGTATGAGTCTCTCGAGTGTCGAACTTTGGCAAAGAATCTCTTCTGCGGGACTTGCCGCGCCACTGATTTGTCGAAGTTGGGCAGCAGATGCCTTACAAAGGTTACAACCGAGCGACGCGACCGACGCAGAGAAGATTCTTGAACAACTCGTGCAGCTCGGGCGGTTGACCGAATACCAGGCCGATTTGATTGCGGGGCGCCGGCAGGGTGAATTCAAACGCGGAGCTTGGACGCTGCTTCGTCCGGTCACCGTGCCTCTGTGGGAAGGTTGGTTCGAAGCGGTGAAGTCACCGACGGAATCGCCAAGTTGGTTGCGTTGGATAAGTAACGATGCGTTGGCGGAGATCCGTGATGCGGGGCCTTCTTTGCCTCGCGGATTGCAGTTGGCTCGGGCGAAAGGGCCAAACTTGCAGACCGTCTTTATACCTGAGTTGATTGAAAAGCAATTGCAGCTTCAGGTGCAACCGGTCCTGGGAGTGCCTTTGGTTCAGGCGATCAACCGCGAGCCGAATTTGGGAACGCAAGCCGCGAAGATCGTGCGACAAGTTGCTGAAGCGTTACGTCCCATGCACGCTGTTCAGCTTGCGCATGGTCGAGTGATGCCGGATCGCATCTTCGTCGATGCGAATGCGGTGAAGCTGATTCGCGATCCTATTTGCAGCCACTCGGGGTCGCTTGCGGCGAAGAGCTCTGGTGTGATTCAGGCTGGATTAGGTGGATTGTCGCCCGCACAGTTCATGGCTCCGGAATTCCTCGCGCCGGGACAACAGCCGACACCGAGCAGTGACATTTACAGTTTGGGTTGCGTGTGGTGGTGGTTGGTCACCGGCAAACCGATTGTGGTTGGTTCCACGCTCGACAAACAGCTTGCACGTCAAGCGGAAGCATCGATTGCGTTGCCAAAGGATTGTTCGCTTGCTCCGCCCCTGCTGCGTTGCTTGCAACATTGCCTTGCCAAAAACTTGCCAGCTCGGTTCGCAACGGCTGACGCGTTGTGCGAAGCGTTGGACGCCGCGCTGGCGTCCGTCGCCAAGGGTCCTTCGCAGCGTTCCAGTAAAGCTGTGTCAAAGCAAGCGTCGAAGCCAGCGCAGAAGGAAGCACAGAAGCCAGTGAGCTCGACGCCGATTGTTGCGGCGATTGTTGCGGCGAAAGTTGTTGAACAAACGCCTGCACCGGATTCGAACGCTCCGGGAGTTGAAACCGTTGTGGCTGCGGTGGCAAGTACACCAGCGGTCGAAGCGGTGATCGTCGAGTCCCAGCCGACTGTGGCGAGTGCCGTAAAACCAACTGTTGATAGAGCGAAACAGATCGAACGCGGAACGGCTGATCCTAGGTCGCTGGAAGCGAAAGTCGCGAAACCAACTGCAGCAGTGAAAGCGGAGCAGGTTCCTGTTGCTGCTAAAGCCAAGCCGGTTGTACCGAAAGCGACTGAACAAAAGGCTGCTGCAGAGGTGAAGCCGGTCACGAGTTTAGCTCCGAACAAGATAACTGAAACTGAGCAATCGAACGAACCCGAATTCGTTGTGCCCGCGGTGACGCGCAAAGCGACTGCGAAAACGGGCCGCAAGAAAGTGAAACGCAAACCAGCAAATCAATGGGTGCTGACGGTACTGGGTGGGTTGATTGCCATCTGTTTGTTGTTGGGTGTGTTGATCGCTAGTGGCACGTTCAAAACAGTGAAGCGAACACCGGTTACGAACTCGAGCGACATCGTCAGTCAGCTTGATGTCCCGACAGAATTTACAACGGATCTTAATAATGATCCGGCTCCGACCGATCCGCGATTGGAAATGTATCGCATCGTCGAGTCTGGGAAAGATTTGTTGTGGGCGCCGCCTGCCGCGCCAGAGCCGATAGAGCTGGACATGCTGCCTCCTGGTGGCCAGATGTTCTTAACGCTGCATCCGAAACGATTGTTGGGGGAGCAGACCAGCAAGTCGCTGTTAGCGGTTCTCAATGAAGATGTGTCGAAGTACTTGGAGCAGATTGGCAAGCGATCCGGAGTGCCGCTGGAGGCGATTGAAAGTGTCACCGTTGCATTCTTCGCCGAGAATGAAATCCCGATGACTTGTCTGCGCGTTCAGTTAGTTATGCCGCAGTCGTTGGCGGTAATGAAGAACGCGTGGGAATCTCCTGCAGATGAAAAAGTGGATGGTTTGACTTTGTTGAGTAGCTCGAACGGTGATAGTTACTTCGTAGCGCAACAACCGCTTAGCGACGCTCAGTCTGTTTCCGAATTCAGCGTTGGACCGACGAAGTTGATGCGTGAATCCGTTGAGTTGCAGGGAGCTGCGGGGCCGCTTGTCTCCCAGGTCGAAAAACTGTGGGGTGTATCGGATGCGAACGCGGACTTCAGTTTGCTGGTAGCAACTCCGTTCCTGTTCAGCGAAGGTAAAGCGATCTTAGCTCAAGCGCCGCCGCGATTGTCGCGTGGCTTGCGTGACTTGTTGCAAGTCGACACGCGTGCGGCATTGGTACAAACGCGATTTGAGCCGCAGTGGTATGTTGAGATGCAATTGGCGGGAACGAGTGAGCGCGAGGCACCGCGGCTTAACGAATTGTTGCACCAGAGAATTTCGGGCGCTGCGGGAGCGCTCGAGGAGTGGTTTGTTTCCGAGCAACCGCATCCGTATTGGCGTTCGCTGGCGATTCGTTATCCGCAGATGTTGCGAGTGTTCGCGGAGCAATCACGGTTTGGGATTGAGAATGGGGTGGCCGTTGCAAATGCCTATTTGCCTTCGGAAGCGGCGACCAATATTCTGCTATCGACGTGGATTGCGGCTCAAGAAGGTGCGACTTTGGCAAGCGACGCGCCGATGGAAGCGAGTGCAGCGAGCACCGCTAAACCGCTGACCATGGATGAGTACTTGGCGCGACCGATCAAATTGAGTTTCGATCAGGAGCCGATCGAGTCCGCGTTGAGGTTGGTGGGTGAGGAAGCTAACGCGAATCTGCCGAGCGGGTCTCCGCAGTTGCGATTCGCGCTTGATGGTGGTGCATTCGAACGGGCTGGTATCACCCGCAACCAACAGCTTCGCGATTTTCAGCACATTAATCTGCCGATGCGCGATGCACTGACTGCGATCGCAAAACGCGGCAACCCAGTCACAACGGTGAAAGATACTCGCGAACAAGATCAACGGCTGATCTGGGTGGTGCGCGATGATCCTGAACAGGCTGGTAAACAGATGATTTCACTGACGACACGCGCGGAAGCGAGCGCCAACAATATTCCGTTGCCGATCGAATTTGCGCCAGCCCCGTGATGATTGCACTGTTGCGTGTTAGCAACTTGGGAGCTTGCGTTCAGTAAGTGTGGTTTTTTTGCGTGGTGTCGACTTCCAGTCGACGTTTTGTAGATTGGCGACTGAAAGTCGCCACCACTTATTTTGGATCGTTAACAGCTATGAATCCAACCGCCGCCCAGCACACGGTTTTCGGAATAGACCACGCATAGTTGACCGGGCGCGACACCGTGAGTTGGATCATCGAAAGAAACAGTGAAGCCGTCGGGGGTAGGCGTGATGAATGCAGCAACCGGATCGCTGTTGTAACGAATCTGTGCTAGACCACGAAACGGCTCTGTTGGCGGATCGATCAGCCAGTTGACGTTCTCTGCGACCAGACTCGCCTGAGCTAATTCCGCCTTTGTTCCGATGATGACTGCGTTGGTCGTGGGATCGATGCGGAGCACGAAGTAAGGTTCCTTCATAGCTACACCGATGCCTTTCCGTTGGCCGATGGTGAAGCCTTCAATGCCAGAGTGCGAACCAACTTTGCGGCCCTCGAGTGTGACGATGTCACCGGCTGTGTTCGCGTCAGAGCGCGCGCGAACAAACTGCGCATGCTTGCCACTGGCGACGAAACAGATCTCTTGGCTGTCGCGTTTGTCGGCAACTTTCAAACCCGCTTCGCCTGCCAAGCGACGAATCTCTGGCTTCAGAAACTTACCGACTGGCAACAGCATACGTTTGAGATAGCGGCGATCGATTCCAGCGAGCGCGTACGATTGATCTTTGTTCGGGTCAATTCCGCGGACGAGCGCGGGCCCATCCTCGGTTTCCAGGAGTTGAGCGTAGTGGCCGGTCGCGACAAATTCAGCATCAACGCTGTCTGCGTAATCGAACAACCGGCCGAATTTGATCCAGTTGTTGCATTGCACGCAGGGGTTGGGAGTGCGACCGCGCGAGTATTCGTCGACAAAGTAATCCACGATGCGGCTAAAGTCCGCTTGTAAATCGAGCGCGTAAAAAGGGATCCCTAATCGATCGGCAACGCGGCGCGCGTCAAGTGCGTCTGAAGCGCTGCAGCAGCCTTGTTTGTGGTCGGTTCTCCCTTGCAAAATTGGCAGCAACGGATTGGGCGAGCCATCGCTAAGTTTGCAACTTTCCGCCGACTCTTCGCCGTGTCGCATGAACACGCCGACGACGTCATAACCTGCTTCGAGAAGGAGATGAGCGGCCGCCGAGCTATCGACTCCGCCACTCATGGCTAAAACAACACGATTCATTCAAACACTTCGATTGGAATGCGACAAAGCCGTATTTTAGCGCGTGGGTGTCAAATCAGCAAACGTGAACTCGGTTTAAGGCAAACAAGACTAGGGACACGCGATGGGATATAATGCAGACTTGATCCGTTTCGAAGAACCCGCCAACTTAGAAAGCGTCCCTGTGAGCCGCTCGATTGTCGCTCGCTTCAGATTAGCAATGTCACTATCCGGGGCAGTGCTTTGTCCATTGACATTAGGTCCGCTGCTCTTACCCGCTCAAGAACCGCCAGCGCAGGAGCTTCCGGTTGCGGAGCGTCTGCTGGAGCTTGAGCAGAGTGCATTTCGCAGCGCCGTGCGCGCCGTTGAGTCGTCGGTTGTACAGATTGAGACGTTCGGCGGTCTGGAACGCGTTGGCGAAGAACTGGTAGCGGAAGGTCCAACAACGGGAACTATTGTCAGCAGCGATGGATGGATTATCTCCAGCCTATTCAGCTTTCGTGCTCAACCCGCGTCAATCTTAGTCAGTTTGCCGGACGGAAAACGAGCTGCGGCACGGATTGTGGCTCGCGACTACAGCCGCGAATTGGTGCTGCTGAAGATCGACGAAGTCAGCGACTTGCCGGTCCCAGCAGTATGCCCGAAAAACGAACTAACGGTTGGGCAGTGGGCGATTGCACTGGGCAAAACTTACGACAGTAAGTCCGTCTCGCAGTCGGTAGGAATCGTAAGTGCGCTGGGGCGTGCGTACGATAAAGCGATTCAGTGCGATGCGAAGATTTCACCGGTGAATTACGGCGGGCCTCTGGTCGATTTGCAGGGCAGAGTGATAGGGATCTTAGCGCCGATTTCGCCTGGTGCCTTTCTCGAGGGTGATTCCAGTCAGTTGTACGATTCGGGGATTGGATTCGCGATTCCGATGCAAGACGTGCTGGAACGGCTGAAAAGGTTGCAGAGCGGTGAGAACATTCGCTCGGGGAAGTTGGGAGTGGTTGCGGCGGACCAGAACGAGTTTGTGGGACCGGTCAAGATCGCGGGCGCTGCTCCGGGATCGCCGGCTGCGAAAGCGGGCATTCGGGCTGGTGATCTGCTGATTGAAGCGGCTGGAAAACCTGTGCGTATGCTCGCTCATCTGCGTCACGCCTTGGGACCGACCGATGCGGGGCAGACGCTGAAGATCGCGGTCGAGCGCGATGGGAAGCGTATCGAACTTGAATCTGTTTTGGCAGAAGAGATTCCGACGTATCGCCAGCGGTTCGCCGGTTTACGACTGAAGAAACGGGAGGCGGGCGGCATTGAAATCATCGATGTAGAAACGAACTCACCGGCTGAAAAATCCAAGTTGGCTGTGGGCGATTTGATCGTTGAATGCAACGGCGAGAAGATTAGTGAATTGGCTGATTTAAAACGTATCGTGGCTGTTTCGGAGTTGGATGTGCCGCTGCAGTTGGTGGTCGAAAAAGAAGCTGCGCGACGTGACGTAAGTTTAAGCGTCGTGGTGTGGCCCAAGGATCTGCCAAGTGAATTGCCGCCCACACCGTCAGAAGTTGACGACAGCCTGCAAACAGAAATCGTCGACCTGACGCTGGGTGATTTTCCCAACAAAGCGTTTGCCGTGGTTCCACCGCTTGCGCAGAAACGGCGACTGGGGTTGTTGGTACTTTATCCTGAGCCCGGCGAAGTTGATCGCAATAAAGTTCAATCAGCTTTCGGCAACTTCGCTCGCGATCAAGGTTGGATCGTCGCTGTCATTCCATCTTCGAATCCGACAGCGTGGTCGCGCGAAGAAGTGGAGCTGGCAGCGCGCGTGCTCGGTCGACTGGAAGTCGCCTATACGCTAGATGAATCTAAGATTGTTTTCGGTGGAGTTAGTGTAGGCGGTCGGCTGGGCATCTTGGCGGCAGCCGTCAACCGTCAACGTGTGGCCGGCACTCTAGCGGTCGGAACTCAGTTGAGTTCGCTGCCTTTGAAAATTGAAAGTGCTCCTTTGGAGTCGCTGCAGTTCTTGTTCGCGGGCAAGCCTGACGAATTGACGGAAGCGGTTCGACAGTTGGATGAAAATGGATTTTGGGTCAACGTGGTAACGCTTACCGAGTTCGCGGCTGGAAAGTGGGAATTGATTCCGATGGAGCCGATCGCACGCTGGCTAGAGGGACTTGGGCGGATATGAGCAATGCGAGCGAGCGAAAATGGCATCGACTGGTCTTAGCGCTGTCGGCTGCCGCCTTATTGATTTGTGGTTTGATCATTGCGGTGCTCCCCGGCCAAGATTCGAATAGTCGCGAGTACTTTTCGGGCACGTTAATCAAGGTGGGCATCGTCCTCGGAGTCGCTTGGCTCGCTGCGCCCCAAATCGAACGCCTTGGGTGGCATCGGCTGCGCGGAACGTTGCTGGTTAGTTTGATTGTGGTGCTTGTTCTGTGGGCTATTCGGCCGCGGATCGGCGCTTGGGCGGGCGCGTTACTGATCGGAGGCAGCGCCTTCTTCGCTTTGATCGGTTGGGTTCGAAATCTGCTCGATTTAGGTCCGAAGCAGAAAAAGAGTACGTGAACGACAGTCACGACAAAAACAACGCTGGACCGCTGAGCAATAGATAAGGCCAGATGATTTACACCTGGCCTTATGCAGAACTTTTAAAAGATCCGACGTTGCTAGAGGATACCACCGCCGCCGCCGATACCACCACCACCGATGCCGCCGCCCCCGAATCCGCCGCCACCGCCTGTTGCGCTGGTGCCTGTGGCTCCGGAGACGAAGTTGAAGGTGGTGACCTGTCCGATGTCGGAGAAGAATGGTGTGGGAGCGATGCGGACGTAGCGACGGTCGGCTGAGACGACGCCGGCTACGGTCAAGTTGGCTCCAGATGGAATGGTGGTGATCTGAGGCATGTAACCGACTGCACCGCCGCCGGGGAAACCGAAGCGGTTGTTGTTAGCGACGGCGCGACGGAACTGCTGCATCGAGGCGTAATCCGAGTACTCGCTGCCGCCGGTGCTGGTGCTGCCGTCTTCAGGAACTGGAGCCATTTGACCGAGCACTGCACGGCTTGTTTCCAAGCGTTGCTTCTGAGCTTTAGCGATCTGAGCCATCGCGATCGGTTCGCGACGATGACCGTTCTTCACAGCCACTTGGATCAAGCTGTCCTTCTCGCTCAAGTCCAACTGCTTCACGATCAGCTTCTGATCTGGAGTGCCGTAGTCGGTGTAGATTTCGACGGTCGCTTTGCCACCGGTGACTTCACCCCACACGCGACGAACCAAGATATCGTACTGGCCCGGGAAACCTTGCGAGCACACGTAGTACTCTGAAAAGCCGCCGACCTTCGCCGACTCCGTCACGCTCGACGTGTCACCGAGCAGCACGCCGCCACCGATCGATTGCGGTTCGGACAACGAGCAGATGGTGCCTGCTGGTTCGCGAACACGAATGTCCAAGTCGGCGTCGCCGGTCCAGTTGATACGAACGACGATGTCGCGCATCAGCGCGCTCTTGATCGCTTCTTCGAACGCTTTCGACTCTACGATGCGACCGGTTTGAGCCAAGCGAATCGCTGTGGCTCGCGCGCTCAAACTGGCTTCGTCGAACAGCTTCGATTGGGCTTTCGGCCAAGCTTTACCGAGCACACCCAAGCAGACCCACTTCAGACTTTCGGTGTCTTTGATTTCGTTCGCCAGTGGCAATGCGAGAGCGAAGATGTCGTAGCGATACGGTTCCACTTTCGCGACGTCGTGCAGCAGGTCGAGCGCTTCCTTCTTCATGCCTTTGCGGATGAAATGCTTAGCGATGCGGACCGCTTGAGTGGCGGTGCCGTCGAAGTCGAGGCCGCTGAGCATGAGACGTTTGATGTCAGCCGCTGGGTACTCGCACACTTCCATGCTGAGGCTCATCGCTTGATACATCCAAGCTTGTGGGTAGCCAGCGCTCAGTAAGCCGCCGACGATTTCGATTACTTGCTGGAATTCAGCTTGCGCTTCGGCTTTCTTCTTCGATGTCAGCAGCGCGGTCGCTTTGGCCACGCGAGCTTCGATCATGTCAGCCACTTCGCTGTCCAGTTGTTTGCGTTGCTCTTCAGTTGCTGCAGCGTAACGAGCGATCAACGAGTCGACATCGGTCAGCGTCTCGGCGCTAGCACGGTGCTTCGGCAACGGGGCTTTGGTTGCCTTGGCTGCGTCTTTCTTGGCGGAATCGTCGGGTACGACAAACATGCCGCCACCCATGCCACCACCCATACCCATGCCTCCCATGCCGCCGCCCATGCCTCCCATGCCGCCCATGCCACCCATGCCGCCCATTCCACCCATTCCTCCGCCCATACCACCCATTCCTCCGCCCATACCACCCATTCCGCCGCCCATGCCGCCCATCATGCCACCGCCGGACATACGCAGCATCTGTGGTGTGACAACGAGGTCGCCGACTTGGTAGACCTTGATTTGCGGTTCAGCGTCAGCGTCTTCTTGGCTGGTGATTAGCAGCACTTCGTCGCGAATCGTGTAGGTCAGACCTTCGTCCGCATTTTCGACGGAAGCCAGGATTTGGCGCAGAGCGCTGCGAAGGCTAACTGGTGGCAACGTGATTGTGATTGGTGAATCTGGATCGACGCCGACCAAACCTAACTCGACTGTGTTCAATCGAATGGGGATGCCGTAGTATTCTTGAAGTTCATCCATCACAGCGCGAAGCGAAGTACCCTGGTAATCGATATCGTTCGTCTGCTGTTTGAGAGCTGCGTTGATCTTCTGTTCCGCTTTCGATCCGCCAGCGCCGCCAGCCAAGTTGATTGCACCGTAACGTTCTTTACGCCGAGCCGAGAGCGCCTGCCAAACTTCCGCTGGCGGATAGATGATCGTCGGTTCATCGATTGGAATCGCCGCCGTTTCAACTCCACGGAACGCGTCGACGAAACCTTGTTCGCGTCGTTCGTAGACTTCGCGGATCAGAGCGTAATTGGCTTGCAACGAGCTTGTTTCACGAATTGTGTTTTCGATCGGAGTATCGGGAACCAACTTACCGACTTCCGGTGCCACATCTTTGCTGGCTTCCAAGAAACGGCGTTGGTCCATCAAGTAATTAAACTGTTCGACCAGTTGCTTGACTGACTCGTCGGTTCGATTGATTTCAGCGAGCAAACGTTGACTCTCGTCCGCCTGTGCGCGGATCGTCTCTGCGCGTTGAACGCGATCCAAGTAGCGTCCCTCTTCGACTGCAGCGGAACGAATCGCATTTTGCAAGCGGTTTCGCAAGTCAGCGCGCAGGGCTGGATTTAAATCGACCGCCGAGTCGATTTCTTCCAAACGATTCTTCAATGCATTCTTGACCGCTGTGGGATCCGTTCTCATCAATTGCTGAGCTTCGCTCAGTTGATTGCGAACGTCTTGCGTTAAGGCTTGCGCCGCTGCGGCTCGCAGTTCCTCTTCACGCGCGAGAAGACTACCGTTACCAAAGCTCTCGTCCAACAGCGGAGGTTGGAGCTGTGTGTCTTGGAGCAAGCTAGTCGCAGGTGGCGTGGGCACGATTAAACCAGGCGTTGGAACTGCGGGAGCTGGGGAAGCGTCGCTTGGAGTTGGATCGCCGAACGGATTGTCTCCAGATGCAGGCGCTGGATCTGTTCCGAAAGGATCATCCCCAGGAGTGCGAGTCTGCATGAATTTACCTGCTGGGACCGCTTCGAGGAGTTTTTTCGCTGCGTTCAACAACGATGTGGCTTCGGCGTTATTCGGATCGCTCTTCAAAGCTTCTTCTGCGATCCGTTTAGCACCGTCGGTATCTCCCGACTTCAAAGCGAACTGTCCCGCCTTTACTAATTCCGTCGAAGTATCCGCCATCGCATAGCTAATCGCTCGCAAGCCCGCTGAACCGATGGCTGGTAGATTGATGCCACCATCCAACTTTGCCGAATCGAAAACTGAAGGCAAGAACGCCAAGTCGGGATTGCTTGCTTCCGGTTTGATACTCCAAGTCAATTCAACTGGTTTACCTGCGCATACACCCTGCACTACTAACTTCCCAGCTTCTTCAGCCGCAGTTGACTGACCGATAACAACGGTGTCGCGATCTAAACGCAGCGGTGGAAACTTGGCTGGCAAGTAGGTGGCTAGGGCTTTCGGACCTTCGATCTTGGTAGGCCAAACAATCGGCAACGAAACGCTCGAACCGAGCAATCGACCGATCGACTGGGTTGACTCTGTGATCTCGGTTCTCGACAGCAGAATCCCACCTGTGTTATTGGACAGTGCAGCGAGGTTAGCGACATCGACGACGGGGCCGATCGCAAGCGACGAAATGGTAACTTGACGTTCCACAAGATCATCAACCAGCTTGCGATGCTCTTCCGGAGTGAGCAAGTGATTGCGATTGATGCCGTCTCCGATGTAAACGATTGTTTTCTGCGCGATGGATTGAGAGAACTGACCGAGCGCTGTGCGGAGGGCTAGTGCAAGGTTGGTTGTGCCTAGTGGTACGCGTTTCTGCAGCCTAGCGACGGCCGTTTCAAATTTTGAATCCGTTGCCGCAACTAAGCCACCTGACAAGACGACTGTCTCGACATCGCTCGCCAAGAGCGCGACCTTGGCATTTAGCGGTAGGTTTGCAGCGAGTTCATTGAGCACTTCGATGGACTCAAGACGCACCTGTCCGGTTTGCGAAGCGGAAGTGTCAACGACAACCACGACTTCCGCCAGATCGGCCGATGGCAAATCCTGATCAGCTTGAATCGAAAGCGCGAAGTAATTCTCACCCGCGGCATTCTTGTACGTTGCCCAGCGGCTGTTGGTGGGCGTCTGCGGCTGCTGACTGGCTAGTGTAGCCATCGGCAGAATCGCGAGGGCTGTTAGCAGAAATGGTCTGGTAAACAACATTACTTCCGACTCCCCTTAGGAGGACACGAATGGACTTGGTCTCGAAATGCTCTTTGGACAGATCCTACTTGTCCTGGAAACTTTCCCAACCACACGAAGTTCGATTAAAAGCACAAGCGCACCCGGCGCGCATCGATTTCCACGCCGCTGGAATCTCAATTTTATTTGGCAAATTCACCGCTTGCCACATAAAAAACTTGGAAAATATCCGCTTGAGAGACGCATCGTACCATTTGTACACGATCCCAAGCGAGCTGAACGCTCGGTTAAATTGCAAGCGTCATGCCATCGCCAATTTGAGCGGTTATCTAAGCTATTTTATCGATTTAGCTGGAATTATCGCGCTTTGAACCGTGGAGCATTTTGCGCCGGCGCAGCATTTTGCAATGGTGAGCGATGCAAATTGCAAATTGGTAAAAATGCGAAACCCGCAGGTGGGTACCTGCGGGCTGCAAAGTTCAATCGATGTTTTAAGTCGACGTTTTGTGGATTGGCGACTGAACATCGCCACCACTTATTTTTTGCCTAAGCGGACTATAAGATGCCGCCACCGCCACCGGCGCCACCACCACCGATACCGCCGCCGCCGAATCCGCCGCCACCGCCTGTGCCACTGGCGCCGGTAGCTCCGGATACGAAGTTGAAGGTGGTTACTTGTCCGATGTCGGAGAAGAATGGTGTGGGAGCGATGCGGACGTAGCGACGGTCGGCGGAGACGACGCCGGCTACCGTCAAGTTCGCTCCGGATGGAATCGTGGT
>JBGSOM010000224.1:0-3337 GCA_041739135.1 Pirellulaceae bacterium
GAACATGAAACAGTACCGCAAATCCGTTCGAGGACCTAAGCATCCGCCACCCAAAAAGACCGGTGGCGTTCGCGACGTTCATGCATCAACAAAACGGCTCATCGCAAATCGTGAATGAAAACCATATTGAAAGCCCTAGACGCAAGTCCCAGGATATAAGTGAAAGCAATCGCCATAGTCGCGAAGCGACGACAGGTGAGTGATAGTTCATGTCGAAGTAATTCAGCCAAAATAACCGTGATTTTTTTCAAGTTTAACTCCAACCTCACTAACAACGCCTGCCGTCGCTTCGCGACTCTGAAAACTGAAAATGCCACTTCCTGGGACTGGCGTCCCAGGCTAGCGCATGTCGTCGCGTTGCGACTGAAGCGGAACAAAACTCGCATCGGTGTCACTCTGCTAAGCTGCTTTTTGTTGTTGTACAGCCCGCACTGCATCGTAGCGGATTGGAAACGCGAGGAAATGATTCCCCATTTGCCAAATCGGCAGGCTGAAATTTTCTTCTGCGGAGCCCACGAAAAAACTGCGATAAACCCTGGTTAATCAGCGTCTTTTGCGTTGTGGCACGGATGTTGCATCACGCATTGGCGACTTGGTCCATCTGCCACTCTGACTTAATGAATCACCGGATCAGTTCGGTTGAAAGTTGAGGCGAGACAGTTGGGCTGGACGACCGCGCCCGTGTGGGTAGTGGGTCGAAAATGAAACAACAAAGTTCGGGCTGCGAGTGATCGAATCGAACGCCGTTGGTGGTCGAGTTTTGATTTGCTTCGCAAGAACGCGAATCGCGGCTCGTTGATTTTTGGCTGTTCGCAAAGCGTATCGCGGCTGGGTTATGGTCGCAGTCTAAGATCCAATTGGAGGAGTTGAACGTGGCGAAACAAATGGTTTTTGATGACGAAGCTCGTCAACCGCTGCTGGCTGGTGTATCCAAGCTGGCGCGAGCGGTTCGCAGCACTTTGGGACCGCGCGGTCGCAATGCAGTGTTGGACAAGGGTTGGGGATCGCCAAAGGTTACCAAAGACGGTGTAACGGTTGCTGAAGACATTGAACTGGACGACCCGTACGAAAACCTCGGTGCGCAGCTGGTCAAAGAAGCGGCTAGCAAGACCAATGACGTAGCGGGTGACGGCACCACGACTGCGACTGTTCTATCGGAAGCGATTTTCCGTGAAGGCCTGAAGATGGTCGCCGCTGGGGCTGACCCGATGGCTCTGTCACGTGGAATTGCGAAAGCAGTTGAAGCGGTTGGCGAAGAGCTGACCAAGATGGCGATCAAGATCGACGAGAAGAGCAAGAAAGAGATCAAGCAAGTTGCAACGATTGCCGGTAACAATGATCCAGCGATCGGTGACGTTCTGGCTGACGCGTTTCTCAAAGTTGGCAAAGACGGTGTGATCACTGTTGAAGAGGGCCGCAGCGCTGAGACGACTGTTGAAGTTGTCGAGGGCATGCAGTTTGACCGAGGTTTCCTTTCGCCGCACTTCGTCACGAATCCTGACGAAGTAGCTGTCGAGTTGGATGATTGTTACATGTTGATCTTTGAAGAGAAGATCAGCAGCAACAAGAAGCTCATCCCTCTGCTGGAAGCGGTCAGCAAGTCGAAGAAGCCTTTGCTGATTATCGCTGAAGACGTTGACGGCGAAGCGCTGGCGACTTTGGTTGTAAACAAGATGCGCGGCATCCTCAGCGTCTGTGCAGTGAAGGCGCCTGGTTACGGCGATCGTCGCAAAGCGATCATGGGTGACCTTGGAGTTCTGTGCGGTGGTCAACCGATTTTCAAAGATCTCGGTATCGATCTCGAGAGCGTTAAGTTGAGCGATCTCGGTCGTGCTAAGAAAGTTCGCATCACTAGCGAAGAGACCATCATTGTCGGCGGCGCTGGCAAGAAGGATGCGATCGCTGGGCGCGCGGATCAAATTCGTCGCGAGATCGAGAACACTGACAGCGAGTACGATCGTGAGAAGCTGCAAGAGCGTCTAGCCAAGTTGGCTGGCGGTGTGGCGCAGATCACTGTTGGTGCTGCGACTGAAACCGAAATGAAAGAGCGCAAAGCGTTGCTTGACGACGCGAAGGCTGCAACCAAAGCGGCTCTTCAAGAAGGCATCGTTCCTGGTGGCGGCGTAGCCCTGCTTCGCTGTGAATCAGCGATCAAGAACCTGAAGCTCGAAGGCGATGCCGGTCTTGGTGCACGCATTATTATCAACGTTCTCGATTATCCGTTGCGTGCGATTGCTAACAACGCCGGTGTCGATGGCGCTGTGGTTGTAAATCGCGTTCGTCAACAGAAGTCGAAGACCGAAGGTTACGACGCGAACACTGACACTTACTGTGATCTGGTAAAAGCCGGGATCATCGATCCAGCTAAGGTAGTTCGCACCGCGTTGCAAAACGCATCTAGCGTAGCTTGCCTGCTGCTGACCACTGAGTCTCTGATCACCGACATTCCTAAGGAAGAGGAAGCTGAAGGTCATGGTCACCACGATCATGGCATGGGCGGTGGCGGCATGGACATGGGTGGTATGGGCGGCATGGGAGGAATGGGCGGCGGCATGGGCGGTATGGGTGGCATGATGTAGTGGCGTGGGCGTCTAGCTTGCGAACGAGTCTTGCAGGTATCCATTCAAAGCTTGACCCCTCATCCCCGGCCCCTCTCCTCTGAAATCAGGGGCGAGGGGAGCCAGAACTCAAAGACAAATACAAACTCACTAAAACATATTTTCAGTTAAGGAAGAATCTAAAATGGCGAAACTAAAATTGCGTCCGCTTGATGATCGTGTCGTTGTGCAACCTGAAGAAGCGGAATCGACCACTGCTGGTGGTATCGTTCTGCCTGACTCGGCAAAGGAAAAGCCTCAACGCGGTACTGTCGTTGCTGTAGGTCCTGGCAAGTTGCTAGATAACGGCAATCGCGGCACGTTGTCGGTTGCAGTTGGCGATGTCGTTATTTACGGCAAGTACGGCGGCAGCGAAGTTGAAGTCGACGGCAAGGATGTGAAGATCCTCCGTGAGAGCGACATTCTCGCTAAAGTTGTTTCGTAATTTCGCATTGAGATTTTTGTATTGAGTCAGCCGGCTGGTGCAAGCCGCCGGTTCGACACGACCGAGAGTAAATGGCTTCCGGTTGTACCAATTCATATTCAGAACGTTTATTCAACATAAGGACCAATAGCGTGGCAAAACAGTTGATGTTTGAGGATCACGCACGCGCTCGGATGCTGAAGGGTGTGGAGAAGCTGGCTGATGCAGTCGCTGTCACCATGGGCCCGACAGGCCGAAACGTGATCATCGATAAGAGCTTTGGTGGCCCAACCGTGACTAAAGACGGTGTGACGGT
>JBGSOM010000072.1:0-9494 GCA_041739135.1 Pirellulaceae bacterium
TGTCGTCGATCGCTCCGCGATCGAAACGCTGGACACGAATCGTTCGCGGAGCGAACGACGACACTTGAGCCGGCTAACGACGACACTTGGCAGGTGAAATGGTACGGGAATGCCAATTTCTGTTCTGTGTGGTTTCATACTTCCGCGATCCTTCACTAGACTGTCGTGAAAAAAGGTCGATGCTTACAGCTGATCGCTTAATTTCAGGGAATTTCGTGGGTAGCGAACCGGATTCAGAAAATCCGTTCCAACGACTGTAAGTTCGAGCCGTTTGCGCCGACATTCTTTCGTTCAGACCACGCTAAACAGAAAGATGTGTCACCATGGTCACAGACCTGTTGATAAACTTCGGAACAGAATTGTTCAAAGATGGTGTATTTCGAGTCGTCAACAAACTCACAGACCAAGACGGTCACTAAAACTCACGCAGAGGCGCTAAGGCGCAAAAGAAAATATGAATTTGAGCTACACGATCTTTCCCCTTTGCGAGCATTGCGCCTTCGCGTAAGACCGTTCCCCCCTTCAAAATCAACTTTAATCGATGAACTATCTAGAACAACTGAAACCAACCGACCAACACAACCAGACTCTGCAGTCGAACGTCCATCCAATCGACTGGGTCAATCCTGTACCTGATGGCCGCTACAACCTCGTCGTAATTGGGGCTGGTACCGCGGGGTTGGTAACCGCTGCCGGAGCCGCAGGGCTGGGTGCCAAAGTCGCACTGATCGAACGCGGCCTAATGGGAGGCGATTGCTTGAACGTCGGCTGCGTTCCTTCCAAAGCTCTGATCTCCGCGGCGCGCCAAGCAGCATCGATACGCGACGCCGGGCACTACGGAATTCTATCGACGTCACCGAATGTTGACTTTGCCGCAGTCATGGAGCGCATGCGACGACTGCGAGCCTCGATCAGTCCGCACGACTCCGCGAAACGGTTTACTCAACTTGGTATCGACGTCTACTTTGGCCAAGGTACTTTCACGAGCAGCAACACGGTTGTTGTCGGAGACCAAACGCTGCATTTCAAGAAGTCCGTTATCGCCACGGGAGCACGTGCCGCTGAACTGCCCATCCCAGGCTTGAAGGAAATCGGTTACCTCACTAACGAGACACTCTTTTCGCTGACAGAGCTGCCCAAGCGACTGATTGTCATCGGCGGTGGTCCCATCGGCTGCGAGATGGCTCAGAGCTTCGCTCGCTTTGGATCACAAGTCACGCTCATCGAACAAGCGTCGCATATCATGAGCCGCGAAGAAGACGATGCTGCCTTTATCGTCCAAAACGCTATGCAAAAGGATGGCGTCGAAATCGTACTCGATGCGAAAGTGATTCGTGTTCAAAAGGATGGTTCCGATCGCGTGGTTGTCGTATCGCGGGCCGGGCAAGAAGAACGAATCAGTGGCGATCAAATTCTGGTCGGCATTGGCCGAACACCTAATTTGGATGGACTCGGACTTGAAGCGGTCGGTGTGGCGGCGCACCCACAACATGGCGTTGAAGTCGACGATCGATTGCGAACGACCAACTCGAATATCTATGCGGCAGGCGATGTCTGCTCCAAATACAAGTTCACTCATTCGGCAGACTTTCTGGCTCGCATCGTGATTCAGAATACGTTGTTCATGGGTCGAGTCAAAGCCAGCAAGCTGATCATTCCGTGGTGTACTTACACGTCTCCTGAAGTCGCGCACGTTGGTATCTATCCCCATGAAGCGGCCGATAAAGGCATCGAGTTGAGCGCCTTCACGCAGCCACTCTCGGGCGTTGACCGAGCTATACTCGACGGTGAAACGGATGGTTTCGTTCGAGTGGTTTGCAAGAAAGGCTCCGACCAAATTCTCGGAGCCACCATCGTGGCTGCACATGCCGGTGACATGATCGGCGAGATTGTCATGGCCATGAAGCTTCGTATCGGGCTAGGGAAGATCGCATCCGTCATTCATCCCTATCCAACGCAAGCGGAAGCGGTCCGCAAGCTGGGCGACCAGTTCAATCGGACGAAGCTGACACCGACCGTCAAGTCGCTATTCAACATATGGTTACGATGGACACGATAAATCGTTTAACCGCGTGGGCAACGCCCCGCGTTTTCGCATCCACTAGTCAGCAGGAAAGAACACGGCCCGTTGGGCACGCGGTTAAACGAGGCGCTACATGACCAACTTATTCAGACTTTGCGAGATCATCGTGCTGCCCATCGCATGGGCAGCACTCGTGTTTGGATCGCTCCAGACCAGACTACTTGTCTCGGCGTCAGCTCATTCAGCCGTGGAGCTTGGGGTTGTAGCCCTGAAACCTTCGCGCTAGTTCCCATGCACGCTGGATGGCTCGCGTACAACGAGTTGGTGCGTTGGGGCGTTGCGGGCGCGAGCTTGGTGTTTCAACTCTGGCCCGCCATTTGCTTTACTAGTTCAACCAACACGATCATCCGTCGACGGAACTCGGCGGTTAGAAGAATAACTGACATGAAGGATTTGTGATGAGTAAAGCGTTGCGAGGAGTAGTTGCTGGACTGGGTGCCTGGAAGTTGGGAGGTGGTTGTTTGTCGACAATCCTCATCTTCGTTGTGCTGTGGTGGTTGCTTGGCAACTTCAATATTTTCCAGTAGTCATTCAATCGGGCACATTGCGTGAAGATCCAGGAATGGCTTTTATGTCGCTGACCGCATGACGCCTGTTCGTTCGCAGAGCGAATTGGTGTCATTCGCGCCTCGCTGACTCCATGGGCGGCGTTTGCAATTTAGCGTCGGTATTTGTTTGAGCTTGATCCGCTTGCGTCTGATCCTCCTTAAACCAATGGCTCAGTGCGCCGAAGGCCGACAGAATAATGAATGCGAGTATCGTGCCCAGAATCGCAGACGCTTCTCTGCCGAGTCCAGCGGAAATGCCGATCGCAGCTGTTAGCCAGATGCCTGCAGCGGTCGTTAGTCCTTGAGTGTCTGCTTCGTTCTTTCCTTTAACGATTGCGCCCGCACCCAAAAATCCGATCCCCGCCGCCACACCTTGAATGATTCTACTAAGCTCATTTTCTGACATACCAGCTTGCAGCGGAATAAGGACAAACATCGCAGACCCCAGTGACACAAGCATATGCGTTCGAAGGCCCGCTGCCTTACCTACTCGCTCTCGATCATATCCGAGGATGCCGCCCAGCATCGCAGCCAGCAACAGTCGTACTAACATGCGCACAGCCTCAGCGATGTCCGTTAGATCCGTGAAATCGGAAGCCAAATTGTTCAGAATTTCATCCATGCCGCGGTTCCAGGCTAGAAGTAGCGGATCACTCAGTCAACGTCGCTTGAGAGCAAAGACTGGACCACGCTTTGGAGCAGTCGCAAAGTCGCGATCATAGAGACGCGCGCCACGACAGCGTGTTTGTAGTAGGGACCTTTGCGATCTTGCGGGAGTAGCGGAGGTTTATCAGTCGTCTTGCCATTGGATGACATTAGGAATCAAGAATCCTTGGTTACTTCGGCGCCTTCGCGACGAGCTGTTTATGCATTGGAACGTGCCCGTCAACCTAAATCCACTGCTCCGGTACACTGGCTGATTCCAGTGGCACGCCATATCTACCGAAAGATCCATGTACATCTGCTTAGAGTCGCCGTTGACCACAGTGAAGTGTGCCATGCCTTAGGCGGACGTTCAAACGCCTCGTCGAGTATGGACAAAATGTATTGTCGGAAATCTATTGCGCACATGGCGGCGCGCGCAATCACTTACGCGTATAGATATAGCTGCGGTCGCTTTCGGATGCTTCCGCAAAGCTATCCGCACTCGCTTGCTCAAGATCGATGAATTCGTCGAGCTTTGGGAATCGCCAGCGTCGCTCGCCAACTCCATCTCCGTTGGCTAGTACGCTACTAGCCGTCGACTCGAGTGTTGTGAATTCAATGCCTGCTGGTGTCACATCCACATCCGTTAAGAGCCGAACGTGCGACCCGCCTTTGACCATCATATCACCGGCTTTTAAGTCGGCGGGCGACGAAACCTTGGTCAGCTTCGCGAGCGAAGCAGTATTCGCTTTTCCGACGACATCGAGAGGGGCAACTGGAGAAAGTAAGTTGCAAGCTCGTGATGCCAAGCCTGAACAATCCGTACTGACTCCATATTTTGAAAGGAACGCGCGCATACCATCCGGAGTTCGTGGCGTCACAAGATTCGCATCGATCGCCGACTGAAGAACCTGCTGAATCTCATCCGGAGTTGCTTTACCAACCATTGCCCCACCATTTCCAACGCACTTTTTCAGCAGGTTCGCTACTGTTGGATCGTCGCGTCGATTTTCCTCAGCCTTAGCTTTTCGCTTTCCAGTGTTGATGTGGTAAGGGGGACGAACAGAAGCTGATTTGCCGTCAACTGCGACAACAATACATGAAAAAGACGTTGTAAACTCTGCCAACTTCTTTTCGTCTTCCGAGTCCGCAGTCCCGAGTACTTCGTGGATTCCGTTCATCCTCAAAAGTCTCAACTCAGTATTTTGTCGGGGATCGATCTTGCCATCCTGAAACCCCAACTGCGTCGTCTGAAAATGCTTGATCGCTGCGATCGTTGCGGGGCCGACTTTTCCGTCGACATCCAAATCCATATCAGGTCCACCCGAAATGTTTGAAATCGAATTCAGCAGGCGTTGAACGGTCTCAACATCCGCCGACTGATTCACACCATCGGCTCCGACCGAACGTTGGATTTGGGCACAACTTTGCTCCGCAAGCAGCAGACTCGAAACCAACACCGTAAGCAGTCGAGTAAACAGTGAACTCATCGCGATGACTTTCTCCAAGCGTAACGCGGCGCAGGTTTTCAGTACAACAAATCCTACAGAAACCAACGCGACTGGGAATCCATCTTTGCAGGCAAACAGTCAAGAACCTGTTAGAACCTCTCCCAACCGATCAGCTCTTTGTGTCCAACATGGCTTTCATGGCGGACGATGGGGATCCCAATCGCCGACTTCACAGGCTCTAGCGCTAAAACAACGCAACGCGCAAGCGAGTCTAATTCCATCGCGGGCGCGTCGTGTTGCGAATCAAGCTCAGTTCGTCGAAGGCTCTTTGAGCTCATCACCTAACGTGTCTTCGATATAGAGCCGCCTGACGAGAACTTTGCCCAGCACAGCTAGTGGCGCCGCAGTGATCAACCCTGGAAGTCCAGCAAGAATCCCCATGAGCACCTGAGCGCCGACGCCCAAGACTGGAGGAAGATGGACATTGCGTTGCTGAATAAGCGGAGTCAAGAAGTTACTCTCGACGGCTTGTACGCCGGTGTAAAGCAAGACCACGTAAAGTGCGCTCAGAGGGCCGTCGCTCAAACCCAGTAACACAGCGGGTACAGCGGATAGGATTGGGCCAAAATTTGGAATGAAGGTAAGTACGGCCGCGAAGAATCCAAGTGTTATGAAGAACGGGATGCCAAGCAACCATAGCCCGATGGCAGTTGACGTGCCCACGACCGCCATCGAGAAAAGTTGCCCGATGAACCACCAACGCAACTTAAGGCTGAGCTCATCGAGAACTTCCTCGCCACGGCCGCGATAGTCGATGGGGACCAAGAGAATCAAACCCCGGCGATAGAGCTTGGGATCGGCAGCCACAAAGATGGCGACGAAGAGCACGAGCAAGGCGCTGCTCATCGCACCCAGGGTCACCCCAAATGCGCCAGTAATCTGCCCAAGCCAACCGTCGGGGATTTTAGAAAGATAATCGCCCTCGGATTGCGACAGTAGCCCTTTCGACCATTCATACTCGTTCGCGCGCTCTTTAAGTTGAGTCCAAGAGTCTTGCAAATTGCTCGTAAGGTTATCTGTTTCAGAAGCGATTCGTGCGCCAGCCAATCCTAACGCGGCAACAGTTATTACCAGTAGCAAACACAACAGTGCGGCAAGCGACCAGCCATAACTGAGAAGTGTGCGCTTGTGCAATAAATCGCTTGCTGACGAAAGCACAATCGCGATTAGAACGCCCATGAAAATTAGCAGCACGACGTCAATGGCGAGCCACAGTATGAGCCCGATCGTAACAAGCACTGCAACGAGACAAGTTATCTTGATGGGAGTCCAAGCAGAGTTGACTCCGCTGGCCGACCTAGATGGTATTTCCATTCGGAACGTTCTCGTGAAAAAGGATATGGCGTTTCATTGCACGCGGGTTATGTGCAAAAGACGCGCCGTTCCTATTTCAACTTCGATAACTACGCAGCGTGTCGAGCGCTCAATTGAAATCGATCTAAGGCGCCCATCGAAGCTTGGCGATTTGGATACTGTTGTCGGCACCCCACGGGTTGACAACTGGAATCGATCTACCGCGCTCTTTCCAAGATTGCATCCACTCGGCGGCTACGATCCACGTCTCGTTCTCGGAAACTTGGGCTACGCCGAAGTTCCCTAGCCGCGCGCCGCGTTCCGGCACGACGATCGTCTCGGTGGCGCGTAGGATGCACAGCCGTTCTGGATCCACTTGCGCAATAAACAACGGCGCTCGGTGTCGAAACACATGATCGTTACGAGCGCCCTTGCGAGTGTAGACGAGGAACAGCCCACTGGAATGCGATACCCAATGCTGTTGGGTGTTGTAGTTCCCAAGCTCTTCGCCATCGTCGAATTTCCATTTCTGCACGGGATCAAAGTGCAATCCGTCCGCTCCCGAGGTCACATAACCACCTTGGTCATTCCGCATTGTCAGAAAGAACCGATTGCCAAAAGCAGTAAGGGAGGGTTCACTCAGTCCACGGTCAATCGCCACTTTTAGTTCATCTCCATGTCGCTTGTATCGCAACGTCTCGCCATCAAACTCGCACTCGCAAACTGTCACGGAATACGTCGACTCCGATTCAGCTTTAAAGTAGATAGGCAGCAGCACTCTTCCGTCGGCAAGATCGAATCGCTGCACGGATCCTGCGCCGCTGCTGTAGAACTTGGCGTCGTTCGGCATCTCCAATCGCTGCGGTGGCGACCAGCGGTATGTGCTGGGATCAAAAATCGAATACCCGGTATAACGCGGCCGGTTCTTAACCACTGCATTGTTCAAGTATCGGACCGAATGCCCTACGCCGAGAAGCTTGCCTGTCGCAGCATGCCAGCTTGATGAGAAGTCGCATAAGGTCTCGTCGATTCCGTCGCCAATCATCTTGCGTTCGAAACCCGATTGAGCAGCGAGTTGTGACCACGACTGTCCAAGGTCGTAGCTCACGGAGGAGTGGAGCGGATGGAAAACGTCAGAGCCACCAATCTCGAGCTGCTGCGTAGTGATGACCACTGTCGGTTGACTGGATGCGCCCGAGTTGCTGCGCGCGTCATTCATGCCAGCAGGAATCACACCTGGGCGCGCATGCACCCAACACCGCTTTCCGTCGTATCCCTTGAGCAAGACAGATTGCTCGATCGTAAAAGGGAGACTCGTTGGTGGTTGACTCGCAACGTGAGGATTCAATCCAGCGCGAACGGCAGCGGGCTGGTCCGTGGTGATTGAATACGCGCCCCAGTTGGCAAACTGCGTCGCGACCTTGATGTCATTGATCGTCCACACGTGAAACTCGATGCCCAGATCGAGAACACTTCGAACGAAAGCCTCGTCCACGACTTCACTATTGCCATTGATGCCCAAGCCGGTGGCACCGGAACTTCGCAAACGCTTGATCAGTTCGTCTTTTGACGGACTCCATTTCTTGGTTGCCTTGTCTTGTTTGAAGGATGCCAGCCAGTTGACTTTATACTGCGGCAGTTCTCGGCGAACCGCGCGAACAACATTCTGATCAAAGCAAATAATCGTCACTTGCTCTGGCGACAAACTGGAAGTTGCCAACGGAGTTTTTAAGAATGGGACGATCTCCGGTCCACACTTGATCTCCAAGAAAAACTGCTTGCCTGCGGGGATCGATGAAACGACTTCATCCAGCGTCGGAATTCTCTCACCTTTGAACTGCGACCCTTTCCATGCGCCTACATCAAGGCGACGAAGTTGCTCCAGCGTCGAGTTGGCGATGACTAGTTCAGTTTGATCAACTGCGGTCCGTTTCGTGGACTCGTCGTGAATACAGACAACTTGCTGGTCCTTGGTCAAGTAGAAATCGCCCTCGATCGCTTCTGCCCCCTGGTCCCAAGCTAAGCGAAACGCAGCGAGCGTATTTTCGGGCGCATCGAACGAAGCCCCGCGATGCGCCACAATCATCTGCCCCGACGCAGGACATGCTTGAAAGACAATTAACGAAACGAACACGAGATTGCGAATTCTCATGATGATTGCCTAGCGAAAACGACGCGGTGAGCTTTACATGGAACAACAACGAACAGGCGGGCAGAGCTGCCTGAGCGGTACACAGAGCCATTTTACAGGAGACGAGTTGGGTTTCGCTTGGAAAATCGGCACATTTGGAAAACGCGAGTCAATCGACGCGGTTATTCGCTAGGGGTGTCGAGGCAGGAAATTGCCACCTGTCGCTCAGGACGTAAGTTCTAATAGGCTCGAGCTACGGAAGAACGGGCATTACGGGTCTGATCGCCCAGCAGATCTGCATGTCCTACGCGACATTCCAAAGAACAGGTGCTACATGCCTTCCGACCGCATCATCAAGTTCGCCGTCTTTCTACTGATCACGCCGCCTCTGTTGGCGATGGTGTGGATCACTCAGCAGAAGAACGCAGAACTGCGAGCGAAACCTGGTTATCAATTGCCAGGCCAAGTCTTAATGCTCTACTCGCCCCGATGCAGCGGATGCAATTCGATGGTCGAAGTGGCAAAAGACCTGCAAGCGGAAGGATTCTCACTCAAGTCGATCGACATCGATGACAATCCGAGCGCTCGCGCCCAGTACAGCGTTCAAGGCGTCCCGACGTTCATTTACCTCGTCGATGGAAAAGAACGATACCGAGTTCAGAGTATGCTGAGCCGTGCTGTGCTAGAAGACTTTTGCCGAGGTATAAACCGCATGGCAGTCGCCGGTTTCTAAGCCCCAACAACCTACGTGCATTCCGCTTTCGTCGCGCAGTTCAATGGTCAAATCGTGTCGCCTCCACACCGGAAGGCCGCTTGAAAGCAACTTGCAGAGCAACTTGCAGTAACGGTCAGTCGCCACCGCAAAGTCCTGCCCCAATGTGCCGTCTCAAAGTGCCGCCCAGGAGCTTCGTTGTTTGCGGTTTTCATGGAGCTTTAATCGGGTAGAATGCGTCCTGCGTGCTCGCTACCCAGAAGCTAGCAAACACACGACGGGTAGTGGACAAGAGGTATCGAACCTCAAAAACACTCGGAAAAGTAGTATTGGCCGGATGGTGGAATGGCAGACACACAGGACTTAAAATCCTGTGCTCAGTAATGGGCGTGCGGGTTCGAGCCCCGCTCCGGCTATTTGAGTATCGCAGACATAAGGAAATGCAGGGTTTTCTGGGGTTTCTTCCCTCTCGTTCTCCCCGATTCTCGCCTGTTCCTCGTCGCTTTTTACGTCGCTTTTCGTTGACGTAAGTCCTTTGTTTTCAATGCCTACGTCCAAGTAGTCGGATTTC
>JBGSOM010000082.1:0-32600 GCA_041739135.1 Pirellulaceae bacterium
CTACAATAACGACCAGTAGCTTGTCCACAGAAAGCTTGCCAGCCGCAACATCCGTTTTGAGTTGTTCAATGTCCATGCCCCATTATTGACCCAACCCACCAATCCCTCCAAGATCAGTTTTCACAGTTTGGACAGCTACGAGCAAACTTCGTGGCTGAGAAACTGAATTTAGTATTACTAATAGATGACAATGAAGATGACAACTTCTTCCATCGGCGAGCGATTGAAAGCTCCGCATCGGTAGCGTCGATCGATATTTGTGTCGATGGAAGCGATGCACTGGATTACCTTCAGAATCGCGGCAAGTACAAAGAGACAAGAACGACGTTCCCGCGTCCTGACTTAATCTTCCTCGATATCAACATGCCAAAGACCAACGGTTGGGAATTTTTGCAAGAGTACGCATTGTTGGACAAGTGCTTTGTCGGTGGTCCGATCGTAATCATGCTTACCACTTCGTTGAATCCAGTCGACAAACGAAGAGCGGAGCAGTGCGAGTTGGTGCGCGAATTTATGACGAAGCCGCTTAAGCAACAAACGTTTCTCGAGATCCTCCAAAAACACTTCCCCGCAGTCATCAAAACGGACTGAGTGGCGGAAATGGCGGTAAATGTGGCTGCTCTGCTCAATCAGTTAGGGCTGATGCTCATCTCGACGGCTGTCTTGCCACACTCCAATGTTGTAGTGACTCGAACCGAGCCCGAACGTGTACGGCTTTTGCGGAATTCGGACAGGTAGTTCGATGTTATCGAAGTAACCCGGCAAGGCTTGCTCGCGTTCCTTGACGTAGTCTTCGAGCGATTTAGGAGACGCGCCATAGCCAGGTCGGTTGTTTTGTGACTGAATTCCCCACACCATATCGTTGCCGTTGCGAAGCTCCAACCGCGATATCATCGGAGTGATTTCAACAACTTTGCGTTCCAAATTAAATTGGCCGGGAAGATAAGGCTGATATGAATCCTTAAACGGTTTTCCAGGATGAATCATTACAACTAGTTGCAGTTCACTGTTCTCGGCAAGTGTCCAGCCTGCCTGTGCAATCTTCTTGCTCATTCTTGCCCGTAGGATATCCGGCTTGACGTTTTCAGGGCACGGCTCTGGAAGCTCTAGTTTCAATTGCACTGCGGTTCCACGGTCAGTCGCCAGCAGTTTTTCGATAGGCGGCAGACCAGCGATCGCAGCCTTCGCGGGTGCATGCGGCATGGGCAGCGTGCGAACTCGCAGCCCTTCACGTGAATCAATAAACGTCACGCTGTCATTCCACAAGCACGAACTCGGCCAGCAAGATGCGCTATAGACCCAAATAGGAACACGCAGATCCGTTTTAATCAGAACCCCGTCACCAGCGAGTAGCAAATCGGGACCTGCCCAGCCAACGAGCTTGCCTGCAAGTCTGACCGTAGTCGTTTCGGCAGGCTGCATTGACTGGGTTTTGTAATCATAAGTGCCCCACAGATCAGAGTTGCAATAAGCAATGCGATTTTCGCGTGGATCAAACGCAGCATGGCCAGTTGGAGAGGCGAAGTTCGGGCCGAGACTCAAGTAACCAAGATCTTCGCCAGTTCGAGCATTCGCGAAATGGACGCCTCCCTCAGCGGGAATGGTGATCAGTTTTCGATCTTCGCTGAAGGAGATACTACTGAAAATTCTTCGAGCAGGGTCAGATTGATAGAGTTGTTTGCCGCTGCTGAGATCCCAGCTATATATCACACCTTCATAAAGGAGCACTGCTTGATTCAATGCGACGAGTTTTGCAGTAGCAATCTGAGTTCGCGATCCTGCGTTCACGGGCAAACGAAATCGCGAGACCTCGCGCAGATTCCCTTCACCTAAACCTTCAACTAGGATCAAATCGCGATCGCTGAGCTCACCCAGCACGGATCCGGTTGCCAGCGTCTGACCGGTCTCTGGATTGTGGTCTAACAACGTGAACGGATCCTCTGATTCAACCAGCAGCTCGAAAGGGCCCTTCGGTAACGGTCCCACATACGCGAGACTCTTTTGCAGGGGTCTGCTTGCGTGAATCGAGGGACTACAGCTGAACGCGATCGTTTTTGTGTCGGCATCAACAAGCAATGGTTGTGAGACGCGCGACATCGGATAGACATCAGCTAGATAGGCTTCACCGACGGGCATCGTTGGCGGTGACTGCACAGTCGATTCAAGCTTGCCCAGTTGGGTTGACTGCGAATGCACGATCACATTCTTCAGTGTGGGAAGAATGGGCGGCAGATGAGCTGACGAAAGGCCGAGTGGTGCTGGATGCTCGGGCACTGCTTTCGATTCGGTAGCGGTGGAAGGTTTCAACTGAGCGGGTTTCGCGGGAGGTACCAGCGGCGTTGACTTCTTTTCAAATGGACTTCGAGACTTCTCAAGCTCGATCAGAAAGTCTTGGTCGGCTTTGCTAAGCGACTCGCGCCGAACCTCAGCGACTTTCCCTTCCTTGAGACGCAGCTTGGCAATCATAGGCGTGAGCTCAACCAACTCGGCTTGAACTGAGAACAAGCCGGTTGAGTCGCGCCATACGCGGTCTAGCTTGATTTCCTGGATTGCTTCTTGAGCGAAGATCGGCGTCAGCGCATCGGAATAGACAATGAGAATTGCCAAGAGCGGTAGGACACCCACACGGTTACTAAACTTTGCCATTACTGACTCGCTTTAATCATTGCTTCGAATGAACCGGTAAAGTATGAATACTTCACATTGGATCAGTCAAGCGAATCTAGTGTCGGTTCAAATTCATTCTGTTTTGGAATGAAAAAATTCTAAATGGGCGGCCAGCAATTTCTTGACGGACGCGTCACGTGGTTGCTGTAACTCCGTGAACGAGATCTGCAGTTGCTCCGCCGTTTCCCCACGAGTTGTAATCTGAACCGGAACCGGTAGCGAGTCCTTCAACGTTCCCGGTACAAATCCAGGCGGTCCGGTCAGCACCGCGATTAGCGCTTCGGGGCGTTTGGTGTGCAAGGTGATCCACGGTTCTTCTTGGCCAGGCAAGTAATAGCGTGCGTGCGTTTGTTCATCCCACCGCCAGCGACCTTCGCCCGAAGTCTGATGCACCGACTGGATGAAAACACTCAACGTTTCAGCAGGCCAAACCACCGCGCGGCCGGGCGGGAATCCTTTGCGCAACGAATGCCAACGTTGCTTGAGGACTTTCCATGGCATGTGCTTTTCCGGCTCGGCAGTTTCTTCCGGCAACGAATCGTTCGGCGTTTTACCCAAGAACGCATTCATCGCTTCCCCGAACCACTTCCAGAACTTCGGTGTGTCGATTTCGCCAAGCGTATGCGGTCGCAACTCCAACTCCATCCAAGCTCCCGCGGCTCGCGCGACAACTCGCGGCTCGTTGCCATACTGCTCGATGTTCTCCATCTGATTCAACGTAGGCATGCTTGCAACGTTCTCAAGTTGATTTTTGGTGAACGCGCGCCGTGGCACACGAATCTTCAACTTCAACAACCAAGTCTCAGCGGTAATCGCGTGTACGAACCAACCTTTGTTTTTCACTGGTCCGCTGACTTCGACGATGCTGCGATTCTCCCAATTGATAGGTGAAAATCCTCCGTCGGCTTCAATCGCATCAGCGATCTTCACCAGCAGTTGACGATCCCATCGAATCGGTTCACCTTTGCGGTCGACACTGTCGCGAGTGTGCCAACGGCGACCGTCGGCTTGCCATGGCAACAGCGTGTCGCGACCAATCTGTTCCAGTTCCAAGTCGCCATCTTGCTTGCGAGCCAACTCGCTTGCGTCCCACGCTTCGCGATCTTCGTACTTGGCCGTTTCCAACATCGGAATCAGCGCTTCGCCGGTGTGACTGCGCAATAGAGGTGTCGCGACAGTTGTTACTTTGGCAGCCCGAGGTTTCTTGCGAGACTTCGTTGAACTCGCTGGCGCTTCCGATTCAGTTGCTTCCATTGCTTCGGTTGGTTTAGCAAGTCGCGCGTGCTCGACCAAATCTTCCGGTGTTCCCGCGAAGACAACGCGGCCACCTTCCCAACCCGCTTCCGGTCCAATATCGATCACCCAATCCGCTGCTTTGATTACATCCAGATTGTGTTCGATCAGCAAGACCGTGTTACCGAGGTCCACTAAACGTTGGACCACTTCCAGCAACTTTACGATATCCGCAAAGTGCAAGCCGGTTGTTGGTTCATCGAGCAAGTACAGCGTCTTGCCCGTATCGGGCCGCGCGAGTTCAGCCGCCAGCTTCACACGTTGGGCTTCACCGCCCGAAAGTGTCGGAGCCGATTGGCCGAGCGAAATGTAATCCAGACCAACATCGGAAAGTGTTTGTAGGATACGACGGATCTTTGGAATGTTGTTGAACACTTCGACCGCTTGGCCGATTTGCATTTCCAGCACGTCGTGAATCGAGAATCCGTGATACTCGATCGCCAGCGTGTCTTCCGTAAATCGTTTTCCGTGACAACTATCGCATTCGACCCACACGTCAGGCAAGAAGTGCATTTCAATTCGCAGTTGTCCATTGCCTTCGCATTTCTCGCAACGACCACCGGGAACGTTAAATGAGAATTGACGTTGCGTGTAACCTGCCGCACGTGCGTCTGGCAATTGCGAGTAAAGTTGTCGAATCAAATCGAAGACGCCAGTGTAAGTCGCTGGAGTCGAACTTGGATTCGAGCCCAGTGGGCTTTGATCGACGCGAATCACTTTGTCGATCAAGTTCACGCCGGACAACGATTCGAAAGCGCCGCTATTGGATTGCTTGGCAAGAACTTTGTGAAGCGCGGGATACAGCACTTCATGCACGAGCGTGCTCTTGCCGCTACCGCTGGGACCGGTGATCACGTTCAGTCGACCGAGCGGAATGTTCAGGTCGATGTTGCGCAGGTTGTTGGCTTTCGCGCCGCGCAGTTCCAGCACACCTTTATGAGTCGATCGACGGATGCGCGGAACCGGAATCGTTTGCTTGTTGCTCAAGTAAGGACCCGTCACGCTTTGGCTCATGCGCGACAACTGCTTTGGTGTTCCTTGTCCAACCAAGTGACCACCGTTGCGTCCCGATCCAGGTCCGAAGTCACAGACCTGATCGCTGCCTTCAATGACATCACGATCATGCTCAACCACGATCAACGTATTGCCGAGGTCGCGCAGTTTCTTCAGTGCTTTCACCAGTTTCGTGTTATCGCGCGGATGCAGACCGATGGTTGGTTCGTCGAGCACATATAACACGCCGCACAGACCGCTACCAAGTTGGCTCGACAGTCGAATGCGTTGCGATTCACCGCCGCTGAGCGTATTGGCGGGACGCGAAAGCGAAAGGTACTCGAGGCCAACGTCCAGCAAGAATTCGGTTCGCGCTAACAACTCGCGCAGCAGCTCGCCTGCAATTTGCTGTTCGCGCTCGTCGAGCTTCCAAGCTGACAAATGCTGATGCAACCAAGCCAGTGTGCCTTGCGTCAAGTCGCCGATCGTCAGACCTCGGAACTTGGCCGCGGCAGCTTCGCGATTCAGTCGCGAGCCATCGCAAGCCGCGCAAGCAACTTCGGCCACGAACGGCGCGAGCTTCGCGCGCAATTGTGGACTCAAACGCGTTGCCTGCTCAAGCGTTGGGAACAGACCTTTCCACTGAAACTCGAATTCGATTCCTTTTGCGTTCGTCGCGCGGAACCAGCGATCATCGGTTCCGTAAAGCAGCATCCGGCGCTGGCCGGACGTCAACTTCTCAACCGCAACGTCGCCCGGAATCCCAGCCGCTTTGCAAATCGATTGCAACATCACTGGCCCCAACTCGCTGTCGATCGGCCAAGTGCGAATCGCACCTTCATTCAAGCTGATGCCTGGATCAATCAAAAGCGCTGGGCTGGTTCCCGTCTGAGTTCCAATGCCTTCGCAATCGGGACACCAACCGAGTGGCGAGTTGAATGAGAAGCTGTGCGGCGTGAGCGTTTGCATACTGTAACCGCACTTGCGACACGCCAACAATTGACTGTGACGAACAACACGCCATCGCGTCTCATCTTCATCGCTGTCGGGTTCGATCGCCAGCATCACGCCGGTGCCGAGCGACAGCGCGAGCTCGACGCTGTCAGCGATACGGCTGCGATTCGCTTCAGAGATTGTCACACGATCCACGACGGCTTCGATGTCGTAACTGGCTGTCGATGAAAGTCTCGGAACCTCATCCAGCGGATACATCTTGCCGTTGATACGAACGCGCTGTAGACCAGAAGTTCGCAAGTCTTGCCAGAGATTGTCGGGATCGACGGTCGGTTGCCAATGCAGTGGAGCAGCTAACACCAAACGCGTGCTCTCTGGAAACGCGAGCAAGTGATTCGTGATGTCGTCCGCAGTTTGTGTTGAGACTGGATTGTCGCAGTCGGGACAATGCGGCGTTGCGAGCCGAGCCATCAGAACTCGCAAGTAGTCGTAGATCTCGGTGACCGTGCCGACGGTGCTGCGAGGATTGTGCGCGACCGTTTTTTGTTCGATCGCAATCGCTGGTGCGAGCCCTTCGATGCGATCGACTTTAGGCTTCGGCATTTGGCCAACGAATTGTCGGGCGTACGACGAAAGGCTTTCAACATAGCGACGTTGACCTTCGGCATAGATCGTGTCCATCGCCAGCGAACTTTTCCCGCTACCGCTGGGACCGCAGAAGACCGACATTGTGTTGTGCGAAAGCTCGAGCGATACGTCTTTCAAGTTATGTTCCGAAGCGCATTGAACTTTCAGCTTCGTCGGTGCGGGCGCGCTTTTCGGTTTCGCTTTCTTCTTCTTGCGAGCGTCTTCAGGCGAGATCGGCTTGGCAGCCAAGTGCTTCGCCAGCGAGTTGCCAGTGTGTGAAGCCGGGCAGTCGACGATCCCTTCAGGCGGTCCGACATAAACCAGCTGACCACCTTCAGCGCCGCCCTCGGGACCGATGTCGATCAACCAATCCGCAGCTTTGATGATGTCGAGATTGTGTTCAATCACCAGCACCGTGTTGCCGCGATCAACTAAGTCTTGCAGAACTTTCAGCAGCAAACGAATGTCATGAAAGTGCAAGCCAGTGGTTGGTTCGTCGAGCAAGTACAGCGTGCGGCCCGTATCGCGCCGCGCGAGTTCTTTTGCGAGCTTCACACGTTGAGCTTCACCGCCGGAGAGTGTCGGCGATGGTTGACCAAGTTTGATGTAATCGAGACCGACGTCGTGTAGCGTTTGCAGTTTTTCAGCGATCCGCGGAACGTTTTGGAACAACGTCAAAGCTTGTTGGATGTCCATATCCAAGACATCAGCGATCGACTGATCCTTGAATTTGACTTGCAAGGTTTCGTGATTGAAACGCTTGCCGTTGCAAACTGGGCAACTGACCCACAAGTCCGCCAAAAAGTCCATCTCAAGCCGATTGGAACCGTTCCCTTCACAGGCTTCGCAGCGACCACCGGAAACATTGAAACTGAAACGTCCTGGCGAGTAACCGCGACGTTTGGCTTCTGACAAATCGGTAAACAGATTGCGGACTTCATCGAAGACTTTGACATACGTTGCAGGATTGCTGCGCGGTGTGCGACCGATAGGACTTTGATCGATCGCGATGATTTTGTCGAGATGTTCAACGCCTGTCAGTTCGCGATGCTCGCCGGGGACGTCTTCGGCAAGGTGCAATTTACGGCGCAGGACAGGCGCGATCACATCGTTAACTAAAGAACTCTTTCCGGAACCGCTCACGCCTGTGACGCAAACCAACGTGCCAAGTGGAATCTTGACGTCGATGTTTTTTAAATTGTTGTGCGTCGCGCCTTTGACGTCAATGAAAGTTCCGTTGCCGGGTCGACGAGTTTCCGGAACTGGAATCGTTTGCTTGCCGGATAGAAATTGGCCAGTCAAACTGCGTTCATTGCCAGCGAGTTCTTCGAGCGAACCGCAGCCGACAATCTCGCCGCCGCGAACACCTGGGCCAGGACCGAAGTCGAGAATCAGATCCGCAGCCCGCATCGTGTCTTCATCGTGTTCGACAACGAGCAGCGAGTTGCCTTGATCGCGCAGGTGCTTCAAAGATTCGATCAAGCGATCATTGTCGCGAGGATGCAAACCGATCGACGGCTCGTCGAGCACATACAGCACCCCAACTAAGCCCGAACCGATCTGGCTGGCCAAACGAATACGCTGTGCTTCGCCACCCGATAACGTCGGCGCGGCGCGATTGAGGCTCAAGTAATCCAGTCCGACATCCAGCAAAAACTGCAAACGGCTGGTGATCTCGCGGACCGCCTCCGATGCAATTTTTTGTTCAATCTCACCCAGCTTTAGACTTTGCAGAATCTCTAAACATTTGTCGATCGAAAGCTGGCAGAGATCGGGCAGACTCCACCATTCGGATTTCGTCTTTGTTTTTGAAATACTGCTTTCGCTGCACAGTTTCAGTTGTCGTGCTTGGCGATTCAAACGAGTGCCATTGCAAGCGACGCAGTGGCGTTTCTCCATGTACTTTTCAAAGCGACCGCGGGCGGTGGAGCTCTTGGCGTTGCGATACTGTTCCAACAACTGAGCGATGACGCCTTCGAAGCTACCGCCGTACTTCATCGGCTTGCTGCCGCCACGCCAAGTGAACGTGATGTGGCGTTCGCCGGTCCCGTGCAACCATTCGTTTTGCACTTCGGCCGGCAACTCGCACCACGGCGCCGTGATGCTTTCGCTGGCCTGCAGGTTGTATTGCTTTTCAATCGACTCAGCCACACTCAACAACTGATGTCGATGCCAACGGCTGAGGTCGTTCCACGGTCCGAGCAACTCGATCGCACCGCGACGCAACGATTTCGAAGTATCGGGAATGATCAGCGAAGGTGAAAACGTAAACTGCTTGCCGAGCCCTTCGCAAACCGGACACATACCAACTGGGCTGTTGAAGCTGAGCAACTGAGGCGATGGCGGCGAACTCGACGCGCCGCACTGAGGACATGCATACTCGCTGGACATCACCAAGTCCGTGCTCGTGCGGGCGGCGCGACGTTTCACAGCAGAACGCGCTGTAGTTTCCGGCGGCGCTTCAAAGTCATCGTCCTCGAGTTCGTTGACTTCGACAGTCGCATCCGCATCTGGTTTCTTGCGGTCCGCCTTCTTGGTCTCAGCCGCCGGTTCATGCCACGGGATCACGATCAGTGTGTTCAAACCCAATCGCAGCGCTTCGTTGACTGCGTCAGCAAAGGCGACTCGCGGACTGCTTTGAATGTTCAGTCGGGCGACGACAACTTCGATATCATGCTTTTGATTGCGAGCCAACGCGGGCGCGTCGGATAATCGCGTGACCTGACCATCGATACGAGCTCGCGCGTAACCTTGACGCTGCAGACTTTCGAACAGATCGCGGTACTCACCTTTTTGACCGCGCACGATCGGCGCGAGGATCATGCATTCTTCGGTATCGGTCAGAGCTTGGATGCGGGCGACGATCTGATCGCGCGTCTGCGAAGTGATCGGCACGTTGCACTTGCTGCAGAATCCAGTCGCCACGCGAGCGTACAGCACGCGCAAAAAGTCGTAAATTTCAGTAACGGTTCCCACGGTACTGCGCGGGTTTGAACTGGTCGACTTCTGGCTGATCGAAATCGCTGGGCTCAAGCCGCTGATGTAATCGACATTCGGTTTCGGCAGTTGTCCGATGAACTGGCGCGCGTAACTGGAAAGACTCTCCAAGTAACGTCGCTGGCCTTCGGCGTAAAGCGTGTCAAAAGCCATCGAGCTCTTGCCGCTACCGCTAACTCCCGAAAAGACGATCAATTGATTGCGTGGCAGAATGGCGCTAACGTTGCGCAAATTGTGCTCTCGCGCTCCTCGCACCTCGATGGTCGTGTTATCCATATTCCTCAGTACTTATTCGACGATTCGCAGTTCAGCAAACGAGCGGTCCGGTGTCGAGCGAACGGAAAAGCCAAGTGGTCACTCAAGACTCCACCAACCGAAGTGCTGCGGGTTTGTGATATGCTTAGGTTCTTCAGAAGTGATCCGAGCCAAAGTTGATTGCGTTGTTCCTGACGGTCGGGCGGCGCCCGCAGCGAACCCAGCCATTGTAAGGCAGATCCAAGAAATGGACGACCGCAGGGAGCCAAGCGGCCAGCGATTTGTCATTTTGCGCCACGACATGCCTAAAGCTGCACTGCGCCCGTCGCATTGGGACCTGATGCTGGAATTTGACGGAGTTCTGCTTACTTGGGAATTGCCGACGCTTGCATTTGAGGGACTTCCGGACAGTTTTAAAGGACTGAACATTCGCCGTTTGGCGGACCATCGCTTGGCGTATCTGAGCTACGAGGGGCCGGTCAGCAACCATCGTGGAGATGTGCAGCGGATCGATGCGGGGTTTTTTGAAGTGTTGGATGCTTCGGAGAGTTGGGTTCGGGTTCAAGCGACCGGAGCTGTCTGGCAAATTGAGATGCGGTTGCCTAAGGCCGTTTTGAGCGACAGCAACACCTGCCCAATGGACGAAGATGCGACAGAAGACGCAGCGACTAGCGGCGAACTGCTGCGCTTTGACGCGATTCACTAAAGCTACTGCTCACACCAGTCGGGTTTATCGCACCACTTCGCGTTGTGGCACGCGAATGAGGCTGGTGCGATACTTTTCGTCGAGCAATTTCTTGTTGACGCGCTCGGGGTCCACTTGGCTCCACGTCTCGCGGTACAGCTGCGAGCGGACTTGGCGTCGGACTTTGGCGTCGCGATCATGCCATCGCACGACGTATTCGCCGTTACCGGGATTGCGAGTCGGCATGCGGCTGAGATCGTTCTCGACCAAGCACCAAGCGATCACATGGAACCGTCGGTAGTCTGGCGACCATTCATAAAAAATGACCTGGTCGTACGCATGTCTTCCCAGGTCATCATAGAAATGATTCAGTTCGATGAGATCGACCGATTCGGTCACATCTCTGCCGCGTGGACCGGGGTCGGAAGGCATCGCTATTAAAGCGACGAGCACTAAGGTAGAAACCATCCTTGGCCTCCTTTGCAGGAACGCTCGACGGATGGTCGGGTGTCGGGCCAAGAATGACTCGAGTCGACATCAATCGAGCAAATTGAGCGAACGGGTGTCAAAGCTACATCGTGTAGCCATGATCAAATTGACCGCCTGCATCCAACTATCCCTGTCTCGTGCTGTGTCTCAAGATCCGCAATCGGGAACGCTATCCAATTACCAAGAATCGGCAAACGCCGTCAAGGTGTTTAGCTGAAATTGTTTGCTAGTTGCTAGTTGCTGGTTGTTGGTTGTTGGTTGTTGGTTGTTGGTTGCTAGTTGCTGGTTAATTGCTGGTTAAGAACTCTCAACCCTCAACCCTCAACCCACTTTCCAATACTAGCATGAACCGCCCAAAACTCACTCGCGTAATAAGGGCTAGCTACGGCGAGTTTAATGAGCTGAAACGTCAAGTGCGGGCATTGTTTTCCTCATTTTCATGACGGCTTACCGGTTGTGGCGACTGAACACATGTAAACGAGCATTCTTCCTAAAGTAGTTGACCCATTTGAATCGAAAACTACCCACGGACAGTTTGTTCTGTTAAGTCCCAACGGATCGAATGATACGAAGTGATTTGGAATTGCTGTTCAGTTAGGGGGGAAATCTAAAACTGCGCGTGTACCCTTACAGGTGCTTGCGCCGGAGATGCGTCTATGGCTTGAGAGAGTCGTGGATCGCTTCTACAGAATTCCTCCGCCATGACTTTACAACGCTTGCTTTCAGAGCGACGGTTGAAATAAGTCTCTGACTGAAACAGTTCTACGTTGACTTTGGATCAGCGACCACGCTGCCGTTCGGGGGTGTGGTAGTGATGGTCAAGATAGAAGCGCGGGACCTGCTGAGCAGATGCTCCAAATGACAGTCAACTTGTGAAAGTGGTTCAGAGCTGATTCAGTTCTGGGTTACCCAGCGAGAAGATAACGCAAAGCCCTGACCCAAGTGTCTAGAGAATTCAGCTTCGCAGTTCAAGAGCGAAGCTGGTGTTGCAAGAGCTTTAATCTTGCAGCGGTTCGATAGGCAGGGGCATGTACGGCTAGATGCGCTTTTCACCAAAGTGTGTGTAGCTAATAAAATTACGTAAGGAAACGGAGATCCTGCATATGAAGGTGTTCACCACAGGACAGGTCGCGAAGATCTGTAAGGTGGCCCCTCGAACCGTGAGCAAGTGGTTCGACTCCGGCCGGCTGAAGGGATATCGCATTCCGGGTTCGCAAGACCGTCGAATTCCGCGCGAATATCTCATCAAGTTCCTCAAAGAGCATGGTATGCCTTTGGGTGATCTTGAAGATGAGGCAATGGCCAAAGTCTTAATCGTTGCTCAGGACCAAGTGTTGATTGAGAACCTCAAGCGGGAACTACCGCCTGAGCGCTCTTTCAAAGTTGGTACTGCTGCCAGCGGCTTTGAGGCGGGCATCCAAGCTGAGAGTTTCCATCCAGATTGCATGATCGTAGACTTCTCGATCGGCAAAGTGGAAGCTCTGCAGATTTGTCAAAACCTGCGAAAGAATAATGACTTTACCGAGATCATCCTGATCGCTTTGCTGCCTGATGACGGCCAAACGTTCAGCTTCGATCGCTCGGCAATCAACGAAACCTTTAAGAAGCCGTTCGACGCTCGCCTATTGGCAGAACGTCTGCGAACTCTTATCGGTGGCAAGAAAGAACTGGTCTAGAGCTTCACCGCTCTGCTCAGTTCTCCGAAGGTCCCGCGATTCGGTAAGTCCCCGAAGTACGGTCAAACAAAGCCCACGTGTCTCCCGCGACGCGTGGGTTTTTTCGTTGGATAAGATTGCCATCACGCTATTCTTGATCGCCACACAATCTTCCGCCTTCTGTTGCCAACGATGAATGTTTCAGGCAAGATGAGACCAATCGCAAACAGTTGGGAATCACATCTCACGATCGACCTCCCGAATAACACACGCTTTTCTCATCGCCGGGATGCCATCGGTCTTACCTGAAGACCTGAAAACAATCTTTCGACTAAACGAAAGTGCCATCGCGCGCCTGCAATCGATTTCCTTCTTCACTTCTCGTTCCCAGACTCCGCCGGCTCCGCCTGGGACGCACTGTCTTGGAGGCTCCGCCTCCGAACTTTCCTCCCGGTTCTGCCTCATGCAATTCCGCAAATTGGCATGTTGCATACTTCTGTACTCACAGGTCACCAAGGCTCAATAGCTTGCGTACTGATACACTTCCGGTGACAAACTTCATCTTAAACGAGAAGGAGAATCGTACGATGGCTCGATCGCGATATCACTTTAGCGACCAGACAGTTGTCGGTAGGTGATATGTGGTGCTTCGAGGCGACTGGCTAGGGTGGAGTAGTGCGAAGTTAGGCGGCAGAGCTACCAAGACAGTGCGTCCCAGGCAGAGCAGGCAGAGCCTGGAAACGCGTTCGGAAAAGCTTCATAATCGCCCACAATACCGGCTAGCGCTGGGCTCTTTTCGATTGAAATCGCAACTCGATTCGATTCAAATACATCGGGTCAAATGCATCGGCCGACTTTTTGTCATCTATGGAGCGTTTCATGTCGGAAGCATCGCGGGGCGGTCGTTTTCAAAGTTGCCGCCAACGGCGCCGAAATAAGCAGACCTTTTTGAGTTTCGAACAACTTGAAGTCAGACGTCTGCTGACGGTCGAGATTGAACCCAACGGGACTCCCTCAACGGCGACCGCATTTAACGCAAACGGTACGATTGAAGGCAAAGTCCTAAATATCGCCGATGTCGACTTTTTCAAAATCAACGTTCCGTATGGCTCGCGGCTGACGATTAACACAGCGAACATTCGGGATGCCCTATTTACGCCCACTCTCCCGCCTCCGGTTGAGATTTTTGACGGCGCAGGCAATCTACTGGCAAGTTCCGACGACGGACGCGACGCGGTCTTAACTGCCCACAAATCTGCGGACTACTTCGTGCGCATGGATTCGTCCAACGCGTATGGAACGGTGACTGAGAATTATGCGATGCAGACCACGCTCACGAATTTCTCGGGAGTCACCGATTCAGAGCCTAACAATGTCATCGCTCAGGCCACTGCGGCGACGCCAGGATCGATGATTCGAGGGACTATCACTGGAACGGATACCGTCGATCTCTTTTCAATTACTCTTGCCGCCAACGAAGCACTGGCAGTCGATTTCGCGGGCGTCGTCAGTGAGGCACCGGGAGTTCGAATCTTGAGTTCAGGTGGCTCAGTTCTTGCTACCAATCTAAGTGGACTGGGTACCAGCTACCAATCCGCAACTGCCGGAACCTACTATATCGAAATCGGTGTAAACTCCGCCGGTGCGATGGTCGGTGAATATGCGGCTTCAATTAATCGATACGTGCAAGCTGTTAGTGACGCCGAGCTTGGCGATACATTCGATGTAGCTCCCAATTGGGATGTGTCTGATTACAACACAACAATGCTGGGCACTCTCAGCTCCCTGAGCGATCTCGATGTCTTTAGGTTTGAAGTGAGCGGTCTCGAAGAGCTAACATTCCGACTGCAGACATCGGGCTCCGACTTGCTATCCGCCTCCAACAGGATGCTGACGCTGTTCAACGAGTTCGGACAGTTTCTGGCCTATTCGACCAACGGAACACTCTCGAATTATCGCATCGATGCGATGGACTTAGGAACATACTTTGTCGCTGTCAGCGCCACGAGCCTAGCGGGACTGGGTGCGTTTGGCTTGACGGTCACGAACATCGATTGGTTCTCAAACCAACGCGATGTCGCTCAACACTTCATCGACTTTGATAGGCAGCAAGCAACGCATCAAGGGTTTTCATGGGTCAATTCGTATGGAGTGCCCGAAGCGATTCCATTTATCGTTGGAACTTTCGAGTCGCGATACGAAGCCTTCGATGTCGACGTTTCGTTGACTGCGCCCACAACAGCCGAAGAGCTCATCACACAGGGCTACGGTAACTTCGGAGACATCGGTGCAGGTGGATGGGGTGGCGGTTGGCACGGTCAGCGTCGTTCATCCGGCAGCGCAGTGTCTGCCGCCACCGAAACGTCTTGGACACGATTGTCTTACAATTCGACACCAACATTGATGCACGAGTATGGTCATGCTGCAGGCATGCCGCACGCGAGGTTAGCAACAGCGCTGATGTCTTACGTGGGTACCAATGAGTATATCCCGGTGGGTGACGGGTTTAGTTTCGTTGGTACGGATTCACGCAGGCCTGGATCGTCGGTTGTGAATGAACGCAACTACTTGGACTGGAGCCTCCAATCGGGTAGCCAAGCGTTCGAGATTGAGCCCAACAACACACAGACGACCGCTCAGCCCTTGGACGGTTACCTCAAAGAGATGAGCGTTGACTTAACGAAGCTACGCAGTACTCCAACCGGTGATGCGCCCAATCAAGTGTTGAGTGGCGACTTCAACGGTGACGGCCGACGAGACTTGGTCGTTGCGACTGCTGATAGCGATGAAATTCGTGTTTATCTAGGCAATGGTAGCGGCGCCTTCACAGCGAATGCACCGATACGCGTTGATGACATAGGTTGGTGGACAGAGCCGATGGTCGTAGCGGACTTCAACGGCGATGGACGCTCTGACGTGGTCTCTATCAGTCAACAACTTCAACGTGCGAGTATCTTGATTGCAGGAGCGACCGGCGTACTCGCAAACCCGGTAACGTTCAGCATAGGAAATTGGCCTAATGCCATCGCGGTCGGCGATATCAACGCGGACAGTCGCCTCGATTTGATTGCCGCGAATGCCAATGATCGCGTATCGGTCGTACTAGGCAATGGATCAGGCGGATTTGGTGCCCCCATTTCCTACAACGTTGGTTCTGATCCTTATTCTCTGACCGTGGGTGATTTCGATGGCAACGGAACGGCGGATGTTGTCACGGCCAATCGCAATAGCGACAACATAAGCATACTTTTCAACACTGGCGGCGTGCTTGGTTCTGCGATCAATGTAAGCGTTGCCGCAAATCCTCGCGGTATCACATCAGGCGACTTCAATGGTGACGGCAAATTGGACTTAGCGGTAGCCAGTCGCATCGACGGGTCGATTGATAGTGGAGCACGACAATCGGTCACTGTCTTGCTGAACTCCGGAACGGGTGCATTCAACAATCAAGCTTTCTACGATGCCCAAGGATCTGCTGAGACAATTACGACTGGCGACATAAATCGCGATGGCCTACTGGACTTGGTTGTCGGTGGATTTGACACAGCGCTCACTGCATTGCTCGGCAACAGCAATGGCACCTTCGGAAGACCAGTAACAATCGTGGGTGACAATGCAGAGACTGCTGCAACAGTAACCGACTTTACGGGCGATGGCTTTGCTGACTTGGCTGTCGTGTCTTACTTCTCCGACAAGCTTGATCTGTTTGTTTCAAGGGCTAACGATTTACGCAATGATCGCGTAACAACGTATGGAGAAATCGATTCACGAACCGATCAAGACGTATTCACGTTGCAGGTAAAGGCGGGGCAGACCTACACGTTCGATATCGACTCAGCCGAGTTTCAATATCCCCTCGACGCTCGACTTCAGTTGCTTAACTCCGCCGGTACGGTGATCGCAACGAATCTGTCCGCCTTGGATCGTGACAGTGGAATGGATTCAGTTGATCCCTACATCACGCAAACTTTTTCTTCGGATGCGACGATAACGATTGTTGTGTCAGGCGAACGCGGCTCCATCGGCGATTACCGCTTGAAAGTGACGCCAACGACCGCATATCAAGTCGATGGACCGAGAGTTATTGCGGCTTGGCCGGACAACGGAGCCGTACTCGATTCGACTCGGCAATTGACTTTCTATTTTGACGACTTGCTGGACCCTGCGACCATTAACTCTTCGACATTAACGGTTCGAGGAGCAAGTTCGGGTGTACGGACCGGGTCGTTCATGTTTGATCCTTTGGAATCCGCTTTGGTATGGACGGCGTTCGATCCGTTACCCGTCGATTCGTACACTGTGACTTTATCAGGTGCGGCGAACGGCATTCGTGATCTGCGCGGCAATGCGTTGGATGGCGAAATTGCATCGAACTTTAGATTCCCTACTGTTTCTGGCAACGGCACTCCAGGTGGAGATTTCGTTACTACGTTCACGATTAACGCGAACGATACGGTCGCCTCAACCCTGAATTCCATATTCTTCGATCGAGATCCGTATCAGCGTGGGCAGTTCACACTTTGGTTCAGCGACGAATTATCAACGGCGAGTGTTGAATCGGCTGTGTACAAGTTGCGTGGCGCAGGGCCGGATCGATTGTTCGATACCGCCGACGATCGACTCATGCCCCTGGACGTGAGCTTCAGCAAGATACGCCAGCTCGACTCGCCGCGCATCGAACTTTATTCGCGCGGAATTCCCGATCCGGATCATTACCGTGTCGAAGCCAATATTCTTGATGCTGCGGGTAACGCTGTTTCTATCCGCACCCCAATACTTGTAGGCGCCTGGGTACCGCAGGCTGCACTGTTTCAAGATACGAATCTCACAACGCTGGGCTTAGTCGGTAGCTACGTCAACTCGAGCTTGCGCGGCGTTGCCAGCCAAGCTGATTGGCGATCTACTCAAACGATCAGCGGAGTACGCACCGACTACCAAATTGGCTTTAATGATTCGTCGTTTGGAACTCGCGCGGAAGTCGGTGTAACCGGTGGCTCAGATGCGAACTGGGACAACTTCTCAGTGCAATGGGACGGTTGGATCTCGGTTCCCGAAGACGGCACTCGGTTGCTAACGGTCAGCGATGATGGGAGCCGCATGTGGATCGATGTGAACCGCGACGGACAATTCGCTGCGGATACGACCGAGTTCTCCAACAATGGTTGGGGTACTGGTCAAGGTGCGACAGCCGGTGCGTTGTCAGTGCCACTCGCAAAGGGGAAGTACCAGATTCGCGTGCAATATGAAGAAGGAACGGGCGGCAATTCAATGATGTTGCATTGGATCACCCCAAACCTTGCTGGACAGGCTGATGGTTATGGCCATGGACCAACGGTAATTGGTATGAGCGTTCCTGCAAACACCGTCTACTCGGGCGCTGCATTGCATTCAGTGGATGTGTTTTTTAGCGGCGCACTCGATCAATCAACTTTAACGTCAGCGAACTTCAAGCTCCGGTACTCGGCCGATGCGGATTTCTATGATGGCGATGATGTCTACTTGCAAGACACTGATGGATTGATCGCGTGGGACTCAACCCAGTACCGTGCAACTTTCCAAACAACGCAAACTCTGCCGATCGGATATTACTTGGTCGAACTGAATGGCACACCCAGTGGCATTCGATCAACAGCTGGTCAAGTGCTTGACGGTGAGTTTTTAAGCACATTGATTGCAGGAAATACTACTTCGCCAAATTGGAGTGCAACTCCTTCGGGTGATGGTATTCCTGGTGGCGATTATAGCGCGTTCTTCGTCATCGGCTCCGCTGGACTGGCAATTCAAATAACACCTTCATCGATCCCGGAGAAAGATGGAATTGCCACTGCAACTCTTGAGCGACTGAATGCTGGTGACTTAAGTTCCGCACTTGTCGTGACGCTTAAAAGTAGCGACCTAACCGAGGCCACCGTGCCAACTACCGTCACGATTCCTGCGGGACAATCAAGCGTCCAGTTCCAGATCACTAGCGTTGACGATTCAATCATTGATGGTGATCAAGCGGTGACGATCAGTGCCACCGCTGCCGGATTCGAACCCGGAGCCGCAGCGTTAACAGTGACCGATGTAGAGCTGCTGCAAATTGAGGCTTCGGCTAGTTCGATTTCGGAATTTGGGGGATCGGTAGTCATCACACTGACGCGACCGAATAGCGTGGGGGTTCAAGCCGTGACGTTGAATGTTGACCGTCCAACTAAGCTGGGCGGAAACGCAACGATTTCAACTGAGATACCCGACGGTTCACTTACCAAAACGATCACACTAAACGCCATCGACAATAACCTAGTCGACGGAGATCAACTCGTTACCATCACAGCCTCGGCTACGGGGCTTACCGGTGGCCAAGTGGGAGTGCTGGTGACGGACTATGAGCAATTGAGTCTAGCGATTGCTGCGACCGCGATTTCTGAAGAGGGTGGAACGACCACCGCCACGGTAACACGGACTGATCCGAATGGCCCGCTGACTGTAACACTTGCCAGCTTGGATGCAGACGAAGCTTTCATGCCCGCCAACATTTCCTTTGCGGACGGGCAACTGGTCAGCCAACAGTTTGTCATTACCGCAGTCAACGACCATTCACCGGACGGCGCGCAGGTTGCTCGCTTCGTTGCCTCAGCGGCTGGTTACCTCAACGCGACTGGTTCCGTCGAAGTTCTCGATTCCGAGACGCTTGGATTGTTAATCGATGAGACCGTAATATCGGAGCGAGGCGGGCGAACGTTGGCTCGAATCCGTCGTTCCGATCCGACAGGAAATCTCTTGGTTACGATCACCAACAATAGAGCTGATACGGTTTCCGTTGTTTCGACAATCACGATCTTCGATGGCCAAACGGTCTCACCCGACTTCTCAATAATCGCCATTGATAACACGCGACTCGACGGTCAAAGAGTCGTAGGCATTACTGTCTCTGCTACGAATTACTTGCCGACGACCATGAATATTCAAGTAACCGATTATGAACCGCTGATGGTTACCTTCGTTGGCGCTAGTTCAATTTCAGAACGCAATGACTCTACGACAGCATTCGTAACGCGTACTGATGCAACGAATGCCGTAACGGTAACTCTTGCATCGGGCGACGTGTCTGAGGCTCAAACACCGACTTCGATTTTCATTCCAGCCGGTTCCTTGGTTTCATCGAACTTCACCATTGTGAGTGTCGACGATCAATTGCTCGATGGAACACAAGCGGTTGCGATTCGCGCTCAAGCTGCTGGATACATCACTGCCGAATCAACATTGCAAGTTCAAGATTATGAAGCGCTTTCCCTAATCTTTGATAAGCCCTCGATGGACGAGCAAAGTGGCCAGGCGATGGTGACCATCACACGAAGCAACACTAATATCGCTCAGCCCTTGGTCGTCCAACTCCAGTCCTCGGACACATCGGAATTAGGCGTTCCAACCACAGTAACCATCGAGGCTCAACGACAGTCGGTCAGTTTTTTGGTCTCCGCCTTCGACGATCAACTGCTGGACGGAACTCAAGAGGTTCAGCTTACCGCGACTGCAATTGGTTATGCTGAGAATGGCGTTGGAAGCATCTCGGTCACCGACGTTGAATCGCTGTCACTTGCACTAGATACTACTACCATCAGCGAACGTGGCGGACAGCTCACCGCTACGGTTACTCGCGGCAACACGGACATTAATCAGAGCCTAGACGTCACAATCACGGCTGGCTCGCGTCTAACCGCCCCGGCTATGGTATCGATTCCGGCTGGTATGTCGTCAATAGATTTCGTGGTTACAGCACAAGACGACGATCTGCTGCAAGGTCCGTTTAACTCGACACTCAGTGTTGCTGCGTCCGGCTATGTTGACGCCGCGCAATCGGTGACCATAGCGGACTTTGAACTTCTGACAATTAGCGCAGCGGTAACGACGATTTCCGAACGCAACGGTACTACGACCGCCACCGTAACTCGCGGCAATACGAATATCGACCAAGCGCTAACAGTCACTCTCGTCAGCTCTGATGCGTCGGAGGCAACTGTTCCACTAACGGTGACCATCGCAGCCGGACAAAGTTCAGCGACCTTTACTATTTCAGGTGTCGATGACATTTTGCTCGACGGAACGCAGGAGATTAACTTAACTGCATCAGCTACTGGATATGAACCCGGCATACTAACAGTGACCGTGACTGACTATGAGCTTTTATCAGTTAGCTTGGACCAATCTTCCATTTCCGAGTTCGGTGGTAGTGCGACGGGCACCATTCGTCGCGAGCCGGCTGACAGTGCTCTTCCGATTACCGTAAACCTTGTGAGTTCGAATCTGGGCGCCGCGATAGTCATTGCATCAGTGACCTTGCCTGCCAACGTTTCGGTGGGAACTTTCACGGTCACGGCAGTGGACGACGACCTGCTCGATGGTACGCAAGCGGCGTCGATTATTGTGAATGCGCCGGGGTACATCGAAAGTCAACTTGAGCTGCAGGTTACTGACGCTGAGTCGATTGCGCTGTCGACATCCACTGACACAATCAGCGAAAATGACGGTTCAGCAGTCATCGTGGTTCGACGATCCAACAGCGATGTGAACCTTCCTATCGACGTTCTGTTAAGTACGAATCGACCCGATAAACTAACATTGCCCAGTAGCGTAACGATTCCAAGTGGCGAAGCGTTTGCAACGGTAGTCGCCACAGCTATCGACAACTCGCTTCTCGATGGTCTGCAAGTTGCCGCCATCTTCGCGACGTCCGTGGGCTACTCGGATGCAGTCATGGATTTGCAGATTTTAGATCACGAGATCCTTGCGATTGGTTTTTCAGATACAGTCATTTCTGAGAAGAGCGGTGTTACCATCGCAACATTAACGCGTTCGAGTTCTCATTCATTGCAGAACCTGACCATCGCAGTATCGGAGCCGACCAACCGTTTGACTGTACCAGCAACAGTGTTCATGCCTGCTGGGGAAACTTCGGTACAGTTTCTCATTACTGCCGTCGATGACAATTTGCTCAACGGCTCGCGTGACATCGAACTCACGGTGGGTGCGATTGGCTATGTTTTGAGTTCAGCCTCGGTCACGGTAGAAGACTACGAACCACTCCTATTTGAACTTAGTGCCACGACGTTGCCCGAGCTTGGAGGAGTCATTACAGGTCGAGTCAGTCGCAACGTTGACGATCTTTCAGAAGACCTGGTTGTTCAATTAAGCAGTAGTGATTCTAGCGAGCTGCAAATTCCTGAATCTGTGACAATAGCCAGCGGTGCAAGTTTCGCCACTTTTGAAGCTGTCGCGGTAGACGATTCGATTCTCGACGGAGCTCAACTGGTATCGATCACCGTTTCGGCTGCCGGTTTTGTTGACGCTCAGCAGCAACTGACGGTCACGGATTTCGAATCCCTGTCGCTTACATTTACGTTGACTACGATGAGCGAACTGAACGGAAGTTTGACTGGCACGGTCTCGCGAGGCAATTCCGACTTGCAAGATAGTTTGCTGGTTACTCTTACCAGCTCCGATCGGACTGAAGCTGTCGTCGTTGGCGGAGTAACGATTCCTGCCGGCCTGGCATCGACAACTTTCACTGTTACTGCAATCGACGACATTGTGCTCGACGGTACGCAACAAGTGACCGTAACCGCTTCAGCGACTGGGTATGTCCCCGGGATATCCAACATCACCGTGACGGACGTTGAAGTTCTGACTGTAACGATCGACCAGTCAACAATGAATGAGAAAGGCGGTCTTCAATCCGCGACTATTTCCAGATCAAACATTAACATTGAAGATTCGATAACCGTTCAGTTAGTTAACAGTCACCCTGATCGTGTCGCGATACCAGCCACGGTCACCATTGCCAGTGGTGCGAGGTCTGCACAGTTCTCAATGCAGTCCATCGACAACTTCACGTACGATGGCAACCAAGCAGTTGAAGTTCTTGGAATATTGAATGAATATCAATCCGTCCCTGCATCGATTACGGTCGTTGACAACGAATTACTGCGGCCCTGGACGAATCCTCGCAATCCGCTCGATGTGAACAACAGCGGTGCAGTCACTCCCCTGGACGCGTTGCTGATTATCAACGAGCTGAATTTGGGGAAGTCTGGTCCTCTCCCGGCCCGAACGACAGAGCCCGAGTTTTACATTGACACAAGCAATGACAACATTTTGAGCCCTACCGATGCGCTGCTCGTAATCAATGAATTGAATCGCATGCGGCGTGGAGAAGGCGAGGCTGGTTCTCAGTGGGTAGATTTAGCAACGGATGAGTTGAATCGCAAGAAAGCCCGAGATCGCTTTTTCGAGAACTTTGGCAGGTAAAAGTCCAGATAGGCAACAACAGTCGTCGATTGCTCCGCAATCGGTTCGAAAATTAACGCTACCTTACTTTGCAAGCGCAAGTGGTGGCCACTTTCAGTCGCCAGTCAGCGAAACGTAGACTGAAAGTCGCTACCACGTGAAAAATGACGACACCTATAAATCGCATGATGCTCACTCGAAAAACGGTGAGCCCTTTACAGTTGCGTTATACTTTCGCTTTTATTTTTTGACGCGAGAACGTTGGCGGATGCACGATGAACCATTTAACTGCCCACTCAGTCTTACTCATCGCTTTAGCTTGGAGCATGTTCGCTTCAAACAACGGAGCGCAGGCGCAGACTCCTGCCCAGCCGGCTTTGCGCACTTGGTACGCAGCGGCGGGTGGCTTCAAAGTCGATGCAGAACTAGTGGACGTGCGCGAAGGAAAAGTGCAACTTAAGAAAGCCGACGGCACTCTGTTGTGGGTGCCGCTCGATAAACTGAGCTTGGCTGATGCCAAGTATGTGAGCGCCGAGATGCAGAAGGTGCGTCAGTCCGTTGAGAAGTCGGCCGACAGCAAGAGCGGACCCAAGGAAAATAACGATGCGGCCTCGATGGACACAGTTCCACCAGATGCTGATTCAGATAGTTCTGACTCAGACGCCGACTTAGACGATCGCGGGTCAAAAGGCACTGGTTCAAGCAAAGGGACACGTTCGCCATTCGCTGGCATGCGCGAATGCAATTTGGTGTTAGGACGAGTCTCTCCTCAGGACATCATTTTCCCTCAAATTCTCTCGCCTTGGTTGGCCATGCGTCAGATTGTCGGGGGCGGCCATCAATATACGCTTGCCAACATTCGTACCAGCAAGCTGGGCAATCCGTTCTCTGTCGAAGGGTTCGCAACCACAACGGCGCTCAGTCCGGATGGTGCAACGTTGGCCGTCTTCACTTCGCCTCCAAAGTTGACTCTGTATTCAACAACGGCTGGAAGAAAAATACGTGAGATTGATGTTGGGCAAAGCTCGTTCATCCAATCAATGGCCTTTGTCTCTCCCACGCAGTTGCTTGTCGATGGTAGTTTCAACTCACCAGCTACGATCTACGACGTGAAATCAGGTAGAGTCGCGAAGACACTCGCCATGACTGGGCGAGGCTCCAATAAACTTGCGATAAGTCCCGATGGGAAGTACTTAGCTTTTCCTAATAACTCAGTAATCGCACTCTACGATTTGAAGTCCGGAAAACTGAAGAGTCAGTTGGCGGTCGTACCGGACAAAGGAAGCAAGAATCTCAGCCTAAACATTGAAGATGTCGCTTTTTGCAGCGAAGGAAGCGAACTGGCAGCGATTGCATCGGGGACTACCAGCGAGTTTCAAGTATTTTCGCTGCGAACTGGGCGAGCGGTTATCAAGCATACGCTCAGCGAGCGACTATCGAACTCGATGCATGTGCATCAGTACAAAGGGCCAGCGATCGAGTCGATTCCAGGCGATAAAGGATACATTCTCTACGGCAGCGTGATCATCGATCGCGAGAAGGGCGGTCCAATTTGGATGGATAAATCCAAGTCGAGCGATTCGGAGTCGTTGTTTCGAGTCATGATCGACGACGAGCGTCAAATCAAGTTAGCGGGAAACTACGGCGCGGTTCAATTCGAAGTCGTGAAGTTGCCTTGGTCCGAAATCTCTCAGTCCAAGGACCTCGTGACGAAGGGTGGCACAGTCGAAGATGCTGGGCTTCCCCTGGTCAAAAGTGTCAATTCGAGAACAGCAAAATCCGTTGACAGTGTGTTGAACCCCAAGCTATTCGCCGGAAGCAAGATCGACATAGAAATCGCGGCCGCTCCGAGCGTAATCCCCATTGATCGAAGCTTCGGCGATATCTATCAATTGCGTTTTGCATCGCCAAGTTCGGGAATCTGCGTTTCGATGCCCTCGCTGTTTGGAATGCTAGGAGACAACAAGAAGAAGAATGCGTTGGTCATCGATCTCAAGAAAGGAAGCGTCGCCAAAAGCGTCAATGTAAGTTTCCTAGCGCAGATTCAGGACGTATCGCCTGATGGCAAGTGGCTGATTGGTACCACGGGAAAGAACAATGACCGCGTCGATATTTTTGATCTGAGCGAAGGCAAGCACGAAGTTGGATTCCGTCCTTCCATCAGTAACGACTATGGAGCCCGTTTGAATGGCGCTTCGTTTCTTTCAAATAACATCTTTGTCACGATAACCCAGCGCGAAGCTACCGCATGGGAATTTCCAGAACTGAAACCACTTTACAAGTTTCAGGTAATGGGATCGGTGTTTCGGTTCCCCAAGTCGCCGCTGTTCATGCACCGAAACGAGCAAGGTTGGTGCGTTCGCAACGCAGACGACGGCAAGTTGCGGGGAATTCTAGAAAACTCGAATAGTTTAAAAACAGAGTTTGCAAGAAGTGCACATATTCGCGCCGACGAGTCCCAAGCTGCAGCGGTTGTGGGATACGATCGCGACCAAAAGCTGATCGTTTGGGATCTGCTGACAGGCAAACGCACTCATGATATCGCTTTGGGAAGCTTCGCACTTTCGCGAATGTTCCTAACGCTGGATGGCAACGGACGGATCGCATCGATCGAAGCAACCAAACGCGAACCAGTCGATGACGCTCGCATTCCCAAGACCGATTCAGTTGCCTGGGTCGGGGCTGATCAGTTGCTGGTTCGATGGACTCGCAATGACGCGGATCGCTTTGCTCAGGGAACAAATGTATCGCAGCTCGTCTATTCACTGTTTGACCTGAAGACAAATCGGATGCTATGGGACTATCGAGTTCCGATTGGTGGGTTGGTCGAAGGAGGTCCCGAAGGTCAACTGTGGTTCGTTGAATCGACACAGAAATTGCTGGCTCTGGTCGGTGCAAAAATCCCAACTACTGAAGCGATGGAGAAGATCGCTAAGGCGCCAGCTCCAACTCTGTTGATCGCCGATGGTGAGCCATTGATGGCTGACGTTCAAGTCAACATCTCAGGTGACAAACTGGCCGACGGTGTGTTGAGAGATCAAGTGGTCAGCCAACTCGTAAAGAATCTCGCTGCCAATAACAACGATGTCTCCGAGCGAGCTGGTGTGAAGTTGACGGTGCGCATTGATCGCATCGGTGCTGATTATGGTAGCCGTAATGCGGAAAGCCCCAAGTTGTTAGCTAGCGCTCGCTTGACAGACATTTCAAACAACGTCCTTTGGCAGCGTGAACGACTTGTCACCGCGGAACAAGCTGAGGATCCAGCAAGGCCGATCCTGGCCGAGAACGTCCGTCGTCTACAGTGGGAAAATGCGCTCGCTTGGATCGGGGAAACAATTGATCCAAAGCAAATCTACGAAAGCTGGTATTATCGCGGGGTCGGCGAATCCATTCTCAGTTCAGAGGGTGAGAGGATCGTCGAACTCAGAGCAAAATAAAAACAGCGCAAAATGAACTCAGTGCTTTCAGCAGTGGTGGCGACTTTCAGTCGCCAGTCCAAAAACGCCGACTGTAAATCGACGTCACGCGAATTCCAGTATGCATCGAACGAAAAACAACTGTCTGGATAACAAGGTAATATTCGCGAGAATTCTCCGTGAATTATATTTCGGGCAAAATTAGCGTTGGCACGTCGACCGTCCAATGCCTGCGATGCGAGTGAATCGTCAGCTGTTCAGCTAAATAATCATTCATGAAGCCTCCAGTCCCACAGGTCGCTGCACTCCCCATCAGCGCCTTGTCCCAACCATCCAGCCACGATTCGAACCGCAACATCGGTCTCAGCATGCATTCGCGCGACACACGGAGAATTGAAGAGCTGGCGCAACGCTCTGTTGGCTCCTAGCTTAGTGGTATGAGCGGAAGCACGATTATAAAGCTCACGCGTTTTTCGCAATGCGTCGCTTTTTTTCGTAGACTGTAGGTATACCCTACGCTAACCCAGGAGTTCGTTGCCATGTCGACTCAACTACCACGAAGAAGATTCATTCAAGCCACAGCGATCGGTTCGATCGCAACTACGCTTCCTTGGAATTCACTGCCCCGAGTCTGCGCGGATGATGCGCAAGCGCAGAATCTCACCGTTCAATTCGCGGCGGACATTGAACCGCTCGTTCGCTTGCTCGAAACCACACCGCGCGGCGATATCATCACCGTTTGCCTTCAGCGAATTCGCGAGGGGCTGAGCTACCAAAACATGCTGGCCGCATTGCAGTTGGCTGGTATTCGCAACGTTCAACCGAGACCGAGTGTGGGTTTCAAATTCCACAGCGTTCTCGTCGTCAACTCAGCTCACTTAGCAAGCATCGCTTCGCCGGACGAGCATCGTTGGCTGCCGATTCTGTGGGCAATTGACAACTTCAAGTCCTCGCAAGCTCAAGATGTGCGCGAGAACAATTGGACGATGGCACCTGTCGACGAAGCCCACATACCTACCGCTGCTAAAGCCGCGTCGCAGTTCACTTCGGCGATGGACGCGTGGGACGAAGCGGCGGCGGATACCGCTGCGGCCGCTTTAGCTCGGACTGCCGGTGCGACGCGGGTTTTCGATCACTTCATTCGTTACGGAGTTCGCGACTTTCGTTCAATCGGACACAAAGCCATCTTTGTTGCGAACGCTTGGCGAACTTTGCAGACAATCGGTTGGCGTCATTCCGAGCCGATCTTGCGAAGTCTCGCTTACGCGCTGCTTAATTACGACGGCAACGGCAGCCCTGCCAAGCGCGACGAACTAGCCGACCGACCAGGCCGCGAAAATTCTGAACGCATCGCTGAGATCCGCGAAGACTGGCTGGACGGTCAACTCGATGATGCAGCAACTGTCGAGCTGATCGAAGCGGTGCGGACCGGTACCTACCAAGAAACCTCCGCCCTCGTCGTGCAGCAACTGAATCGCGGTGTTTCCCCGCAATCGATTTGGGATGGTCTGTTCGCTTCAGCCAGTGAAATGTTGATGCGTCAACCAGGTATCGTTTCTCTACACACACTGACAACGACGAATGCCATGCGCTTCGCATTTGATACGTGCGGAGAACAAGAAACGCGAAAGCTCATTCTGCTACAGAACGCCGCCTTCCTGCCGCTCTTCCGATCCGAGATGGACCGACGCGGCAAAGTTGGCGGGCAGCAGATCGACCAACTCGCCCCCGCCGATTCGTCGCTCAAAACGACCGAGGCGATTAGCGCGATTTTTGATTCAGTCGGCAAGGATTCCGAGGCGGCAAGCAGATTGACGCTGGCCTATCTTCAAAGCGGCGGTGAAGTCGCGCCGCTGATGGACGCAGCCCGCTTGCTAATATTCCAGAAAGGAAACGATTCGCACGATTACAAGTTCAGCTCCGCTGTGCTCGAGGATTTTTACAAAGTCACTCCCCAATGGCGCGATCGCTGTTTAGCCGCCAGCGTCTACAAACTTCGCGGCTCGCACGATCGCGACAACCAACTCACCCAAAACGCCGCCCAAGCCCTCCGCAGTAGCTCTTAAACCTGCGTTCCCAACGTGCACGCAGCTCACATTCCCAAGTCATCCCCAGTCAATCCCATGCTCTCCGATCGCCACACCCAAATCAGCGGGCGTTGTAGCCACTGAAATCCAGGTTACAATTCAATCACTCGGGCTGTAGCGCAGCCTGGCTAGCGTGCTACCTTGGGGTGGTAGAGGTCGTGGGTTCAAATCCCGCCAGCCCGACTTTGGCTGAACGCCAAAGTAGAGAGTAGAGGAGAGAAAGTAGAGCAGTAGAGCGTGAAAAACCCGGAGATTCTCCAGGAAACAAGACGCTCATCGCAGCTCGATTTTCTCTCCTTCTACTCGGTCTACTTTCTACTGCTCTACTCTCTTTCTTGGGGGCAGCGAGATGACCTTTTCCATTCGAGAAACTCCTCGTCTTCCAGAAGGCCATCGATTTCGTCGACGTTGCGTGCTAGGTCACCAAGCAGTTCTCTCGTGGCTATGGCTTCCCGACTAACTCAATCAAACTACCATGCCATTTTCGGTTAGAATCGCTGAGCCCATAGGGATGGGCCGTTCGGGGTTTGCAATGCGTTGTCCATGATCGACTGGGAATTGAGTTTGTGGCTAAGAAGAAATCGACCAATGAAGGCAAGGAAGAACCGCTCGAAAAGCAACTTTGGAAAGCGGCCGACAAGCTTCGCAAGAACATCGACGCAGCAGAATACAAACACGTTGTCATGGGGCTGATCTTTCTAAAGTACATCAGCGACTCGTTCGATCTGCTGTTTCAAAAACTGAATTCTGGCAAGGGTGACTACGCTGGCGCGGATCCAGAAGATCGCGATGAGTACAAGGCGGAGAACGTTTTCTTTGTACCGCCTGAGGCGCGATGGACGCACTTGCTTAGTCAAGCCAAACAGCCGACGATCGGCAAGTCGGTTGACGATGCAATGGATTCGATCGAGAAAGAGAATCCGGTTCTCAAAGGAGTGTTGCCGAAGGTTTACGCGCGGCAGAATCTCGATCCGACGGTGCTGGGCGAGTTGATCGATCTGGTCGGCAACATCGCGATGGGACAAGCCAAAGAGCGCAGCGCGGATGTGCTGGGGCATGTTTTTGAATACTTTTTAGGCGAGTTTGCACTGCGAAGGGAAGCAGGGTGGCCAGTTCTATACGCCGCGCTCGATCGTGGAGCTGCTGGTCGAAATGCTTGAGCCGTACAAAGGCCGCGTGTTCGATCCGTGCTGTGGCAGCGGCGGGATGTTCGTGCAGAGCGAACGCTTTGTCGAGCAACATCAAGGGCGCGTCGATGACATCTCGATCTACGGGCAAGAGAGCAATCAGACGACTTGGCGATTGTGCAAGATGAATCTTGCGATTCGTGGCATCGACGCATCGCAAGTGAAGTGGAACAACGAAGGCTCGTTTCTGAACGATGCGCACAAGGACTTGAAAGCCGACTTCATCATCGCCAATCCGCCGTTCAACGTTAGTGACTGGAGCGGCGAGATGCTGCGCACCGATGGTCGCTGGGTTTACGGAGCGCCGCCAGTTGGCAATGCGAACTTCGGCTGGCTGCAGCACTTTGTCTTTCACCTGGCGCCGACCGGTCGCGCTGGAGTTGTCCTGGCCAAGGGAGCACTGACGAGCAAGTCTAGTGGTGAAGGCGGGATCCGCAAAGCTATGATCGCTGGCGGCAATCTGATCGACTGCATCGTCAACTTGCCCGCGAAATTGTTTCTCAACACGCAGATACCGGCTGCGCTGTGGTTATTGAATCGAGCTAGAAAAAATGGGCATCCTCGCAAAGACGAAATTCTGTTCATTGATGCTCGCAACCTTGGGCACTTGATCAATCGTCGCACCAAGCAGTTATCGAGCGAAGACATTCAGCAGATCGCGAAGACCTATCACGCTTGGCGAACCGGTAAAAAGGGTTACGAAGATGTGAAAGGCTTCTGTTGCTCGGTGCCGCTGGAACGCGTGGCGGAGTTGGATTACGTACTCACACCCGGTCGTTACGTTGGTCTGCCCGATGAAGAAGATGACTTCAATTTTGCTGAACGTTTTGCTGCCCTCAAGGCCGAGTTTGAATCACAGTTAGTTGAGGAAGCCAAGCTCAATCGAGCCATCGCCGAGAACTTGGCAAAGGTGAAGGTATGAAGAATTCAATTTCACTGATCAACGCGGTACGAGAAACGACGTGCGGGCAGAAAGAAGTCAACCACGGAGTTGCCGAGTGCACAGAGTTACCACACGCCACACTTCCTCGCTCCCCTCGCCCCGCTTCGGGGAGAGGGGTTGGGGGTGAGGGGCTCAGCTACGCATTGCCTGTAAAACTGAACCAAGCCATCGTCAAGAATCTTGCGAGGGTGAAGGTATGAGTGCGTGGAAAGAATTCTCAATTGAAGAACTTGGCAGTCTTCTTAACACGAGACGGGTGCCGCTTAGTAGTACGCAACGCTCAAAGCGGCACGGGCCTTATCCATACTACGGCGCTTCAGGGATCGTCGACTACATTGACGATTACTTGTTCGAAGGTGAGCATGTCCTGATTTCCGAAGACGGGGAGAATTTGCGAACGCGAAAGACACCAATCGCTTTCACTGCAAACGGCAAGTTCTGGGTAAACAATCATGCACACATACTGAAATGCAAGGCAGATTACCTGACGCGGCTTGTCGTCTATCATTTCGCTCTGGTTGACTTGAACGAATACATCACAGGTGCAGTTCAGCCAAAGCTCAACAAGGCGGCGCTATGCTCAATCCCGATCAGTCTTCCTGTAGACGATTCCGAACAACGTGCGATAGCGGGGGTGCTGAGCAGCTTGGACGATAAGATTGACTTGCTGCACCGCCAGAACAAAACCCTCGAAGCCCTCGCCGAAACCCTCTTCCGCCAGTGCTTCGTCGAAGAAGCAAGCGAGGTGTGGGAGGAAGGTCGTCTCGCGGACATAGTTGACCACATCAAGATCGGTGTTACACCAGCAGACCAGCCAAACGCAACGTATCTGCACTACAGCCTTCCTGCATTCGATTCAGGAGTACAACCAGTTACTGAACTCGGTGATCAAATCCTCAGCAATAAATATCAAGTTGTCACGGGGGCGGTTCTAGTCTCAAAATTAAATCCGAGGTTTCCACGTATTTGGCCCGTCTCAAATGCAGAACCGAATGCGATTTGCTCAACAGAATTTCAAGTGTTAAAAGCTAAGCAATCCGCGCTGTTCGAGTTCGTCTATTACTTCATGCGATCTTCCGATACTTCGGAACAACTGACTATGGCGGCGTCTGGTACAAGCGGCAGCCATCAGCGAGTACGGCCCGAAGACATTCTCTCGCTGACTACGACCACAACCGATCAAACGAAAATGGCGGCTTTCTCTAAAACAGTGAGACCACTGCTAACAAAGACCTTCGACAACAGAACTCAAATTCACACGCTTGAAAAGCTACGCGACACGCTGCTTCCGAAACTGATGTCGGGTGAAGTGAGGGTCAAGTATGAGTAGTCAGTTTGATCCAGCAATTAAACTTGATGAGCTTCTTGCATTGTCCGCTGAGAACGAAGTAGTGGAATTCAAGAAAGCTGAAAACGGCAAGAACTTCGAGGACATTGCGCAGTACTTTTCGGCACTGTGCAATGAGGCCAACCTTAAAGGCGTCTCGAGTGCATGGCTAGTTTTTGGGGTGAGCAACCAACGAGAGGTAACTGGCACAAAATTTCGGCCAAATCGAGCGAGCCTTGACAGCCTGAAACACGAAATAGCAACCACAATGACGTGTCGCCTCACTTTCGTAGAAATCTACGAGGTTATGCGGGATGGCAATCGAGTTGTGATGATGGAGATTCCAGCCGCTCCGCGAGGCACTCCAATCGCCTTCAAGGGGCACTACTATGGTCGCGACGGCGAGTCGCTTGGCCCCCTTAATCCTGACGAATACGATCGCATCAAATCGCAGGCGACCGTTGCCGACTGGAGTGCGGGCATCATACCTGATGCCTCAATCGACGATCTGGATCCTGACGCGATCATCCAAGCACGATTGAATTTCATCTCCAAGTTCCCTGAGAAAACAGAGGAAGCAGAAACGTGGGATGACGCAAAGTTCTTGGACAAGGCAAAGCTAAGGAACGGCCAATCAATTAGTAGCGCAATCTGGGTGCGCGACATAATTCCATTTTGGGACAACTGCATCGTATAGAATGTTTAGTGTAGCTTTCATCTCATCTGTCGCTCTCCGTCCTATTTCGTAAAATTTCTGGA
>JBGSOM010000200.1:0-49353 GCA_041739135.1 Pirellulaceae bacterium
CTCGCGCTGAACATTTTGCAACGAGACACTACCATCAAAGACTCGATCCGCGGCAAACGTAAACGCTGCGCGTGGGATAACTCGGCGATCGAAAAGCTTATCGCCAATTTTTCAAGCAATTAACATGCGATTGCCCTGGCAGCGCAGGCCAGAACGAAGCCCCGAGTTCGGTGTGTTCAGGCGATTAGCAGCAAGAAAATAGCGATCGTGACGGTCGTGCCGCTCATTGGGACAGCGTGCAGTTGTTAGCGCTAAGCCTGATCAGGTCTAGCGTTGTTCGACCAATGGCCCGACATGTCAGCTCCGCGAACGATAACTCCTTTTTCATTCCAACCCAAATCGGCGCGCACATCCGCGCTGCAATATCGTAACGTCAACCCACAGCGACGCCGGTCAGAATCATTGGCTTCTGAACCGTGCAGAAGCAGGTCACTATGCAGCGACACTTCGCCCGCTTTCAGAACATCGAACACAATCGAACCATACTGCTCAGGATTGTCGATCGACTGATTCAGCACGTTATGCTCGGACGGATCACTCGGGCGGTAAGTCAAATGACCCGAGCGCTGCGAACCGGCGACGAACTTAACACAAGCGTTCTCAATGTCTGCGTCATCAATCGCCAACCAAACCGTCACTGCTTTGGAAGGCGAAAGCGGCCAGTAACTCGCATCTTGATGCCAGGCGACTGCCTTGCCATCCCGTGGCATTTTGCAAAAGAAGTGCGATCCCCAAGCGACTACATTCTCGCCTAGTAAATCAGCCACCACGTCCACAATTCTCGGTTCAGTCAGAATGTCGTACACAGGGCCGTACTTTAAATGGGCGGAGCTGATCGAATAGCTGTCTCCGCCTGCCTGCATGACGCGACTTAGCAACGCATCAAAGTAGCTGCGAATGGACGCAATTTCGGAATCCGAGAAAATCCTAACCGGTGCCAAGTAGCCATCGCGATTGTACCGAGCTACTTGCTCGACCGTCAGCACCTGTGGCGCGTCATTCTCTACTTCATAGAAACGCAAGTCGCGACCGAGCTTTGCGAGTTCATCTTCTGTTGGAATAACGTTGAATTGCTTTGCCATGTGTCTCGTTTTTCAGCTCGATAGGTGGGATGTTGGTGGGATGTTGGTGGGAGCAACCATTATGCACCAGACGCTTCGAATTTGGCAACGTATTCGAAAGGCGATTCCAATCAATCAGCCACGTACTTTAGGCTACGAATGCGCGACGTGTGCATCCTCACGCGCCGGTTCGCAATACTTTTCTAGCAACCGATACAGCGAGCGCCGATTGATGCCGAGCACGCGCGCGGCTCGAGCCTTGTTGCCGTTCTGCTGCTTCAGAATCGCCAACACATGGGCGCGATTCAGCGAATCGAGATCCGTAGTGCCACCTACGACAGGCGTCGGACGACAGCCCTCCTTGAGCAACTCTGGTGGCAAGTCGTCGATAGTGATCGTTCCCGACGCATCCGCCAATACCTTCGCGCGCTCAAGCGCATTCAACAACTGTCGCACATTGCCGGGCCAGTCGTAATCTTCAAACAACTCCAACACACCTTCACCAAGTTTCCAGGAGTTGCCGAGAAAGTGATTGCAGAGAATTGGAATGTCGCCATCGCGATCGCGGAGCGCAGGCAGCTTGATACTCAAAACATTGACTCGGTAGTAAAGATCTTCGCGAAAACGGCCTGCTGAAACCTCTTCGCCTAAGTCCTTATTGGTCGCTGCAATTAGACGCACGCAGACGCGGCGCTCTTTAACCGAGCCAACGCGGCGAATCACTCCATCCTCCAACACTCGCAACAACTTTGCTTGCAGCGCACCAGCCAATTCGCCGAATTCGTCAATGAACAGCGTCCCACCATCGGCTAACTCGAACAAACCAAGCTTCGAAGCGATCGCGCCCGTAAAAGCTCCCTTCTCATGACCGAACAACTCGCTTTCAAGCAAACTCTCCGGAAGCGCCGCGCAGTTGATCACTACCAGAGGTTTGTCAGACAATTTACTAGCTGCGTGAATTCCGCGCGCAACCAATTCCTTGCCCGTACCACTTTCGCCTTCAATCAAAACAGGTTTGTCGCTCGGAGCAATTCGTTCAATCAAATGCAGCACTTTTTTCACAGCCGGAGAGTCACCAACAATCGTCGCCGATGTGCGCTGACGCTCGATAACATGACGCAGTTGAGAATTCTCGCGCAGCAGTTTCGCAGTCAACGAAGCTCGATAGATCAAACGATCCAAATCAGCCAACCGAATCGGCTTCGTCACATAATCAATCGCACCCGCTTTCATCGATGCGACCGCAGTCGGGATCGTTGCGCCTCCGGTCAACATGATGACCTGAACCGTACTGTCATCTTCACGGAATTTCTCTAACAGTTGTACCCCGTCCATATCAGGCATGTGTACGTCGACCACAGCCACGTCAAACTGCTGCGTCTGCGCCGCCTGCAATGCAGCCGGACCACTTTCCACTGCCACCACCCGATATCCACGCTTGGAAAAATATTGATACGCAGATTCACGAAAATCGGTTTCGTCATCCACTAACAACAAATCGATATCCGTTAATTCTTGACTCATTTTTAGTTCCTTTTCCCCGCAGTTGGTTGTCAGGGCAATTCATTCTCAAACCGAATCCCTCGCCCAATTCGCAACTGTTGTACCGAACGCTTGCAGGAACCACTTCAATCTGCAATTGCCGCAGTAATCGCATTCGGGAAGTCAAAACATCTACTACCAAGTCCACAAACGTTGGCAATTTCAAGTGCACTTCAAAAGGCTACAAAGTTCTGCCAACTTAAAGCCAAAGCGAACTTGTGACTCTGCCAACTTAAAGTGTACTCGGAACGCACAGGCGTGGGCGTTATCGCACGCTCTGCGGCAGCGTTTTCAACCCACGACGCCCTAAGATACGACGCCTCAAGAATTGTGGCGGCGGTTGTCGCGAACGTCTTCAGGATCCAGCGTAGGATCACCGGTCGATACCTCAGGCAATGTCAGAACGGCTGTCGTTCCGTTCGAATTGGAATGCAGTTCAAGACTCCCGCCGTGCGCTACCGCCAACCGCCGCGCAATGGGAAGCCCCAAGCCAGTGCCACGCGAACGCGTCGAGAAGAAAGGTTCGAAAACTCGATCAATATGTTCGGGCGGAATCCCAGGACCCTCATCGATCACTTGCACCTGCAACGACGGTTGATCTCCCTGCCAGGATGACTCGATCACAACTCGAACAGGCTTGCCCGCCGGCGAGACAACCAAGGCGTTTTCTATCAAGTTTCGAAGTATCTGTTCGACGGCAAACGCATCAGCCGTAATATGGGGATGCGCAACTTTGCTGACAATCTGAATGCAATCGCTCTCGACCTTGGCAGCTTGAATCACGTGCCGACATGTTGCGTCCGCAATCTCAACGAGGTCACATTGACGAAGATCTAAACGTACCGGTTTGGCGAACTGCAATACCTCTTCATAAAGATGCAACAAGTGATCATTCGCGCGTTGGATGCGCCCTAGCAAGAGCGAGGCATCGGGCCGGTCCTCCAACTCAAGCGCTAACGTCTCAAGCGCCGCTTGACTGCGCTGAAATGCGTTGCGACTTTCATGAGCCAAACCAGCCATCGTTTGCCCAATCGCCGCCAGACGCTCTTGCTGAACACTGCGCCGCTGCGCTTCAGTCAGATCCGTCAAATCGTGGCCGACCAATAACTGGATTCGCGCCTGAGTTACGTCGTTCGGGTAAGCCGTGGGCAATATCGTGCGCGCGAACCAACGAATGGTGCGCTGACGCGAATTGCAATCTACCAATCGCGTAATCACCGGCCCGCACGGAAGCGGAGCGCAATCGCGAGATAACAGATCGTATAATTGCCCACAATCTTCAGCAGGAATCAAATCATCAATGCGTCGCACATGCGTCGGCAACGTATCTTCGCCACAAACTAACCGTGATATAAAGGTATTGCCTCGCGCGATCTCGCCCGACTCGGTAACTAGCAGCACCACCGATTGAGTTGTACCGATGATGGCTTCATTTAGATCGCGTTCCCCTCGAACAAACTTCGCAACCGCTTCCGTATGATAGGCATCTTGGATCAAAGCTAAATCGAGATCCATCATGCGAGTGATCGCAGAAGAAAGCGATTGAAACTCAGCTACCCCGTCATGCCAATCGAGCGAGATCGACCGCAGCAACCGATCTCGCAAGCGACTCATCGCTGTCGCCGTCCAAACCTGCGGCAACCCAATCTTGACGTGTCGCCATCCGACCAACCAGCGTTCCCGGACAAATACCTGATCGTATTTGCCCAAAAACAACTCGGACAACCAACGCGCCAACGTCAGCTTTAATCTCGCAACCTGCTGCTCACCGCCACGAATCGCTGCCGAAGCATTCGGCTGACTTAGTATCGTCGCATAGAAATCATCAATTAATTCGTGCACATGCGGTTTAACTTGGGGCCAAGCCGCGACTGCAATCTCAATGTCCTTGTCGGTCAATGCAATGTATTCACGCAGTGCCTGGTAACGTTGCATCAGCTCGTGATCGGGTGGAATGGACTCGGACTGAGCATTAGGCATCTTCATGCGAGCATCTTACTTGGTAGTTGAAGCGGTCTCAGTTCCATCTGGTTCAGGCGGACTTTCCAGCGACCGAACATAGTTGACTAGATGCCAAATATCCTCCGGTGGCAACGTTGCTGCGGGCATCGGCGTGCCGTCGATCCCTTCCGCGATGCGCCGATAAATTCGCTCCGGTTCACTGCCACCCCGGAACAGCCCTAAGCGAAAATCGCGGGCCATAATTCTTCGTGGTGGTAACGCACCCCGCGCGACCAACGGAATCTGCGCCTCTTCGTCTGTAGGTTCGATTCCAATCCGCAGAGTCCATTCCTTGGTCCAGTCGTCGTAGTCGATATTCTTCCCATCGCCATAACCTTCCACGCCATGGCACTTGCCACACGCGGCAGCTTCCGATCGAAACACCTCACTTCCGCGCTCGATAGACTTCTTGAGCGGCGAATCCTCAGGCGATTGTTTAGCCACCAGCAATTCTTCGCGCGTCGCTGGTACCGGAATGTCCGCAGGTGGTTCGGGCATCTCTTTCACTCGCTCCTCTGCCTCCAACCAGCTTTCGGCGATGTCCACCAGAGTCTCATCGACATTCTCCAACTGCTCTTTAAACTCTTCTGGCTTCGTCGCTTCCAAACCGACATTAAACAAACTCTCACCTGCCTCAAAGTCAATATCTTCAGCTTGACGGAGTAAATTGCGCTCCAATTCACCGCGAATCGAAAGGTAAATCACGTAGTCGACAAGCACCTTCACATCTTCATCTTTTAACTCGGGAATCGCCTTCATTGATGTACCATCAATACCGCGACGAATCACATACTCCAAATCTTCCCGCAATGGCTTAACACTTCGCGGAGTCGTTTTGAATTTGAATTTGCCTGCTCGGTAGTCCCGCGGGTACGGGTCCAACAGCGCAGCGGTCGTTCCGCGTCCATTTCCTACCGCACCATGACAAGTGGCACAGTGCTTCTCATACAGCCCAACTCCTTCTGCGACATATCCAGCCGCTTTGACTTGATCCAAACTGATCAAATCGGCATAATCGTCGGACTTGAGCAACTCGGGTAACTGTGGATCTGTAGGCGTTCCAAACAGACGATTCAATGCGTCCTGCGTCTGACTGAGTGCAGCCTTCATCGGATACCCTGAGGAGATCTCAATGCTCTTGGCAAACACCATGTTCGGCTCAAACTCAACCGGTCGTTTCTCTCTGCAACCTGCAAACAGCGCGCACCCTAGAAGCAACATTGAAAGAACAGGCTTCGTATTCACAGTAAAATTCCTAATATGCTTGAAATCGAATTCGGTATTATTCAATTGTATGGATCATTAAACTAAACACTGATTAGCTGAACGCTCACTTGGACGGCCATTCGTTGGACTGCGTAGCGGATTTCTGATCGTCAATCAAAATTCGAACGGCGGGCGTCTCCAGGTCCTCGTACTGCCCATCCCAAATGCAACGTATGCAAGCGTACATCCCCGCCGCCCCCAATAGCAAGGCAACGGGTAACGCCACATATACAACACTCATCAGCTTGCCTCCTCAAAAGTTCGCGCGCCCAGCACAATGGCCAGAACGCTGACAGAACTGATTGGCATCAGCAAAGCAGCCGCCAACGGGCTAATCCAGCCCGCCATCGCAAGCACAACCGCCAATAAGTTGTAACTTAGCGAAACCGCGAACATCGCATAGATGACACGATTCGTTCGCCGCGCTCCAACCATTAAATTATGAATCGTCGTCAATCGCCCCGATGAGACGAACACCGGCGCAGCCTGCAGACTCACTTCCGCTCCACCGCGAACGGCAATGCCGACGTCAGCCGCCGCCAGCGCCGCAGCATCATTCGCTCCATCGCCAACCATGACTACAGTCAACCCTCCGCGACGCGATCGCTGCACAATCGTCAACTTCTCTTCCGGCGTCAAACCGCCGTGACAATCTTCCTTCCGAATTCCCAGTTGCTCGCAAACCCTCGCGACGATTGCAGGATGATCACCCGACAGCACACCCACCGACCAGCCCTCACCGGACAACTTCGAAATAGTCTCACTCGCATTTTTCCGCAAAGGATCAGATAACCCCAGCAACGTGCATACGACTCCATCTACCGCGATTAACAGCGGGGCTTCACCGCGACGTACACATGCGTCGATCCGTTCCCACCAAATTGTTGCCACATCGATCGACTGCGATCGCATCAACTCTAAATTTCCCACCGCCACGCCTTCGCCATCTACAGTTCCCAGAACTCCACCCGGCAACGCTTTGTCCAAGGTAGCGGTTTTACTAATAGGCAGTTTCTGCAATTCCGCTTCGCGGACAATCGCGCTCGCGACCGGATGCACACACTTGTTCTCGATGGCTGCTGCCAGCTCCAATCCATAGGTCGTCCCTTCCAGCGAGCTTACCCGTTGCCGACCCTCGGTCAGGGTGCCCGTTTTGTCCAACCAGATTCGACCGCCCTTGGCTAACTTCTGCAGCGATTGGCCGTCCCGAATCAAGACCTGACACTTCGCCGCTCGCCCTAGCCCAACAGCAATCGCCAGCGGAGTCGCTAACGCCAGTGCACAAGGACATGCGACGATCAGCAGCGAGGTAGCGTGTGTAGTTGCCTCTCCAATGCCAGTTGGTAACCACATCGCAAACGTCACTGCGGCTAGCGACATAACAACCACTACGAAGACGCCACCGATCCGATCCGCCAATTGCACAATGGGTGTTTTGTCCATAGTCGCCGATTCGACGGACTGCATCACCCGACCGATTCGACTTTCCCGACCCACCGCTCGAACTTCGACGTCAATCGGCGCACTTACGTTGATCATTCCCGCCGCCACGCAGTCGCCGCGATGACTTTGCACCGGCACACTCTCACCGGTCAGCAGAGAACGATCGATCGTTGTCTCGCCATTGAGAATGATGCCGTCCGCAGCCACGCATTCTCCTGGCGCGATTCGAATGCGCTGACCAAGTTGCAAATTCTCAGCCAAAACAAGTTCCGTGCGTCCGTCATCCGCAATTCTTGTCGCGTGCCGCGGTGTAATTCTCAACATCAGATCCACTGCGCGAGCAGCGCGTTGCTGCTGTCGGAATTGAATCCAGCGACCGATCAAAAGCAGGAAGACCAGCGCCGCCAAAGAATCAAAAAAAATGTGACCCGATCCGCGAATCGCATTGATAATGCCGACGACTGTCCCCACCAATAAACCGACCGCAATTGGCAGATCCATGTGCGGCGTGCGCGTTTTCATTGAAGCCAGCGCGCCCACGAAAAAAGTTCGCCCTGGACCGACCACCGCAACAGTACCGAGTGCTGTCCCCATCAAACCGAGAAAGTAACGGTACTCAAAAACAACCCCTGAGAACTCGCCAGCGTAGAGTGCCACAGCGATCCACATAGAATTCGCTGCTAAGAACCCGGCTATCGCGATCTGAGCCAGCAAACGCTTGCTCTCTTGAGCGATGTGTTCGTCCGGTGATCGATCAAAGGGCGCCAGCTGATATCCCATTCGACCCATCAACTCAGCTATCGCACTCAACTTCGTTCGTTCTGGATCGAAGACCAATCGGACCGTGTGGTCACTCATACGAACACGCACTGACAACCAACCCGGGATCGATGACGACACATTTTCGATCAACCAAGCACAGGCCGCACAATGCAATCCCTGCACCGCCAACTCCACGGAACAAGTTCCATCAGCTAGTACGCGAGGCGCTGACTTACCTAGAAATTCCGGCTCGTCGAATTGACTATAACGATCCGGACCCGACACCACCGCTGAAGCAGATGCAGGACGCAACTGTTCCCGCAAAGCGTAAAACTCGTCCAACCCCCAGCCGTGAATCAACTCATACGCGCTTCGACAACCTGAACAACAGAAGACCTGCTGCGCATCGTCGCTCGCCAAGCAATCGGTCGATTGTCCACAGTGAACGCACGGCCGCGCGATCACCGCAGCACGTTTCACCGCGCACGAAGCAACTGCCGCCATCCCATCCCCTGCTGGCGTCTCCGGTGCAACCGATTGTTCGAATAGAGTCATAGAATCAAATCACAATCAATTTTGCTTAGCTTGGCAGCATGGTAACGGTGTCTTCACCAACTCGTCCAGCGATTTCGAAAGCTCGTCGGTCGACAGCTTTACCGACGTCAACTCGGTCGAAGCATGACGTTCAGGAACTGGGATTTCCGCCAATGAATGCAGGTTCGCGAATCCGCGTCCAGCAATTGTAAAACTGCCCGCAACAATCATCATCAGCGAAACCGCAACCGGTACAAACTGTCTCAACCTTCCCGCAAACAATTTCGTGCTCATCACGACGCCAACTAGCGCGGGGACGCTGCCGAGCCAAAACGCTAACATCACGACTGAACCCATATACCAACTGCCGGTCCCTGCTGCGAATAAGGCAAATAAATACAGCCAACCACAAGGCAAGAAAGCTGTCAGTAATCCGGTTACCAATGCGCGCGAGGATGGCTTCATTGAAAACACGGCAGGTCTTAAGCTCACCAACCACTTCGATACCAACGATTGCTTCGGCGCCGTAACATCAACATCGCTGGATTTTCTTGAAAACCAACTTGCTGATCCTGTGCGAACGGACCACCACTTCATCAACTGTATAACGCCCATTGCAACCATGATCGCGCCGACAATCCGAGCCGCTGCTAACTGCACACCCAATACTTCTCCACCTACGTCAGTCAACTGACCGGCCAATCCAGCTAACAATCCGACGACCGCATACGTCACCATGCGGCCGAGGTGGTACAACGACGTATTAAAGGCCAAACGCGAACTACCTTCGCCCGCGCCGCTCGCCCACATTGCCAGCGGTCCACACATACCGACACAATGCATGCTTCCCAGCAAGCTCGCAGACACCACCGCGCCAATTAGAATCCACATCGCAGGCACTCGTTTTTTAGTTGGGGCTCGTGATCGTTTGGACTTGTGTTACTTGACTTCGAATTCTCGCGACAAGCTGGCAATACCGTGATCGCCTTCAAACACCAATTCGATCTGCCACAAACCCTTGTCTGAAAATTTAGTGTCCGCTTGATAATTGCCGTCCGCAACAGCTCGTAAGTGAAGCTGATCAACGTCACCGCCCCTGGCATGACGATAAACTTTTGCGCTGACATTCAAGTCGCTTAACGGCTTGCCGTCCCGATCTAAAATCGTCACTAACAAGGTTCGCTTGCCCGCTTGCTCAGCCGGAACGACGTTGTAATCGATCTGCCAACCAAGCTCATCGGAAAGCTGCCGGGCGCGATGAGTAACATCCCAATCCAATGCGGACTGATGATAGTTTGGAATCACAGCGACTGTGGGATCGTTCAGCGCAAGTACGATTGAAGCGATTCCGATCGCGACCTGTAAGCTCAAAAAGCCCACAATTACGCTCACCCAAAATCGACGGGCTCGACGTTCGATAACTTTAAGTTCCTCGGATTGCACTCCGAGCGTATGCGTTGCCACTAGCGCGGTCCTAACAAGTTGAATTTAACTTCATGCCGATTGTTCTTACTGTCAACAATCTCAATAATCGCGGGCTCGTTGCCATCTCGGAGTGTCAAGCTCGGCTTGAATCGCACGTTGATCGGAACCATCGACGTCTCGCCCGACTTCAATTCAATCGTCGAATCATCCAGTATCTCGAGTCGAACGTCCGCCGGTTCTTTAATCGTCAATGTGTAGCGTTGATCCGTATCGGTTCGATTGACCAGGCGCATGTTGAAGGTATTTGAAATGGTGCTGCGATCAACATTTGTATAAGGCTGACCTTTGCCTCGAATGATTCTCGCGTCGAATCCATACTTCGTTGAAACGGCATATCCTAAGCCACTTGTCACAATCAACAACAGAACGGGATAGATAACCGTTCGAGCCCGCAGCATGCGTTTAGGTTTCTTCGCCAACGCGTCTTGCGAAGTGTAACGAATCAGGCCTCGTGGTGAACCAACTTTGTCCATCACCGCATCGCAAGCATCGATACACTGGGTGCAATTGATGCACTCCATCTGCAGTCCGTTGCGGATATCAATTCCAGTAGGACAAACCACCACGCACTGGTTGCAGTCAACGCAATGTCCGGCTTTGTCATCCGAACTGTGCTTTCCCTTTTTGCGAGGCTCGCCGCGGTTGTAATCATACGCAACGATCAACGATTGCTGATCTAACATGACTGACTGGAATCTGCCGTAAGGGCATGCGATTAGGCATGTCTGTTCGCGAAAGATCATAAAGTCATACATCAGCAACCCAGTCGTAACAGCCATCACCAAAAAGGCTACTGGATGTTCAAACGGCGTACTTTGCATCCACATTCGTAATCGTTCGGGACCAACGAAGTAAGCCAAGAAAGTGTGCGCCAGCCACATTACCAACACCAGATAGATCGCTAGTCGCAACAACTGCATCGGGAACGTCATCTTTCGCTTCGCTTGACCGCCTTTGCCAGACGTACCGTCAAACAAGCGATCAATCGGTCGAAACAAAAACTCAATGTAAACCGTTTGAGGACACGCCCAGCCGCACCACGCCCGACCCGTTACCGCGGTAATGAACACGATCGAAATGAACGCGGTCAGCATCGTCAAAGCAAGTAACAGAGTATCTGTTGGCAGAAACGTGTGTCCAAAAATCGTGAACTCGCGAGCGGCGATATCCAAGCGAATGAACGGCTTGTCACCAATCTTCAGGTGAGGGATCACCATGAAAACGACCATCAAGATATAAGCGACGATGCGCCGCCGAGTCCACCAAGAACCCTTAGATAGCTTCGGCCTCATCCAGCGACGGCTACCGTCACGCTCCAAAGTGCTAAGCACATGTTCTGGTGACTCAAGCAGAGCGTCGCTACCAGGCAACTCTCGACCAGTTACTTCGCGCTTCGAATTCAACGCAATCGGCCCGGCACTATTGCAGTTCCCGCAACCGCCAGAACCACACTCGCCATGTACCGGCAAACTAAACTCGGACATTTTCTTTCAACTACTCTTTCTCAGCCTTTTTTGTATCGGCTGGAGCTTCAACAGGTGGAGCTGGCCAAGGGGCAATCTGATTGCCGTCTGGGCCTTTGGGCGCACCCGCAGGTGAAGTTCCTCGCAAAGTGGCAACATAGGCAGAAACCAATACCACTTCGTTCGGAAGAATGCGATTCGACCAAGCAGGCATCGCCCCGTTGCCCGCGCCTTTATTGATCACTCTCGCGATATCTTCAATCTTGGTGACGTTCTTATAGAAATCATCGGTAAGGTTCGGGCCGACTTTACCCTCGCCATCGCGACCGTGACAAGAAACACAATTCGCTTTGTAAACCGTCTGCCCAACCTTCAACCAACTCGGTTTGGTCGTGTAAGCCAAAATCGTTTCAGCATCAGGTTTCAAATCGCCAATCTCAGCAAACTGCAACCGCATGTTCTCTGACAAAGCTGTGTCGTATGTCTCGATAACCGATCGCCCTGGGGCACCGATGTGAAAATACATCACGTAGAAAACACTGAACACGATGGAACCGACGAACATCCATTTCCACCATCCCGGCAACGGATTGTCGAACTCTTGAATTCCGTCGTAGGCGTGATCCGTTAGTTGATTACTTTCCATAGCGAGGATCCTCCACAACATCGTCGTTCAATGGAATCGAAGCGAAGCGATCGCTGGCTTGCTTGCTCAACCGAAACGAACCGTACAGTATGATGCCGAACGAAGCCACGAACAGAAGCAACGCTGCGTTTGCACATGCTGAATAGTCCAGCGCGCTGACTAAATCCTTGATCATGCTCAATCCTAATTTATCTAATAAAACTAAATTTCTGATCATCAATTAATTGAGTGCGGCCGCATTCACTGGTGGTTCAGCAGGCATCACTTCACTGACCGCTTCTGCTGGAGCCACCGCATCCGCTCCGGACTCAGGCTCAACAGCATCGCTCTTCTTCGCTTCCTCGACACGGAACAGGTCGGTACCCATTCGTTGTAAGTAAGCGATCAGCGCGATGGCTTGCTTCTCCTGCACACCAGCCGGACCGCCTTGCTTGACGATCTCAGCCGCCACGCGTTCAGCTTGCTTGCGAGCGTGCCCTTCTGCGTCAGCCATCTCTTCTTCACCGTATTCGGCACCCAAGAAACTGGACGCCTTCACCAGCGGTTGAATCGCGCTAAACTTCAAGTCGGCTTCGAGCAAGTGACCGTACTCTGGCATCACCGATCCCGGTGAAATCAAAGCGGGATCTTCGAAGTGAGTCCAATGCCAGAAACTACTCTGACGCCCGCCTTCACGCGCCAAGTCAGGACCGATACGACGGCTTCCCCACTGGAACGGTCGGTCATAAATGAACTCGCCAGGCTTGCTGTACTCGCCATAACGCTTCGTCTCAGCCACCATCGGGCGAATCTGTTGCGAATGGCAGTTGTAGCAGCCTTCCGATACATAGATTTGCCGACCAGCCAACTCGAGCGGTGTGTAAGGCTTAACCGTCGCTATCGTTGGAACGTTAGTTCGAATTAAGAAAGTTGGAATCACTTCGAATAAGGTGGCAACAACGACCGCAAGCGTTACCAGCACAGTGAACTTCACCGGCAATCGCTCCCAACGTCGATGCCAAGTCATCTTGGCCCACATATTCAAGTTTTTACCAAACTGCAAAACAGGTGCGTCGGCTAACTCATTGACCGGCTCAACAACCGGTGCGTTATAAACCCGCGTTAAACGCGGTGCTGAATGGATAGGTACTTCGTAAACCGCTGGACGCGTGCTCCAAGTCATGAAGGCGTTGTAGCACAGCATCACTACACCAGCCACATACAGCAGGCCACCAAGAACTCGCAACCACCACAGAGGTACAATCGACTGCGTTGTTTCCACAAAGTCTGGATACATCAAGTGCCCAGTGTCATCGATTGCACGCCACATCAGACCTTGCATTAAACCAGCTGCGTAGATCGGAATGATGTACAACAAGATTCCAATCGTACCGACCCAGAAGTGCAAACTAACTAACTTCGGACTCCACATCTTGGTTTGATAAATTCGCGGCAGCAACCAATACAGCATGCCGAAGGTCATAAAGCCGTTCCAACCGAGCGCACCAGCATGCACGTGAGCGATCGTCCAGTCCGTGTAGTGACTGAGCGCATTGATGCTCTTGATCGAAAGCATCGGGCCTTCGAAAGTGCTCATGCCGTAGAACGTAACACCCACCACGAAAAACTTGAGAATCGGATCCGCAGCAACTTTGTGCCACGCTCCGCGAAGCGTCAGCAGACCATTGATCATCCCACCCCAACTCGGCATCCACAACATCAAACTAAACAGCATGCCCAGCGTGCTCGCCCATTCAGGCAACGATGTGTAATGCAAATGGTGAGGACCAGCCCAGATATAGATGAACACTAGCGACCAAAAGTGAATGATGCTCAGCTTGTAACTGAACACCGGACGTTCGGCTGCTTTCGGCAAGAAGTAATACATCAAGCCAAGAAACGGCGTTGTTAAAAAGAACGCAACCGCGTTGTGCCCATACCACCACTGCATGAACGCATCTTGAACTCCAGCGTAAACCGAATAGCTATGGAACCAAGATGTCGGCACCACCAAGTTATTGAACACATGCAAGAGTGCCACAGTCACAATCGTTGCAATGTAGAACCACAATGCAACATACATGTGTCGCTCGCGGCGATTCACCAGTGTCATCAAAAAGTTGCCACCGAAAATCACCAACCACACTACAGCGATCGCGATATCAATCGGCCACTCGAGCTCTGCGTACTCTTTGCTTTGCGTGATGCCAAGTGGTAACGTGACCGCAGCAGCCACGATAATTCCCTGCCAACCCCAAAAATGCAGATGGCTTAACGTGTCACTCCACATTCGCGCTTTGCACAACCGCTGCGTGCTGTAGTAAATGGCTGCGAAGACCGCGTTACCAGCGAACGCAAAAATCGCTGCGTTCGTATGCAGCGGTCGCAACCTAGCGAAGGAAAACCACGGCAGTCCGCTCGTCAGCCACGGCACCACCAAGATGATCGCCACCAGCAATCCGACAAGCGTGGCGACCAAGCCCCACACAATCGTTGCAGTGCAAAACATCCTTACAATTCGGTCGTCGTAAGAGAATGTCTCAACGACGATTGGTTCTGTTTGAGATTCAGGGAGAGTGCCAGGCTTGTTCGGCGGTTTGAGCTCAGCGGTCGTCATCACTTGCTATCGTTGTTAAGAGGTTTGAGGTGCAATCGACAGTCCTTGGTCGAATTGTAATGCCGTTCTTATATCAAACTGAATGCCAAAATGCTCCCCGAGTTATGGGATTCGAGGCAGCGGACGAATTGAGTGTGTAACTGCGGCACATAACCGCACAGTTACGCGAAAAGGGGCTTGGATAAACTTCCAAATTCTTCCAGCGCTCCCATCCGCATACTTGTTCCCGCACGCTTTATATGTGCAAAGAAGCGCGCTTCCGAGCGTATTCGCTCTGAGAATCTCGCCGCCGAAATCGCTTACTGCCAATGACTGCCAGGGATGACCGCAAACGCATCCGAGTCTTTATCGCTGGCAACATTGTACTGCTCCGCGAGCAGCGGTTCGACCAAGTCGCTTGTCGGTAAAACGCCACTATTCCGCGATGCTTTGGCCGTCTCCAGGAAATTCTGCAGCAGTTGATAGCCGCAACTGGTCAGGATCGATTCCGGATGAAACTGCACTCCAAACAGCGGTAATCGCTCGTGCTCAAACGCCATGATCTCTTGATCCTCTGACCAAGCAGTAACTCGTAATTCCAGCGGCTGAGAACTGGGGTCGGCGACCAACGAATGATAGCGCGCTGCTAAGAACGGACTGCCAATGCCAGCGAACAGAGCCGACGGCTTGAAGTGAATCGATGATGCGCGGCCGTGAATCGGCGTCTTCGCTCGCACAATTCGACCACCGAGAGCTTGCCAAATCGCTTGATGACCCAAGCACACACCCAACATAGGCACACGGTCATGAAACTTGCGAATCAACTCGAGGCACACGCCAGCCTGATCAGGGCTCTGCGGCCCCGGCGAAATGACCACCGCTTCGAACTGCCCCAAAGCGGGATCATCCAGGTTCAACTGATCGTTGCGCACGACAATGACTTCTTGCCCCAACCGCAATAAATATCGACGCAGGTTGTAGACAAAGCTATCGTAGTTATCAACCAACAGAATCATGTCCGCGAACTCGCTTGCCGTTCAACCATCAAACGAATCAACTCGCGACAAAAATCCGGCAAATCATCCGGCTTGCGGCTGCTCACCGAGTTGCGATCCACCACCACCGAAGCATCTTCGAAGATCGCTCCAGCATTGACGAGATCATCTTTTATCCCCGGCGAACCTGTAACACGCACGCCGCGATAAATACCCGCCGATATCGGAATCCATCCGCCATGACAAATCGCTGCAACCGGTTTCCCTGATTCAAAGAACTCGCGCACCAATTGCAAAACTTTGGGATCACGCCGCAACTTGTCCGGCATGAAACCGCCTGGAACAACCAGCGCATCGAACTCTGACGAATGCATATCGGCAATTCTCGCATCGGAAGCGCAAGGATAACCATTCTTGCCCGCATAACTGCGTCCCGCCTCATCGCCCGCAACCGTGACCTTCGCGCCCGCCTCAATCAATCGCAGCTTCGGATACCACAGCTCCAGATCTTCATAGATGTCTCCCGTAAATATCAACACGTTCTGGCCAGCCAAAGGCAACACTTCGCTCGACATGGATCACAACGTTTCGCTCTAGAGTTAACAGAAATTGAAAGATAATCGCGTGGTTAGCTATTCAGCGATATCGACCCAGCGACGTTCCTGAGCGCTGCGGAAGACCGCTTCGCACAGTAAGATCTCGCGGTGTCCATCGGCGAAAGTCGGGTACATTGGCTCCGATTGATAAGCACCGTTTTCGATTGCACCATAAAAGTCGACAAACAACTGCTTGAACGTATCCGGAAATCCTTCGTTGTGTCCGCCTGGATAGTTCGCGAACTGCGCCGCGCGAGACGACATGAGCGCGGGATCGCGCGTCAACAACTCGTTCGCTTTCTCGCGCTGCCCAATCCACAACTGATTCGGCGATTCACTATCCCAATTCATCGCCTGCTCTGAAGCAGCGATCTCCCAGCGCAACGAATTCTTCTTGCCTGCAGTCACTTGCGACACCCACATCACGCCGCTCGCACCGCCCCTGAATCGCAACAACACCGCACCGTAATCCTCAGTGTCGATGGCAACCGGTTCCGAGGGCCGCACGCCAGCGGTCTTACTTGAAAACGTCTCCGTCGTACCGATCGGTCGCAATCGATTTTCATAAACCGTTTTCAGGTCCGCGCACACCGATTCAATTTCTAGGCCAGTGATCGCTTGGATCAGGTCCAGCCAATGCGTGCCGATGTCAGCGATCGCGCGCAACGGGCCGCTCTCGCTCGACAACACTCGCCAATTAAAATCCGTTTGCAGCAACAGCCAATCTTGCACGTAGCTGCCCGCGACATGATGAATCGTCCCAAGCTGACCAGCCTTGCGACGCTCAGCCGCTTCGATGCACAGCGGATAGTAGCGAATGTTGTAATTCACTCCGGCCGCGCGACCGCACTTCGACGCTAGTTCAACTAGCTCGCGCGACTCTGCCGAATTCATCGCCAGCGGTTTTTCGCACAGCACATGCTTGCCAGCTTTCAAGCACAGCTTAGTCTGCTCGAAATGAGCTTGATTAGGCGAAGTGATATGCACACAGTCGACGTCAAGATCGACAAGCAATTCATCGATGCTCGCATAAGCCCGCGTGATTCGCAGGCGCTCCGCAGCGGCCTGCGATTTCGCGTGATTGCTTCCCAAGACACCAACCACTTCGACGCCAGCGCGCCGTAGTCCTTCAACATGAACTGGGCCAATGAAACCAGTTCCGATAACTGCGGCACGCACGGTAATACCTTCTCAAATCAAATGAAAGCGAAGCGATAGTTCTGGTGGCCGAAAAGCGACCGTTAACTAAGCACGCACGTCGTAGCACAGAATCTTGTCGCCTTCGCGCAAGTACATCTTGCCATCCACTACGACCGGATGCGCCCAGCTCGGACGCTCGCCGCTACCAGGAATCTTGAAACTACCCTTCTCTTCGAACCCAGTCGCTTGAGCTTTAACCAATGTCATCGTGCCGTTGGCATATCGAATGTAAAGATTGCCGTCCGCAGCAGTAACGCTCGCCGATCCACTGCCGCTTCCGCGACTCTTCCATTTCACTTCGCCAGTCATCATGTCGACACAGTTCGGAAGTCCGCGATCGCCACCTGAACCAAAGTCGCCATAAACAAAGCCATCGACCATCACGACGCCACCATGCTTATTCTGCAACTCGTTTTTGATCGGATAGATCTCTTTGACTTCCACTTCTCCGCTAGCCGTTGGAACTTGCTTGAGCAGCGCGCCGCCCTTGTCATAGCCAACCGCAAAGAACACTAAATCACCCTCGATAATGGGTGTTGGAATCACCGCAGTTGTTTTGCCGATGTCATAAGTCCACAGCAACTTACCATCCTTCGCTCGCACACCCATCACGCCGCTGCCAGTCAACTGCACATAGACCTTCGTGCCGCCGATCTGCGACTCAACGATCGATGAATGACCCGCACCGCGGTCACCAGCTCGCGAACAGCTCCAGACTTTTTCGCCGGTTTCCTTGTTCAATGCAACCATCGTATTGGCTTCGCCACCCGGTGTGCAAACCAAGTTCGCGCCATCAACTAAAACCGATTCGCTGTAACCCCAGCTATCGTCTTTCTTGCCACCAAACTCGGCTTTCAAATCCTTCTTCCACTTTTCTTTGCCGCTGGTGTCGACACAGAATAAAACTCCTTGCGGTGTGAGCAGATAAACGTTGTTGCCATCAACCGTCGGCGTACTGCGCGAGCTGCCCCAGTCTGGCTTCTTATCCGCCCAGGCTGTACCGGTCTTGGTGGCCCACAGTTGTTTTCCAGTTTTCAGATCGAAACAAGTCAGATATTCGTCTTGATCCTTGGCTGTCGATAAGCCGTCGCCAAGCGTGTAGAGTTTGCCGTCCGCAATCGCAATGCTCGAATATCCGCGCCCAGCACCGACCGCTTCCCATTCCAGCTTGGGTCCGCTCTGAGGCCAACTCTGCAGCAAACCTTTATCGCTGGAGACACCGGATCGCTCTGGACCTCGAAACGAGGGCCAAGATGTATCCGCAAAAGCGACCGAAAGGGGACTGGCAACGATTGCCCCAACAAGACTCAAGCAACGAATGTGACGCAACATAGTAAGCCTCTAACGTTTAGTAACTGGGTTCTGCTGACCGGGTTCCGCAGACCCGAGCAGCACGTGTCAGCCTAATTCTACCGGATTCCCCAAAGCCTCAACACCAGAGCCTCAGCACCACCACCGACGACAACTCGTAAGGTGCTAAAGCTCGTAAGGTGCTAAAGATAGTCGCCTTTCGTTCTGCGAAAGCGCGCTCCAGTCACTCACTCTGGCAGAACGAGGCGACCGCCATAAATTCGCAGCCGCCACAGCGAAGGGCGAAAACCTCACTCAAACCAACGCTTAATTCGCCTGCGACGAGCCAGCGCTTTGCTCAGACTTCAGAGATTCGAGCCGTTCCAGCCCCTTGCGGCTGACAATCCAGCCGCGGCAGGTGGGCGCTTTGCAATTGCACCGAATCGCAAAGGAAGCTGGCCAGTTGTAGTCGATCGTCAGCTCTTCACCCGATTCAATATCGTTGATCGCGAAGATCAGTAGTTTGCGAACCGCGTTCCCATCGGCTGGCGAGCTCGCATTGGCGTCGATGCCAATCAAGTCAAAAGCGCAGTTCGGTTCGCAGGAGTGATTTACAAAGCGAAAGGGAGCAGCGGGCTCCAGTTGTGCACCATTCTCCAAATCGAATGCGTAACGGCTCGCATAGGTATCATCGAAGATCACCTGGCCCTCAATTTCGCCGATGCAGGTACCGTCAATGATTCGACGGGTTGCAAACACAGCTTTGCCAACTGGGGAACGACCGATGCGAAGCCCACGTTTGGCTAGCTTGCGAGTCTCATCCGACTCAGCACTACGCTTGGAAGAAGTCGATTTTCCAGCGGACTTTTTCCATAACCGCGACTCGTCTTCATCATCTGACCAAGAAGATAATGATCGTGACGAACCTCGCATGGAGAACCCGGCAAATAGAGCGAGAACAACGTCAGTCCAGAAGAACGTCAAAACTGAGCAACCACGAAAAAGACATCGGGTTACAGTTCAGTTTTACTGTTGTACTTCGTTAGATTTTGTACTTCAGTTTCAATAATAAACAGAAATCAGGCGTCGTCAGTCATGACTGGCAGCCGAGTACGCCCAATTTCAGGAATGCTCAACAATGTGCAGGAGGAGGGTACCAACCTGCACTATTGGCTTTAATCAATTCAGCTTTAGCGTTAGCTAAGTAGCTAGTTACCAGCGATCGCGTCCACCGCCGCCACCACCGCCACCACCACGGCTTCCGCCGCCACCGCCACGGCTTCCGCCGCCGCCGCCGCCACCACCATAACCGCCACCACCGCCAGATCGTTCTTCACGAGGACGTGCCTCGTTGACCTGAAGGCTGCGACCGTCATGATCACGGCCGTTGAGACCATTGATTGCAGCGGTAGCTTCTTGTTCCGACGACATTTCGACGAAACCAAAGCCCTTGCTGCGACCAGTATCGCGATCCTCGATCACCTGCGCGCTTACAACATTGCCGAACTCAGAAAACAACTGCTCGAGCTGTGCTGAACGCACGCTGTAGCTGAGGTTACCGCAATACAGTTTCTTACCCATTATCAAACTCCGAAACTCGTCCCGTAATTATTCAGAATCAACATGCCACCGGGACCGAATCGACACGTTGATACTCTCGAGTATCTGATTTGGAAGAACCAGACACACAAATTTCTTTAGTAAGTTTGAGTTGACGCCGCATCGATGCTCATTGGTCAAGCTCATTTTTTGGCACACGCGGTCAATCGATCGGCTGATCAGTTATCAGCTGATTAATTAACTGTGGCCGGCAGAGCAAGTGCATCAATCGCGGTCGCAGGCAAGAGGCCCGGCAGAGTGAACCGTCCTGATTCATCAACATGTCCGAGTCGCTAAAGTCGATTTCGAATGATCCGGTGATCTGCTACTTGACGTCTGCATATCAACCGGCCTAGCAATGGCTACTTAGGATCGAACTATAACACTCGTCAGACCGTGGGTCAAATTGAATTAGCGGGAAACCGACCGATTCAATGAAGTTTATTTTTTTGCAAAATTTTCGCGATTTCACTCATGTTCTCCGCGCTTCATGCTTGCAATCTTGGTATATAGCCAACTTACCTTTCAGTATCGCTCAAGTGAATCGGACACATGGAGTCACTTTCAGAACCATCGTCGCACAGTACCGAGTCAATGCCGAGTCAATGCCGAATCAATACCGAGTCACTGAAACGCTCACGCAATGGAGACTAGCCATGACACGCTTACTGACCTTGATTACTTGCTTGATCACTGCGCCAACTCTCCTTGCGAATCAGCAAGCAACTGCAACCGCGACTCCAATCGCAACCCAATGGAAGGCCGGTGTTGGACGCGAATTGATCACTCCTGTGCATCCCATGCCTATGGCTGGATACGCCTCGCGAGGTGCATCCCATGCTACAGGAAAGATCCATGATCTTTGGGCGAAAGCGCTGTTGTTAGAGGATGCAGCAGGGGAGCGTTGCGTGCTAGTAACTCTCGATCTCTGCGGTATCGACGATGTCCTCGCCAAGCGTATCTGCGATGACTTGAAAACCACCGCGAAGCTCGACCGCCACCAAATTATGTTGGCGACATCGCATACTCACAGCGGTCCCGTGGTCGCGGGTAATCTGCGCCCCATGCACTACATGCTCTTTGCCGAAGAGGATCGCAAGCTGGTCGATCAATACGCCAACTTCTTAGTTGAGAAGGTCAGCTCCTGCGTCCGGCAAGCCATTCAAAGTCTCGCACCCAGCGATCTCGGCTATGGCTCCAGCACCGAGGATTTCGCAGTCAATCGCCGTACGAATGTCGAGAAAGATGTCCCTGCTCTGCGAGCCGCAAACAAGCTGGCCGGCCCGTCAGATCACAGCGTGCCAGTACTCATTGTCGCAAGGGACAACCAACCGCTGGCAATCATCTTCGGCTACGCATGCCATTGCACAACGCTCAGCGGCATGGAATGGAGCGGCGACTATGCAGGCTTCGCGCAGGTCGAACTCGAACGAACCTTTCCCGGGTGCAACGCGATGTTCTGGGCCGGTTGTGGCGGTGATCAAAACCCACTCCCTCGCCGCACCGTAGAACTTGCCAGCGAGTATGGCAACCGACTCGCTGCTGCCGTTTACAAAACCATCGACAACAGAATGGAATTGATCGAACCCAGACTGCGAACTCAATTCAAACTAATCCAAGTCCCGTTTGCTCCGTTGCCAACGCGTGAGCAAATTGAACAGAACGTCAAGTCGCAAAACCAATACGAAGCCGCCCGCGCGCAGTCCCTGCTCCGATCGCTGGATGCCGGCGAGTCGCTTCCAACAGCGTATAGTTACCCAGTTGCAACTTGGCGACTTGGGGACTCAGTCGATTGGATCGCTCTGGGCGGCGAAGTGGTCGTTGATTACTCGCTGGCCATCAAATCGCTTCCCGCCGCGCGCAGGACCACGTGGGTCACCGCCTACGCTAATGACGTGATGGCTTATATCCCCTCGCAACGTGTTCTGGCTGAAGGCGGTTATGAAGGTGGGGGCGCCATGGTCTACTACGGACGACCAACAATCTGGGCTCCGGAAATTGAGCAGTTGATACTCGACGAAGTGACCCGCCAACTCACCTTGCCCTAAAGCGAATCAGCGATACGTCGAGCTCGATCGCATAAGCTCTGCGCTTCGGCAACTGTCGGTGCTTCTGCTATGAACCGCACAATGGGTTCGGTGTTGCTACCGCGAACCAACAGCCAACGATCTGCCCAATCCAGCCGCAGCCCGTCCAGTCGACTTGAGCTCGCATCGCTGATCTGATCAGTCAAAGCATCGAATAGCTTTGCTAAACGACTCGCTTCCAAAGTGATCTTATCCTTGACCATCGCCAGCGGCGGCAACGACGACACGATGTCACTAACCGACTTGCCACTAGTCGTCAGTAATTGCAGAATGCGAGCCATCCCAACAAAGCTATCGCGAACATAACCAACCTGCGGATCAATCGGGCCACCGCTACCTTCGCCCCCAAATACGGCCTTCTCCGCAATCATCAAATCAGCCACGTTAGCTTCACCCACTGCCGAGCGCAGGCATTTCGATTTGTGCAGCGCTGCGATGAATTGCGATAGATTGCTGCTGGCACAATTCGTAACAATCGTTCCACTACAACTTGGCAGCGCTTGCAATAGACACAGCGCGAGCGTCATCTCTTCGCCGATATACTGCCCGTGTTCATCGATAACAGCTAATCGATCTGCATCTGGGTCTTGGCAAAAGCCCACATCAAAACCGCCATTGCGAACCAACTCACAAACGCCTTGCAAGTTTTCCGCTAGCGGCTCCGGCTTGTGCTCGAATTGCCCATCAGGCGTATCGCCAAGAGTTGTCAACTGGCACCCCAACGCCTCTAGCAACATCCTACCAAGCAATCCGCCCGCCCCGTGGTTACTGTCTAGCAACACTCGAAATCGTCGATCTCGAACTTGCGCAGGATCGATTGTCTTGAGCACTAAATCCAGATGTGCAGTATGCGGATCGTCCATCTTCGAAATCTGCCCAATCGAATCGACTCCGACCCACTTGGCATCAGCGGCTCGATAACCCGCCAGCACCTTTTCGCCGACCGACTTCGTCAAAATGCGTCCGTCGCTCCCGAACAACTTCAGCCCGTTGTACTCCTTTGGATTGTGACTCGCCGAGATTTGTACGCCTGCAACCGCGCGTTGTTGCCGTACCTGAACCCCAACTGTCGGAGTGGACGCAGCATCCAGGTCGATCACGTCGAACCCGTGCGCCGCTAGTGTCGCGCTAACAGCCGCAGCTAGCATCCGACCGCTTGAACGCCCATCGCGACCAATCACTACTTTGCCACTTGGCAACGTCGCTGCGAGTGCCGCGATATAGCGAGTTGCAACCAAAGGCGTGAGCTGATCGGGAATGGTGCCGCGCAGTCCACTGACACTAATGATAGGTTCGCTCACTGAGATTTCCTTCGCGTACACTTATGTTGATGAACACCGGCTCGATGAACAACGGCGAGCCACTGTTATAGTCACAGGGACCGCCTTTTTCGAGCCGCCGGTGAATGCCCGCTCCTATGCGCTGAATCAGCGATTGAATACAATTCGACTCTCATTTCTCAGTGCATTTTGGCGGTCACCACACTCGTGGCGAAGAGGCAATTATGAATATCGAACAAGCAATCGCAGCAGCCAAGCAAGCAACCTCCGAGGGCAAGTTAACCGCTCCGGCGCTCGCTAATCTTCAAGTCTGGCTGACCGAACAACGCTACCATCATTACCAACCGCAAATCGTTGAACACATCGCCGCTAAAGATTGGAAGAAACTCGATGACGTCTTCTGGACCGTAATTCCTTTCGGCACCGGCGGACGTCGCGGTCGAATGTACGCTTTCGGTTCCAACGCCATCAACGAACGCACCATCGGTGAAAGCGCTCAGGGGCTAGCCTCCTACGTTCTCGAAACCGCTCCCAAAGGCAAATCGCTGAGTTGTGCGATCGCTTACGATACTCGCCATCGTTCTCGCGAGTTCGCTGAGCTGTGCGCATCAGTCATGGTCGCCAACGGCTTCGAAGTCTACTTCCTCGATGACTATCGCGCCACACCTCAGTTGTCTTACGCAGTCCGCGCGAAAAAATGTGATTGCGGCATTATGGTTACCGCCAGCCACAATCCACCCAGCGACAACGCAGTCAAAGTTTACTGGTCCACGGGCGGTCAAGTTCTACCGCCTCACGACAAAGCGATCATCGATCGCGTGATGAGTGTCGATGAGATCAAGAAAGTGGACTTCGATGAAGCCCTGGCCGCAGGCAAAGTCAAAATCTGCACCGAAGAAATCGACGCCGCCTACCTCGCCGAGTCTTCGAAGTTCGCTTGGCCAGGCCCTCGCGATGTAAAAGTGATTTATTCGCCGCTGCACGGTGTCGGCACGTTCGCTGTGATGCCTCTGCTACACAAAGCGGGCTTCAACTCGTGCGAAGTCTACGCACGCCATTCCGAACCGAGCGGCGATTTCCCGAATGTGCCTGGCCACGTCAGCAACCCTGAGAACACCGCTGTCTTCGATGAAATCATCACTTACGCGCGGCAAGCCGGCGGTGACATCATTCTCGCTACCGATCCCGATTGCGATCGCATGGGCTGCGCCGCTCCGCTGACCACCGACGCCAGCGGACCGTGGGCCACACTGAACGGCAACCAACTCGGCGCGATCCTTACCGACTTCGTGTGTTCAAAGATGAAAGAGCTCGGCAAACTCACTCCCAAGTCGTACGTGATCAAGACGCTGGTCACAACTGAACTCATTCGTCGCATAGCAAGTTCCTACAACGTTCGCTGCGAAGGCAATCTGCATGTGGGCTTCAAGTGGATCGCTGGTGTGATGGATGCCGTAGGTCCCGATGACTTTGTCTTCGGCACCGAAGAATCACACGGTTACCTGATCGGTCAATACGCGCGCGATAAAGACGGCGCGGTCGCCTGCTTGCTCATGGCCATGCTCGCTGCGGATCTGAAGTCGAAGAACAAGTCGCTGCACCAGAGAATGGCTGAACTGGAGATCGAACACGGCTGTCATCAAGAATCGCTCGTCAACGTTCAGATGGAAGGTAGCGAAGGGATGACACTGATGAAGAAGTTGATGGAATCCTTCCGCACTTCACCTCCGAAGCAACTCGGTGGCATCGCTGTCGCACAAGTTCGCGATTACAAAACGCTGACCATTCTCAAGTCCGACGGCACAACCGAGAAACTCGATTCACTCCCCGCCGACATGGTCATGCTCGACCTCGTCGAATCCGGAAACTACTTCGCCGTTCGTCCGTCGGGTACTGAACCCAAAGTCAAGTTCTACATGTTCAGCTACTGCTCACCCGCTCAAAGCCGTGATCTCCCTGCCGCGAAGAAAATGCTCAACGATCGCTTAGCTGCCCTCGAAAAGGACATCCGCGCTTACGTCAAGGCAATTACCGGCTAACATCTCAATGCCCAACAATTCTGCGCAAGAACTCGAATCGTCCGCTGCAACACGAATCGATGCGAGTTCGTTTCCTTTCTGGGCCCAACAAGGAAATCTGCGCGAGCACTGGTATCCGTTGGCGTTCGAAAACAATCTCAAGAACAACAGTGCCACTCGCCAGTTAGCGTTGGGAATTCCAGTTGTCATCTGGAAAACCAACCAAAGCATCAAAGCGTTTGTGGATATCTGCCCACATCGCCAAGCTCAATTGAGTCAAGGAACAGCGACGGCGGACACACTAACTTGTCCCTATCACGGTTGGCAATTCGACCGCGATGGCAAGTGCAACGCGATCCCCATCGCCTGCGCCGACCGCATGCCACGCTCATCAATCGAGTTGACCGCACTGCCAACGCTTTCGCAGGCTGGCATCATCTGGGTTTGGTTGGGGCTCGGACAGCCTCAGGCGCAACCTCAATCGCTGACTCCCGGATTCGATGTTCAATGCTCGGGCTGGCGCTGCACAACCGCCTCGCGCGTTTTTCCATTCGATCTCGATGATGTGATCGAGAACTTTATGGATTTCGCTCACACGCCCGTTGTTCATCCAGGCTTGATCCGCGGAATTTCTAATCCGCAGCCGCGCGGCGTGACCATCGAAGTTACCACGTCAGCAGTGAAGAGCATTCACGATCCAGTCGCTGAAAAAGTCGGCTGGCTATCGGGCTTGGTAGTCCCTCGTGGCGAAGTTCGCCACAGTGATACGTTCCTTTCGCCAAGCAACGTGCTGGTCGAATACGCCTTCGGTGATCAGCCCCCGTCGTTCGTTGCATTTCTAGCCATGACGCCAACACAAGCGAACGAAACACTTCTGTTACTCACCATCGGTACGCGCTTCGGCTGGATGAATCGTTTTATCAGCCTTGCTTTGCCAGCGCTTATTCGCCGAGTGCTCGCCCAAGACCAACATATATTGTCTCAGCAGCGTGCGAACCTGAACCTCATCAGTACGCGTCATCGCCGCTCCCTTCACTCCGACTCCGTCGACTCCCTCGTACGAGCCCTACGCGCTCACCATCGCGATCCATCTCTCCCTAGCCCCAAACCAAGCACACATCGCATGTACGTACAACTCTAACCTCCGGCGATCCCCTAGCTCCCAGGCTCCGCCTGGGAACTAGGGGGAAGTTAGCGAGATGCACTAGACTTTGTCGGCGGTTGGGCAGACGAAGCCTTCGCGGTACTCGCGTGTCAGCAACTTGTTGGCTGCTTCGTTGTTCGTAAAGACTTCCTTGGCGGGATCGAAAGCCAACTGAGGTCCAAGCGACAACTTGTACTTATCCAAGTCGACGTCGTTTTTCTTGAGATGGGCAACGGTGCGCTCAAGCGTCTTGGCGTTGTCATCAAACGATTTGACTTTGCTGAGCGCGCCGCCAAGATCAGCGACCGACACCAAGTTCTTCTCGCCCAGGTAGTACGAGATATTGCCGAGGTGGCTGATCGCCGCTGACAGATGGCCTTCGCGAACGTCGGCATTGAGATGCTTCATATCGCGCTTCTGGCACGCTTCGACAAAGTTCTTGAAGTGATCGCCGCCGCCGCGGAACTCCTTGATGATGTTGAAGTCTTTGTCGTAAGCGATGCAGTGCGTGTATTCTTTCTGTAGCACGTAACCGTTCGAGCCATAGAATACGACGCCTACTTTATTGCCTTCTTTCGAATCGAACAAACGGTTCAGCTCTTCGTCAGCAGAATCATTGACGCTGAGTCCGCGAGTTTCGAAGACCATGCACTTGTCACCAAAGTCGTAGATGGAGACTTCCGTGTTGGCGGTATCACCCGCATCAATGTACTTTTCATCTTTGCGTTCAGCTTGGTAACCCAAGCGACCACCGTAAGTGATAATCGACGAAGGATGCGTATCGACGCCCAAGCCCCAGCGAGCGATGTCGGTTTGATGCGGGCCTTGGTTGCCCGAGTCGCCGTTGCCGTAGTGACGTTGCCAATGCCAATCGTAGTGGAATTTAGGACGCGTCAGTTTCGGATCGGTGTAGGGAGCTGGACCGCTCCAGAGATTAAAGTCAACTTGCTCAGGGATATCGTAGCCGCCGAGAGCACCGATCGACGCGCGGCGTTTGTAACAGAGCGCGCGGGCTAGTTTGACTTCGCCGATTCCGCCGCTGTGAATGAACTCCATCGCTTCGCGAACCGCTTTGCTGCTGCGACATTGCGTTCCGACTTGGCACATGCGGCTGTATTTACGAGCCGTAGCGATCAGCGCGGCGCCTTCGGCAATGTTGTGGCAAACGGGTTTTTCGATGTAGGCATCTTTACCAGCTTGCATGGCCCACACGCCGGCGAGCGCGTGCCAGTGGTTCGGAGTGGCGACCGTGATCATATCGATCGATTTGTCTTCGAGCAGCTTGCGAATGTCGCGTTCGTAGGCTGGTTTCTTACCTTTTTGCGACTTCTCGATTCCTTCGCAGCGTCGTTGACCAACGCCTTCGTCGACGTCGCAGATATGAGTAATCTGAACATCGCCGTTCCCCAACATACCGTTGATGTGTTCGCCACCGCGGCCGTTGACGCCTACAATGGCTACATTCAATTTTGAGTTGGGCGAAGTGTTTTGAGTCTGCTCCTGTGTGGAAGCATGCACGAATCTGGCGTGACCTGCGACGGCGACAGTAGCAGATGCGACGGCGGATTTTTGTAGAAAGTCGCGACGTGTTTGCTTGGGCACGGTGTTATCTCCAAGGGTAGAGGAATAAATAGTGCGAAAATCGGTTGAGTCTGGCAACTCAAATTTACAAGCATGATAGCTGCTGGCTAGCCCGCAAGCCACTATCGAACCTTAAGGGCGTTTGGTTCACCGAACCGATTGGATACCAAACCAAGTGAATGTGGAGCGACAAGCGGAGTCGTGCTCAGGGAGATACGAATCGAATCTCGTTACGATATTGAACAAATGAATAAACAGGCTCGCGCTGCGCTCGTCCAGCAACGACTTCAGGAACTTTATCCTCAGCCGGCGATCCCGCTGGATCACGTCGACCCATACACCCTACTTGTGGCTGTGCTTTTAAGCGCTCAGTGCACAGACAAAATGGTCAATAAGGTAACTCCTACCCTCTGGAAGCGGGCTGACAATCCGCTGTCGATGAGCGAGCGCTCGGTGGAGGAGATTTTGGCAGTTATTCGGCCCTTGGGATTGGCTCCGCAGAAAGCGAAAGCGATCCGTGGGCTTTCGGAGATTTTGGTGAATCAGTTCGGTGGCTGCGTGCCGGATTCGATGGAGGAATTGGAGAAGTTGCCTGGAGTCGGACACAAGACAGCGAGTGTGGTGATGTGTCAAGCGTTTGGCAAACCTGCATTCCCGGTCGATACCCACATTCATCGGCTGGCGCAACGCTGGGGTTTGTCCAACGGCAAGAATGTAAAACAAACGGAAGCGGACCTAAAACGGATCTTTCCCGAAGAATCTTGGAATGTGCTGCACTTGCAGATCATTTACTACGGTCGCGAACACTGCTCAGCTCGTGGTTGCGACGGAATGAAATGTGGGCTTTGCCGCGAACTTTATCCCAAACGAAAGAAACCGGTCGTTACCCTCAAAGCGTAGTAACTGAGTGGCACATTTGAACGAAGGCGATTTCACGCCTAACAACCGGCCGCACCGAACACGGCACAAGCAAACCAACTACAACTGAAACTAACCCCAAGACTATTCAGCAAGGCATACATCATGCGTTCCAAATCACTATCGTATTTAACAAGTCGTGCTGGTAGTTCGGGGCAGTTATTCTTTGCCCAGTTGATTGGAACACTGTGTGCGCTCGCAATTCCGATTTTGTTTGTGGTCGTCGGTGACGTAGCGCACATCTTGGTGGAAGCAGGAGCGGGGACGAAGCACGCGTTCGCGATCGGGTTGCCGACGATCGATCAGTGGTTGCCCGAGTCGATGACTCCGTTGATGAAGGTCAGTTTGCTGCTGGCGATCGCACTGGGCATCGTATTTTTCATCGCAATTGCTCTAAATCTGCTCAATCGCCAAATTCAGGCTGCGGCGGTGGATTTTGAAGTGAAGATCATTCGCGACTTGCGAACCCATTCAAAGCAATTGGGCGTAGTGCGCACGCTTTCGGCGCAGCAGACCGCGTTGGTCGATGCGCTCGAATATCATCTCCCGCGAGTTCGAACGAGTCTGACGCGTTGGTGGCGTACTTTTCCAAGACACCTCGTTCAACTGATCGGTTGCTTGCTGGTCGCGATGCTCATCCAACCGCTGCTGACACTCTTGTCCATCGTTGGCGCGTTGCTTGTTACGTTGATCTATCGCTGGGTGGATCGTCGCAGTCGCAGTGCGTTGCCGTTGGTTCGTGAACGAGCTGCGGTGCGTCGCGGTGACTTGATGTCGACCTGTTTGAAAGGACCGCTGCTGGAGTCGGTGCATGCAGAGCAGGAGATTGACGCGCATTTCGACGAACAGATTTCGAACTATCGCAGCGAAGCGGTGAAGAGCCTCTCGAATTCGGCGTGGAAAGTTCCGTTGATCATCGCAGTCGTAGGCGTACTCGGTTGTTTGTTCTTGTTCATTGTGGCGGTTCAAGTGTTGCAGCCCGCTGCGACCATTTCGATCGCTGGCGCGGTGACGTTCCTGCTTGCTGGAGTTGGAGCGGCGATTAGCGCGGTGCGATTGCAGCGGAGCGCTCGTGAGTTGCAACAGGTGGAACATGCGGCAGAAGAGTTGCGAGACTTCTTGTCGCTGCCAGTTGAACAATTCGGTGGAACGGATTTGAAGAGTATCACACGCATCGCGCAGCAGGCTGAGCTGGATCATGTGACGTTGCAAGACAGTAGCGGCCGCAAGTTGCTTGAGAATGTCTCGGTGACTTTCAAACCGGGAAGCTTGATAGGCATCGTGTCGAGCGAACGCTTGCAGGCTCAAGCGCTTGTCGAGTTGCTGATGGGTTACGGTCGACCGGTCAGTGGTCGCATGCTGATCGATGGCACGTTGGTGTCTGACTTGACACCGGAGAGCATGTCGAATTGTTCGCTGTGGGTTTCAGCGGACGGACCGCTGATTACAGGAACGGTGCAGGACAATTTGTCGCGCCGCACGGGTGATTACGCTTCGCTGGACATCAATCAAATCTTGCGAGCGTCGAAAGCGATGGACATCGTGCAGCGATTGCCGGATGGACTGGCGACCTTGATTACGCCCGGAGATGATCGACTGACCGAGGACGCCGCGTTTCGTTTGGGGATCGCACGAGCCAATTTGCGATCGCCTTCGGTGGTGGTGATCGAAGAACCTGACAAGCACGTCGATGCAGCCACCGAACAGGATACGCTCGAAGCGATTTGTAGTCTGATCAAGCCGACGTCGATCACGGTGTTGATGCCGCATCGTTTGCTGTCGCTAAGGCAGTGCGACTCAGTTTTGCTGCTGCACGATCACAAAGTAGTCGACATTGGCACACATTCCGAATTGCTTCAGCGATGCGATCTTTACCGGCACTTGAATTACGTGCGGTTCAATCCGTTCCGCAGCTTGGGCGCGCAGTGAATGGCAAGTCGCAGGCGGCTCAGTTTACGTGTAAGCAGCTTGACGAACGTTGGTGAGCAGCGAACGGTAACGGATCAGCAATTTGCGAATCAGAATGCCCAGATAAAAATTGACGACCAACGATAGCAGGAACAGTACCGGTAATACGCCATCCATCTTCGTAACTGGGATCGTTTCGGTGGCAGTGTTGTCGGTCAAGATCGTCGGCGGGCTTGAACCGGCTGGCAACGACGTGTTGCGTCCTTGTACAGTCTGGTTGTTCAGGGCTGGATTGTTCAGGGCAGGATTGTTGCCCATAGCCATACGGTCAAAGTTCTGATTGGCAAGCGTATTGTCGAGCTGGGAGTTATTCAAATTCGGATTCGTTGGCGATGTGCCGGCGAAGGGGTTGTTCGTCGCGTTGCTATAGTTCGGCGGAAAATTCTGCTGGTTTGCATAGGGATCAGGGGCCGAGGTGTAATTCGGAGCCGGCGCGCCTGCGGTCGCGTTGTTCCATGTGCTGTTTTGGCGGCCTGCTAAACCCGGTGAAGTTCCGAAACCGGTTGCGGGCGTTTGCTGCAAGGGCAACGTGGATTGATTGCCCAGTTGTTGATTGCTCAGTTGTTGATTGCTCAGTTGTTGATTTGCCAGTGAGGGTGGGGTCAGCCGTGGGTCTGGGTAACTGGGCGACGCACTGCTTCCGCCGACTGTGCTGCCCCCCAAGTTGCTGAGGTTTCGATTTGGGTTCGTAGCAGCGGGGTTCGAGAGGTTTGGATTGGTCAGCGGCGCAGGATTGGTGGCAGACGGGAGACTGTTGAACTTCGACGGCGCAGCGGAGTTTCCTCCGCGAGTGCTATTTAGAAAATCACTTGATGCGGGCTGTTGCATGCTTTGAGCAAGCGCATTGTTGTCTGGAAACGCGGGCAAGGCGTCGCTAAGCGATTCGCCCGCATTGTTGCGAAGTGCGTTGACGTTATCGAGCAGTGAACCAGCAGCTTTACTGGCTTCATCGATCAAGTTGCCGCCGCGTGACGAAAGATTGGAATCGAGAGTGCGTGGCAGATCGGGGAGTGTGGGCGCGGTATCGCGTTGCTCGATGTTATAGACGCCAGACTCAACGTCCTGCATGCGCCCTGGTGGCAGCATAGCGGTCGAACTGGGGTTGAGCGGATCGGTGATGCGCGAGGTGCGATCCAGTTCAGCAAGGCTTGGTGTACGCGGCAGAATTTCGCTTCCGATGCGAACGACGATTCTCGAAGCCCGACCGATCAGTTCGCGAGGCATGTTGCTTACGTTTTCCTGCCCGTACTTGAACTGGAGGCTTTTCAGCTGCATCGCCTGCAGCTTCTCGGGGTTAATTTGGATGATGTATTCGAGTACGCCATCATCGCGGTTGATCGCCCATCCGTAATCGCGTTCCGTCTTTTCTTCAACCTGAGCGATTGCAACTTGCGTTGCGATTCCATGGACAAACGCCACCAGGAGTAGCCAAATTTTGAATCCGTTCATAACCCTCTCCAATGCGTGCACTCACCTATTTGCGCAACATAGCCTACACCATATGAAGTTGAAGTGTAAAGACAAAACGAACGGGCAGCTTCGGAAGATTGGGACGGCCGCAAGACTTTTCAGCTCTTTTTACCGGTTACCCATGAGTCGCTAGCAAAGCGGTGAGAAGCAATAGACAGTTTTCGGTGGTTTTCCCCAGATTGTGGCAGCGCTTTGTGTAAATGCATGCAAAGCGTAAATAAATATGTACTGCGGCGCATCTAGAGCTTGTGTTTATTTCCGCACGCACCAAGCTCGGCGGTTATGAAGTTCGCATGGCTACTGTTCCGATTGCAAACTGGTTTCCAAATTGAGCGATTCCACCCGGCGTTTAACGATCCTAGTCGCGCTGCTGTTTCCGTTGGCGTGCGGAGCGATCTGGGTCGCGAAGCAAGGCAGTCATGGCGTACCAGCTGTTTGTTGCATCGATTCCGTAGGGAAGTTCGCGACCTTCGTTTGGACAGGTTCGAACAGGATAAATCGACCAAGTAGCTTGGATCCTATTGCTGATCTTCGCTATCGAACGATCGATCTGACTTCTGGAAGAGCGGTTGCCAGCGAACAGCGTCCGATCCCTTTCACGGCCTGGAACTGGCGAGGTTGTTGGGCGATCGCTGTGCTTGGCAACAATCGCTACGAAGTCGTGAAATGGAATGTCGATCCACAAGTTGCTTTACCGCCAATTCAGTTTGCTATCCCTAAAACTGATGGCTACGAATCGCGTTCGATGATTGTCGCAGGCGATCGTGTATTAGTATCGCAGCAAAGTTCAAGCGCATCGCGGATCATCATGTTTGATCCTCGCCGCGACGATTTCGAAGTTGTCGATGAGTCTCCTGACGCGACGTATGAGTCTTTACTCTCCGTTCGCGATGACCTTTTCTACACTTGGGGATCCGTAGTAAGCGGTAACACGACAAAGCGAGTGATTAGGTTCGCGCGGATAGCTGACGGCAAGGTTACGCTATTTGGTAACTGGGGAAGCGAGTTCATTGGGTACTACGAGGACGCCGGTGAGTTGCGAGTGGTGACACAGTCGCTAGATGGTTTGAGTTTCGAAATTAGAAATGCGGAAACCAATGAACTGCGAGGGACGATCGCGCTGCCACAGTCAGCGGTGTTGGCGGCACCCGCCCCTCGCATCGACGCTTACGTTACGGATTCGTGGTTAAACATCGGAAGTCCTACCCCAATTCAGACTTGGGATGTGAGCTCAAGGCAGTTATTGCCGATTCCAGCGGGCAACGTTTTGGTCGCTAGAAGTCAAGCTTTAAGAAGAATGCTTGTTGTTGCGACGGCGAATCAATCGGAAACCCAATTGATTGATGAGCGGTCCGGCAAAGCTGTAGCAGCAGTCTCGCGGCGCGAGCGAATTCTTGGAGCAGTTTTCGTCGACGAAGACAGAAGGCTGTGGGTCGCTGATGCGAGTCAACGATTGGTATTGCTGGACGCGTTGACGGGAAAGGTGCTGAAGATTGTCGCGCCGTGGTGGTTCGTTCCGTACTTGGAGTTGCTCACTGCGGTTGGCTTTTTCGTTTGGGCTTGTGTGTGGGTTCACGCCGCAGCGAAAGCGCATGATCATGCTTGGATCGACTGCGCATGGCTGACGGGGCTGTGCATCGCCTACATCATTCTGCGTTCGCGGACGAGTGGGTTTGTTGACGAGGTGACGCGCCCGATCTACCAATTTGCCGAGGGTGTTTTTGCTTCGTGGCTGATTCTCGCTTCGCTGTGGTTGGTGCTCGGCAGAACTCGATTGTCGCTGCGATTGCTGCCACTGATTGGAATGGCAGGGTTGGCGGTGCTATTTTCGCTGGTCACTATCGGATTTGAGAACTCACGAGTGTGGGAGTTGATCATCGCGGTGGGTTTGATGAGCGTCTGGTTGGCCGTGGCTTGTTTGCCGTTGCGATGGATGGGGTATCGATTCAAGTTGATTGCGCAGACTGATGGAGAGCCATCGCCAAAGTCCGAAGCAACGTTGAGGAGTAGTGCAGTTCCGATTCGCGATCTGTTTTTGCTGACGACGGTGTTAGCGGCACTGATGGCTCTAGGGCGTTTGGTGCCACCTGCGATGCAAGTCTCGGTGCAGATGGTGGCGAATCTCTTGGTGTTGGTTGTCTCGGTAACTTTAACAGGTCTGTTTGCGTCCCGCGTTGGATTAAGCCAGAGACGATTCAGCGCGCGAGTCATCACGCTGTTTGTTGCGGCAATGATTGCGATGGCGTTACCGTTAGCTTGGACAGCGCTTTATCAAGGTTGGCCTGCTGTGCTATCTCCGGACGTTGGTTTTCTGTGGTGGGAATTGCGATTGCATACTTCGACAGCAGTGGTGACTGCGGTGTGTTTATATGCGTTTCGCTTGAGAGGCTGGCGGTTAGCGCGCGCGATGACGGCAGCGAACGCGTTGAAGAGTGCTGGTTGAAACTCGGTCCGATGGGTAAACAACAGATGAGTAAGCAATATCAAATAGGTTGCGGTTCATTTCACCGCTTCGCGGTTCGTTTACGCAGCGAATTGGCTCGACTGAAACACACTTTCACTCAGCGAGCAAAATCTGTTGGCCAAGTCGATTCATGGCGAACGTCGACACTGAAACCATTACTTGGTTTTTGAGCGGGTCATGAGGTCGCGGAAGAAGGCAACGGATTCGTCGACTGAGTCGGCTTGAATGAGGACCATGTCGCCGACTTGGACATCGCTGAGGATACAGTTGACTGCGTCGGTCCAGCTTGAGAAGCACAAGTAGTCGTTGATGCGAGCTCCGATGGCCATGCCTTCACGGAACAGTTGCATGATGTCGCCGGGGACGCGTCCGCGAACGTAAGCACCTTCGTAAAGCACGACTCGATCGAAGAAGTGACCCAGCATCTGGCCTTGGCGAATCATGTCATCATCGCGACGGTCGCCTGCCGTTGAATACAGCGCGATGCGCCGTTTGCTTGGGTAATGACAGATCGCATCCAGCACATTCTTTAGAGCTGATGGATTGTGACCGTAGTCGATGATAACGGTCGCGCCGCCCCATTCAACGATGTTAAAGCGTCCGGGGCTGCCATCGATATTCGATGAGAACGATTCGAGTCCGGCGCGGATCACTTGAGCTGGAATGCCTTGCGCCCAAGTCGCTGCTGCGGCGGCCATGACGTTTTCAATTTGGAAACGAATGCGTCCGCCGTGCGTTAGTGGAATCTTGTCGAGCGAAATCAAAGCGAACTCGGAGTCGCCGTGTGCGAGGACCAAGGATTGATCTCGTACGAACACGACGCGACCGCCCGATTGTCGGCGTTCGACCAGGTAAGGGTTATCGGCTGAGTGCGAGAAGAAGACGACTGCGCCGGGGCACTTAGGGGCCATCGAAACGACCAATGGGTCATCTGCGTTGAGAATCGCGTGACCTTGAGGTGAGACCACATCGACGATCGTGCGTTTCACGTCGGCTAACTGCTGGCAAGTATTAATGCCGCTCAGCCCCAGGTGGTCGCCTTCGCCGATGTTCGTAACGACAGCCACATCGCATTGATCGAAGGCAAGTCCTTCGCGCAGGATACCTCCGCGAGCGGTTTCCAACACGGCGGCGTCGATCAACGGGTTGCTGAGAATGCGTCGAGCGCTTTTGGGTCCACTGCAATCATCTTTGTCGATGCGGCGTCCCATGACGTAGACACCATCGGTGGTCGTCATACCAACTCGTCGACCTTGAACAAACATAATGTGAGCGATCAGACGTGTGACCGTTGTTTTACCGTTCACACCGGTGATAGCTACAACTGGAACACGTCCGTTATTGCCTTGGGCGAACAGCGAATCGATGATCGCTTCGCCGACAGGTTGCGGTTGACCTTCGGAGGGTTCGAGGTGCATGCGCAGACCGGGACCCGCGTTCACTTCGACAATTGCCGCGTTTTGCGACTCCATCGATTTTTCGATGCTGGTGCTGACGACGTCGATGCCGGCGATATCTAGTCCGACGATCTTGGCGGCTTCCACTGCGCGAGCGGCAACATCGCGATGCACTTTGGAAGTGACATCGATAGCCATGCCACCGGTGCTGAGGTTTGCGTTGCGGCGAATGAGCACCATTTGGCCCGCGGCAGGAACTGAATCAGGAGTCATCGATTGCTGCGCGAGAACGGCTTCGGCAACTGTATCGATCTTGATGCAGCTAAGCACGGTGGCGTGACCGTCGCTGCGGCGCGGATCTTGATTTACGATATCGACGAGTTGTCGAATGGTGGATTTGCCATCGCCGACAACTTGAGCTGGGACGCGCCGAGCGGCTGCGACTAAGTTGTCACCGACGACTAGCAAGCGATAATCGTCCCCAGCGATAAACTTCTCGACGACGATGGTCGACTCTTCAGCGAGGGCAGCTTCGTAGGCTGCGAAAACTTCTTCGCGAGTGTGTAAGTTCGTGGCAACGCCGCGACCATGATTTCCGTACTGCGGCTTAACGACCACTGGCAAACCGATATCTTCCGCGGCTTCCCAAGCATCTTCGGCACTTTCAACAGCGCGACCAAGGGGAACGGGGATGCCGGCGCTGTGCAGCAGACGGCGAGTCAGTTCTTTGTCTTGGGCGATCGATTCAGCGATGGCGCTGGTGCGATCGGTTTCAGCGGTGCAGATGCGGCGCTGGAGCGAACCGTAGCCCAGTTGCACGAGGCTGTTGGCGGTCATTCGAGTGAATGGAATGCCGCGACGCTTGGCGGCGTCGACGATCGAACGTGTGCTGGGTCCGAGACACACGTCTTGTGCGAGTTCGCGGAGTGCAGCGACTTGTTCTTTGACGTTGAATTGTTCGCCAGCGTATGCGGCTAGGACCAAACGCTTGGCGAGATCCAGAGCGGCGCGACCAACCGCTTCTTCCATATACTCAACAGCAACTTTGTACACACCTGGCTCGTCGGTCAGCACGGCTCGTCCGAACCGCACATCGTTGCCGGCTAAGAATTGCAGTTCGAGGGCGACGTGTTCGAGCACATGAGCCAGATTGCTGCCGCGACGCAACTGTTCGAGAAATCCGCCGCGTTCACCAATGCTGCCGCGGTGATCGACCAACGTCGGCAACCAGGTTTTCAACTGCTCATTGAAACCTTTGAGTTCATGCGTGGAAACGTTTTGAAGCTCTGCCAAATCAACCCAAGCTTCAAGCACTGTAATGTTCGTCCAGATATTCGGTCCGCGGAGTGCGAGGACTTTTCGGAACGACATGGGTTCAACAGGATTTGAGTCTGACATGAATTTTGTAATCTCGATCAACGCAATTGTTAGTGTCTAGTCGGCACACGTCGCGCAAGCTCGGAGAGGTCGAAACGCAGACGGGAACCAGGTCGGATTCGGGGTTGGGTCGCTAGCAGTGCATAGTTAGCCTCAGTGTTTGCGAGTGCAAACCGTCAACAACAGTTAGGAAGCAAAGATAGCGTTTCGACCAAGCTGCAAAGCTCGGTTGGGTTGCAAGAGAGTTTGTCGTTGAAAGCGAATTCTAGGCTTCAATCGACATTTAGAGTCCATCTTCTCGAATGGCTCGGTGATTCCGTCAGCCGTAAGTAGCTGAAAAAGATTTCTCAAGTTTCGCGCGTTCATGGACGTTCGAAAGCCGCTTTCTTAAAAATGTAAGACTTGGCTATCCGATGCCCTAAAGTTCCCGCCGCAATTATCGCACAACGGAGCCAGACGGCTAGGCATAAATCTTGACACTTCGGTAAACTACTTGCCAGTACCTGTCCGAAACAGTTGAGATAAAATTTCCCGTGGCGGAAGTTGGCCTAATCGACCGCCCAAGTACTCTGAAGCAGCCGATTTGCCGCACGAGCCGGAGCTACAGTTTACCCAGTCGGCGAAGCTGGGTCGAGTTTCAGCGGCTAGCGGCTTACCGAGCATTGATTTCGGCGAGCCACAAGAGCCAATTTGTTCTTTTCCTAATCTTGGTCGTTTCTGCAGCGCGTTGTCCCATATATGAATTCGACCAATTCCAGCCTTCCCGATGGCCGCTCCTTAGACAGCTCCTCGCCCCACGATTTGCTGGCGACTATCGGAGCAAAATGGCAGCCGAGTGTTCGGGCGGCGATGTCTGAGGGCGAACGCGTGCTCGCGTTCCTCGAACTGGACCTCGATTCCCAGCGCAATTTCGCTCACACTTTGCTGGTTCTAACAAATACGCGGCTGATCGAATGTGGCGTTTCTACGACAGGCGTTGTCACTCCGCCGAAATATTGGGATTTAAAATTCGATTTAGAGCTGCACGCGTCGGTGCAAGCGGGATTGGGGAACCTGGAATTACTGGAAGGTGAAGAGGCGAAATATCAGTGGCCTTTCACCTGCGCCTGCGAATCCAGTGCGGATCGGTTCGCGGCGGCGTACGCGTCGATTGTGCGAAGTCGCGCGGTTGCCGCCAATAATGTTGCGACCGTCGTAGCGCGCTGTGCGTCGTGTGGCGCGGTCTTGCAGGAAGACCAGCCGATTTGTCCTTCGTGCGCTCCCGTCGCGGCTCCCTCGCCGTCGGCTTCGTTGATGCGATTGACGCCGTTTGCAAAACGACGCGCTGGGACGATTGCACTTGGCATCGGCCTCACCATCGCATCCACGGCTGCCGCGATGGTGCCAACTTACTTGACGATTCCGTTAATCGATCATGTGTTGGAACCTTGGCAGAACGCGCTGCAGATTGGCGACGAAGTTCGCTATTCCATGATTTATGGTTACATCTTCGCACTCGCCGGCGCCGCGGTACTGGCGTGGGCGCTCGGCTGGGCGAAAACTTATGTGCTAGCGCTGGCTAGTGAGCAGGTCAGTTGCGATATCCGCAATCAAACCTACAGCCACTTGCAAAAGCTGTCGCTGGAGTACTACGGTGGTCGACGCACGGGCGATCTGATTTCGCGCATCAGCAGCGATACGGATCGGATTTGTAACTTTCTATCCGCGCATATGGTCGACTTCATCAGCGACGTGATGATGTTCATCTTCACCGCGATCATTTTAATTCGTATCGATCCGATCTTAGCCCTAGCTGCGTTGCTGCCGTTTCCATTTATCGCTTGGCTGATTCAGAAGGTTCGCATTAACTTGCGGCATGGCTTTGCGCGAGCCACGAATGCTTGGAGCGATATGGTCAGTGTCTTAACGGATGCGATACCGGGCGTGCGTGTTGTGAAGGCGTTCGCGCAGGAGCAGCGTGAGATCGCTCGCTTTGCACACGCTAATAAAGTGGTTTACGACAACAACGTTCGCGTGAATCGATTGTGGTCGTTCTTTGGTCCAACCGTTTCGTTTCTGAATGAAATCGGCGTCTTAGTCATCTGGGCGTTTGGCGCGTGGCGGGTGGCGACTGGCGATATTACGGTTGGCGTTTTGATCGGCTTTGTCTCCTACATCGCGCGATTCTATATTCGCTTGGACTCAATGAGTGGTTTTTTGGCGAACACTCAGCGCGCGGCGGCTTCGACACATCGCATCTTTGAAATCTTGGATCGACAACCGGTTGTGATGGAACCCACCAATCCAATAGCTGTCGGCAAACTGGACGGTGAGGTGAGTCTTTCGGGCGTTCGTTTCAAGTATGGAAGTCGCGAAGTGCTGCGCGGAATCGATATGCGAATCGAACCGGGTGAGTTGGTGGGAGTGGTGGGTCCGAGCGGATCGGGCAAGAGCACGCTCGTCAACTTAGTTTGTCGTTTCTACGATCCGACTCAGGGCAAAATCACTGCTGGCGGAGTTGATATTCGTTCTTTCGCAGTTGAGAAATATCGTCGAAATATCGGCATCGTTCTGCAAGAACCCTATCTGTTTTTTGGAACGATTGCAGAGAACATTACCTATGGTCGACCGACTGCCACACGCGCCGAGATTATCGAAGCCGCTCGCGCCGCGCATGCTCACAACTTTATTGTGAAACTCCCCGACGGTTACGACTCGATTGTGGGAGAACGCGGCCAGACGCTTTCGGGCGGAGAGCGTCAGCGGATTTCGATCGCGCGGGCTTTGTTGACCGATCCGAGCATCTTGATTTTGGACGAAGCGACTTCAGCGGTCGACAATGAGACCGAACGTGAGATTCAAAATGCGCTCGACAATTTGATTCGCGGTCGAACAACGATTGCCATCGCGCATCGCCTTTCTACGCTGCGCAACGCAAACCGAATCTTCGTTTTGGAAGCTGGTCGCGTGGTCGAAGTCGGCAAGCACGAAGAGCTGCTGGACTTGGGCGGTGTTTATTCGCGACTGTATCACGCACAACTGGAAACGAAACCGCATGTGCCTGCAGCGCCGCCTCCGACAGCTTCGCTGCAACGAGTGCGCGTCGTCAAACTTGATTAGAGCTTTGTCTCAAAGGTTAACCGTGAACGATACCACTGACGGCTCGACATCCATCGGCAACGAATTTGTCTTTTCAAGCGATTCGCGCGGGCGATTAGTTGCTGAAGACCGATTTGGCAATCGCCACGTCGGTTTGTCAGCGATGCGTTTGTTCCCGATGAGCGACCCAGACAATTGGATTGCGGTCTTCGATGACAAGGGTAAGGAATTGTGCTGCATTCCGTCGGTTTCGGATCTGCCCGAAGCCTCCGCATTAGCAATCCGCACGACGCTGACCAACAGCGAGTTCATTCCGGTGATCGAACGCATCGTGCAGATTTCCAGCAACGACCCTCCCTGTCGCTGGACGGTTGAGACCGATCGCGGTGACACCGAGTTTATTATCAACGACGAAAAGGACCTTCGGCGATTGACTCAATGGAGCGTCTTGATCGTGGACGCGCGCGGCATTCGTTATTCGATTCCCGACACTCGCAAATTGAACGCCTACAGTCGCCGAGCTGTGGAGTGGCATGTTTAGTGACATCACGCGGGCTCTGTCTGCAATCGGAATGTAGCGGGACTCACCAGGGTTCCGTTGCAAAGTCACCGAAGCAGGAGCTATGGCGAGTTCTAATGCAAAATCCTTCACAGTGTTGCCCTCCCTAGCCACGCTATCGCGGGCTGACCTTCCCCAAACTGCGTTTCTAGAGGGTTGAGACACGGCGAGCACGTCGCTCTGTACGGTTCTCGGGTTGCTGCTGGGCCGGTATCTTGTAAGCCTGTGCGCAACTACTCAAGATGCGACGGCATTTCAAAACCGACGGCGCACTCCATCTCAAACAACACTTCGACGAAGCCTGCGAATTCAACTAATGGCATTTTGGAAAAAGAAGAAAAGCGAAACTCCACAGGATTCCCCAAATCCCGCTGAGGAAGCGAAGTCGGGTGGATTGTTTGGGAGTTGGAAAACGGTGCTGAAGAAAACCAGCACGGTACTGAACACCGACATTCGCGACTTATGGAAAAGCCAAGGCGAACTGGTTGACGAAGATTTCTTGCAGCGATTGTTTGCGATCCTGGTGCGGAGCGACATGGGCGGCGATATGGCTCGGCAGATTCGCGACCGTATCGGAACCGATTTCCGGGCTCGTAAAGTTGAGTTCCAGGAGATCCTCGACATCATCTCGCAGGAAATTCGCGCGACGCTTGAGCAAGGAGGAACTGAGATTCGGATGGCTGAGTCGGGGCCAACGGTGATCTTGGTGGTGGGCGTGAACGGATCAGGTAAAACGACTTCGATCGCCAAGCTCGCGCACCGGTTTACTCAGTCCGGAAAGCGAGTATTGCTAGGAGCTGGCGATACGTTTCGAGCCGCAGCGGTTGAGCAATTGACGATTTGGTCGGAACGTATTGGTTGCGATATTGTCAAAGCGGCGTCGGGTGCGGATCCGGGAACGGTGGCGTTTCAAGCGACAAAGAAAGCGGTCGATGAGGGCTACGATGTCTGCATTCTCGATACGGCTGGACGGTTGCAAACGCAAAGCAACTTGATGCAGCAGCTCGATAAGATTCGTCGGGTGATCAGCAAGCATATTCCCGAGGCACCGCATGAGGTGCTGCTGGTGCTCGATGCAACGGCGGGCCAGAATGCGATCAGTCAAGCCAAAGGATTTTCCGATGCAGCGGGCTGTACCGGGATCGTGCTTTCGAAGCTTGACGGTTCCGCCAAGGGCGGCGTCGTCATACCTATTCGTCAACAATTTAATCTGCCGGTGAAGTTAGTCGGCTTAGGCGAGCAGATGACGGACTTGGCGACGTTCGATCCTGAAATGTTTGCGAAGGCGCTATTGGCGGATCCGAACACTTAACCGCCCAGCAGTTCGCCATAAGAAGTTCGCCATAAGTTCGCTGGCAATCCGCCTCAGCAATCCGCTGGCAGACAGGGCGACTTCTTGCGGTTCGACAACTGGATAAGGACCCTTTTGCGAGCTGTCTTCTACCGTGCAATTACGCTTTTGAATGGGACATGGCACGCACTTGCTAGCAACTTCGTAACGCTGGAGATCGGTCGCCACGACGACTGCGCGGCGGCCGCAAGCTCTACGCAGGCGGAAAAGTTTACCAGACCGGGAGATTTTCCATAATTGTTGGAACAGCACGAAAGAAAAACTGCTGAATCATTGATTAAGAATGCACCGATAGCTAACTCCGGAAACGCATGTTTATGGGAGCGGGCAGTATTCCAAGAACTCGTAAGTGGCTCAACTTTTCGAAGTGGCGGTCTTGGTCCCTATCCCAATTAGGACTGCAAGGTCAACAGTGACTTTTGTGGTCGCTTAGGATTCCGAAGATCAATCAAGGATGAACCCATGAAAATTTCTAAGACAGCGCTATTGGCGGCGATCGCCTGCGCTTTCGGCAGCCCAGCTTGGGCAGCAGAGCCAAGCACAACTGGCTCGTACGGATACTATGCAGCCGAATCAGCTCCAGTAGCTGGTCAAGCTGGCAACAACGTTCGCCTGGCATCAACTCACATGGCTGAAGTGATCCCCGCTTCTTGCTCATGCACAGACACACCGATCAGCGACTGCGACACCGGCTGTGGCGACCTATCCTGCGATAGCAGCGGTGGTTGCGATTCGGCTTGCGGTTGTGGTGGTGATCCATGGCGTTTGTTCTCCAACGATCCGTTTGGTTTGACCATCGGTGGTTGGAGCAACGTTGGCTATCACACTCAGAACACCAACAACAGCTTCAACAACTACGCGGATCACGTCCAACTGCAACAACAGTGGTTTTACGCAGAGAAGATCGCTGACGGCAGCTGCGGCTTAGGTTTCGGTGGTCGCATTGACTACCTGTACGGTACCGACGCTCCAGACACCCAAGCCTTTGGACCTGCGGATACTTCTTTTGATCAAAGCTGGGATAACGGTGGCGCTTACGGCCATGCGATTCCTCAGTTGTACGGTGAAGTGGCTTATGGCAACCTGTCGGTTAAAGCTGGTCACTTCTTCACAATCATCGGTAACGAAGTGGTTGCTGCTACCGGCAACTTCTTCTACAGCCGCCAATTGACGTTCTATAATGCTGAACCATTCACCCACACCGGTGCATTGACAAGCTACAAGCTTGACGACGACACCACCCTGTGGAATGGTTATGTAACAGGTTGGGACAGCGGTTTCGAAGACAACGGCGATGCTTACATCGGCGGTTTCTCGCGAGCTTTGTCAGATGACGTTTCGTTCATCTACACCACCGCCCTCGGCCGTTTCAATGAATCGGTTGGCGAGCGTGGTGTGATTCACAGCGGTATCCTCAACGTTGGTCTGTCGGATAAACTCCGCTACATCAACCAAACAGACTACCTGTTCACAAACAACGCAGCTGGTGTCGGCATTCGCAACACCTTCGGCAACATCCACTACTTGATCTACTCAATCAATGATTGTGTTTCGGTCGGTAGCCGTTCGGAATGGTTCAACATCTCGCGTGAAGCTGATGGCATCCGCAATGCAGATGTTTACAACCAAACCTTTGGTTTGAACTACAAGATCAATCCAAACCTGGTGATTCGTCCAGAAGTCCGCTGGATTTGGGACAAAGAACAACCGCTTATCAACGGTGTGACTTTCAACGAAAACGGCAAGTCCAGCCAAGCATTCTTCGGAATGGACGCTGTCTTCACGTTCTAGTCATCCAGAGCCACGAATCGAGTTCTATCAAAGACCGCTCGGCGATTCCAAATCGTCGAGCGGTTTTTTCGTTTTGGGTTAACCACCGCAGCCGACACCGCCAGAACGGCGAGCCGGGGTTCGGAAGCTGGGCCGACTCAACTCCATCTTCATCAACAAGACGAACATGCCCGTTATCGCGGCATTCTATGCTTGCAGCTTAAGCAAAGCTTGCTGTTGAAGCCGTTTAGCGAAATTCTTAAGTATTTCCGTCCGAGTTACAAAACTTTTGCGCAGAAGCACTTAAGTGATTCCACCAACGCTTCATGGAAGCCGAACGCAAGCGCTCGGAACGGTTGTTGCTTTACTCAACTTGCGAATGAATGGTGCAACTCTGGTTGGCCTTCCACTCAAAATTGCAAATGTGAACCTATCAGCGTTTCGACGCTTAATCGTTCTCCTTGTGGGGTTGTTGGGGTTGTGTCGCTCACTTGGATCGGTTGCGATGCTCCTGCGGCGTTCGGGATCGCCGCAGCCGATCCAAGTGAAGGCACTACTCAAATCCACAAGTTCTTGCGGTTTTTATGCAACTAGATGCCCTACCCAAGTCGCCTGAGGATTGACCACGAGTCGTTTTCAGGTGGCTTTTAATTTATGCAGTCGTGCCAAAAAGACTTCGGCTCTGCCTGGGCCAGAAGAGTACCCCAATGGCTTGTATGAGTGTCCGCCTCACTCATCCGAGTCGGAGTATTTCTGGCTCAGGCTTAATTTTTCGCCTTGCGGCTAAACATTCCCAGCCGATAGCATTCATCGGTCCCGATTCCCACGATGTGGTCCCGTGCCGGCTGACAAATTGCTCGAAAACTTGTACGATGTTCCAACTTTCCTAGTCACCTTGGCGATCCAAGAATTGCGACTAGCGACGTTCCGTATCGGCTTAGAATCAGCAAAATCTCGTGAAACTTATCATCGCGATCATTCAGCCAAGTCGCCTTGAGGCGGTCAAGCAAGCCCTTACCGAGGTTGAAGTGTTCCGCCTGACCGTCTTGGACTGTCAGGGGTTTGGAAGGCAAAAGGGACAAGTCGGCGCCTACCGCGGGCACGAAATTTCAATCAATCTGCTTCGCAAAGTTCAGTTGCAGATCGCAGTGAACGACGATTTCGTCGAGCCAACGGTGAACGCAGTCATCGCCGCAGCCAAGACGGGCGAGAAAGGGCAAATCGGAGATGGCAAGGTCTTCATTCTGCCCATGGACGACTGTGTCCGTATTCGAACTGGCGAACGCGGACCTGAAGCGATCTAGCCCCTGCTATTTTTCGCTGGGGCGAGCAGGCCGATTTGCGTCTCCGTCCGCTGGCGGTCGACGTCTTTCTCCTTCACGACCTGGGCCTTCACGACCTGGGCCTTGACCACGAAAAGCCTGCGCCATGCGCTGGGCAACGACAGTCAGCTCATCGCGTGACAGTTTCTTGTCACCATCAGTGTCCGCACGTGCAATGATGGCCCGCATGCGTTCAGGCAATTCGCTTTCGGAAAGGTAACCGTCATTGTCTTTGTCGCCGTCCATCAGCCGCGTCACTATTTCCTGCGGATTGCCTGCACCGCCATCGAATCCACCAGGACCTGGGCCGAACCCGGCAGGGCCGCCTGGGCCCATGCCTTCAAAGTCCGGTCGCAGCTCATCCATCGTGATTTTTCCATCACCGTTTTTGTCGAGCTTCTTCAAAGCTGCCACGGCAGACTCGATTTCCTTGGCCGAAATCTCTCCGTCTTGATCTGCATCGAGCGCCATCACAATGGGCAGACGAGCCATCATGCGTCCAGGACCGATGTCACGCCCCAGGCCTTCACGGGCGTCGCGCGGAAGGTTGCCAGTGTTGCGCGGACGCGAGGCTTGCGGACGGTCATCCTCTTGCGATGGCCGATCGGAGTCGCGCTCAGCCTGCGGAGCTTTCGTAGCGCTCTCCTGTGAAAATGCGAGCGTAGCGGGACTCAGTGCGCATAGACTCAGTGCGCAAAGCACTCCAAACTTAACGGCAAGTCGCTTCATTATTAACTCTCCACATTGCGAGGCAGTAAAATCGATTCGCTACAGAGCCTAGCGCGCCTAGCGTTAACTGCTTCAAACCCTTGTCTTCTTTCGAAGTTTCGACACGGTGTTTCGGCGCTGTGTTTCGACGATGCGAATCACTCTAACACGCAGCTCTGATAGATTCGAGCGAACTCGCCCAAGATGATGGCGGTTGCACCCCAGATCAGCGCGTTATCGTACTGAATCGTGTTAGCATACCAGCTCGCGTTGCCTCGGCGATATTCGCATCGCGTCCTCAGTTCATCGTTGAGCAAGGCGTCCACTGGAAGGCGAATAACGCGTGCGACTTCATGCTGGCACGGAATATACTCGATGCGTTCTTGACAAACCGCGACGAACGGCCGAACGAAATAATCGCTGTTGTAGACATAGATCGATTGCAGCTCTCCCACAAGCTCGCCTGGAAAGGTTGTCGTGCCGAGCTCTTCTAGAAACTCGCGACAAGCGGCTTGCATGGGGCTCTCGCCAGCTTCGACTCGACCACCCGGCAAAGAAATTTGACCTGCATGATCTGGCAGATGTTGCGGTCGCTCGGTAAGTGGAATGGACCAACCGGTGGCAGAATTTTCCAACATGATCATCACCGCGGCCTGCTTAGCCGTGGGTGCGGGCGGACCAAAGTGTCGCCCGTAGGAAAGCGACGGACTGAAGCACATGCGACTTGAAGATCGATTCGCCAGATCCGAATCGCTGCTCAACTTCTCTCGCAATTGCGTTGCCAAATTCATATACAAAACTCAAATGCAGCTAACTCAGCTCAAACGTTCCGAACCCAAAACGACGATAAGCTCGCAATCGAGCAACGCACAGATCTAGAACACGACTTCGAGATTGTGACAGCAGAGTTACCAACGACCTTGCGGCGTCAATCCCATCAGTGCGTCCAAGTATAAATTGAATTGACAATCCGGCACTTCAATAGGCACCGCCGTAAAGAAATCCGTTTCGATGCGCAGGCTCCCTTTCACTTTCTCAGCATGCTGGGGATCGAGATCCAAAACGAACTGCATCTCAAAATCGCGATCCCATAGCACCTTTCCTTCCAGCAACTCGACTACCGATTTCCACCTGGAACGCTCATCGCAATTTACTTCCGGGAACTCGCAATCAGCATCCAACTCAGACACTGCTCGGAGTGCCAACCCCCGCCAATAATGCGGTTCGTCAGAAAAATCTGGGTCGTCGGTCTCTGTCACAATTTGATCGTAAGCGAACTGATAAACCGTCGCGACAGTTGCTTCAAGATACGCAGTCAACTCTGGAGCCGGTTGATCGGGGCGAAGCAGTGCGCGCCCAGCCTCATACATCGCAAACAACTTTTGCCCTCGTTGCATCTGATCGAAAGCAGGCAAACCGAATTCAAAGTCATGGTCGCTGAGTAGATCTACCATCATCCCAAACGACGCGGTAAAAAATGCTCGCTCATTACCTTCCAACACGCGTAGGCCAGCCGAAGTGCGATACATGTTTTTCAACTCTCCCAGAAGCAATAGGTAGTTTCAGCGATGGAATGTTACACGCGAGTTCAAGCGAATGCTACATGACAGTGCATCGCGTGACCGTGCATGACTTCGAACCTTAGGTACGGGGCCCAACGTTTTGAATGCGATTCCATTCTACTTACTGAGCAGCAACCGCATGGCGGACGCAACGCCTAACGTGACTTGGGTCATGATTGCATAGTCGAGTGTGTCGGGGGTATCGGTGGCGCGGTGATAGTTTGGGTTTCGCAAGAAGCTGGTATCCGTCAGCATCAGCGCTGGATAACCTTGATCCCAGAACGAGCTGTTGTCGCTCAACCGGATTTCCTTGATCTTTTCGGGCAAGCAGATGGAGAACAGTGGCATTCTCCGCGCACCGCGTTTGAATCCGCGCCGAAAACGCCAACACAGCTTCCATGAAGGCATGTTGCCAACGGCGGCAAGGAAATTGGCGCGTTTAGGAAAGAACCGGTGCAACAACTTTGGTATGCCTGGCGGAATCGACTGCGACCCGATCGCTGAGCTGTAATAGCCGACCATTTCCAAACACAACATGCCGATGATCTTGTCACCGCGAACCCGTGATTGGCGTGCATGATACTGGCTGCCCATCGCCCCCGTCCCGAAGTACGGAGGTTCTTCACAGGCGAATGCAACATAGCGGACCGTTCGATGTCCGACGTGCTCTCGAAGTAGTCGACTTACTTCCAACAATGCCGCCACCGCCGATGCGTTGTCATCGGCGCCTGGTGTGCAGAAGACCGTGTCGTAGTGCGCTCCAAGCAACACTATTTCATCTGCTCGCTTGTCCCCAGTACGCTCGACGACCAGGTTCACAGCTTGATCGCCGAGTGCATCA
>JBGSOM010000189.1:0-17990 GCA_041739135.1 Pirellulaceae bacterium
ACCCCCGTCACATAGTTGCTCGAGGCTAACCCTCAAGTTATTTCGGAGAGAACGAGCTATCTCTGCGTTTGATTAGACTTTCACTCCTCCCCACAGGTCATCCCCTCGGTTTTCAACCCAAGTGAGTTCGGTCCTCCACGCAGTTTAACCCGCGCTTCAACCTGCCCATGGGTAGATCACGCAGTTTCGCGTCTACCGCCCGCGACAAATGTCGCCCTATTCAGACTCGGTTTCCCTATGGCTTCGGCCCTTAGAGCCTTAACCAAGCCACGAACGGTAACTCGCCGGATCATTATGCAAAAGGCACGCCGTCACACGTTAAATCGTGCTCCGACAGCTTGTAAGCGCATGGTTTCAGGTTCAGTGTCCTCCCCTAGCCGGGGTTCTTCTCACCTTTCGATCGCTCTACTTAGTTCACTATCGGTCATTAGAGAGTATTTAGCCTTGCGGGATGGTCCCCGCCGGTTCAGTCGGAGTTTCACGTGCTCCGACCTACTCAGGTATCCTTCGGGAGACTCGAAACTTTCGCGTACAGGACTGTCACCTTCTGTGGTGTGCCGTATCCAGGACACTTCCGCTAGTCAGAGTTTTGTAACTCCCATGTGAAAGACCCTACAACCCCACAAAGGAAAACCTTTATGGTTTGGGCTCTTCCGATTTCGCTCGCCGCTACTCACGGAATCGATTTTTCTTTCTTTTCCTCCAGGTACTTAGATGTTTCACTTCCCTGGGTTGGCCACGTATAGCTATGTATTCACTATACGTTAATTCGGGAATCTCGGGATCAATACTCGTTTGTCAGCTACCCCAAGCTTTTCGCAGACTTCCACGCCCTTCATCGCCTTCTAATGCCAAGACATCCCCCACGCGCCCTTAGTAACTTGACCACCGAAACTTCGAACTCTCACAAACCCAACCTCACCACTTTCGAGGTGAAACCAAGCTGCTCAAATCGACGAATCGGAGGCGTTAGGTTTGATCTACCTAACTTATCGACTTTCGTCTTCTCTACCTGCGACCGTTAAGGAGGCCGCAAGCTTCTCGCGCTCGCTCAAATTGTCTCACCAATCTGAATCAGCAAAGCTAACCCAAACTGGCAATCGTCGTGCTGTGCAATTCACCCCTACGGGGCAAATCCACTTATTAGATGCCTTCTACCAATCAACCATTTTGTCAAAGATCAGCTGTCTCGCACTCGAAAACTTGTCTCGTGTGGAGCCCAGTAATTTACGCGTCTGAGTTCTTCGCGTCAACAGCAAATTTCAAGTTCTTTTCAGAGCTGATTCAGAATCAACTCTGGGTCGTTTTAGCTTGCAAAAGTTTGATCTTTCGCAGGCCAACCCGACCGACCTGAACTGCCGCGGTCAGCGGTTTATCGTCAGCGAGGAGGAAGAATCATCGCGATTTCTGGCGCATTAACAAGGGCATTCAGCAAGTTTTTTTGCTTTTTCTCTAAGTCGCTACTGGTACGGTGTTTACGCGAAGCAGTCCGAGGCGATTTCCGTTTTCACCCGCAACTTTCGAAGCTCGCCGATCGGAAAGTGAAGATTTCAAGCGGTTTTACCCCCAGTTTGGACACCTAGCTTTTCGGCTTCCGCGGCGTCGGAGGTGAACGCACAGTAGAGCAAGTTAAACAACCGCCCGGGAGTTTCGGCGAGTTGTACACTCTTTCTGTGGATTTTCCTCCTGGGCGGGTCCTCTACCTCGGTGTGTATGCATAGGACGACCCGCTTGAATGACGATAGCTTCGCTCGCTGGATACTTCCAACCGCCATTATTTCAGCTGCTGAGCGAATTTGATTCGTGAGTATGGTCCGAGCGCGTCTTGCCGATGTGCTGGCACTGTGGATCTCCAATCGGAGTTTTTGAATGCCATGTGGTGGTCCTGTGTAGCGCGTAGAGCACGTTAGCGGGGGCAAGTGACAACCTAAGTGTTGCAAGTGCCGCTGGAAATCGACTTGCAATACAGGTCCTACGCCAGCGACGTGCGTCGGATGTGGAAATCAGCCTTTGCGCGTTCTTTTGTTATCGAGCACTTTTCTCCTGTTTTCGCGGCCCTTTTTGCTCGACGGATCGAGCGATCGGATATCCAACGCAAACTTTGGCGCAGCGTGACCGTGACAATCTTCCGGAATCACCAATGAAAACTGAGCGCCTGCTGCTTGGCATCGAAAATGACGAACAAACATCTTTTCACCTTCCGTAGAGCCCTGCTCGTACCGCGACATAGTTAGTTCGCTTGTAACTTTCTGAAAATGCACATGGACAATAATGGCTTCGACTGTACGTGTACGTCCGTTATGTCGAAGTTGCCACCCCTTCATCGGGAAAGTCATGTTGAGGTGTCCGCAGCCGCCTTGTTCTTCAATTTGACGTTCAAACTTCCTGAATGAGTCGAGGTTGTTAGGAAGCCAACGCGTAAAGGCAAGTTCGGTCCCATAGACGATCGGTGAACGATGGTTGCCGCCTGTTGGACAAATAAGCGAGCCTTCGCGAACGACCGATGGATCTTCCCCGGCTTTCTCGGGACTCAGAGTAACACGGCAAACATGCGGCTGAACTCGGAACATAAGGCTTGGTTTGATCGTGTCTCGCCACGATTTTAATTCCGCCTGCTTCAGCGTGAGCAGCTCAACGCCGAGTACTTTTGCGCGTTTTATTACAGGGCCTGTGAACCCTTGGTGGGTAACAATCACAATCTTGTTTACCTTAATCCCACCGTCAGTTAAGTACTTTCCGAGGATCGATTCAAATTTTGTTGAATCCATCTTTCGTTTCTCGTCTTTAGCCTCGACCGCAACTCGCATACGAAACTGGCCGAGATTTCCCTCGATGAGTACGTCGATTTCTCGGGCATCTTCGCCGACCAACGCTGAATCCGTTACCTTTGCACCTTTAGGAGCAAGAGCTTTTTGTATTAGGCTTACTAGGTCTTGGAAATCATTGGTTCGTTTAGGCATAACCGACTCGCGCTTACTCATTGCAAGAATTAGGCATGGCCGCAATTGTAGTTGATAGCCCAATTCGTGCGGCGAGTTTCCATCTGGTCAATGTCAGCCCCATTCTGCGTCTCATACTAAAACGGAGATAGTGCCTCGGTGGATTTATTGGCCCACACTAGGTCCACCCGCAGGCGAACTACGAATTCTTCGCGGTTCCTGTTGTGCCTCGTAACGATTGACATTGATAACCGAACCAAGCGAAAAAGAACTCGCGTAGAAGGCATTGCCGAGCGGACTTCTGCTGATGTTTGCAATCCGTTGAGCCGGAATCAACCTTTTCAGACAGCGATTTGGCCAGTTGGCTCAGGATTCCTTAGTGGCCACCATGCGCAGCGGCTTTTCCGTGCCCACCACCATGCCCGCCGCTGTGCGAATCGGCTTTGGCGCCGTGAACAGGCGGCTGTGCAACGCCCACAAATTCTGCCCCACTTGGCTCAATACTGAAATTGACTTTGGCAGTATCGTCAGCCGGAGCCGCATGCGCGTCACCATGAGCGGGCGCGGCATGCCCTCCGTGCCCACCACCGTGATCATCGCCATGCCCGCCGCCGTGCGCGTCCGCAGCTCCTCCGTGGCCGTCATCATGCCCGCCGTGACCCGAATCCGTTTCGTCGTGTTCGGATCCGTGAGCCATGAGGTTGCTTGAGTCGTCGTGTGCGTGAACTTCGTCCCGTGCAACCGACGTGTAGAGCGCCTCGGGCTCAACCGCATCTTGGGGCAGCGGATATTCAAAGCGATTTGCGGGTATCACGATTCGGTCGTTCACTAACACCTGCTCAATCACTTCTTCATGCATCCGTTCGTCAAGCGCCGTTTTGATCTCTTCTTTTACTTTGAGCAGCACCGCATCTTGCAGCAGAGCCGGGTCGAGCTGCCGCAGTTTCTCTTCGATCACTTCGTGAATCAGCCAGCGATTCTGCTCGATCGTCGATTTCGCTTCCAACCGCCGCTCGGGCAGAACAAGCAGATGCACACGCAGTTGCGTTAACCAACGATTGTCGCGCGACTGAACATAATAGACTCCGATAGGTATCTCGTTGGTCGCTGCCACTCGAACCCGCGAAGCTTCCGAACGGACGTAGCCGATGATGATGGCATGGATTACCACCAGCAACATTACTAATCCAGCGATCCAGTAGCGTTTAACGAAGGACATTAGCAACTCGAACAACGAAGAAGCATCGGCCGTTCGCGGACATTCCACGAACCTTCGAAACCTAGCTTATCGTTCGCGCTGCAAAGCCCATCAGCTCCAAGGCCAACAACTTTCACGGTCAGTTTGCAGATAAATCCGTTACAACCCGCATGAATCTACCTGGAAATCATTGTCGCGAGCCGTACCATTTCGTTTGAGCCCGCCGCGACTCACTCGCTCGGGCAGCGTTCTTTCAACTGCCGCAATCGAATGCCAAGATGCATAACCCTTACGCGCCACCCAACCCCATGCCCGATGAAAAATCCAGCTCACCCTGGGTTTGTCTATTTGTGACTACAACCGCGATCTGCTTGGTCATCACAATGAACTACACCAGCGCAACGAGGGTTTCACTCTCACTTAGCAGCTCTTTCATTCATGTTGTGTTTTTACTCACACCTATATCTACAGTTGTGCTACTAAACTACTTCATCCATAGAAGAGCGACTGAAAGCACTCGGCACGGTACCGCGCTACTTGTTCCGACAATTGGCATTCCACTTGCCTTTGCAATTTCTTGGTTCCCCTCGTTCACCGTCAATCCTTACGAGAGATTTGCACTCATGAATCTTTATTTCGGACCGTATGGCTGGATGCAATGGTTTTGGCTAGTTGCGACAGGAATACTTCCCGCCGCGACTTTCCGACAGTCAATTCGCGGCTCACGAAGTGCTCTGACAGCGGTTTTGTGTATCGTGGTGGCTGCGCAGATTCACAACGCTTACTGCGTCTGGACAGTTTGCCATTCACCACAATAGAACGAGCTTCGTGCTATCAGCGACGCACTTTTTACTGCGCAAATTCGATCGAAGCTCAACTGGATGGTTGAATCCGTCTCACAAACCATTACCGTTACACGTTCTGCTCCTTCCAATGATTATCTCTCCCATCGACGAATACAAACGACATGAGCGGTCTGACCGTTGCCTGCGAAATTCGTTACGACTACGGTTCGCGACTGGACGCTGACCGACTGCTCTTGGCTACTGCTTGCAACTCTAGAAAAGCCGCGGCACCTCACTTCTTCTCCGGTAGGCTGGTCAAACCGCGCCGCACTGCCGGCCTTCTGCGGGCTTTGATGAATATCGTCAGATCGCGATTTCATATTCCCTCTGCCATGCTAAATCGCATCCTCGCGGAATCGGACCCAGTCGTTACTTGCTCAGATGACCGCCTGCGTTTTGAGGGTTTTTCAGCCTGCTGCGGCGCGTATGCGAGAATTGATTTGTTGCCCGAAGCAATTGACGGTCATAGGTTTGGTCGCGGCACCACGAATGTTGATTTCAATCAGCCGATGATGACGGCTCTAGCCAAGATCAGAGACGGCGACCGTATCACGCTTAACGTAGGAAGCGATCATGTGGAGCTAACCCGCAATGCGGAGAGCGTAATTGAAAAGAAAGTAGCGTTGCCCACGCGCTGGCTGAGAGGCTTTGTAGAAGTGCAAGTCTGCCAGAGTCGCATGACAGTCGTCCATGAAGTCAGTGGGCGCGAAGCAGCGAGGTTCTTGCGTGCATTGCCGCGGATGAAGACTAACCGACGCGAGACATTTGTCGTTGCCGCCGGTCAAGGATTGCGACTTAGCCAGATCGCTACCCGCGAAGCCGTGCGGGTCGGTGGCCTGGAACGATTGCAAGTGCTGGAAGATATCGTGGCAGATGCCGACTGTCTGAAAGTGTATGCCGATGAAATAACCGGAGCTTCGGCTTGGGAACTGACGTATCGCGATTGTCGATTTTGTTTAGTCATCAGCCCCGAGGTATGGCGAGGATTCTCTGGCGAAGGACAGGCCCTTACCTCCATCGCTGCTAAGCACTGGGATAAGACTTTGCAACTCGTGCGTTCGCAGTTTAAGTGGGATGCCGTTATCGACGAGGAAGATCTCCATCGGCGCATCACAGCCGAAGCACCGGATGTTGCTCTCGATGCAGCAATGATTCGTGGCGCGCTCGCAGTGCTGGGCACACAGGGGTTGGTGGGTTTCGATTTGGCAGAAGGTTGCTGGTTCCATCGCGAACTGCCATTTGATCTGCAGGCGGTGCAAAGGCAGCATCCACGACTGAGAGACGCTCACAAGCTGGTGGCCGAAAACCATGTGCGCAAAGGAAAACAATCGCGCGCGCAAATTGAAATGCTTGTGCTTTCCAGCGGTGTTGAACATCGCGTTCGTTTAATAGATGAAGATGCCAAGTGTACTTGCCCGTGGTTCGCAAAATATGGATCCTCGCGAGGACCTTGCAAACATATTCTGGCATCACAAATTTTTCTGGAGAGTATTGAAGATGGCCCGTGAGCTCAGCCAGGAAAATCTAGAAGAACTGCTTGAATCAGGTGATGCCCACAAGTGCTTGCAATTTTTCCATGGGATGACCGAGAAGACGCGGCGAAGCTACTTTCCAGTAGCTAAGGCCTTTTGGTCGCGAGTGCGCACGAAGAGATTCATGGAAGTTTCGCCTGGGCACTTTAGCGGGAATCCACTCTCGGAAATCGCGTGCATCGCTTACTTCGCTACTGCAAGCGGCTCGGAAATTATCAAAGCCAAACGCGCAGGCTACCCGAAAGCTCAAGCTGCATACGAGATCCTTGCTGACCGACGTCCCGATTGGGTTGATCGGTGGATCGAAACGCTACTGGGCGAGTCTTATTACTGGAACCACTGGCGTTTCATTCGTCAGTTGATAGTGTCAGGGCTAGCCAAAAAGCCCACCAATCCGCGTTATTTCCTGGGCATGATCAGCGGCATCAACAGTCGACATAGTAAGTCAAACCTAATCGAAGAACTGCAAGTTTCTCCGGATCTGCTACAGGAGGATATTTGGAAGCTGTTTGAATACGACGGCGATGGCGAGAACAGCTTGGCCAATACCGAGCGCTTTGAAAGAAGTTGGATCGATGCATTTCTGGAATTGATGAACCACGGCAAATTGCCTCGAGCCAAGTTGCTTGAGTCCTGCATCGACGCGCTAGAACGCGATTTCAATCATTATCGCGCGAAGTGGTTCTATGAGTTTTTTGATCGCCTTCAACCTACCAACAAAGAGCTTGTGAAGTTGGGCGAGCGAATTTTGGGGTTGCTGGCCGCTTCAGCACCCAATGTGGCTAGCTGGGCTCTGAATCGAGTGGAGGTCTTGGCAACTGCTGGCACCTTCGAAACTGCCACTATGTGCCATGCTATCGAACCGATACTACGCGCTCGGGCAAAGAGCACTGTGATAACAGCAATCAAGTTATTGGAACGGCAATCAGCATCGCAGCCAAAGGCCGCATCACTTATCGCCGCCACCGCTGCCCACGCGCTCGCTCATGATTCCGCCGATGTTCAGAAAGCAACCTTCAAGCTGCTTGAGTCGATCGCATCGCCGCAAGATCAAGACGTGCGCAGCACTGTCGAAGTACTCCAACCTAGCTTGGCAGCATCCGTCCGCTCCTTAGCAACGAAGTGGTTGGCCGCGGGCAAACCACTCACGAACTCCCCAACTGACGTATCCGCGAATCCAAGGCGACCTTCAAAACAGCCAACCGACATAGCCGGTCCGGCTCCCCAGCCACCCAAAGTTTCGAAACGCCTTGAGTCACTCTACGCGGTGGATGCGCTCCGCCTAAATCTCAAGGAAAATGTCTTCGCAATACCTGCCGCTATCTTTGACGGCACCGATATCCCGCGGTTGAATCGAATACATACGATAGCACCGATCGAAAGCGTTGAAGAACTGATCGACGCTAGCGCTCGAGTGATCGAAGATGGTTCGCAGGTCGATGAGGCAGAGCGTTGCATCACCGGACTCGCTCGACTGATAGCATCTAAACCAGATGACGTTGACTCGATGACCGCGCCGCTCCTCAAACGCATTCGAAAGTTAATCCCCAAAGGTTGCAGTCCGTTCTGTGGTATGGACCCAGCCTACGATGTGATGGGATTGTTCTATACGTTTTGCACAGGGACGGTCGTTGAGCCGAAGCTAAAGGGAAACGATCTGTTCATCGAGTTCGAAGGCAAGGGCGAGCGCGTATTCAAAATCAATACTAAAAAGCCGCTCGGTTTTCCTTCAGCGCATTGTTTGGCGATTGCGCAGCGTATGGCTACGGGAGAAGCCTATCAGCGACTGAGCGCTCCGACGCACGCTGGCGGTTGGATCGATCCTCGCGAGCTGGTCAAGCGTGTGAACTCTTGGTCCGGCGCCGATCCCCATGCACATGATGTCATTCTGGCTCTGTTGCGATTAGCGCCCGATCACCGCACAGTTGGTCTGAAGTCACTGAAAGACAAACCCAACGAGTGGGTTCAAGCGATTCGATATGCACTCGGCGACAGTAAGACTACGATCGGTGAACAAGCTGCACTTTGGATCGCCGCTGCCAGAGCGCGAGCACCATGGCTAGACGATGCGCAGGTGATGAGAACGCATCCGGGACTTGGGCCCGACGCTGCGGAATCAGCGAAGCTAGTGCTAAAGTGCAAGACGCGAAAAAGCGGTACGTTCACGTTCTCCGAGGCCAAGTTCTCAGTTCAGCCTGACGTCCCCCCAAAACCCGACCCAACATTTGTAACGGTCCAAATGTACGCAAGTCAGTCTATCGGCAACGAACTATCGTTTGAGATGGGCGGCTTCGCAGGACGAACGGTTGGAGCTGTACGCTGGACTGCGAGCATCTGGCCGATGGCGCGAGAATCGTTTTTTGCCTCAAGCACTGTCGAGTGTTTTTCGAATCTTGATTGGCATGAGGCAGAGTGGCAAAATCGAACGATGCTCGAGCCGCTGATCGACTCAGGCACACCGCTACGTTATACCGGCTTGCACTTTCTCTGCGGTATGCTGGCCGCCAAAGAACCAGGCGAATCAGGACTAGCAACCGACATCGCCATACGTGCCATTGAGGACGGTCGACTAGGTAGCGATAACTTGGGAGACGCGCTGGCGTTGCTGCTTCCAACCGGGCTGATAAAACCTGGTCGCTGGCACAAGACGCTCGCCGAAGTCGCACGCACTTCGAAGGTCCACGCGGCAGTGATTCAAATCGCCTTGCAGCGGTGCTTTGAGAATCCCAAGCTCGAACTGCCCAAGGACTCTGCCAAGTTGTTGGAGTTGCTGTACGAACTGAGTCTTGAACTCGAGGTGGCCTTAACCAATGCAGCATGTCGAACGTGGCTTGCTTCCGGCGCAGCCACTGGAAAGAGCGCGAAGCTTGCTAAGAGCTTGCTCGGGCTCGAATCATCTTCGGATACGAATGCAACGCGCGCAATAGTCGATCAAGCACTCAGGCAGCGCACTGTGGCCGCAACCAAATGCCAGGGAATATGACCGCCTCACGAGCAACGTGTGGCATGACTTTCAATCGAACAGTTTTTTAAATTCATCGCGAGACCGTAGCGGCTCCAACTCGAGATCCTCGTTGATACGTTGGCGAGTTGCATCATCCACGCCAAGTCCAATCGCTTTGTTTAACAACTCAATCGATCGCAATGCGAACTCGTCTTTCCGATCGGCAAGCTGCTCGCTGGCGATTGCATAAAGCTTCGCGAAACGAATCCAGTGTTTCACATTCGGCGTGTCGACTTTGGCAAGTTCTTCGAGCTCAATAACAGCTTCTTCGACTTTGCCGGACCGCAACAACGAATCAACTCTCTGACAGCGATGAATGTGCTGCATGCTCGCCTCACAGAGCTCGAGCACGCGGTCCCAATCCGCTTGCGCCTCGGTATGCTTGCCTAACTGATCCAAAGTCAAAGCGCGATGTTCATGGCAGCGGCAGAGCGCGCGTTTAGTCAATGTAATGTTGCGATCTTGCGCGTATGCAGTCGTCAGCAGTTGAACCGCCTGAGCGAATGCCGGCAACGACTCATCTACTTTATCAACATCAACCAGAAAGTCGGCGAACATTCGGTACGCAATCCCATAATCGGTTTGATAGGGGAGATTCGTTGGCTGGTCGGTGACTAATCGCTGGTTGACCGCAATCGCTTGAGCAAATAGCGCTTCCGCTTCGGCACTCTTTTTCAGGTAACCAAGTGCCTGAGCGCACTCGCGCTGAGCGCGGCATAGATCTAATCGATAAGCCGGCACCGAAGGGAACTCCGCAGCAATGGAGGTCAACGTTGCAACAGCTTGTTCAAGTTGATCGGCGCCCGCTTCGTCTTCTTCCTCTTCGACAAGCAGACTGCCAAATTCTCGCTGAAGGTTCGCCATTTTCAGGCGATACCCGCGACTATCCGGAAAGGCTTTCGCCAGCTTCGTCATATCATCAATCGATTTTTGATAATATCCTTTCGCTTCCGCCACTTTGCCACTGCGTTTGTAAAGGTTCGCCAGCCCCAACTGGGTTCCAACAGCTTCATCAACGTATTCTAGTTTGTCATCTGCACTGGCCTGCAGTTTTTCCTGTGTGTCGAGTGCCGCTAGGTAGTACTTTTCAGCTTCCTCCCATCTCCCAAAATCACGCGCGGAGTTACCCGAGCTGATACATGAATTGGCATAGGAGAGTTGGAGCCGCGTGTTCTGCGGTGAACTGGCGATCAATTGCTTGAAGATCTGTGCAGCGCTGCGAAAGTGTTGTCCAGCTTCTTCGCGCGAACCCACCAATCGCAATGTCGCACCGACGTTTTGATGACTCTGCGCAACTTTGCGCCGGTACTCAATATTGTCGGGATTCTCGGTCGATAGCGATTCCCAAATGTTCAGTGACTTGCGATCGCTAGCCTCCGATTCGGAATTGAGCCCCAACTTGTATTGAATCTGCGCTAAGTTCGTCGCTCCCTGCGCCGCGACCATGCGAGCTTCGTTCGATGTTCCCTTCGACTCAGCAAATACAGCCCACTGACGCTGGGCGTTTTCGAGCACGGAACGCTCGATCGCCGACAACTCCTCCTTCGCTCCCAGCAGGTCTTCCATCAAACTGCTGGTAAATGATTCCAGTGCGGTCAGCGCTTGTTGATTGGCTTTCTCAGCCGCTTGACGTGACTGAGTTTCGCTCAGCAACGCACTTTCAGCGACCAGTGTTTTCTCCTTAGCGATGGCCGCTTGTCTTCTGGATTCCACTAGACCAAACGCTGTCCCGATGAATCCCAGAACAAACAGCAGCAGGCAAGCACTGGCAGCGATCACTGAGCCGCGATTCCGATCGAGAAACTTTTTCAATCGGTAGGAGGTCGACGGCGGTCGCGCTTCAACCGGTTCGCGTGACAAGTAACGCTGGATGTCGCGAGCTAAGCCGTTGGCCGTCTCGTAGCGACGCTCGCGGCTCTTCTCCAAGCACTTCATAACCACCCAGTCCAATTCACCGCGCAGCTCGGCCATCAGCTTGTTCGGTTCCGTCTGCCGCATCGCCGCTAGCGATGGTAGCGACGCATTCGTCGACAATCGCGTACTAGGTCGCGAAGGGTCGTCTTCGCGAATGATTCGAATCATCTCAGACAACGCAGCTTTGCGCAGCCGTTCGCCGTCAATAGGTCTCAGACCAGTCAAAAGTTCATAAAGGATGACACCCAGTGAATAGATGTCGGCTCGAGTATCAATGTCATCGTTGCCACGGCCCGCTTGCTCAGGAGCCATGTACTCGAGCGTGCCAACCACTGCACCGAAGTCCGTTGCTAACGTTTGGTCAGTCAGCTTGCCACCCGTCGCTTTGGCGACTCCAAAGTCGATGACCTTGGGAACCGGCTTACCATCGATCAACGCGACAAGAATGTTGGCTGGCTTGAGATCCCGATGCACGATGCCCTTTTGATGCGCATGCTGTACCGCTTGGCAAATCGGCACAAATAGTTCCAACCGGTCCTTAGGTGATAATCGGGCGGAATCACAGAATTTCGTCAGTTGCTCGCCGTTGACATATTCCATCACCAAGTAAGGCGCGCCGCTTGAAGCGACACCAGCATCAAGCACTTTGGCAATATTCGGATGATCCATCAACGCTAACGCTTGACGCTCTTGCTCAAAACTCGCAAAGAAAGCTTTTGAACCCATTCCAGGTCGAATCAACTTGACCGCAACTCGACGTTTGACTGGCTGCGTCTGCTGAGCAACCCAAACTTCGCCCATCCCGCCTTCACCAATTTTGTCCAGCAACTGGTAACGATCTGCGATGACCGTCGCAGGGGTCACATTCTGTTGGGAACTTAGAATCTCAGTCGATTGCAGAAGTGCTTCTGTCACTTCCGAACCCGGAATGTCACTGGGAATTTCTGGTTCAGCTGACATGCTATCGCTCCTCAAATCAGTCCCAACTGTTCATCGCCTCAACGAATTTTGGCTCAACTGAAATTGCCGGAACGGATTTCGCGTCTAGCAAATCCAAAGCGCTAACCAGTGGCGAACTTTCGCTCCGCTGGGCCAGTATAACAGCCTCACGCCACAATCAAACCCAGTAATTAACTATATCTGCGTTTGCGACTGAAGGCTGGGTGGAGCGGCAACACGAATAGAGAATCCGCTCATCACTTAATCGCGCACGGCCTATCCTTGCGACCGCGACTTAACCAAGCGTTTCTTTTCGACCCGATCGATCTGAACGACAATCCCATCCTGAACGATGACATTGATCGATCCAAAGCGTAAACCGCGAAGCGCATTTTGTATCTCGACAACCTCTCGCTGTCGACGCGCTTCTTCGGTCGTTCCCACTGGTTCAGCATCACGGTCAGCCATAATCTGCTCCCAAGCGTCGCCTTAAGGCAGCCGCTGTAATCCATTAAATCTGATATTCAGGCACGAAGACTCGCGCGCGCCGAGCGGTAACAAACACCGACTCGCCGGTCCGCAGGTCCAACTCGAGAAACCGTTCGTAAGGCAAATCAACTTGCAACTCGATTCCATCGACACACGTCAAAGCGACTTTTGCCCACGAACCCGCTGGGTTGATTCTCATAACTCGCGCTTGCAGACTCGATTCCGTTGCACGCGTGCGATCAATCTCTAGTTCGTGCGGACGGACATAAACGTTAGCTGGACCTGAAGAATGTCCCGTTGAATCTGCCACGTTCACCACCATGTCACCCAAAACCGCTCGACCACCTTCGATGCGTCCGCGAAACACATTCACATTTCCTAAAAAATCCATCACGAACTCGGAGGCGGGGTTATGAAAAATCACTTCTGGTGAAGCAGCCTGCTCAATCTTGGCTTGATTCATCACAACGACTCGATCGGCAACCTCAAGCGCTTCTTCCTGGTCGTGCGTTACCAGAATCGTGGTCATGTTCAGTTCATCGTGCAAGCGCCGCAACCAAGTCCGCAAACCCTGCCGCACTTTGGCATCGAGTGCACCGAAAGGCTCATCAAGTAACAAAACTCGTGGTTCGATCGCCAGCGCCCGTGCCAACGCAACTCGTTGCCGCTGACCGCCAGATAACTGCGAAGGAAAGCGATTCCCAAAACCCTCCAACTGAATCAACTTGAGCAACTCGCTCACACGCTGCCGAATCACGTTATCGCTCGGCCTCTGCTTCCGCGGTCGCACACGCAACCCGAACGCGATGTTCTCGATCACACTCATGTGACGAAACAATGCATAGTGCTGAAAAACAAAGCCGACTTGACGCTCGCCCACGGCGCGGCGAGCGACATTCTCACCTTGAAAGTAAACCGCGCCGCGCCCATCATCATCTGCGATTTCCAACCCTGCGATGATGCGCAATAAAGTAGTCTTGCCCGATCCCGATGGCCCCAGCAGCGTGACCAATTCGCCATCATCCACCTTCAAGCTCACATCGCGCAGGGCGGTATAGGAACCAAAAGTCTTCGTAACGTTGCTAACTTCAATACTCATTTGTAAATCTACCGTTGTCGGTTTGAAAGAAATCTATTTACTGAAGAACACGGTCCCATCTTGCGACAGGCTTTCCACCTCGCTCCAGCCGCGTTAAACCAAAGACTCGCGTGAATCCTGCTGTAGCTTCCACTCCAAAATCGACTTCAAGACCAGCGTTATCAATCCCAATAAAGCGAGCAGCGAAGCCATAGCGAACGCAGCGATTACGTTGTATTCGTTGTAGAGAATCTCAATATGCAGCGGCAGAGTATTTGTCTTTCCGCGAATGTGACCTGAAACGACCGACACCGCTCCGAACTCACCCATCGCTCGCGCATTGCAGAGGATGACACCATACAAAAGCGCTCACTTGATATTGGGCACCGTCACACGCCAAAACGTTTGCCATCCGTTTGCCCCTAGTGAAATCGCCGCTTGTTCTTCGTCGCTACCTTGCTCTTGCATCAACGGAATCAACTCACGAGCCACAAATGGGAAGGTCACAAAGATCGTCGCCAACACAATGCCCGGCGTAGCGAAGATGACTTGCAACCCATGCTCGCTCAGCCAAGCCCCAAACCAACCCTGCAGCCCAAACATCAGCACGTAGATCAAACCGGAAATGATCGGGGAAACAGCGAACGGCAAATCAATTAAAGTCAACAGCACGCTCTTGCCTTTGAACTCGAACTTGGCAATCGCCCAAGCTGCGGCAACGCCGAACACTAAATTCAGTGGCAACGAGATCCCAGTGGCAATCAGCGTCAACTGTATCGCTTGCCAGGCAGCACGATCTTCAAAGCCTTTCAAATAAGCTGAGATGCCGCCGCGGAACGCTTCCACGAAAACAACTGCTAGGGGCAATAACAGAAACACCGTGACGAAGCCGACCGCAGTTCCAATCAGCAGCAATTGCAACCAAACCGGATCTCGCGCTTTTGTTCTTTTCAAAGATGACATGCAGTTACCTTATAAATCCCTAGCGATGTAGCGTGCACTGCGAACTTAAGAATTTCTCGCTCTGTCAAACACTTCGATAAGCGCGGCCCACCCACCACTGCAGACCATTGATGGCCAGCAATATTACAAATGAAGCGAGCAACATCACGACGGCGATCGCGGTCGCGCCGGCATAGTCGTACTGCTCCAACTTGGTAATGATCAGCAGCGAGGTGATCTCCGTTTTCATCGGCATGTTGCCTGAGATGAAAACAACGGAACCGTACTCGCCGAGTGCTCGCGCGAATGCCAACGCGAAACCCGTCACCAACGCCGGAAGAATCGTAGGCAAAATCACGCGCCAGAACGTCAGACCGCGCGTAGCACCTAAACTGGCCGAAGCTTCTTCGATTTCAGCATCCAGTTCTTCAAGCGCCGGCTGCAGCGTCCGTACAACAAAAGGCAACCCAATGAACGTCATCGCAATGACAACGCCCAATGGTGAAAACGCAGCTTTAATTCCGAGCGGTTCGAGAAACTGCCCCAGCCAACCATTTCTCGCGGAAATGGCAGTTAGCGCAATGCCCGACACGGCAGTCGGCAAAGCAAAGGGAAGATCCACCAACGCGTCCATTACTTTGCGGCCCGGGAATCTGTATCGCACTAAGCACCATGCAACGATGAACCCGAAAAACACATTCACAAGCGCGCCGATTAACGAAGCGCCGAACGTCAATCGATACGAAGCCATCACACGTGGCTCAGTTACCGCGTGCCAAAAGGCCTCCATCGGTTGCGATGCTGCCCTCAGAAACAGCGCCGACAGCGGTAGCAGCACAATTAAACTCAAGTAAAGAACCGTGTAACCCAACGTCAAACCAAAGCCTGGAATGATGCTGTGCTGCTTGAAATTCCATCTCATCTTTCGCTCGCTCCCAACGTTCGCGCCTGCGTGGCGGAGGAATATGCTCAGCTTTCGATCGGCACGTGTCACTTCGTCGGCTGGTAGATCTTGTCGAAGACCCCGCCGTCGTCGAAATGCTCAGCTTGTGTTTTGCGCCAATCGCCAAAAATCTCGCCAATGGTGAACAACTCCAATTGCGCGAACTGCGCTCGCTGCTCAACGGAAAGAGTCTCTTCAATCGCTGGGCGGAAGAAGTGCTTTGCGGCCAATTGCTGACCCTGTGGCGAATACAAGTGCTCGAGATAAGCCTTGGCAACTTCGGCGGTACCGTGCTTTGCGGCTACTTTCGCGACAACCGCAACCGGTGGCTCTGCGCGAATGCTGGTCGAAGGGACAACGATTTCAACTTGATCTTCACCAGCGTCTTTAATCGCCAGGAAAGCTTCGTTTTCCCAAGCCAGCAGAACGTCGCCAATGCCGCGTTGAATAAAGGTGTTGGTCGAGCCACGAGCCCCAGAGTCGAGAACTGGCACGCGTTGAAACATCTGAGCCACAAACTCGCTCGCCTTTTTCTGTGCCGATTTGACCTCTTCGGAGTCTTCCTTAAGTCGCCCGAGGTCACCGAGTTCCCTCTTTAGCACGTACCCCCAAGCTGCCAAGTAATTCCATCGCGCTCCGCCGCTTGTCTTAGGATTCGGAGTAATGATGGAAACACCCGGCTTCAACAAATCGCCCCAATCCTGGATCCCCTTCGGATTGCCTTTGCGAACCAGAAATACAATTGTGGAAGTGTACGGGGAACTGTTGTGCGGCAACTGCGACTGCCAATCGGCAGGCAACAATTGAGACTTGTCGGCGATCGCGTCGATGTCATACGCCAGCGCCAAGGTGACCACGTCAGCTTGCAAACCGTCGATGACCGCCCGAGCCTGTTTGCCAGAGCCGCCATGCGATTGATCGATGAAAACTAGCTGACCAGTCTTTTCTTTCCAGTAATCTGCAAACGACTGATTGAACTCTTGATAGAACTCGCGAGTCGGATCGTAAGAGACATTCATCAAGGTGACCGACTTGCCCGCCGATCCAGTCGAACCGGAATCGCATCCAGCTAAACACACGCAAAGCACAAGAAGCAGAGCGAACGTAGCAATTCGTGTCATGACAATCCTAAGGCATTCGGAACTCATACAAATGTGCTTCCAACCATGAAAGCAACTTCGGAAATCGATTGCGGGACCAGATAGGCAAACCCTATGCCAAACGCGGCACTGCATTTGCGAGTGGCAAGCTGTCAAGCATCGCCGCTGATAATCACGGGACATAGCAACGGCCGTCAAATACAATGGTTTGCTTCCGTGATATTTGGTGGCCAGCCAGCATATATAACAGTCGCTTGGGAAAATCCGCGACCACGCACTGATAAGGAAATCGAAATGGAAAACACCCGGGAACAATTGCTGGGAATCTGGCGTGAAGCCTGCCGCCACATTGAAATCAACGAATCGAGTGAAACAGTGGCAGAGATGCTGGCTGAACAGATGCCGCTTTCGTTGTTGCTCATCCTGCGATTTCAGCCCGATCGCAAGTGCGTTGAGACCGTTGCAATAGGTTCACCGCAGCGGTGCAGCGACGCAACAATGACAACTACGACGCTAACCTCGCTGCAGTGGAAACGGCTGCACGCTTGGGCTCACGAGGCGACGATTTCGAGATTCCACCGAGCCGATGCGCGGCTTGGAAACATGAAACGACCGGAACCCGACGACGCGCTTTTCGACCCAATCGTGTCCACCAACCTTACGGGCGATATGTTGATTGGACCACTCTCGAATGCAGAAGGTCCCGCGGGCTTATGCATTCTGATCGCCGACATGGGACACGATTTCGACGCCGCTCATCGCGAATTCGCTCAGCAACTACTCGAGCCATTTAGCGCTGCGCTAGAAAACGATCGTCGATTGAATGAGTTGAATGCGCTGCGTGAAGCCGCTGAAGCCGATCGACGATCACTGCTCTCACGACTTGGCCGGCAAGAAGTGAACGAAGAAGTCGTCGGATCTCAAACCGGACTCAAACATGTGATGGATCGCTGCGAACTAGTCGCTAAGTCGGATGTTCCAGTACTGATCTTAGGCGAAACCGGAACCGGCAAAGAAGTCGTCTCGCGCGCCATTCACACGCGCTCGAAGCGCAGCCACGGTCCGTT
>JBGSOM010000030.1:0-14671 GCA_041739135.1 Pirellulaceae bacterium
ATACGTCCACTTCAAGCTCCGCATAAGTGGCGGGTTCAGCGGACGGGGACGTCCGCGCTCCCGGAAGAAAGTTTACGCCTTCGATACAGAATGCAGCAGATGAACGTCGATGGGCTGAATCGGACGGCTTGCGTGAGCGATACAGTAAAGTGAGTGCCATTTGGCTAGCGCCCGTCGGCTAATTGGCGGAACCGTTTAGCTGCTGGGCACTAACACGTTGCGCGTTCAACTAACGATAACTTCGAGGCGACAACAACGATTGCGACAAGTGAAGTAACTGCGGCAACTGAAACTCCGCTGCAAGCGATTGATCGCTACTTTGCGACGACCGGTTGGAAGCCGTTTCGCTTTCAACGTTCGGTGTGGCGCGCATATCGCGAAGGCACAAGTGGCTTGATCCATTCGGCTACAGGCACGGGCAAGACGCTAGCCGCTTGGCTGGGGCCGATCGTAAACTGGATGGCAGAGAATCCCGATCGAACGAAGTGGAACCCCAAGCGACCGCCATCGCTCAGAGTTCTCTGGATCACACCGCTCCGCGCGTTAGCCGGAGACACGGAGAGTTCGCTGAGGCAGCCGCTCGAGAAACTTGGTATCCCGTGGCGTCTAGAATCTCGCACTGGAGATAGCAAGGCGAGTGTGAAAGCGCGGCAGTTGAAAACCCTTCCGACTGCGCTGATCACCACGCCCGAGAGTTTGTCATTGATGCTGACGCATGAACCGCTGCTGGTGCAGCTCAAGAATGTCGAGGCGGTGATTGTCGACGAATGGCACGAGTTGCTTGGGACCAAGCGGGGTATTCAAACGGAGCTGGCGCTTGCGCGACTTCGGAAACTGAATCCTAATTTGCGAGTGTGGGGACTTTCGGCCACGCTCGGCAACTTGGAACAAGCGCTCCAAGTGCTCGTTGGTCGCGAAGTTATGCCGAGTGCAAAGATCTTTGAAGGTTATAAGAAGAAACGATGGAAATTAAGTTCGTTGCTGCCGGAAACGATCGACCGTTTTCCTTGGTCGGGTCACATCGGAACTCGGATGGTTCCAGCGGTTGCAACGTTGATTGACAAATGCAAATCAACTTTGGTTTTCACCAATACGCGCTCGCAAACCGAGATTTGGTATCAAGAGTTATTGCGGCAGCGGCCAGATTGGGCGGGGCAGATCGCGCTGCATCACGGTTCCTTGGACAGCAGTGTGCGCAACTGGGTTGAGAACGGATTGCGCAACCATAAATTGCGAGCCGTGGTTTGCACGAGCAGTCTGGACTTGGGAGTCGATTTCACGGCGGTGGATCAAGTCATTCAAGTCGGCAGTCCTAAAGGCTCTGCGCGGTTGCTGCAGCGTGCCGGCAGGAGTGGTCATCAGCCGGATGCGGTCAGTCATTTGGCGTTTGTTCCGACGAATGCGATCGAATTGATTGAACTTGCAGCGGCGCAAGATGCCATTGCCCAAGGGACGCTGGAAGCGAAACCGCTGCTCAGCAAGCCGCTCGACGTGCTTGTTCAACATGTTGTGAGTGTTGCGATCGGTGGTGGCTTTCACGCGAACGACTTGCTGCATGAAATTCGCTCGGCCGTCAGTTACGAGTCGCTAACTGAATCGGAGTGGTCATGGGTACTCGACTTTGTAGTGCGTGGCGGCGCGTCGTTGAAAGCTTATCCTGATTTTCATCGAGTAACGATCGATGAAGGTCGTTATGAAGTTCTGCAGCGGAGAGTAATTTCAAATCATCGGATGAATATTGGTACGATCACCTCCGATGCTGCGATGCAAGTCAAATATCTCAAAGGGAGCACGCTGGGGACGGCGGAAGAGTCGTTCTTGTCGAAACTCAAACCCGGCGAACGATTTCTATTTGCAGGACGATTAGTTGAACTTGTTCGCATTCGCGACAATGCAGCTTACGTGCGTCGTGCTAAAGGTAAGGCGGACACCGTTCCGCGTTGGGCGGGTGGGCGAATGCCACTGTCAAGCGAGTTAAGTGAAGCGTTGCGACGCAAGATCGAAGAAGCCGCTAATGGTAAGCTGGTCGGTCGCGAGATGCAAGCTTTGAAGGGTCTGTTCGACATCCAAGCCGCTTGGAGCATTCTTCCTAGGTGCAACCAGTTGTTAATTGAGCGGGTCAAGAATCGTCATGGTTACCATGTTTTTCTGTTTCCTTTCGAAGGTCGGTTGGTCCATGAAGGGATGGCTGCTTTGTTCGCGTATCGCTTGTCCCAGCGCGAGAAATCAACATTGTCGATGGCTTGCAACGATTATGGCATCGTCCTGCAATCGCCGACGGTCATTCCAGTCGAATCGGCTATCGAGGCGGGACTGTTTCGCGCGGAGCAGTTGGAGGAGGACATCTTGCGCAGCTTAAATGCGACTGAGATGTCGAAGCGGCAGTTTCGGCAGATCGCGCGCGTCGCGGGTTTGATCCAGCAAGGGTTTCCAGGTACACGGAAAAGTTCCAGTTACATCCAAGCGAGCAGCAATCTGTTCTTTGATGCGTTCTCGCAGTACGATCCCAACAACCTGCTGCTCGAGCAAAGTCGCCGCGAGGTGCTGGAGTTTCAGTTGGAAGCGACTCGCATGGCGGCAGCGCTGGAACGGATCGGGCGAGGCGAGCTTGTGATCAAAGATCCGCCGAAGGTCACGCCGCTTTCCTTTCCGCTGGTGGTCGATAAACTGCGCGAACGCATTAGCACGGAGTCGCTTGGAGATCGAATTGCCCGGATGCAATCGGAGCTGGAAGAGGCGGCGGACCTGTTTAGGACATAGTTGAGGATTGAGTGAGTTACTTGGATGTTGAGATTGAAGGTCGAGTTTTGCGATTGATGGCGGCGCGCGGAGTTTACTTGCCTGCGAGCGAGACGCTTTTGGTTGCGGATACACACTTTGGAAAAGAAGCGACGTTTCGCAATCATCAAATTCCAGTACCGAGCGGCGCAACGGAAGCGACTCTGGGCGTGATCGCAACGATGCTGCGAACGACTGAGGCCAAGCAACTGGTCATTCTCGGCGACCTGTTTCATGCCACCTGTTCAAAGGCAGCAGACGTCATGCAGTCGTTGGACCAATTCTTTACCACTTTTCAGCATGTTGAAATGCACTTGACGCTTGGCAACCACGACCGGCGACTTGGAAAGCTACCGGCGAGTTGGTCGTTGAATATTTCCCAGCGAATGGAGTTGGGCGGCATCCAGCTTGCGCACGAACCGCAAATACTCGATGCAAGCGCTTGTTTGCTGTGCTGCGGTCACATACATCCGGCGGTTCGCGTAAGTCGTGCGAGCGACCGAACGGGAAAGTTGCCCTGCTTCTGGTTGACAGAAAGGCAACTGATTTTGCCTGCGATCGGCAGCTTTACGGGCACCCATCTCGTTCGTCCAGGCAAATCGGACCGAGTTTGGGTATGTGCTGAGGGTCAAGTTGTTGCGGTGGTTTGACGGTCGACAAGAATGTAGAGTGCAAGGCGTGGTGGATTGAAAGCGTGGCAATCGGTGAACAATTCGGCAATAACTGGCGTTCCCTTACGAATACGCAACGTAACTGGTGCGCAAATTGCGGCCCGGAGTTGCTGAACGTTGTAGCGTTGAACACTGCGGCTGTATGCTGTTCAGGCGACCTGCGAACGGTTAGCTTATTCACTGGCAAAATTCGGTGCAGCGTCATCAAATCGCTGCGAATGCGATTCATTAAGGTGCGTTTTCGAGACGTCGATAGAATTGCTTTGCAATAATTCAGGTTGCCATCGATTGCGATCCGTGGTGCAAATTTTGAAACTTAGTCCGTGTCCATTCAGGAGAAACTCATGCGGCGATTCCCCAACTTTACAGCAACGTTCGCCGGATTGATTCTGGCATTTGGAGTTGCCGGTTCAACAGCCTTTGCACAAGACACTGCGACAGCTCCTGCCACGCAAAAAGCTGCTGCAGCCAAGTTGAACGGACCGGTTGCGATCGTGTCGATAACCAATCTTGAACGACTGCTCAGCAATACTATCTACGTGCTTCGCGCGAGCAACATGCAAGACGTCGGTGGATTTTACAGCGTCTTAGCAACGCAATACACGCAAGGGCTCGATCGAACTCGACCGCTCGGCGTAAGCATTTCGATGGACGGCGAGACACCGGTTGCGATCGGATTCTTACCGGTATCTGATCGTGCTGCATTTTTCGACGCGTTAGCTCCAGTGGGCATCGAACCCGACGACTTGGGCGATGGCTTGTTTGAGATCGCAGCCGGTGGAAATGCGATCTATCTCAAAGATGCAAACGGTTGGCTTTACATTTCGCAAACTGAAGAAGCGCTCGATAACGTACCGGCGAATCCAGCGGCAGCGCTCGGCGACTTGCCAACCAAGTATGACATCGCGATCAAAGGTAATCTTCAGGCGTTGCCCGCCGACTTGGTTGACATGATGGTCGACCAGATTCGCGGTGGATTCGAACGTTCGATGGCTGAACAAGGTGATCGAACCGAAGAAGAAGTCGAGAAGGCTCACGAGATGGGTGAAGCCTCGATGGCGCAACTTGAACAATCGATTCGCGACACCGAGCAATTGATCTTCGGCTGGGCGATCGATCCAAAGGGACAGAAGACTTACTTCGACGGCGCTGCTCAGTTTGTTGAAGGTAGCAAGTTGGCGATGCAAGCCAATGCAGCCAAGGATGTGAAGTCCTCGTTCACAGCGTTTCAGTTACCGGATCCGGCAGTAACGTTCCGCAACACAGGCAAGATCGCTGATGCGGATAAACCCATGGTCAAAAACAGCATCAAGACTTCGCTAGAACAGGTGAAGGATCGAATCTCTGAAGAAATCAACAATGACCAAGCGACGAAAGTTGTTCTCGCCTTGGTCGACAAGATTGGCAACCTGCTCGAACAGACTGTCGAAGACGGCATGATCGACGGTGCCCTGTCGGCCAGCGTTAGTGGCGATTCGCTGCGAGTGCTAATCGGCGGCCGAATTGCGGACGGCAAAGCGCTTGCTCAAGCCGTTCAAGACGCGGTGAAGGACCTAAGCGGTTACAGTGAGGTTCCGAAGTTCGAATTCGGTTACGAAACTTACGGCGGGATGACTTTGCATCGCACTAGCGTACCTGTGAATACGGATGACCAGAACGTTAAAAAGATTCTTGGCGATAGCGTCAAACTGACGATTGGCACGGCTGACAAAGCGTTCGCCGTATCGATTGATCCCGCTGGTGACGCTTCGCTGAAAGCTGCCATCGACGCGATGAAGAAGAATCCAAGCGCTGTTGCGACGCCTTTTGAGGGAACGGTTGAGCTCGCGAAAGTGCTGAATTTCGCTCAGTCCGTTTCACCCAATTCCATGCTGGACTTGGTGCTGGACGCTGTAAAACAATACGAAGGCAAAGACAAAGTACTGGTCAATGGCAACGTAATTCCCCGCGGAGTCATCTATCGCATGACGATCGAAGAAGGCGTGCTACGAGCCGCTGGGGCTGCTGGAAAAGCTGGGCAAGGCAACGCAGCTGGTTTCTAGCTTGCTTGGCTGTTTGTCGTGCGTGTAATACTTGAATACTCCTCGTCATAATCGGCGAGGAGTATTTTTGGTCCGTTCGGATTAAAGGCGAGTCGTTTGACAGCTTGAGGGCTGTCTTTAGAATAGACTGGATACAAACGCTGACAAACGGTTCTGGCGGTACTCTCACGGTGAGGGGGACTGGCCTGCTTTCGCCGATTGTTGGCATCGTGAATTTTGGTATGCCTCAGGCGGCTGAGTTCACGAAGGCGATTGCAAGGAATTGGAACTTTTATGTTCGGCTTGGGAATTCAAGAACTCCTGATTTTCATGGTGATCATGCTGCTCGTGTTCGGCAGCTCACGATTGCCGAGCCTCATGCGGAACTTGGGGCGGAGCGCCAACGAATTTAAAGCTGGAATGCGCGACGGGCCAAGCGAGACGACTGATAAAATCGAGAGCGATACTAAGAACTAATCGTGCGATTACAGCTTCTCGTTTTCCTTCATCCAGCCGAGGTTTTGTGACGCCATGTTTGGCTTAGGTTATCAAGAAATGATGGCCTTCGGAGTTATCGCACTTATGCTTTTCGGCAGCAAACTGCCGGAAGTGGCGCGGAACTTTGGGGCCAGCTACCGCGAACTCAGAAAGCACTTGGATTCGTTTCAGCGCGAATTCCAGAATTGGGAGCACACGGATCCAGCTCCGAAGAAAGCTGCTTTCACGCCAGAAACCGAACGCATTGAACCGAGCACGCCGAAGTTTATTCCGCCACCTCCGGCGGAAGAAAACGACTAACGGAATCGGCCGCTCAGTTCATCGAAAACCAACGCTCAGCTTTCAAACAAGCTGGGCGTTTTTCATTTTGAACGAGCTCAGTTTCCGTCGCTATCCATGGTCAGCAACGCCTTGCGGCTCGACCAAGGAGCATCCGCTTCGCGCCAGAACTGAATCTGCTCTTCCCCAAGACGCCAAGAAAAGAAAGCGTCGCGCCCGGTGATCGAAGCTGGAAATTCAATCCAACCTTCTTCAGGTTGTCGCAGGAAAACGCCTAACGATTCCAGTTCTTCGCGGAAACGCCAGATTTGATCGTATTCTTCCTGTAGATCGGCGCGGCTTTCCGCTACTTCGTCATCGTAGACTTGCCCCGCCGTCCGCGCACCTTTGCGAAGCAACCGGTGCAAATCGGTTCGTCTGCCGGTCACTGTACGAAACACGTCGCGAATATCGCTGACAATCGAACGCACCAATGGGAGCATTGCGTTCGCTTCGTCAAGCGTAAAGCGCTTCAGAGTTTTTGTGGCTTCTGTATTGTCTTTCATTTTCGCAGACTTTGCAGTTGGAAAATGTCTCGTTGATATCGTAAACCTTCCGCTGGGACCGATCACCAGTTGCGAACGACCACCTTTTCGCCAACTACTACACTCTAGTTTCGGTTGACAGTACCGCCGTCGAAACCCAAAGTTATCGATTCATCACTTAAACGCGATATTAATCGACGACTGCAGTTGCGTTCAGTCCAAAAATTGGAAATTCGCACCGAACCGCTGCTACCCAATCTTACGCTAATTCCAGCCACAGCGTTCGCTATTCTTACCGCCATCCGCTATTGGACAAGGTGCTCAAACGTAAGTTTCCGCGAACTTGCAGGCTTCGAACTCTGCTTTGACGCTGAGAACCCAACCATAATTCACGGTTCGGCAGCAAAATCAGGCGAAAATCAGGCACTTTTCGCTGTTCGCCAACGTCTTCACGCTCCACAAAAGCAGTTTGGGTAGGTTCAAAACACTTCACCCCCGAAAACAGCAGTTTGCGGAGAATCAGCCCGCGATAGCCTGGCTAGGGTGGGGCACTCGCACCGCTCCATTTTTTCGCCTCACCGGGCGATTAGGACTCATTGAACGTCGAGAAAATTGCCGATGTTAGGAAGTGCGGTTATGACGACTGGACGCATTGCTCTGGCATGCAAAACGGAGCGTCGCTCGCCTCCGCTGCGTGGAAGTTCGGCTAGTACGCCAATCTCATAACACAAACGCTTTGTCGAACGTTGCAGCAACAAACGACGCGACCGAGTCACTTGAGCATTCGTTCGGCACGAGGGTTTCCAGATGGACTTGCGAGAAACTTCACACCGCAGACGGTCGATACACAGCTCCTTCGCGGTCTTTCTCGCCTTTTGTGCCGTAGTGTCCCCAGCAACCAGCGCCGCGCAAACTGCATCCAATGCTTCGCCCGTTAGCAACCCGAGTCCCGCGGCAAGTGCGGCTAACCCAGCCCAAACAGCAGCGCCGACGAAACCTTGGATCGTTCGAGATCCTGCGACCGGCCGCGTTTTCCAGCAACAGTTGGTTCCAGTCACGGTTCCTGTGACGCGTTGGGAAGCGAAAACGATCGAACAGACCGTTTACGAGCCTCAACTTGCAACCAGTGTACAGAACTATCCGCTGACGACTTTTGTGCCCAAAACTGAATACGTGATGCAACCCAAACTTCGCGGTTGGTGGAATCCGCTCAAGGAGCCGGTTCAGGCGTATGAGTACGTGCCAAAAACCACCTGGGTCCCGCAAACTCAGCAATTTTCTAAGCCTATGGTGACTCAGAATTGGGTGCCAAAGCAACAGAAAGTCGTCGTCTACCAGCCGGTACAAGCTACCGAAGTTCGACAACAACTGGTCCAGACAGAGATGCCTCAGCCAGCCGGATTGCCCCCCACAGTAATTGCGACAAGTCCCAGACAACCGCTTTTTCGACTGCCGCTGCTCGCACAGCAACGCGTACTGCCTTGGCCGGCCGGCGGGCTAGCCAGCGGTTCGGCCAGTAATCCAACCTTTGCCGTGCCACCCCAAGCGTACGCAGTTGCCAACCAAGCAACGGCGCCAGCGACATCGCCAGCAACCCTCCCAGCAACGTCTGCCATCGCTCAATCGCCTGTCCCACCATCTAATCCGCCTGTCCTGCCACCCTCACCGTCTCAATTGCAGCATACCCAGATGCAGCAGTCCCAGACACAGCCCGCAGTACCTTCGCAGCCTCAATACGCGTCCAGCGGACTGCGTCCCATCGCACCGGCATTGCCAACTGCACCGCTGTTTCCGTTGCCTCGCTTCGCAACTCGCCCCTACACCGCACCGCTAGGAACCGCCACCATCAACCCAACCGCTTCCTCCGCCCGCGACACCATCCAAATTGGCATGCAACCCACTGTGCTCCGCTGATTCCAGCCGGTCGAAAGCTGAATTTTCATTCAGAAATGCTTATCAAGTCGCCGACGAGCACCGATAAATGGTCACGAAACAGAAAAACATCGTCGAACGCTTGAACCAAGGCGCATGTCGCATTGTCAGAATAGCGTTCATCGACTAAAATAACTCGCACTCGGGGTGTAGCGCAGCCTGGCTAGCGCATCTGGTTTGGGACCAGAGGGTCGTAGGTTCGAATCCTATCACCCCGACTGACGGAACCCTTGGAAAATCACCGTTTTCCAAGGGTTTTTTCGTTTCTTCACCTGATAGAGTGGCTTCCTGACCTGTGCCGCTATGTGCCAATTCCTGCCGTTGTGTGTCGGAATTACGGGCATACCCTGGGGTCTGTGAGACTTCTGGGGCATATCCTGGGGTCCAACTCGGAAGACTTTCGACCGCGCTGGCGATGTCCATTTGGTCACTCTCGGCATAAACCCGCATCGTCAATGCAATGTCGCTATGCCGCATTGCCTCTTGAGCCACCCGTGGAGCCACGCCCGCATTGCAAAGCATCGTGGCGAAAGTGTTGCGCGTTGAATGGACGACGACACGCTTTCCTTTGGCGTTGATCTTCTCGATCGATGCAGCCACCAAATCGCGGTCCATCACCCGAATTAGTTTGTCCGGAACTCGAAGAACTCCGTCCGAAGGTGTCGACCCATCAACCAAAGTCAACTGAGCAATCGTAAGAGCCCGCTGCTTCAACTGGCAACTCGAACTGCTGACCTGGGGTTGATACTTTTACGTCATTGCGACCTGCCAGATAATTGTCGGACCGTACTTGAGGCCTGCGGTACCGATCGGAGTCAGTCGACATCCCTCCGCAGTGAACGAAGCAAGCTGCCGATGAGCGTCCGTAATCGCGTCCATATTATTGTGAAACTTGCGGAGGCTCTCATGCCCGTTTGAACCATCCGTCACTATCAGCCCTGGCTTGTGCAGCGCGTTAAGCACTGTCGAAAGATAGCCGGGTCCGTCCTTATCACAACACTGTTCGCTGAGCCAGCAGATACCACTGCCACCTTCGCCGCAACTATCACCGCGGTAGTAGAACACTGCCAGTTCGACGCTGTTTGAATCGACCAGTGCTGCGAAGACTTCTCGGCTATCTCCACTTGCAAAATTGACGTCAACTGTTTTTCCGAATTCAGCGGACGTCAGTTCGAAGCGTCTCACTTCGGCTCCAGCCACGTGCATATCATCGAGCGGCACATGTTTCCAATAACCTTTAAGTCTTGGTACTCTGCGCTGATAAGCTCTGTCGTCAACAAACCAAAAGCTATCGACTGTCGCGATGAACGTCTCGATTGCTTCAGTAAAGTCGGCACCCGCGCACGGATAGAACAAGATTCGTTTCCGGTACATGTTTCTTTTGATTTGACTCTTCTAACGAGGGACATTGAAAAAACCGAGCCTAGCGTAAGCAATTTCGCTCTTCAATGCACCAGCGCAACAGAAGGGCAATCATGAAACTCGTCGGACCACTCCATCTCCGCCGGTAGCGAGTCATTGGCAGGGAACAGCTAATGGCTGAGTAGTGAACATACGCATGCGCGACTCAGCATCCTCTCGGTTTAAGACAATGCTAAATCTCCAGGGAGGTAATTTAAATCAACCGGCAAGGAACTTCGCATATCGAAAACAGGGGCCAAGAGTCCCCAGAAATCTTACGGCAATGACGTCAGTTTTGCGGTTTTGAAGCAAACTCTAAACGGCGTGATACAATCAACCCGGCTGAGATTTTTCTTTGGAAACGTGACCAAACCATGTCCGACGTAACCCGTATCCTGTCTGAAATCGAATCTGGCGATCCTTCGGCGGCGGAGAAGCTGTTGCCGCTTGTTTATGAGGAGCTCCGCAAGCTTGCGCGGGCACGTATGGCTAGCGAGCGTGCGGATCATACGTTGCAAGCCACGGCGCTTGTGCATGAAGCGTACTTACGTTTGGTCGATGTCGAACGTGTCATGCACTGGAAGAGCCGTAGCCAATTCTTCTCCGCGGCCGCTGAGGCGATGCGACGCATTCTGATCGAGTCGGCCCGTAGTAAACACAGTCTAAAACGCGGCGAAAACTTCAATTTGGTGGCGACCGCGGGTCTGGATTTTGCGGCCGGTTCCAATTGTGATCCCGATTTGTTGCTGGATATCGACGCTGGCGTTACCCGTTTGGCGGAAGAAGATGCGGAAGCCGCTGAACTAGTCAAACTACGATTGTTCGCGGGACTTTCTGTGACCGAAGCCGGCGAAATGTTGGGCATGTCACGCACCTCCGCCTACCGCACTTGGGATTTCGTCCGTTCCTGGTTTGCCGTCAATTACGCCGATGGCGCAAGTCTGTAGTCACCTCCCGGTTGATCTACTTAAAAAATTCTTGGGACGGATTTTCACTGCTTTTCGCACTACATATTGGTGAAAGTTACTATTCACTCTACGAGTGATGCCTCGAGAACAGTACGACATCACACGGACTGTGATGGGTTCAATTGACAGAAGCGAATGCAAACGTATGAATCGAAACCCTGTGACTGGCCTGTCGAATCGAGCGATCTACGCAGCGTCTCTAGAGTTGAGTGATCCCGCGGCGAGGAAAGCCTACCTCGAGCATGTCTGTGGTAACGACCACGAACGCCGGCTGCAGATCGAAAAACTGCTGGCAGCTCACTCGATGGAGCAGACTAATCCGCTCGACAAAGTCGTCCAGCAACTGGGACCGGAAGAAACCTTGCCCTCCGAGACTTCGACTGGGAAACGCAGAAATTCCCCGCCGCCCATCATTGATCGATACAAGATTCGCGAACAAATTGGCGAAGGCGGTATGGGGGTCGTGTACGTCGCCGAGCAGACGAGTCCTGTTCGCCGGAAAGTTGCGCTGAAGGTCATCAAACCCGGCATGAATAGCAAGGATGTCGTCGCGCGCTTTGAGGCCGAGCGTCAAGCATTGGCTTTGATGGACCATCCCAACATCGCACGCGTTCTCGATGCGGCGACGATGGACAATGACCAGCCGTACTTCGTGATGGAACTAGTCAACGGAGTTCCCATCACGGAGTTTTGTGACGCAAACAAACTCACGCATCGTGAACGGCTGAAGTTGTTTATCGACGTTTGTTCGGCGGTTCAGCACGCGCACCAAAAAGGCATCATCCATCGCGACCTCAAGCCATCGAACATTATGGTTACGATGAACGACGATAAACCGATGCCCAAGGTCATCGATTTTGGCGTTTCGAAAGCACTCAGTCAGCCGCTCACAGAGCACTCCATCTATACCGCTTACGGCCAAATTGTTGGAACGCCGCTGTACATGAGTCCCGAACAAGCTCAGTTCAGCGCTCGTGACGTCGATACACGCAGCGATGTCTATTCACTGGGGGTCCTGCTCTACGAACTGCTCACTGGTTCTACGCCTTTCGATAAGGAGACCTTAAAGAAGTCGGGCCTTGAGGAAATGCGACGTTTGATCCGCGAAGTCGATCCGCCGCGACCCAGCCAACGTGTCAGTACTTTAAAAGCAAATAATTCGTCTACTGTTGCTGGTCGCCGGAGTGTTGATCCTCGAAAGCTGAGCCAGTCTCTATCCGGAGAACTCGACTGGATTGTAATGAAAGCGCTCGAGAAAAAACGCGATCGTCGCTACGAGTCTGCCAGCGCATTCGCGGCGGACGTTGGAAGATACCTTCGGAACGAGCGCGTCGAAGCTTGCCCGCCATCGTGGAGCTACAGCCTTAGTAAAGCCATTCGAAAACATCGTAGCCTAGTGACTGCGGCCTCCGTAGCCGTGTTAGCATTGCTCGCGGGGTTATCTGTTGCAGTATGGCAGATGTATCGCGCCCAGGATGCAGAGCAGGCACTCGCATTCGAGCTTGAGAATACGAAGGAAGCCCGCGCAACTGCAGAAAGTCGCTTGCAATTCGCGGAGCAAGCGGTCGACGATATGTATACGCAAGTCGCCGAGAAATGGCTAGCTCAGGAAGAGGGACTCACCAATTTGCAAAAGGAATTCTTGGAAAAGGCCCTCGCGACCTATCAACAATTGGCCGGGGCGAGCGAAGATGGCCAAATGTCTTCAGATGAGTTCAAGGCCTATAAGCGCGTGGCTAGCATCTACAGAAAAATTGGCAATAGCGAAGAGGAATCGAAAGCGACCATACGAGCAGTGGCTATTGCTAAAACCCGCTTTGCAAACAACAAAAACGATATTCAATGCCAACTCGACCTTGCCGAAGCATGGATATCGTTGGCATTTTATCAGAAGGCATCCGGACAAAGCGAAGACGTTTTGGTTTCTTCAGACGAGGCGTACAACATGTTGACGAATATCGAGTCCGAGCATTTGTTAACGCGTGATCTTCATCGCCAGTTTGGAAATGCGATGGGAAACTTAGTCGCAGTCGCGACTTCGATTAGAAGCCGTATTGAGCAGACAGGTCACGCTGCGGACATCTGCATTCGCGAGTTTGAGCGACTTGCTGCGGAGTTTCCCAACGACGAAGAATTGAAGAAGGACTTGGCGCAACGTTACTCCACCATTGGCACGATGTATCTGTGGTGGGGGAGGCAGAACGAAGAGTGCAAGAGAGCGTTGCAACGAAGTATTTCGTTAATGAAAGAGTTGAGAAACGCTCATCCTGACGACGTACGATACGAGAGTGGACAGCTGACGACCTTGCAAAACTTGAGTGTTGTTTGCAAACGCCTTAAAGAACTGCAAGCAGCCCAAGAATACGATACCCAACGTTTGTCACTGGTCGAATCGCTAGCGAAGCGTTTCCCAGACGTGCTGCATTACCAAATGAAACTAACACAGGCGCTCGTTTCGATAGCAAGGGACGCTTGGGATAGCGGCGATCCGGACAGAGCTCAAGAATATTCGATGCGTGCATCAGATCTTCATCAATCGCTTGTGACGAAGTTTCCCGATAACGTTGACGTGCGCATGTCGTTCTTGAAATTTCTCTTAGGGCAAGTTGGTAATGCGCAAAAAGAAAAGAATCTCGAACTTTTCAAGAGTATTGCTAACCACGCGTTGGCAATCGCACAAACTGCGAGTAAAGACTTTCCAGGGACTGCTGAGATTAACAGCATTAATCGTATTCTCATTCACCAATTAGCAAAAGCGAAGCTGGAAAGCGGAGAATATGAAGATGCCGCTAAGACTTTGGAGGGAAATCTCCAGAATGACACTGCATGGCAAATTGCTGAGGAAATGGGGAATGGTAAGCTGCTGACGACGACTTATTCAGGGAGTTCTTATTCTCCGTTAGTCGAATCGAGCTTTCTCGATTTTTGTGGTGCTGCAGTGAACTTGGATGCGAGCCTAAGTGAGGAAGCTCGTGAGAAACTTGTTAGTGACTATCGCCAGCGAAGAGAAGCATCGCGAAATCGTGCAATGCTTGGTGCAGTCCGGTGGGCTCAAGCCGCTATTGAAACGGGCCGACCCACCTTTGAGCTGATTGACGCAGTCGATCGACGCGGCCCTGCTGCCGACAAATACATGTTAAGTAAGTCTTTAGACACGGCTACACAACTGGCTTCAATCGAGGCCAAGTCTTTACTTGTCGATGCGCTGGCTGATGAACTAATAAATTCTGACAGCTTCCCCGAAGCGTGCGCCGATCTCGCGATGACCATGGCCTCATCACCGCTTTTATGCAAACGTCCAAAAATGATGAAAGTGCTTGCTGTACGAGCGTTAGACAGGTTTCCTTCAGAAGCACGAAGTGCGCAAGCCATGGGCTGGGCACACTTTCGAGTACAAGAATACAAGGAAGCAGTTGAGATTCTTTCCAATGAGACTCAGCGTCGAAACCACGAAAACGACTTAGGAACGGCCAATAAATTAGTAGCGCGTTGTATCGACGGAACTGCTATGCTACTTTTTTGATGATCGATACACGCAAATAATCAGGAGGTGCCAAGGATGGCAACCAACAGCAGTTTAACTGAGTCTTTCAGCGAGA
>JBGSOM010000045.1:0-18443 GCA_041739135.1 Pirellulaceae bacterium
CGGCCCTTCAGGCCTTTGCTGGCATCATGTTGACTCTTCCTGGGCCGTTGGCCCAGGCTGGGCAATCGAATGGCCCTTTGGGCCGAAATCGCCGCATTTCCTTCAATGAAAATGCTTCACAGCGTTGCCCGTTGGGGTAAAACGTTTGATATGATCCAACCCAGGGTAGCTTCGCTGCGCTCGCAACCCTGGGCTAAACGACGAAACTCCTTCGGAGTAGCGCGCCCCCGAAGTCTGGCGACTCCGGCTACGGAAGCAGTACCACCCCGAAGTCTGGCGACTCCGGCTACGGAAATAGGCTGGTGAGGGTACAATTATTCGAGCAGAGTGGCTTGAAGGTGCTGGAGGACTTTTCTCAGTTGCGGATCACCGGCGCAGTTTGGTGCAGGTGGTTTCTCAGACGCGGAACTGAGTCGCGGATCGCCGAGCGAATTCCAGCGCTTCTGCAGATACAATTCTTGAAGCGGAGTGAGCTCGAGCGCCAGTTCATCGTCGGGAGCAACGCCCCATTCGTCCGACTCTTTCGCGTCGGCTGAGCGATGAATGTTCTTGCCGTTCGGACGATAAAACTTGGCGGTCGTAACTTTGATCGCTGTTTGATTGTCGAGCAGATCGAAGACTTGCTGCACAGTTCCTTTGCCATACGAACGCTGCCCGGCTAGCATCGCGCGACCGGCATCTTTCAAACACGCGGCCATAATCTCGCTCGCACTCGCTGAATCACCGTTGATCAACACGACCACTGGAATGCCCTGCGGAAACAACACATCCGAATCTGCTGTGCGATCGCTGCCCGTTTGGCCGTCGCGACCGCGCGTGCTGACGATTACTCCGCGATCGAGGAACATATCACACATATCAACAGCTGAAGTCAGAATGCCGCCGGGGTTGTAACGCAGATCGATCACTAACGCTTTCGCACGATCCTTGACCGCCTCAATCGCTGCGCGAAACTCTTCTGTTGTTCGCTCACCAAACAACGAGACTCGGATGTAAGCGATCCGCGAATCTTCTTCCAAGAAATAACTCCACGTCGAATCGGCTTGAACGCGGTCACCGAAAACAGAGTCAACGGGAACGTCGGCGCGGACCATCGTCAGCAATTCGGGCTCGTGGGAATTCAGGTGCTTCACTTTCAGCGCAACCGATTGGCCGATCTCACCGCGCATCTTCAGCGTGGCATCCGTTGCGGCTATTCCCTCAGTCGATTCGCCATTGATTTCGAGGACCACGTCGCCCGGCTGCATACCAGCTCGAAAAGCCGGCGAACCGAGAATCGGTGTGACCACAGTCAGTCGATTCACAGCAGGCGGTCCTTCGATCACGATACCGATGCCACCAAACCGCTGTTCGATCGCTTCCTGAAACTCCTGATACTTTTGCGGCGGTATAAAGTTGGAATTCTCATCCAGCCGCGAAACAATGCCTTCCATCGCAGCCACGTACAGATCGCGCGGATCGACCGGTTCGACATAGTTCTGCTCGATCAAGCCGATTGCGTAACCGATTTTGCCCGCGTACTTCAGACGGTCCGCTTGAACGCAACACGCCACACTGACGAACATGACCAGCAACAGGATCTGGATATTTCGAACCGGCACGCGCTCACTCCTACATTCGTAACAATCGGCCATTAGTAACAATCAGCTTTGTCCTAACTTCACCCTCCCAGCGCAGCGACCGGGAGGGTCGGCAATCGAGCGTTCAGCGAGATTGCCGGGGAGGGCCACCTTGCCGGGCGAACAGTCTTAAAACTTGCGGTCAATCGGCCTTATACTAACGCCCCTCCCCAGCCACGCTGTCGCGGGCTGACCCTCCCCAAACTGCGTTTGTGGAGGGTGAAGAAGGTCACTCGCAGCTTGCTCTGCACCCGATTTACATTTTTATCTTACAATTTTCTTTCCCATTCATTCCGTCCGCGCGGCAGATTGTCCAAAATAAGCCGCGAGTCCAGCACTACGATAGCGATTGAGCAAACGGTAATCTAGAATCGAGCAGTGAAACACATGCTTCGCTCAATTGCCGAAAGTGGGTTTATGTTCGGAACGCGTTCCAGTCGCTGGTTATCCTGCAGCCTATCTTGCTTGAGCGTAATGGTTTGTTTCGCAACATCGACTGTTGCTGAAGCGGTCGTTCATCCGTTCCACATTAGCACTGCCGAGATCGAATTCAATCCAGCCACGAAGCGCTTAGAAATCGGTTTGAAGTGCCAATCGAGCGACTTTGAGAGAGCTCTCGCGAAGCTAGCTGGCAAGAAACTGGATATCGAAAAGGATCCGCAAGTCGACGACTTGGCGACTCGCTATCTGTCGAACAACTTTTATCTTGCCACTGCGCAAGCTGAAACCAAAGACAAAGCCGCTTCGACGGACATCGTGCGCGAAGTTCCCGCGCCGCCGAAACAGCCGATCAAGTTCGTGGGCAAGGAACTTCAAACCACTTGGATTTGGCTTTACTTCGAAATGGAAGTGCCCGCTGGAGACGATCCGCTCGTGCTCGTTAATCGAGTGCTGTGTGAAGTCAACGCGGGGCAGATCAACACCTGCTTGATCCGTTATGCAGGCAAACGCGACGCGGTGAAGACCACGAACAGCAAGCCGTCGCAGCCGTTCAATCGCGAGTGGTTGGTCGCTGCGACGAAACCAGCCAAATAACGAGCGAAGTCCATGCCGCTCGACGACTTCCAGAAATCGCGAAGTCGGTACAATACGACCTGTGAGTTTTGATACGAAGCGTTGTATCTACGACAGGTGAACATCGTGGCTCGAAAATTTGCGATCAGCTTTCTTATTCTTTGCAGCGTCAGTGTAACTGCGTTCGTCAGTATCAGCATGGCTCAGACGCGCACGGCCAGTCGCCAAGGTATCTTGCCGGCGGAAGCGTATTTGGCGGACCGCGATTCGCATCTCGAGCAAGAGCTCGGCCGCCTGCGCGAGTCAGAAGCGGTGATGGGTCCGAATCACCCAAAACTTGCTGAAGTGCAACGCCGTATCGCGGAGTGCGAGAAGGAACTGAAGGCGCTGCAAGCGTTACCAAATCCGCTGGCGCGCATGGAAGAAGAGGGAGCACCGATTCGCGATATCGTTGACCAGATCAGCGAGAAAGAGCTCCGCGGGCTCGCTGTTCGTCTCGCACTCGACCTGCGCGATCTTCGCAAACGAGTTGAAGCGCTCGAACGCGCAAACGCTCCTCGCAAATAAATCACAACGACAGAGCAACTGGTTCCCAGGCTCTGCTCCGCCTGGGAACCCACTGCCTTGCAGGCTCCGCCTGATGAAATTGTTGAGGCGGAGCCTCTGATGCAGTGCGTTACCAGGCGGAGCCTGGGAACGAGAGCCAGACCAGCGGCTGATAAAGCAACACCATCACAACAAGCGTTATTTTTTCCATATCACCCATTGCAAAGGTAAACCGTGAAGATCGAGTGCTTTGAGTATCAATTGCCGCTGCGGGATCCGTTCACAATCGCACGCGGAACGACCACCGTTCAGCCGACTTTGATCGTACGCGTTGAACATGACGGTTTGATCGGATACGGCGAAGCGACAACGAACGATTACTACGGCATCACGTTCGAGTCGATGTCCGCTGCACTGAACGGCATCGCTGATCAAGTTGTTTCGTACAAACTCGACAACCCAGCCGAATTGTGGAGCGAACTGGATCCGCAACTTTCTTCCGACCGATTTGCACAATGCGCTTTCGATTGCGCCGTGTGGGACATCTACGCTCAAATGCACAATCTTCCGTTATGGAAATTGTGGGGCTTGAACCCGGCTGATGGCTATCCTCCGACGTGCTACACAATCGGACTCGACACACCGGAGACGATGGTTCGCAAGATGCAAGCCAAACCGGGCTGGCCAGTTTACAAAATCAAACTCGACGCGAGCGGTGGCATCGATCTGGTGAAGACTCTGCGCAAAGAGACGGACGCAACGTTTCGTGTCGATGCCAATTGTGCTTGGAAAGCGGAGCGTGTGCTCGAGTGGGCGGCCGAATTGGCGGAGTTGAACGTCGAACTGATCGAACAACCGCTGGTCGCTGAATCGTACGCGGAAATGAAGCAGTTGAAGGGTCGGTCACCGATTCCGCTGATGGCTGATGAAAGCTGCCAAGTGGAAGCGGATGTGAACGCCTGCATCGACTGTTACGATGCGATCAATATCAAGCTGGTTAAGTGCGGCGGCCTTACACCGGCTCGGCGCATGATTGCTCGCGCGAAGCAAAACGGTTTGAAAGTGATGGTTGGTTGCATGACCGAATCTAGCATCGGAATCGCACCCGGAGTTCACTTGTTGCCGCTGCTCGATTTTGCAGATCTTGATGGCGCGCTGTTGCTCGCCGAAGATATCGCTTCGGGACTTGAATGGAATCTAGGTCGTTGTGAATTGCCAACCAAGCCGGGTTTGGGTGTGGTGTTGAAGTAACGCGAGACGCCGTTTGCAATCAGTCGTCGTTTGCGATCAGTCGCCGTTTGCTCCGCAAACGTAGCGTTCATTGCCGTTTCGATTGCGGAGCAATCGACGACTGGGTTTAGATTACAGGGTCAGTCCGAGCGGAAGGGCTTCGCCTAGGATCTGATTGGCTTCTTCGGCGGCGAGTTGTCCGCCGGAGCGAACCAAGGTTAGGTAGTGCTCCGGTGCAGCCATTTGTTCAAGCCGCTGGAGCACGCGCTGGCGAAGTTCGTTGTCGACGTCGCGATAGCGATCGTTGACCATCCGCGCGCATTGCAGTAACGCCAACTGATAGGCAGACTCGTGATCCGTGGCTGTTCTGAGCAGTAATTGCTCGAGCCACTGTTCGACTTCTGCGGTATCGACGACGGCGTTCAGCGGCCCGTAAGTTGGCACACGGCTGCCGAGTCGTCCGAGCGTCCAGAAAATTGCCGACGTGCTGAAGGACCACTTCTTCACCTTCTGCAATTCGAGCAACCAACGACCAAGCTGCGATTTTTCGCTATTCGGCAACAACTCCAACGAACCGACCAAACGCAGCAACTCAGCCAACTCGTTCGGAGCGACGGTTGAACCACCTTTCGCGCGACGAACAGGATCGAGCAAACCGCGCAGCGGACCGGCAACTTGTTGGTACACCGCTAACTGCTGACCCGCTGTAAAACCGCCCGCCAGTCGCCGCCATAGAATCAACGATTCGCTGCGTGAACTCGGGGTTCCAAACGCAAGCCGACCGTAGACCAAACGCCACGTCTGCGCAACTCGCCAATCATCAGCCGCCAAACCGTAACCTGGTCGCAACACATAACCCAACAGATTCAACCAACGCGATTCATGGTCGGCACTGCGAGATCGCCCCGCTTCGAAGTCGATTAAGTCTTGCCACATCGATCGCAGCAAACTGGGCGGCCACGCTTGACGACTTTTCTCCAATCGTTCCGAGAGCGCTTGCATCAACTGTGAAGGTTTGAGCGTTCCGCCGGGACCGAAACAAGATTCGATCGTAGAACGGGCGGCTTGCTGAACCGACAGATCGACCGTACCACTTTGTGCCGCCATCGACTCACTGGCTGAACGATCCGTTTCGGTACTCGCGCGCACATCGAACTCAAGCTTCCATCGCTGTTGCGAATTGCTTGCGACGCACCACAACTGCAACGTACCGATCTGGCTCAGCTCCGTTTCCAATACAACCGGCAAGCGCTCTTGCCGACGCTTGCCAGGCAACTCCAGCACCGTTCGAATCGGCGGCAAGTGAACGAAGTTCTGCGCGTCGATGTCATAGCATTCACTAACGCGATCCGCCAACCGCGTGCTCGAGTAAGCAATTGGAAATTGCACTGGTTGACCAACGGTCAGTTCGAACGGCATTGCGTCCAAGCGAAATTGGTCGCCGGGACTGGCTGAACCAGGAATGACACACACACCGCGCGGCGGATCGTGGGACACGATAACGTAATAAGATCGCGCCAGCTTCGCTTCGATCCGCACGCCTTCACCGCGCCGCACTTGACCAAAGTAAGCTGCACCGCGCGACACAGCCACATCCAACCGATCACCGTCCAGCACACCGACTCGCCAATCGGCCGCAATCGTACTTGGACCTGCACCTGCAAACCACTTCGCAATCGAATCCTCGATCCGCTGTTTGATTTGCGACGATTCAAGCACACCGCCGTTGAACAAAATCCAATCCGGCTTCGCTAACTCGACATCCGACAGCGACTCGAGCTCAGCGTCCGAGCGGCCATCGCGTCGATGATCCCACAGAAACGATGCGAGGTGCTTGGTAATTGCGGGATCGTTCGCGAACGGCAAACCAAACTCTTGAAATCCAGTTTGCTGAACCAGCGGCCGATCGGTCAACGAACACGCTGGGAAGAATCCATCCAGAATCACCGCTTGCACTTCTTCCGCTGTGATTTCAACTTGCGAACCGCTACCGACCAATCGCGAACCGGTTCCCGGCAGATGGATCGTGTAGTGCGGCGGCGCCGACTTGTCCAGCAGTGTTTCCTTGGTCACTCGGCACGCTTGACGCAGAGCATCCCAGGCGCGAGGTGGCAACCGTTTACCGACCGCCAATTTGCGCTCTGCGAACTTTGCCAGCGCTAAATCCAAATTGTCGCCGCCGAGAATCAAGTGCTGTCCGACGGCGACGCGATGCAGAGACAGCGTTTGAGCGTCGCGATCGAGCAACGTGTTCGCGGCTTGCGCATCCGCACTTTCATGCGCCGCGCGCACGCGAATCAAAGTAAAGTCAGTTGTGCCGCCACCGATGTCGCAGACCAAAATCGTCTGGCCCGCGGTAACAATTTTCTCCCAGCCGTTGTGATGTAAGTTCAACCACGCATAGAAGGCGGCTTGAGGTTCTTCGATTAACAGCACGCGCGGCAATCCGGCCATCGCGGCCGCTTCGACAGTCAATTGCCTAGCGACTTGATCGAACGAAGCTGGCAACGTCAGCACAACGTCTTGATCGGCTAGCGGGTGCGCCGAGTGCTGCTGGTCCCAGCACGCGCGAATGTGAGCCAAGTAGCACGAACTGGCTTCGACCGGTGAGAGTTTCTCGACGTCATCATCGCTTTGCCAAGGCAGTATCGGAGCTCGGCGGTTCACGCCGTCGTGGCACAACCAGCTTTTCGCTGACGAGATCTGCCGCCCCGGCAACTGCAGACCGCGATCACGAGCCAACGAACCGACAACAGATGCGCCGGATGCTGAAGTGCTGGCTGCTCTGTCACGCCCGCCGACAACCTTGGAAAGACTCTCAATCTCCGGTGCAGTGGGTTGATAATGAAACGAAGGCAGTAACTCGCGAGCTTCACGCGTCCCGAAATCCACCCACTGCTCAACTCGAAACGATTCCACTTTAGGGCGAGCCGCTTGAGTGTCGACGAACGCGACCGCGCTATTCGTCGTACCGAGATCGATACCAACGATAAAGCGACTTACCTGCTGCTCAAATGCATTCGCGGCTGAATCGTTGCTCACGCTTTCGCCGCTCCAGCATCTTCGCTGAGCGCATCCTCGCGCACGTTAAACTCCAGCTTCCAACTCTGATCGTTGCGTACGCTGTTACACCACAACTCGAACACACCCAGCTCATTGATCTTGCTGTGAAAGCGCACTGGCACAAAACCTTTGTTCGGCCTATTGTTTCCGGACGCATCATTACGTGACGCATCATCGGCTCGCGTAATATCGGCTGGTGCATCGTCGACCGGCGCATCGTCGGCTGGCAAAGTTAATTGCATCGGCGCGGTCTCAACCAACTCATCGTCATCCCAATCGCGCAGCACCGTGCCGGGGCGATCTTCTTTGCGAACGGCGGAAGCGAAGAAGCGGAACTGCACTTCGCGGCCGACAACCAAACCAACTTCGCGGCCTGGAACATCCGCATCGCTACCCTCTTCCATTCCGAACGGCACAACACAGACGGCTTGCAGCGGTCGCGGCATACCGGGAATCGCTAAACCCGCTGACTCGATGCCCACGTAGTAACTGCGTGCCGTTCCGCCGCGGATGCGCATACCGCCGTGCTCTTTCGTCCAGCCGTAGTAGGCCGCTCCGCGCGCCACCGCATGATCAAGATCTTCTGGGCCGCCCAGCGAATCGGGCGCGCGGCCATCGCTCGACCAACTTCCCAACACCGTTTGCAATCGTTCACGAAGCGCCGGGGCTTTGAACACGCCGCCGTTCAGCAGCAGATGCAAACGCGGTTCACTCCCAGCCGCTGTAGCTTTCGCTTGTTTTGTCGCCGCTTTATCGCTTGCTTTATCATCCGTATTCGCTGTCACGAAGTGCGCGATGTGCCGCGTGATCGCTGAATCGGATTCGAACGGCAGACCGATCTCTTGAAAACCCGAACTGGGATCACGTTGCGGAACGGCGGCGGCGTTGCATTGCGGAAAGAAGCCATCGACCAACAACTGTTGAACCACGTCACGTTCGACTTCGATCGAAACGGTGCCGGCGATCAACTTCGAACCGCGGCCGAGCACCGAGATCGATTCGCGATCCTTGCCAGTCGGCGCGAGCAGCGACTCTTTAGCTTTGCGACATGCGTGCCACAGCGAAACGGATTGCCATGCGTTCAGCTTCAATCCCTTCTCGCGAAATTTGCTGGCTGCATAATGTGCGAGCGCCAAATCCATGTTGTCGCCGCCGACCAACAGATGATCACCGACCGCCAGACGCCGTAGCACCAATTCGCCCGCTTCCTGCTCCGCTCGCAGCAACGTTAAATCGGTCGTCCCACCACCGACATCACACACCAGCAAACTATCGCCTTCCTGCATCGCTCGCCGCCAACGGTCACCAGTCTTCTCCAACCAATGGTAGACAGCGGCTTGTGGTTCTTCGAGCAGAATGAAATCTTCAGGCAGACCCGCTTGCAAAGCCGCTTCGCGGGTCAGTTCGCGAGCCGCCATGTCGAACGACGCGGGCACAGTCAACGTCACCAGTTGCTCGCCGATCGGATGATCCGGATAACTGTGTTGCCAGCTCGCCACCAACTGCTGAAGAATCAATTGCGTGGCAGCGACAGGCGACATCTTTAGAAAATCATCCGGCGCGCCCCACGGCAACAGCGGCGCGTGGCGATCCACTTTGCTGTGGCACAACCAGCTCTTCGCGGCCGCAATCGAACGCTCGGGCTGCTCTGCTGAAATTCGCCGCGCGTACTCGCCCACAACTGGCGCCACCGGATCGCGACCCGGAATCGCCAGCGCACCGGATTGCTGCTCAGGTTCGGTCTGCAGATACACAAAGCTCGCCAGACTCGGCAGCGACTCGACTTGGTTCGGTGCAGTGATTTGTTCCAGCGGCAGCAGCGCAATCGAGGGCTGCTCGGCTTCCAAGTCGGCCAACGCCACGACGCTGTTCGTTGTGCCTAAATCGATTCCGACCGAATATTTTCTCATAACTCGTACGTTCGTCCTGACTCTAGTTTTCCGACGCGAATTCACCGACCGAGGGCCAGTTTCGGACCGGTCATTGTAATCGTTGCCGCCGTATTACGGAGCGCCTCAGACAGTTCCCGGGTCGGTCAAAATGGGGCGGGCGGCGCTTCGCAGTTGTTCGCGCGGGTTCGAGCGGAGGTTATGCTTGGGACTTCTCATTGCACGCTGTAAATACGTCAGTCATGTTGTGGCGAGTCCAAAACTCATCGACTCGTTGCGTGAATGGTTTCATAGAAATTTTGTGGGGTTTCCGCGCGATGCTCAAAAGCCGAACACTTAAAACTGCGATTGCTTCCGTCACGCTGCTGATGTGCGGCGCGACCGATTTCGTTTGCTCCCAGGAAAAAGGCGAGAAGAAAACAATGCCCGCTGCTGAAATGCTTGCTCCATGGCGTGGCCCGTACGGAGGCGTTCCGCCTTGGCACTTGGTCCGCGAAGAAGAATTTGTGGCTGCCTTTGATGTCGCGATCGCTGAAGCTCAGGCTGACATCGAGAAGATCGCTACGAACTCCGAACCAGCAACTTTTGCGAACACAATCGTCGCACTCGAAACGGCTGGACGCACCCTCGACCGGCTGAACACGCTCTTCGGCGTCTACACTTCGAATCTAAACGTCGGCCCGATTCCCGACATCGAACGCACCGTGATGCCGAAGCTTTCCGAGCACGACGACAAGATCATTCAGAATCCAACGTTGTTCGCGCGCATCGAAGCGGTCTATCAAAGTCCTGAGTACAAACAGTTGAACCCAGTCGATCAACGCTTGGCGGAAGAGACTTACAAGCAGTTCGTTCGTCAAGGCGCGAAGCTGAGCGCGGAGGACAAGGAACGACTGTCGAAGATCAACACACGCTTGGCCAGCCTCTTCACGGACTTCAGTCAAAATGTTTTGGCGGATGAAAATCTGGTGACGTGGATCGAAGACAAAACGGAGTTGGCCGGTTTGCCCGAAAGCGTCGTGTCGGCGATGGCTGGCGCTGCCAAGGACTTGAAGCAACCGGCAAAGTGGGCGATCACGAACACGCGTTCATCGATGGAACCTGTGCTGTCGTACGCCACCAACCGAGCTCTGCGCGAGAAAGTTTGGAAGACCTACTACAGCCGCGGTGACAATGGAGATGCGCATGACAACAACGGCTTGATCGCTGAGATTCTGAAGCTGCGAGCGGTCCGCGCGAAGATGCTCGGCTACGAAACGCACGCTCACTGGCGACTCGAACGCCAGATGGCAAAGACTCCGCAAGCTGCGATGGATCTGATGTTAAAAGTGTGGCCGAAAGCGGTCGCGCGAGTGCGCGAAGAAGTGGCTGACATGCAGAAGATCGCTGACGCCGAAGGTGCGAAGATCACGATCGAACCTTGGGACTATCGTTTCTACGCCGAGAAAGTACGCGCAGCGAAGTACGCTCTCGATTTCAACGAAGTCAAACCTTACATGCAGATGGAAAAACTCCGCGAAGGCATGATGTGGGCCGCTGGCGAGCTGTACGGTTTCCAGTTCAAGCAAGTCAACGATCTGCCGGTCTACCATCCCGACGTCCGCGTTTGGGAAGTGCTCGATAAAGCCGGTGGTCACGTGGGGCTGTGGTACTTCGATCCTTACGCGCGCACCGGCAAACGTTCCGGAGCGTGGATGAATGCGTATCGCGAACAAGAGAATATGACCGAACCGGTGACCACGATCGTTTCGAACAATTCGAACTTCGTCAAATCCGAAGAGGGCAAGCCCGTACTCATTTCGTGGGACGACGCAGACACGCTGTTCCACGAATTCGGTCACGCATTGCATGGGCTGTGCTCGAAAGTGAAGTATCCTTCGCAGTCGGGAACGAACGTCGCGCGTGACTACGTCGAGTTTCCTTCGCAGTTGAACGAGCATTGGCTGACGACTCCGGAAGTGCTCAGCAAGTTTGCGGTTCATTACGAAACGGGCGAGCCGCTGCCCAAAGCGCTGCTCGACAAGATCGAGAAGGCCGCCACGTTCAACCAAGGCTTCGCCACTGTCGAGTACTTGGCGAGTGCGTTGATCGACATGAAACTGCATTTGGCTGGCGATACCAAGATCGATCCCGATGCCTTCGAACGCGACACACTCGCCGCGCTCGGCATGCCGCGCGAGATCGTCATGCGTCACCGCACTCCGCATTTCTCGCACATCTTTGCTGACGATGGCTACTCAGCCGGTTACTACAGTTACCTGTGGTCCGACACCTTGACCGCCGACGCAGCCGAAGTGTTCAAGGAAGCGGGCAGTTTCTACGATCCGAAAACGGCGCAGAGTCTGCATGACAACGTGATGTCAGTCGGCAACACGATCGATCCCGCCGACGGCTTCCGAGCCTTCCGAGGCCGCGACGTCGACATCTCCGCTCTGCTCCGCTTCCGCGGATTCCCAGTTAACTAAGCGATCTTGTAGCGAAACGCAACAATCTGAATCGTAGCCGGACTCGCCAGAGTTCGGTTACATCACCACCGTAGCCGGACTCGCCAGAGTTCGGGTGCATGATCAGCGTAGCCGGACTCGCCAGAGTTCGGGTGCATTCCCACCCATCCCCGAAGTCTGGCGACTCCGGCTACGAAACCCTAACAAATCAAATCAAGCGGATCGTCTGGCGACTCGGTCGACAGACCAACTGACGGATCGCCTACAGCGTCCTCCGGTGCAACCACTTGTAATGCCGACGCAACTTCGTTCTCATCCTTGTCGCGCCGCGCATGCTCGCCCAGTCCATCGCCTTGGCCTTGAGCGTCGCGGTCGGGGTTCGACGCATCCGACTTCTCTAACTGAGCGACCAACTGCGCGGCGTTTGAGCCCGCGGTGTTGGTGGCGACGGCAGACTTATCGCGACTGGAAACCGATGACGCGATACTCGCCGCTTGAGCGGCTGAAAAGTTCGTTGGAATTTGCACGACACAAACTCCTCGCTAGGCAACTCGTTACCTAGTGAAGCCCATGAAGAAGCTAAAGACTTGTGTTTCGTCACCATCAGCTTTGGTAACTGGGTAAGCGAAATCGAATGCCAACGGAGCGGGACCGAGCGCCGGAATAGCGACTCGCAAACCGAAACCCGGGGCGACGCGAATGTTCTCACTCTTGATCGTAAAGTCCTGCTCGATCGTACCGTAATCGACGAACGCAACACCACGCAACATTTCGTCGGCGGTCAGCGGGAACACATACTCTAGACTGCCCAGGAACATGAATTGGCCACCGATCTGCACGTCATTCACCTTCGGACTCGCACCGCGGAATCGGAAACCGCGCAACGTGCTGTAACCACCTGCGAAGAAGTTTTCGAAGATCGGCGTGTCCGAACCCGAGAAACCTAGCTTCCAGGTACTCGCCAACGTGTGCCGACCGGTTTGATCGGGACGCTCACGAACCAAGAAATAGCGGTTGTAATTCACTAAGCCGCGAGGGTAATCATACTCGCCGAACACTTGGTCATAGATCAACTCCAGCAGATGACCCTCGGTCGACATGAACGGACTGTCGCGCGTATCGTGAGCTAAGCGGATGCGGCCGGTGTACAAATCGTTGCTACCGAGCGCACGATCAAGCTGCTCGACGCCCAGCTTGCGAGGATCGAACAGTTTGACGTCTTCCATCCGCAACTCAGTACTGATCGACAAGTCCTTCGTGATTTCATAACCCAGCGCCACGCGGCCACCGAGCCGTTGTTCGGTCCAGTCGCGGAACTGGCGTGTGTACAGGAATCCGCCCACGGAAAGGCTATACGGCGTGTCCAGGAAGTTTCGCTCCGACCAGTTCACCGTGTAACGTTGCACATTCGTACCCGGCATCAACTCAGCACGGAAGTTTTGACCGCGTCCTCGAAACGCTCGACCACTCCACAAGTCATCCCAACTGCTTGGAACGCGAGTGATATCGAAATTGCGTTCATCGATCGTCAACTGACCACTCAACCCCAAGTCGCTGTTGACCGAACCACCGATCATGATGCGACCGGTACGAGCCTCTTGAACATAGACGTCGATCGGAGCGATCCGCTCGCGCGGTTGATAAGGTGTGAAGGGTTGCGTTGCGATCATCGAATTGGGATCGTTCGGGTCCAGGTAGACGCCTGGCGCAACGGTCGCTTCCGGTGTCGTAGCGTAACCGGTAGTGCCCGGCGCGACGGCAGCGTTGTAGTCGTACTGACCAGGCGTTTGATAACTCCCCGGCGCTCCATAACCTACCGGTGGAGTCACCGCGCCCGGATAGTTACCTTGATTGAATTGATTGTACGAAGGGCTGGAAGCGTACGGGTCCGACGGCGCCGGAGCCGGTTGCTGATAAGTTGGTTGTTGTTGGTAAGTTGGTTGTTGTTGCTGATAAGTTGGCTGTTGATAAGTTGGCTGTTGAAAGGCAGGTGATTGCGGAGCACCGATCTGAGGCTGCTGGACTTGATACGGGCTCGAAACCAGCGTTCCGCTTGGTTTCGAATTGAATGGCTGTTGAGCGGTTGGCTGCTGCGTTTGCTGCGTTACAGTTTGCTGCAGTACAGTTTGCTGCAGTACAGTCTGTTGAGGTGCTGGTTGCTGAGCAAAGTATTGCTGAGCGTTCTGTGGCTGCGCAGTTTGCTGCGAAGTTTGCGGTGCGTAGTACGACGGATTGTCGCGTGACAGCAACGTACCTTGGCCGGTGTAGCGGTTGTTGGGTGCTACGGTGGGTTGCATGGGGCGATTGGATGGGTCGCCGCCGAATGTGCCGTTCCAGCCCTCGCCGGATTGCCCTCGAACCCGCGCCGTGTACTCATTTGCTGTGTACTCGTTTGCTGTGCCGGACGTTTGAGTTGCCTGTTGAGTCTGTCCAGTATCTGGCTTGAACGATGAATTGTGCGGCGATCCGAGTCCGGGTGGAAGGTTCAGCGGTGGGCGCGTGCCGAGCTGGCAACCTGCCACTGCGACGCTCAACAAGCCTGTGAGGCAGACCCGCAACAGACGCAGCGCAGCAGTCGAACGAGCCGCGTGGTTGAGAACGGCCGCATGTTCTTCGAAGCTGTAGGAGTTGGTTTCCAAGACTCGCTGTCCCTGTTGAAATCTATATCTGGATGCTAGACGCTCGGATGAGTCCTCTGCTGCTCAGTACCCGTTCGCATCAGGGTTTCTGACTTCGATCGTTGGTTCTTGTCCCTGACTCGGGTTGGTCTCGAAAATCTGCGAAAAACGCAACCGCCGTTCCGATGCCTCTAACTCTCGCAAATCAATAATCGCTCCCGGTCGCAAACCGATCATGTTGGTTACGACATTGTGTTGCGTATTGTTAGCGTCGCCTTCGATATGTACATGAATTTCACCCGCGCGGTAAACATCGCCTTCAGTAATTTTGTAAACCAAATCCAATTGACCAGGCTCTTCCAAGAATCGCGGCTCGGGTTGAATATCAACAAACACAAACCCATTGCGGCCATAAAACTCATTCCGCAACATCTTTTGATCGCGACTCATCTTGCCCAAATTGAACGCTTCGCCAGTCTTCATCGTCATCGCCGCTAGCAACCGGTCGGTTGGAAAGAACTTGTTGCCGATGATCGAAATGTTGCGCACGAAGAACTGCGGACCTTCATCGACGATGAACTTCAGATCCACCAAGTCGCCCGTGTTGTTGTAGTTCATGCGATAATCGATCCTGGCTTGGAAGTAACCGAGCGATCGATAGTAAGTGGTCAGACGGTCGGCGTCCTCTTGAATCTGATTCAAGTTCGCTTTGTTGAACATGTAACGCGTCAGACCGTGCCGCGAGTCACGCGACTTGATCTTCGTCTTCAGCACTTCGTCGCTAAAAATGATGTTTCCATCGAACTGGATCGTCGAAATCCGCTCGAGTTGGCCTTCGGAGATTTCAAAGTAGACGCGCCGATCGCTGGCTTTGTTGCCTTCGCGAACTGTGACCGCAGCGTGATTGAAACTGTGTTCGAGATACAGATCGACAAGGCGCTGACGAGCCATATCGACGGAAAATGGATTGATGGGATCGCCAACTTCGATGCCGCAGTGTTTCTTCAGCATGCGATCATCCAGCCGCTGGTTGCCATGGAAGACGACTTCGGTGATCGTCGGCTGTTCGAGGATTTCCAGCCGAATCACAACTCCTCCTTCAACATCGCGGATCGTCGGCGTGATTTTGCGGAACAGTTCGGTGCGGTACAGTTCGTGAAGGTCGGCTTGCAACTGTTTTTCGTCAAAGTTGCGGTCAACGCGAGTCTGCATATGCGACAGCACTTTGTGCTGGCTGACTGCAACGTTGCCAACGATTTCCATGCCTACGACCAGTTTGCCGTTGTTGACGCCGCTCAGTCGCGGACCGCCCGCTTCCCACATCCGATCGCGGAATCGCGGCTCTTGAATCGCTGGATTGCCTGCGCTCGGATCCGTCCCACCGCCCTGCATGCCTTGTGCAAACGCGTCAGTTTGAACCGCTGACGCCAGCAGAAATGCGGCTGCCGCGATACGAAAGTTCCGGTTCAAGCGGTCGGCGATGTGCAACTCCATCTGCAACTCCCAAGCTACTTTTGAAGGTTAGGCAAAGCGTGCAACCGACACAGTCGCGCGACTTCGCAAATTCCCCAGCGAGTAATTAGCGGATGATGCAATACGTCACAAGGCAAGTTTCCCTCCCCCCGCACCTGCACCCTTTCGTAGCCGCCCCCTGCGTAGCCCAACTAATCCCCTTCGTAGCCGGACTCGCCAGAGTTCGGTCCTCCCCGCACCTGCAACTCCTTCGTAGCCGGACTCGCCAGAGTTCGGTCCTCCCCGCACCTCCAACTCCCCCATTCCCGCAACGGAACTCCGGCGAGTCCCGCTACATTCCCCCCTCGCCACTCGCCACTCGCCCCTTCCTCCTAGGCAACCTATGCCGCGGGCGCAAGAACGACCGCATTTGTTCGATTATCTGATCTTATCCAATTTAGAAACGCGCTCTCAATACTTAACGAAATTCGCATGATCTGTTTGGTTTTTTGAGCCCGCTGCATAAGATAAATAGCAATGAGGTAACCGCCTCCACCGTCCTGAGTTCACGTCTGCTGGGTCCGCTCCAAACTCTCCCCGCAGAACGCCGTCTTGCCCGTATGGGAAGGTGTCCGATCCAAATCTTCCGTGGAGTTACTGTCCATGCGTTCGCTCCTATTGACCTGCGCGCTCAGTGCGTCGCTGGCACCGCAAGTGTTTGCACAAGCACCGGTGCAACAGCAAGCCCCCCAAATGATTCCCGTCGCTCAACGTTCGCACGACTTCGGGACTGTCGCTCGTTCAGCCAAAACTGAACATCGTTTCGTAATCACCAACGTCTATCAACAACCGATGCATATCAGCTCCGTGCGAGCGAGTTGTGGGTGTACGACTCCGATCATCGAAAAACAGGTGATCAACCCGGGAGAAACCGGCACCATCCTAGCTCGCTTTAACACCGGGACCCACACCGGACAGAAGCAAGCCACGTTGACGGTCTCGATTACGAAGCCGTTTTTCACCGAGTTGCAATTGACCGTCCGCGGCTACATTCGCAGCGACATTGTCTTCCTGCCCGGTGAGGTGAACTTCGGCAATCTAGCGGAAGGCGAAAGCAAATCGTTGGACGTCGAACTCTCTTACGCCGGCCGCAACGATTGGAAGATCCTCGGGATCACTGCTCCCGAACCATTTTTGAAACCTTCGTTTCAGGAAGTGTCCCGTCTGAATGGACAAGTTAAATATAAAATTACTGCGCTAATTACAGGAGACGCTCCGGCAGGTCCCCTGAACTCGCAATTGGTTCTGCAGACGAACGATATTCGCTTGAAACAAGTCCCACTCGCAGTGATGGGCCAGGTGCAATCGAATTTGGAAGTGAACCCAGTGCAGTTGGCAATGGGCGAACTGAAAGCGGGCGAATTGACCGAGCAACGCTTCGTGCTGCGCGGCATCAAGCCCTTCAAAGTGACGGATGTCCTTTCGGAAGATATGGAAGTGCGATTCGAACCGACAGCAGAAGCCAAAACCGTGCATCTGCTAGTCGTGAAGCTCTTGCCGGATCCAATGAAAGCAAAAGGTTCATCGTTGCTCACCTTCATCACTGACATGGACGACACGAAAGTCACTTCGAACTTGACTTACAAGATCGTCACGCAGTCACAAACCGTCGACGCCGCCAAACCGCTCGCCTCGCTACCCTAGCGGACAGCCGAAGCGTAACTCACGATTTTCCCGAAACGGCCCCCGCACCCGCGTGGGCCGTTAGCATTCCACGACCCAACATCAACCATCCCCTAGCCCTAGCCCTAGCCCCTAGCCCCTAGCCCCTAGCCACTAGCCACTAGCCACTAGCCACTAGCCACTAGCCACTAGCCACTAGCCACTAGCCACTAGCCACTAGCCACTAGCTACTAGCCACTCGCTACTAGCCCCTCGCCCCTGCTACGCCAACGGCGTTCCGTACTACAGCCCAGGGTTGCGAGCGAAGCGAGCTACCCTGGGACAAAATCGGCCCACCTAATTTACCCCAACGGGTTTAAGTCCCGCCTCAACCTTCAACCTTCAACCCTTAACCCGCCCAAGGCACTTGGGAGGGTCGGAAAGCGAGCCCCGCGAGACTTTCCGGGGAGGGCCCGCTTCACCTCCTCCGTAGCCGAAGTCGCCAGACTTCGGGATCATCCGCTACCGCACCAGCTCCTTCCGTAGCCGGAGTCGCCAGACTTCGGTAACAGTCCGCTTCCCGTAGCCGGAGTCGCCAGACTTCGGTAACAGTCCGCTTCCCGTAGCCGGAGTCGCCAGACTTCGGGACTATCCGCCTCCTCACCCGCATCCGCCAGACTCCGGAGACTATCAACCGGCGCGTGCCTGAACTCTGGCGAGTCCAGCTACGAAGGGCCTGCGTCGATCATCTCACGTACGCCTCAACCCGCCGAGCTCTCTCAACTCGCCTGCCACTTCCCCTCGCCCCGCTTCGAGGTCGTCCAGCTTTTAAGTCGTTTGGCAGATGGACTAGGGGCGTTGCTAGCATAGGGAAAAGCGACCTTCGCATGGATAGCAACACGCACT
>JBGSOM010000078.1:0-71576 GCA_041739135.1 Pirellulaceae bacterium
TGGGTGAACGGACATCGCCTCGCCTCAGTTCATGGCCTGTCGGCATGTGGAGGCGCTTCGACCTCCAAAGCTCAAAATGCCGACCCACCATCTAGCCCGCCGCAGCGAGCCGAAACCGCGACCGTACAGCGCTAAATTCGCGTTCAGTTCTCATCCACTAACGTACCCTTGCTGCAATGTGCGGTCACCTATCAGCAGATCGCTCCCGTGGGAGAACTGACTTTTACAATCGCATCTAGAAGGTGGGTGGCACCAATCAGCATTTCACTAAATTCGCGTTCAGTTCTCATCCACCAACGTACCCGGGCTGCAATGTGCGGACATCGATCAGCAGATCGCTCCTGTCGGAGAACAGGCTTTCAGGTTGAATACGGAAGGGGGCTGTCCTCAACCAAGGCTGTCCACGCAATCGCATCCAGACGGTGGGTGGCACCAACCAGCGGTTACGCTTAACACCATCGCAAAGACAAAGCAAAAATGGCGAGACATATCTCTCGCTCTAAAGCCCTAATTCAAGACAGCCGATGGCACCAACCAAGGCTGTTTCTGACTTTTACGATCGCATCCAGAAGGTGGGTGGCACCAATCAGCAATAAAAGATATCGATCTTCAACTACTTTCGACGCGCGAGGAAGCCAACAGGATCTTGCAGAAAATGCTAGATTCTCTTGCAGATAAGATTGGAAACGAAAAGGGAAATCGACTTCGATACCTATTCGCAGGAGTTTGGTAGGTTGACCATTTCTACTGCGTTCGGTTGCGGTTGCATATAGCCTGAATGTATGGGTATATCACAAACTACGCAGACATAAGGGCTTTTTGAGCACTGGTTTGAGGGAGTTGAAAATGAGACCGCTAATTTTATGTACGCTATTGCTGTGCACGGCTTTGGTTTCGAATTGCACTTCACAAGAGCAATCGGGAAAAGCAGCTTCCGATGAACTGAAGGAAGTGATTGCTAAAATGATGAGAGAGCGGACAGCGCCTTCACCAACGCTAGCTCCGAGAAAACGCGCGATGCAAAATCCATTTGCAGAAGGCGCATCTTTTGAGAGTCGTGCATTAGAAATCGACCAAACGACTACTATCGTCTTCCACTGGCAAGGTAACGTTAGCCAATCGCTCCCCAATGATTTCGGCGAGTCTCTTTGGTGGCAGTGCAAGCTCAAGCTAGAGAACTGCTAACCAAGCAAGAGTTTGAGTTGGTGAATGCTACGTTCCAAGAGCGACAAGAAAGATTCGATCGAATAAAGAGAAAGTATAGCAAATATTCGATTGTTGAACGTTTGCGTGACTTGGAGGATGGCGGACTGAGCGAGTCGCGGATGGAACAAATTATTGGCGTGGAGCCAAGGGTCGAATATAGCGAAGCAGATCTCAAAATCGCTTTAGAAGCGTACGCGGAGGAACAGGAGATTGCTGAGGAAGTGTTTATCGAAAAGATCGATGAAATTGTGCCCCCTGCAAAGTTGCAAACCTTTGCGCGGCTGTTTGTCAAAAACAACACCTACCTAGCACACCCTCTCTTTGCCAAGGTGCTCAAACTCTCCGATAGTCAAAAAGATCGTATCCAAGCCCAGATTGTGACTCATCGGCAGACACATCGAAATATGCGAGATGCATTCGAAGCAAAGGAAGCACGGGGCGATTTGCCAGTCAGTCCACCCAAGGGAGTTCCGGCCTATATCCTCGATCCTGATTTTCGACGAAGTTACCTAAGGCCCTTTGCGGAGCTTACGCCAACCCAATTTCGTGTTGCCGCGGAGCCAGTTGGAATCATTTCCGTAGGTGAATCTTTTTCGGACTTTCGCAAAAGGCTAAAGGGGATAAACGCAGAAGTCTTTGGTGCAGTTGCCGCCGCAGGCGAAGCGGAAGAGAAAAACTCAAGTTCGGAAGCGGACTAGTTTTTTGCGGAGTGCTTAGCTTCCAGCCTTGCTGCAGAACTCGGGGGCGAAACCCAATAGCCCTAATCGTCTGCGATGCGTATTAGCCCTTGTGACAATGGGCGAATTTCGGGATACTATCTCGCTTCATCGCATCCGAAATTTGGCTCAACCCACCCGTTCTGGTGGAGCGGTTGTTTAGGGATTGAGCCCGTCGCAAGTCGACGAAAGGGAAGCTGAGTCAACTGTAGACCCTGTTTTGTTGGAGTTTCGTTAGGTTATGGCACATTATACTGGTCCTAAGGCCCGCGTTAATCGTCGTTTGAGCGTAATGGTTTACGAAAGTGCTGGAGCGGTTCGCGCTTTGGAGCGACGGGAGACACCGCCTGGGATGCATCCCCGCGGTCGTCGTACGAGTAACTACGGAACCGCGTTGGCCGAAAAGCAAAAAATCAAGCATTACTACGGGCTCGGCGAACGTCAGCTACGTCGCTACTTCGATTCGGCTTCACGTGGTAAGGGGAATACGGGTTCTGACTTGCTCGTTATGTGCGAGCGTCGCTTGGACAATGTGGTCCGCAGAGCTGGATTTACAAAGACTCGTCCTCAGGCTCGCCAAGGCATTGTCCACGGCCATTTCCGAGTTAACGGAGTTAAGGTGACATCGCCTAGCTACCAACTTCGGGCCGGTGACATTGTTGAAGTCAAGGGTCGCGAAAACCTCAAGAATCTTTATCGCGGCGTGATTGCGAACAATTCGCCGCAGCCGCTCGATTGGCTGGCACTGGATTCAGAAGGTCTGAAATTGACTGTCCTGAGCGTGCCGACTGCCAACGATATCAGCCTGCCAGTGAATGCAAACATCGTCGTCGAATTTCTTTCGCGATAGTCTGTGTTCAGTGGACTTGTTGACTATCCTGTTCTTGCAAGACTGCAGTGGGATAGGCTTTCCGCTTGTGGTGATCATTCGAATCATGACAGGCGGTAAGCCTATCCCACAGCCACGAAATGTTGGCGCGATTTGTTAGCACGAAATACTGGTTGAAACTGATGCACAGCGAATTGGTCGTTCTCGGTGGTGGTCCTGGTGGTTATGCGGCTGCCTTTCTTGCCGCTGATGAAGGAATGGAAGTCACCATCGTTGAAGCCGAATCGCGGCTCGGTGGCACTTGTCTATTGCGAGGTTGCATTCCTTCGAAAGCGCTGCTGCACGTTGCACGCGTTATTTCGGAAGTAGATGAATTGCGCGACGACTGGGGCGTCACTTTCGACGCGCCCAAGATCGACATCGACAAAGTTCGAGCTCGAAAAGAGAAAGTCATTGCTACGCTCAGCGGCGGCCTGGGGCAGCTCGCCAAGCGTCGCAATGTGAGGGTCATCCAAGCCAAAGGCATCTTCGAAAACAGCACTACGATGCGACTTGAGGGGGATCACGAATCGATCCCTACCGAACGGCAATTGACATTCGGGCACTGTATCCTCGCAACTGGCAGCGTGCCGGCGATGCCACCCAATTTTAACATCGGCAGCGACCGAGTAATGGATTCGACCGGCGCTCTAAATTTGGTCGATATTCCCGAATCGTTGCTGATTGTTGGTGGTGGTTACATCGGGCTGGAGATGGGATCAGTCTATGCCAACTTGGGCTCGAAAGTTACCGTTGTAGAGCTGCTCGACGGACTGCTGATGGCCGCTGACCGGGATTTGGTAAAGCCGCTGCAGAAGCATCTTGAAAAACTATTTGGCAATCGCATCTATCTGAACACCAAAGTTGGATCGATGGCGGAAGTGGACAACCAAGTTGAAGTTACCTTCGAAGGTCCCGGTAAATATGGTCACGAACGCTTTGATCGCGTCTTGGTCAGCGTTGGAAGGCGGCCAGTTAGCCGCGGCATCGGTTTGGAAAACACGCAAGTCGAGTTGACGAAGAGCGGTTTCGCAGTGATCGATTCTCAACAGCGGACCGCTGATCCGCACATCTTCGCTATCGGCGACGTGGCTGGCGAACCGATGCTCGCGCATAAAGCTTCGCACGAAGCGAAAGTTGCGATCGAAGTGTTGCTTGGCGAACCGGTAACTTTTGATAAAGCCGCGATTCCCGCAGTCGTATTCACGGATCCCGAAATCGCCTGGGCAGGATTGACGCAGGACGAGGCTAAGAAGTCGGGTCGAATTGTCGACGTTGAGGTCTATCCATGGGCCGCAAGTGGTCGAGCTCAAGCGTTGGGCCGCACGGAGGGTCTGACAAAGTGGCTTGTTGATCCCGAAACGCATCGGGTGCTCGGTTGCGGTATCGTTGGTGCGGGCGCGGGCGAATTGATTGCCGAAGCGGTACTCGCAATTGAAATGGGATGTGAAGTCCGCGACCTGACTGAAGCGATTCATCCTCATCCGACGCTCAGCGAAACGCTGATGAACGCGGGCGAAGTTCACTTCGGAACCGCGACGGAAATTTACAAACCCAAGCGAGAATCGCACGTCAAGCGCTAGCCCTCGATATCGACGAACCGACTGCTTCACCGCGCGAACTGTTCACCAGCATCCAAGCAATCGCTTAACTTTCGATACGTTCGATCTAGGTTGGCTCGCTCGACGCTTCGGACAACATTTCGTTCAACGTTCGAGTCGAGCGCTGCCAAAATGCGTTGTGAAAGTGTTCCGTGCTGGAAAATTACTTGTAGCGATTCGACGACAGCAGGGCGGAGCAGGGGGCTGGTCGGTTGCAGTTGCTGGAGTAGATCTTGCCAGAGTTGGCCAACGGTTAACTGAGTTGAGTGACCAAAGTGCTTTGCGATGGAAGCGGGTACTTCCGTCACCGGACCCGAGATAATTGTGGAACGAAGCAGCGCTGCCAAGTCCTCGGTCGGTGCACTGGATTGTTCTGTGAAGCTCGTCCAACGTTCGCTGCAAAGCGATTGAAGCGCAGCAATCATTAAGCTGCCAATAGCAATGTCGGCTTGGGGGCACTCTTGAATATCGAGCACACGAATCTCGATGGCTCCACGATCAAAGCGGGCAATCGCGCCACGAGCGTTTAGCCAGATGTGCTGCAGTGTTCCATCCGGATCTTCCGGCGCGATGTCGCGATACATGCGTTGATAGATTTCACGTTCATAATCCGCTTCGGTGTAAACCGCTTCAGGTACAACTTGTCCAGTAATCGAAGGGATCTTCGCTGAGTTCTTCCGATAGACCTCCAAGCGGCAATCGAGCGGACCAGGAACCTGTTCATCGTAAATCGGTGAACTCGCTGCGATGCCGGGAAGCAGAGGCAGAATCAACCGCACAGCAGCATGCAACTTTGCAAACTCGAGCTCATTGCGAAATGGTAAGTTCCAATGGGTGCTCTGCAAGTTCGCCCAGCCATGACCACGGCAATTAAAAATACGGTTAAAGGCTTCGTAAACGGGGCTGTAGTCATGCGGCCACAGCTTCATTTCGCTGTCCGGGTTCATCCATGGATGCATCGCAGTAGGCATTAATCGTGCGCCGAACCGGCCGAGTATTTCATTTGCGTACGCAACGCTCTGCTGGAAATCGACAGTGACTTGGGTGAGATCGCCGATCGGTTCCGATACCTTCAGCTCCAGCACATGCAGGGCGAGTTCGTTGCTCCACGAGATGGCGCCGAGATCGACTTCACCAGTTAATTCGCCGGCTGCGACCGTTAGCGTCCTATCACTGATCGGTCGGACGTCCAGCGTTTCCGCATCGACAATCATATACTCCAGTTCGATGCCGAAAGCTTCAAACAGTCCGAGTGAGTTTTCTTCTGTCATTCCTATTCGGTTTTCTACGAATTCTGAGTCGGTGCAGTTTCTGAGGCAGTGCAGTTTCTGAGTAGGTGCAGTGAAGCGAAATTTGCAACACTGTCTAAGCAATAAGCAAGAGAGCCCACGTTCGGCGATGCAAAACGAGCTACCTTGTTACGCGAAGTGATGAGCTTTCTTCATTTCGATACGCTTTAGAAAGACCCTCATGACGCGCTGATAAAGTTCATCGCGAAGGATCTTATCTTCGATACCGAAATCAGCGTTTGGATTATCGTTTACTTCGATGACGTAAAACTTACCCTCGCTCTCTTTGATATCGACTCCATAAAAACCATCGCCGATCAAGTTGGCCGCTTTTAGAGCAGTTTTGACCGCGCCGCGAGGAGCGATTTCGACTGGCATGCATTCGAAATCGCCATAACGGTCATCGCCATCTTCTTCTTGTTGAATGATCTGCCAATGCGCCGGCGCCATAAAGTACTTGCAAGCGAAAAGAGGTTGCCGGTCGATAATTCCGATGCGCCAATCGAAGGCGGTTGGCAAGAACTCTTGCGCGACTACCAACTCAGAATCCGCGAGCATCTCTTTCATCGCCATTTCCAGTTCGTCGTCGGTACCGACTTTGATGACACCCTTTGAAAAAGCGCTATCAGGCTTCTTCAACACGAGTGGAATGCCGAGTTGTTCTTGAACGGTCTGCCAATTGTCTTTGTGGATCACCATCGTGCGCGGTGTGAGAATTTTTTGACGCGCCATCAACTCAGCCAGATAGACTTTGTTGCTGCACTTAACGATCGATAGAGGATCGTCCATCACTACCAAGCCCTCGCTGGCGGCGCGCTGTGCAAATCGATACGTGTGGTGATTTACTGACGTGGTTTCGCGGATAAACAACGCATCGAATTCGGCTAGCCTTGCGTAGTCGTCTCGGCCGATGATCTGCGGCCGCATTCCGAGCGATGCTGCGGCTTTACTGAAGCGATCGATCGCTTTCTCGTCGGATGGCGGCTCGGCTTCGTCTTCGTTTGTCAGAATCGCAATGTCAAAACGATAGTTCGTTTTTCGGCTGCTCTTCGGAGCTTGTCCTTCGAAGTACTTGGTAGCCATTTCGATTACAAACGGCCAGTGCTTCTCCGGCACTTCGCTCGCTGAAATGGCTTGAATCGCTTTCAGTGACCATTCGCCTTCCGCGTCGACACGCACAAATGAAGCTCGCAGCAACGGTGCTTGAAACTGATTGAATAGTGCTATCGCCAAGCGTTGATAACATTCGGTCATATTGCGACCGAAGTAGATGCTTAGTTCAAACTCGTTGGTCGTAATTCGCTTCAAACTGGTTTGAATCAGTTCATCCAAGTCGGCGGCGACGATCTTTACCACCGATTGGCTTTTCAAATCTTGCACAGTTGTAACATGCGGCAAAGGGCGATGACCTCGCGCTTCTGCCAGCAACGAAACGTAGTAGCCGTTCGTTTGATAACGATACGAACGGCACAAATTAAACACGCGAACGTTTCTCAGTTCGCTGTATTCCGGTTTAGTCAGATAGGTTTTCGCGTCGACAACGTCAACGTTAGGAATCTGAAACGGCCAATCCTTAGAGCTATTTGCAACTACCACTGCGGGCACGGGAGCACATCCTGGCTACATAGGTGACTAAGTTGTGGATGGAATCTGAATAGGGGGCGGAACGTAATGCGGGTTATTCGCACTGTTTCGCGGATGAATTACTAAAAAATTTGCGTCGTAAGTAAGCACGCCAAGTAGCACCGCGCAAACAACTCGCTCCAACGATACTTGGTAATCGAGGTTCGTGCTCCAAGGATTCTTATGGTACGGATCGGCAACGGTTACCAGTTTAGTTTCTTTATCGTATCCGCGAAGGACGACGAAATGACCCTGCGGCACTCCAGCAACATCCGATTTGTCTTGGGTCGGAGTGTTTAGTTCACGAGCCTCTTGGTACAGATACGTGGAACTGAGTCCTGTGAGTAGAGGAATATTGCGTGCGAGATACTTCCGTATCAAAGTCGTACTTAGGTCCCGCATGCGAACTTGGCCGCCCAGTCTCAGAAACTCAAGATAGCCGTGCGTTGCCAATCGCAGCTTCTTGTCCGGCTTGGCTTCGGCTTGTGCCTGCAATTTGCTTGCCAAGTCGATCCCTTCGCTGAACCAGCTTGGATCAAATACGGTTAAGTTGTAAGTGTAGATGCGGGCCGCGTAGCCGTTTGCCAGTGCATCGCATCCTAGCAGGACCGCGAGAGTCCCGCCGTCGTCCAGCTTCGGAACGCGATGAATGATGGTTGATAAATCCATCGTTTCGCCGAAATAACGATAAACGGCGTGAAGGCATGTAGGCCCGCACGTCCATTCGTCAGGTTGTGGCAGCATATCGAGTGGCAAGGGATTTATCACGATGTACTTCTACTCCTTAGCGTTCATCGTGGCGATACCAAATTCACTTCCTAAAGAAGTATCCATGTTCAGGCCCAATCGTCCATTGCGGTCGGCACGCGATCGCACTCGGCGAGCCTGCAAAGCGGAGGCTGTGGCCGTGATGGGTTCCACTGTATCGGTCAACCGCTAGAATCATTTAGAATTCATAACATAAAGGAAGGCAATGGACGCTCAATCGGTTTGGAATGAAGTTCGCGATTTTGTGGCTGATACCGCAAAATTAGAAGCTACCGCCGCGCTGCTGGAATGGGACGATCGTACTTACATCCCTAGCAAAGGGGGCGCATATCGAGCTGATCAAACCACACTTTTAAGCGGTATTGTCCATCGACGACTTACGGACCAACGGCTAGGGGAACAGCTTGAACAACTTAACAGTAGCGACTTAGTTGCTAATCCGAACTCACCCATTGCTGCTAGCATTCGAGTGATGCTCAAGGATTTCAAACGCAACAGTCGCTTGCCGGTAGAATTGGTCGAAGCGACAACCAAGGCGACGATGCTAGGTCAGCAAGCGTGGGAGGCAGCGCGCGGCGCGGATTCCTGGAAGGATTTCGAACCGCATATGCAGACGATCTTCTCGCTCAAGCGGCAAGAAGCGGAATTGTTGCGCGACGAGGGAACGTTGTACGACGCACTGCTCGATCAATATGAAGAGGGCGCGAACAGCCAAGCGCTGACAAGCGTTTTCGCCGGACTTCGGGACTCCTTGGTCGAGCTAGTTAAGGAGCTCAGCGAATCGACGCAGCAACCGATTGGACGTTCTTGGCAACGCAGCGTGCCTGTTGATTTGCAGCGCAAGACGAGTCGTTGGATTGCTGAGAAAGTTGGTTACGAATTCCAGCGAGGTAGATTGGACGAAACCAGTCATCCGTTCTGCACGACTTTGGGACCAGACGATTGCCGCATCTTAACGCGATTTCAGACAGAGTATTTTCCAAGCGGCTTCTATGGAACACTGCATGAAGCGGGACATGGCCTGTATGAGCAAGGCTTGCCAAAGGACTGGTACGGATTGCCCGCAGGAACCGCGGCAAGTTTAGGTGTTCACGAATCGCAGTCGCGCATGTGGGAGAATTTCATCGGTCGTAGTTGCGAGTTTTGGCAATGGTGTTTGCCTGAGCTCAAGCGTCAAGTTGGTGGTGCTTGGGACGATCTTGAAACCGAGCAGATCTTTGGCGATGCGAATCGCGTGCAGCCTTCGTTAATTCGAGTTGAAGCCGACGAAGTGACTTACAACTTGCATATTTTGATTCGTTTCGAGATCGAGCAAGAGCTGATTGCGGGTGAACTGAAAGTGGCAGATGTCCCGCAAGCTTGGAACGATCGCTATGAAAAGTATTTAGGAATTCGCCCGCCCAGTGCGTGCGACGGCGTGTTGCAAGATATCCACTGGAGCGCGGGGCTGATTGGTTACTTCCCAACATATACTCTTGGCAACCTGTACGCGGCGCAGCTCATGGAAGCGGCTCGCGTCGATCTTGGCGACCTGGACAGTCAGGTCAAAACCGGCGACTTCAAACCGTTGCTCGAGTGGCTACGGCAACGAATTCACAGTTTTGGTCAATGCTACCATCCCGGAGAATTGGTACAAAGAGCCTGCGGCAAGCCCTTGGATGCGAAGCCTTTAATCAACTATTTGCGCCAAAAGCTCGAACCGGTGTACGGCTTAGCTTAGACTCAAGGGAACAATATTTGTCGACCCAGGAGTCTTTTGGTGATTCAAGCTATACCCTGTCCAGGTTGCCATCGCACGCTCATTCTCGCGGCGGATGCTTCCTTGCAAGCCGTGTTGAAATGTCGTCACTGTTCACACCAGTTCGTTTTGGGCGAAATGATCGAGAAGGAGCTTGGATTCTGGGAAGTTGTCGACGACCCGCAAGCTCCCGAGCCAAGTTCTGCGCCCAACTCTGCGGGGATTCAGGCCAGTGAGAGTGCGGTCGAAGACGCCGACCTGGAGTTGGCTGAAGAGTCGGAATACGTCTCGCCGCAGTCGCTGATGAAAAAACAAACCACTAAGAAGAATGTCGACTGGTCTAAGTTTGAACCCATCACCCACGAGCAGTTTGAACGCATGCGACGCAAAAACAAATCTGCAATCTGGTCTACGTTGTCGGTATTGCTCGGCGGTTTAGCATCGCTGCCCATTGCGACTCTGTTGATTTGGCACGTGTTGGGCAAAGATCCGTTGCAAATGGGACCGGTGGTGGCGCGCTACGTTCCATGGATCGTGCCAACTCGATTCCGACCGATGGATGATCAGGATTTTGCGCGAAGTGAATTTACTCCGCCCGCTGGCCAAAGCGGCTTTCGTAAATTCGATTCCGTTCTCAATCAGCCAGAACCAAACGAACCTTCAGGCTCTGATCCGAGTTCGCCCAGCTTGGATAACTCAGATCCAAGTTCAAGTAATGAACCAAACGTGGACAATTCGATAGTGTCGTCCAGGATCTTACGAGCTCGCGAGCGTAGAGCTCCGCGAGCATTCCCTCCGCCATTGAGCGCTCCGCCGATGGACGCGAGTTTGGATGTTGATCAGAACGTTCAAGAGAGCACCGAGTCAGCTCCAGCGACCGCTGACAATGTCTTTAAGCTGATTGACGATGTCGAGAAGAATTTAACGGCGTGGATAGACCGAATCGATGATCTAGGAAACAAACAATTAGCTCAACAAATCTACGGTGGACTGACGAGCGTTGCGCTGGCGGTCAATGAAATTCCAGCGACAAGTGCCATACGCCGATTGGTTCGCAACGAACTGCGCACAACCAGCAAGACGATTGACGAGCAACTCGAGATTCAGCAGCTGATTCAAGCCGGTTCGAGGCATTGGCTTCCCAAATTACAATCAGGTGCACCCGGAGGCACCGCGCTCGTGGTCGAAGTTGTTGAAGCGTCCGAGCGAGACGGAAGCTGGCAGATTACTACGACGTCGCCAAACCCCGGGGCTCCCAATTTGGTCATTGTTGCTCCGCTTGAAGTCGCTTCCGCACTCTCGCCGGGACAGAGGATTTTCGTGTTGGGGGTGACTGAAGTTAAGAGTGCATCTGCAGAAGAATCTCCAGAATCTGCGGACGACGTAGCAGCTGAAATTTCTGAGACAAACGAAGTCAACGATCCAAATAAAGGTGGAAGCGAAACCGAACAACCTGCTTTGAGAGTGAATGCAGGCTTCATCTTCGTGATGAGTTCTGAAGAGAATTAGTAACTACGTTGGGAGAATATTTTGAGCAGCGCGCCGAAACCGAACCCGAGCGAAACGCCAGAGATCGCTGACCCAAACACGTTAGGCGGCGCGATCGATATGGACAAGTCTTCGTTCGGCGAGGCTACCAGCACGTTACTTAGACTTTTCAACTACTCTGCCAGCCTTCCCGAACGTACTTTTCGCAGCGCCAGCGCCTTAGCGGGCGGAATCGTTCGCGAGTCAGCCAATTGGTTGGTTCCTTCTGCGTTCCGCAATTCAAAGTCCTATTCGATTTTCGTTCAGCAGATGTTGACCTTTGCGATCAATGATATTGGTGGTGTTCGCAAATCACTCGCTGCCAATGCAGATCGACACCATGAAGAAGTTGTGCTTGCGCGAAAGACAGTCGGCAATCTACTCGACATGACTGCGCTTGCAACGTTTCATCTATCGCCGCTGACCGTATTGGCTGTCTTCAGCGATGCCGCGTACGGATCGAAGGTGTACCTCGAACAACTCAGCAGTCGACTGAAGGAGCAGGGCATCATCGATCGAGAGACCACAATCGATGGTGCTGCGGACTTGGTTACTGCCATCGAGGCTGCGTCCGGTAAGGCTGTCGGCATGTTTGATCAACCACCAATCTCCATTGAAGGCTTGCGAAAGACGATTCAAGGCATTCAAGACTCAGTGGGTCTAATTGATCCGACGCAGTTGTTGCCACGCGCTGAGATCGATCAGCTTTGGCGTCAAATCGAGCTTGCTGCAAAGGAGCAAAATGCATCGCTGTGGGACGTGTCAGCCACGATTTCAATCGTTGCACTGAATCAGCTTCAAGCTGTTGGTCGCGGATCTATCGCCGGGCTTGAAGTCGTCGGTGATCTGTTTCAATTGCACATAATTCAGCACTACTGGGATGGGCTGCGGGCGATCGAGCGAAACGGACTGATCCCAACGCTCAGCAACGCCAGCAAGCCGTATCTCGAAGCCGTCTGGGCAAATTTTACAATCGATCGCAAGACATGGACCGAACAACTGTTATCCGGTGAGCTGATCAAATGGGGCTGGAGCCAAGTTAGTTGGCCACAAGTGAGCTGGCCGAAAAGCATAAGCATCAAATCGAATCAAAGCTCGTAAGCGCTCGTAGGCTTGTCTCAGCGTTGTTGCGCTGAGACTCATGCGCTACTTGGAAACATTCCCCGTAATGGAAGCTTCTGCTTTGGGTGTTTCTTTCAGATTTGTATGCACGATGATCGTTTGCCGGAAAGAACCTTCGGTTTCGTCGGACTGGAAATCGAATGGAATCAGGTGCGCGGCTTTTGCATCTTGCGGAGGAGTAAATGAAAAACGGGCATCGGAGCATTCGATCTTTTCAATTTTGAACGGTTCCTTGCCTTTGATGACCATGCGTTCACTGCGTTTGGTATCGACCTTAACTGTTCCGAGATGAAGCCCTTGCAGATACAGCGGTGGGACGACGTTGGCTCGAACGGGTAGGGTAACTCGGTTGGATTGTGCTTCGTTTGTGACCAGCACGATTTCGTCTGCGAACTCACCAGCGGGGGCGTCGTCCTTCAAACGAACATCCATTACATATTCAACTTTGCCACTACCTGACGATTTCGCAGGATTCAACTTAACAGCGAGGTGCTCATTTTTGCTGAGCACATCTTGGATCTCCCACTTTGCAGTTCCAAGATAGGAAATCTTGACATCGGTTGTCTTTTCTGTGCCTAGATCGACATCGCCAAACTGGATCTCACCGGGCTCGGGGAGAATGTCCGAACGAATGTTGCCTTTGACCAACAACTGCAATTCGGCGTAAAACGGTCGGTCGAAAACCACTGTGACGACCGCTGAACGGGCTCCAACGAAATCGCTCGTCTTGAACTCGGCGATGATCGAACCCTGCTCGTAAGTCTTCAGTTCGTTCTTGCCGATTCGCGGGATCGTGCAACGGCAGCTCGTACGCACCGATGAGACATGCACAATTTCTTTGTATTTGTTACTGAACTTGAATTCGAACTCGGTTTTGGCGCCGCGCGGAACAACGCCAAAATCATGGGAAGTGACGTCGAACATGTCCCGCGCCCATTGCTGGGCTGAGGCTGGCGAAGCGAGGCACATGAGCAACAGCGCAAAGATCGAAGCACATGCCGGTCTCGAAACACGCAATTGCGAAATACTGTAAGTAATCATCAAACTGCCATTCATCCGTAAAGTTCGCTCTTGGTGCATTCGCCGCTGCGAAGACGCATCACGCGTTTCGTAAGAATAATCTATCACATAGGCTAGCGGTAACCAGTTGCCTACGGCAAGCCGAATTAGCCTGGCGGCAGCTCGACCGCTTCAGGCGCGACGGCCTTTAGGTTGGGTGTTGTGTCAACGTCAACTTGGCCTGTCGCCCATCGCAGCCCACCGATCACGATCGACTGGAACAGCGGGTTCGTCCATACATCTTCGCGATGCCCCATCGAGGTGTAAAATACACGTCCCTTGTCATGCTTGCGTATCCAAGTAGCAGGGTAGGGCGGGCGCTGATAATCCTGGCCTTTCATACCGGCTGTTTCTTGAACGAGCAGCACGTGCAGATCCGGCGCAAAGTTCTTGAGTGAATACCACTCCTCGTTCAGCTTGAATTCAGCATTAGTGCCGATGCCGGGGAATTTTGGATCGACGACGCGCATCTTCGCTTCTTGCTGCGGACCGTGGCTAATGAATTCACCGCCAAGCATCGCTATGTAGGGATCCGGTTTCTCTTGCTGCTTGCGGCGATCGCCGGGCGAATGAAATGTGTCGCTTGCGCAGTGGCTTCCGAGCATGCCTTTGCCCGCGGCAATTGCGTCGAGCAATCGTTGCTTGCCGGCTTTGGACATCGGCGGAGTTTTGTCGTTTCCTGCCTGCGTTAGATCTTCGGTCGTGTAAAAAAAGAAAGCTGCATACTGATCCAGGTCACCATCGAAGACAGTTCCATCTTTCGTTGATTCAACCTCAAAGCCCGCTTCGCCAGCGAATTCCTTTAGGACGCGTTCCGCATAGGCTGGTGACTCACCATCGCGTTTGACTACCGAATGCTCAAACCCACTGGACTTTGTGAAGAACAAAATCTTCGGCCGATTTGGCGTCGATGCACGCGCTAGCGTAGCGGAAAAAAAAGGACTTGCAGCAGCCAAGCCGGCACTGGCTTTCAATAAGTCACGACGTGAGCTAGTGGAATTATGCATGTTCATTTCGCAGTTTAAGTAAGCGTGCCGCAAAACTCGCGGCACGCTTTAGGTTGATTAACGCCCAGCATCCTAGCTCGGCCAATGAAAAGTGGTCACTAGCGATCGTCGCGGGAGTAATTTCCTCGGCGTCCGCCGCCATCGCCACCGCGTCCACCTCCGCCGCCGTAGCGTCCACCGCCACCGCCGCCACCTTCGCCGTAACGTCCGCCGCCACCACCACCGCCGCCTTCGTTGTAACGACCGCCGCCGCCACCCCCGCCGTAACGCCCACCACTTCGTGGCCGTTCCTCGCGCGGACGCGCCTCGTTGACAATTACTCTGCGACCGACAATTTCCTGCTCATTCAAGCCTTCGATCGCAGCGTTAGCTTCGTTCGAATCAGCCATTTCGACAAACGCGAAACCGCGTGAGCGACCTGTGTCTTGGTCCATCACAATGTTGACCGATGTGACTTCACCGAACTGAGAAAACGCATTGCGAATGTCTTCTTCAGTTGCACGAAACGACAAGTTGCCGACATAAATGTTCGTCACCTTCAAACCCTCACCTTAAACAGTATTACCAACTACCGAGTCGCCAGATCTTCAAACACATACTGTCTCGAAGGGGAACCAATCGCGGCATGGATGAGTCTCGGACCAACGCAGGCACTCATGTGGGGATTATGAGATCCTGCATTTCACGAGTCAATCGATCGAACCGCCGAATCGGAACTTTTTCGGTTGGCGATTCTCCCAAAGAAAACCGGCTGCAACTCAGCCGTTGGCAGCCGGCTTTAAGGAACCCTTTTTCACGATGCGATCCTCGCAAGGCAGTTTCGATGATTCGCCCTCGAAGTCGCGATGATGTTTCGCCATCCGTTCGAACGGCTCCGATCGCTAGGCGTTCGCTTTGAGTGCATCCAGCGCGGCTGCATAGTTCGGCTCGCTCGTCACTTCCGGAACGATTTCGCTGTAAATAACGTTGCCCGACTTATCGAGCACAAATACGCTGCGAGCCAGCAGTTTCAGTTCGTCGATCATCACGCCAAACGACTCGCCGAAGGAACCGCTTTGATAATCGCTGCCCACTTTCATGTTCTTGACATCCTCGGCGCCACAGAAGCGATTCTGAGCGAACGGGAGATCACAACTTACCGTGACAGCATTGACCTTATCGCCCATCGCACTCAACTCTTGGTTGAACTTCTTGGTCTGAATCGCGCACACGCCGGTGTCGAGCGACGGCACGACTGACAAAATCGTGGCTTTACCAGCGAGGTCCTTGTTGGTGATCGTCTTCAAGCCACCTTCGAAGTAATGCAACGCAAACTCAGGTGCTGACGATCCAGCCTTTACTTCTTCTCCCAACAAAGTCATTGGGGTGCCTTTGAACGTAATGACGCCTTTTCGAGCCATGATCAATTTTCCTTGAAGAGTTCCCAGGATGTTCAGAGATGCCACATTCGCAATACTCGCATTTACCGCGTGAGCATTTTTGCCCATTCGCCGCAGCATGCTACACGCGTGATGTTAGGCGACAATCAGCATTCGTCCAAGTCCCTCGCGAGCTGCCACTCGGGGGGGCTGGGGTTTTGATTCGCTCAAGGCAGTTGCCAGAAAGGCTCTTACGTCGCTCGGTCTGCCTATAGGATCGCTGATGCAATTCGCCGCATAAGTGAAAGAAATGCAGCGGTGCCTGAAGTTTTCAGCGAAGATAATTAGACCGGGCAAGGGGGAGTAGTCATCCAGTCCACTTCCAAGTCGTTCACAATACGTTCGACACCAGCTAGCTTGCGCAGTGCTTCTTGAGCCATTTGCTTTTGGTAATACGAACGAACGCGTCCTTGAAGGATGACTGTGCCACCCTCCTCATAACAAAATACCTGATGACCCGTCAGATGCGGGTTCCCCTTAATGGCGGAATCGAGTCGTTGAACAAAAGCGATGGAATCGGATTTTGCGGGGGAAGGCGAGGATGAGGCAGAAGCCACGGTCTGCTCCTAAATGTCATGCGGCGGAATCACTGCGGAAGGAACCACGGACGATACAAGTATCGGCTCACTCAAAGCTAGAATTCAGAATCTGAGCTGGAACCGAAAATGTTCTTCGATATTCGCATCAAGCCACGCATCGCAACGATTGTGTCAACTAATCGGATTTCACGATGCGATTACCGCTCAGTGGCTGTTGCGTAGCTGGTCGGCACGCTCTTTAGAAAGGCGCCAGCTCGGATCCTTCGGGCAGACTAATGCGAGAGCAACTCCAATTCGAACGGCAGCGAAGGTCCTCGCACGGCCGACTCGATAGCCCGAGCGTTCAGTTCCGATTGCTTGCAAAGTTGGAACTGTATTCGTCTGTTGGTGATCGCTGGGCCGGACGCCACGCCTTCCACCATCCCACCGACCACGATTCCCAACGCAAGGCGCTCCGACTGTGGACGCAGTTCCGCGAGCGACTCGCGCCCAACTTTGGAAAGTTCGATTGAAAGTCCATCCGCATGCGTCTTGACCGAAGAGACCATATCAGCGCGAAGCTCGACCAGCGGCTGGTTCGTCGCCAACGTTGTTGAAAGGCCTTCGGAGCCGGTCGCCAATCCCGCCACATCCAGCCGCCCTGCCAGAGGCATCCAGGTCGCCTCTGTAGCCTTCGACACTATACCATTCGACTCTGTACCCTTCGTCTCATCCGGCTCTAACCAAGCCAACTGCACATTGCTTTCGATTTGCAGCGCGTCTTGGATACGCTGCGAGTTGTAGCGCCAATCGGTGATGGTCAGCCGAGCGACCGATTCATAAACCCTCAGCCGTGCATGGGGGGCAACGTCGGTCAATCGCATCTGCAGAATATCGAGCAGCTCGCTTTCGGAGGGCATCTGCTGGCTAGTGATTCGGTAGCTGTCCGTCGAACGGTAGAAACCGCCAACGTACACCACCGCCACTATCGCTACGGCTACCAAGCCAATCGCATTTGCAAGGGCAACGACTTTCGACCAACGCGATTCACGCATGAACATGAGAGTCGTTGCACCCCAGCCAGGCTTCGAGACCTGCGAAGCATCTTGACTTCGCATCCACGGCGACGCCCACATCGCAGCCGGAAAACTGATCAACCAAACTGGCGAAATCGGAATAAGCGAAACAATCGACAATACCCCATTCAAAGGGCGCATGTTGAGCACGAAGTTCAATACTCCACCGACCAGTTGCAACAAAGCGATCGAGCCATACAAAACCGCAATCGCTATCGCTGCAATCGCCAACGTAGCCGACGAAGCATGTTCGGCGTGCGCATTAATAATCTGTCCGATCGCCAAACAACCGAGGTTCAAGATGCCGCACAGAACCATCAGCCCACCAAAGACTGCTTGTTGGTTGTACTCCGGTGATCCGAACTCAGGGGTGCTAGGCGTCGCGCCATTCGTCCTATGGCCGAATCCAATGGCGTTCAGTAATCGCTTGGCAGAGGCGACGTCGTTGCGCTTGATCTGAAACTTGACCGTTCCCGATTCGCTATTGGGCAATCCGGCCATGACCGCCAAGCTATTGGCCGAGATGACCATCTGAGAAGAGAAAACGCCAGTGACCAATTCGCACCGAGTCAATCTCTCAAACGGAATTTCGACTAGCGTCGCTTTCGACTTTATGACTCCCATGATCTTGTCACGCGTACGAAACTCAAAGCAGAGCGCCTTCTGGCTCACATAAATCAACCCCAAGACCTCAGCAAACCCACCGAGCGTATCGTAAGTAAAGGGCAAGTCACAATTGAACGGCACCGATACCGGTTGCTTTACTTCGGAGACTTGCGGAATAGGAGGAGGTGTGTGCGCACTGGAAGCATCGCTATTCGACCTCGGCACATATTGTTCAGTTTGGAGCCGTTGAATCTCAGTTCCAAACTCTTTGGCTGTTTGAAAACGGCTACCGGGTTTGCGACTAAGTGATTTGAGTACGACTTGGTCGACTCTGTTGTCAGCCCGGTTGTACAACGCGCTCGGAGCTTCGTATCGTCCCAGTGGGAGTTCGCCCGTCAGCAGCTCATAGAAGACCACCCCCAACGCATACAAGTCGACGCGATGGTCCACTTGATCGGGTGATTCGAGTTGTTCTGGAGCGAGATAGTGCAACGATCCAAGCACCTGGCGAGTTGCGGTTAACGTCGGTGTGCGAACCGAGTCATCTACAATTTTCGCTATTCCAAAGTCGACTACTTTCAAACACCCATCTTCACCCAGCAGAATGTTCTCTGGTTTGATATCGCGATGGATCACACCGCGCGAATGCGCAAACTCGAGAGCGCGACAGATCGTGGCAACGACATCGAGCGCATCCTCGGGACCTATACTTCGCGACTTCATCGCTTCGCGAAGATTGATCCCGTCGACGAACTCCATCACCAAGTAAGCCACACCGTCGGCCGTGTATCCGAAGTCATAAATGGTGACAATGTTCGGATGCGAGAGTTTTGCCAGCGTCTTCGCTTCGCGCTCGAAGCGTTCGACGAACAGAGGGTCCTGCGACACCTCTTTAGCAATCAGCTTTAGCGCCACGTCGCGATCGAGCGAAGTCTGCCGCGCCTGATAGATCGCTCCCATGCCGCCGCGACCAATGAGACGTGTAATCTCAAGTTGAGGGAAGCGCGAGTTGAGTTCTGAAAGGCTCGGCAATTCGGCACCAGTCGTCCCCGACGGCGCAGGCCTCGAAAGTCCCAACTGCAGCAGGCAAACTTGGCAACCAACGTCGTGATCGAACGCATTGCCGCACTTCTCGCACTTTATCGCCACTGCCATCACGATGCCTCCGCTATCACTACCGACCGCATTTGCACAGACCGTTTAATCTTGCTGCACATTGATACGGATTTAGTCAGCGTCGGTTACAGACTGCAGCATTTATTTTTGAGAACTTCGCAGTCCAAGAAAAAACCTTTCCTAGGAAGTCTAGGAAAGGTCTCGTGTTTTTCAAAGTAGCTCGAAAGGTATCGCGACTAGCTAAAATCGCTCCAGCCTTCTTGAGCAAAGATTTCGTCAATCGCTTCCAAGTAGCGGTTGATCGAGACAACAGGTGGAGCCGCTAGACTAATCTGCTGGAAATTAATCGAAGCTGCGTCTGCTAGAACTCTTACCAAGCGATTGCCGGTTGTTCGATCGGTCGATACCACAAACTGACTTGGAGTCAAAGACGCGGTATAGACGTTTTGGTTTGCATCGACCATCGTCAACTGCAGACGATTGCCAGCCGCATTTAGGACCGCTTCACCGGTTACCATGTTGTCAAAGCCATCCAGCTTCGTCATCCACAGCGCTGTGTTGTCAGCTCCGAGAGCCGCATACAAGCCTTTATGAACCAACGATGGATCGGTCATGAAGAATCGTGAAGCCAACAAGTCAATTTGCCGAGCGTGGGATGCATCGACGCCCACGGTGGCGAAGTTGTATCCATCAGCCGATGAACCGCCTGGCTGTGCGACGTTGATCGTAAATTGGTTGTTAACGCTGTCCGCATCGCCCATTCTGCCAGCCACATCGCGACCGTCGATCATGTAGGTCGGAAGCTGGAATCGTACTACATACTGGCCAGGACCGAGGTCATCGAAATGGTAACTTCCGTCGGCTAAGGTGATGTAGGTTCTGGCTGCGATTGGAACACCCAGCGAATTGCCGGTTAGCGTTACTTCAACGCCACCGAGACGCAGTTCTGCACTGTCGATCACGCCATCGTTTGTTTCATCGACCCAAACTGTTCCAGAAATGTCGGTTGGAATGAAATCTTGAACACTAACGTTAACCGTGCCAGTGCTGCTGTTTTGATTTGTTCCGCCGGTTGGACCGTTGTCCTGGACGGTGTACTGGAACGAGGCAGCGCCCGAGAAATCGGCAGCTGGTGTGAACGTAATAATGCCAGTCGCTGCGTTAAGTGAAACCGTTCCATTCACTGGGCTGGAAACCGCAGTTATCGACAGCGTTTGGCTGCCTTCATTATCCGCACCCGTCGAATCGTTGGCCAGCAAGTCCGCAACGGAAATCTGCAGCGGTACTCCCTTAAACGCCGTCACCGAATCCGTTCCAGCTTCTGGCGCATCGTTGATCGCATTAACAGTTACTGTCACTGTTCCGGTCGCTGTAGCGCCTGCACTGTCTTGGACTGTGTAGGTGAAGATTTCCGTTCCATTAAAGTCTTCAGCCGGCGAGTACGTGATGTTTCCACCAGCTAAGCTAACTGTTCCCAGAGTCGCAGCAGGTTTGGCGACTGCTGTAACCGTCAGCGTTTGACTGTCTTCATCTGTTGCAGTTTCAGGACCGGGACTGTCGTTTGCGGCAAGTGTGGATGCTGCAAAGACAAGCGGAGTGTCTTCGTTCGTGCTGACATTGTCCGCGACAGTTACAGGGGGATCATTCTGTGCCGTCAGGGTAACAGTTACCACTGCAGTCGCCGTAAGAGCCGGACTTCCAGAGTCGGTTGCTACATAGGAAAACGTAAGTGGACCATTCAAGTCATCGTCCGGTGTGAACACAACATTCGTGCCCGAAATCACCACGTCGCCGTCATTTGATGACACGCTGGTAATGGAAAGCGTCTGGGTGTTGGTTTCGCCCAAGCCCGGCGAGTCATTGGCAAGCAGGGTGGTGATAGCAATTGTCACCGGTTGATCTTCGGTGCCAGTAGCAGTGTCATTCGCTGCCGTTGGCGCATCGTTGACGTCAGTAACCGTAACCGTAACAGTTCCGGTCGAATTTTCACCGGTCGCTGCCGTGTCGTTCATGACATAAGTAAACGTATCAGTTCCGTTAAACTCGAAGTCCGGAACATAAACCAGTTCATCGTCGCTTGCGTCGGCTGGGGTGCCGTTGTCATCCAGCGTCACGGTACCGTTGGCTGGCTGAGCAAAACTAACGAGCAAAGCTGCTACGCCAGTGCCAGGATTGACCAAGTCGTTTGCGAGCACGTCAATCGATACGCTACCTGTTTCGCCAGCAGAAACTTCAGCAATGGTGGCTGTATCGCGTCGTGCAAACGGACGCACACCAGGCTCGACGGTAATCGTGACAGTGGCAGTCGAAGTAAACTGACCGTCAGTTACGGTGTAGGTGAAGGTTTCTGTTCCGTCAAAGCCGGCTGCAGGCGAGTAAAGCAGCGCTGTGTTGTTATTCGTGCGAGTCACCGTGCCGCCATTGTTCGGCGCGCTTACAGCAGTGATTGAGAGAGCTTCCGTTTCATTCGGACCAGCACTATCGTTTTCCAACACATCAAGCAAATTCCCAGACGAGTCACCTTCAATGGTGAAAGTATCAGCGGCCGCAGTTGGCGGATCGTTCACAGGAGTAACGTTAATTGTTACCGTAGCTGTTGAGGTCAGGCCATTCGAATCGGTAACGGTGTAAGTGACTCGATCTTGACCGTTGAATTCTGTAGGCGGAATGTAGGTCAGGCCGTTAACGGTACCTTGAGTCGTACCAGCGATCACATTCACTGCCGTAACCGTCAAAGTTCGCGGAGCGGTAACCGTGTCGTTTTGAGTCAATGGCGGATTCAATGTCGATCCGGCACCAGCCAGAATTAGCGACGTTCCCTCAGGTGTACTTACCGTATCGTTGACTGCGACAGGCGCGGTGGCATCTGCAACGATGGTGATCGATACAGGACTGCTGTACATGATGTTCCCAGTTGGGATAGCTGTTGTGTCGTCGTACAGCAGCGTCTCAGCACCAGCAGTTTCAGCGGCGTTGGGTGCAAAGCTGATCGTGCCCGGTTTGAGAGCTACGAAGTTCGCACTAAAGAATGACTCGACGCGCGTCGGGTCAATTGGCGGATCGCGATCAGGAAGAGGTGGAGCGAAAACGTCGCCGTCTAGTAAGTTCACTTCATTGAACTCTTCGTCGGAACTATCGGCTCCGCGCGAGCCAGCCTTCGCTGCATTCAATCGCGATCCAGGCGAAATACCTTGCAAGAACGTCTGAGTGGTAAGTGCTGGGAAGCGAACAAGATTCGATTCCAACTCCGACCCGACCAAGTCCAAGTCAGCTCCAGCAGAGAAAACGCCGGTTGCTTCACTAGCAGCTCGAATGTCTTGAACAAAGACGCGAACCGTAAATGTATCGCCCACACTTACCTGAGAAATTGGGTTGCCAGATGTATCTGTGATCGACACAGTATACGAGACAAGCATGTTGCCTTCGCCCTCGGCATTGAGCTCGTTGATAACAAGCAGAGCATCAAGCGGCGAAACAATTCCATCACCTGAAACGTCAACAAAACTCGGCTTCGAACCTTCACCTTCACCGCTGGCAGATTGCCCCGCGGATTGCTTGTGCAATGCATTGATAACCAGCAATGCGTCAAGCGGCGAGACAGTAAAGTCCTTGTTGACGTCCGTTGCAATCAACCCGTTATGCAATGGCAACGTGTCAGCAGCCATTAAACGTCGACCTTCGAGCATTTCCATCCGCAGCCCGCGATGCTTTTCAGCACGAGTTCGCTTGTAACGCTGCAGGTTTGCGAAAAATCTATTCGTCTGTTTTTTCATCTCAACGCCCAAATTGTCGACAAGGATATTGCGTCTGGGTACAAGACCTGGGACACGCGCGTCCCAAGTAACCGATGGAATGCCAACTGATTTTGTCTGCCAATCCTAAGCGTCTAACTGCGTTGATTGGCACCGATATGGTTCGAGACTCCGATTCTCAAGGCCTTAGATTAGTTGGGCTAGGTATTTTTTGCAATTCAGGAAGCATGTGCAGGATGCGAATTCAGGGCAATCTGGGAGCGTAGTGCGGGTGCGGTCGTTACTCCCGTCAAAATGAAACCAAATTGGCCTCACCAGCGTTAGAGACTGCAGCGGCCAAAAAGTTCCTACAAATCATTCCGCCGGATTAATCAGAACACTCTCTCGCAGAATTGCCGCACGAATACGCAGCTCAGTTGGCTCAACTCAACGGGCTCAGCTCAGCTGGCTTTCTGCCAATAAGTCCACAATTTCCTCAAAATCCGCGTCGCCCGCAGTGCCCCGTTTCGCCTTGGAACGGGTTTCCGCATCCTCCAGCCCCGCCGGAGCGAAGCTGAACTGCGAGATATTCACCGCAGAACCCGAAGCACTTGGGCTGGAAACAATCGACGGCATCGGCTGGCAGGTCCCGGAAAACTCGCCTTCGCCGCTAGCGGAAGCGTTCGCATTATCGCCGTTTGAGCTGCCTGAATTTCCGGAAGTGACCAACGGAGCCATCAGGCCCTCGCCCTCGCCCTCGCCACCGCCCCGCAACGAATTCAGGTAATTAATGACCAGCAGCACGTCGATCGGCGAAACAGTACTATCGCCGTTCACATCAACAAATGGCGGAGGCACGAAGTTTGTGCCAGTCAAATCGCGACTTCCGCGAGCATTCAATTCATTAATGATCAGCAGAGCATCGATTGGGGAGACTTCGCTATCGTTGTTCACATCGTGACGATTGGTCGAATTCTGCCACTGGCTACTGTTCAGCACGAATCCAAAGTCGACATCAGTTGTCGCGATGTTGGCAACCACCGAGGCATTCTGCCGACCATTCGCAGGGCTGATCGGATTGGACGTTGGCGAAGTAACTTGGATTCGGTACGTTCCGGCGGGCAATGAAGGAAGTGCATACTGCCCGAGTTCGCCAGTTGTCGTCTCGGTTTGGGCGCCGAACTGCAGGTTATCAAGCCGAACGCTGCCGACGGTATGTCCACCTGCGATCGCATAAGCTATGTCTGCAGTTCCACGAGCCAACCGCATGGTCTCAATGCCACCATTGGCCAGTTCCGCCGTGGTGTAACGCCCAAGCAGTTGCCCTGCCGAATTGTAAATCTCCAGCCGCCCGTACGAACCTGTCGCTGCTCCGATCGCGTCGATTTCCACGACACTTGTCGGCGAAGTGAAATTGATCTGCAACCGCCGACTCGACGCGGTCCAAGTCGACAAATAAGACTGTGCAGCCCTCGAAAACGCTCGGAAATTCTTTGTGCCCGTACTGTTTGCGGTATCGGTGAAGACCCCAACTCGACCGTCGCTGTCGGACCCGATCGCACTTACCGAAACGAATTGGTTGAAATTACTTGCCAGTTGCCCGTCGGGTAAGGCATCAGGTTCAACGACTTTGCGCAGGTTCAACGCTTCACCGTTGGTCCCCAACGCAGTCACTGTCCAGCCAGCTTGCCCGAACTCGCCCGTGTCACGCAAGCCGTTCTTGTTTGTGTCGATCCAGACAAAACCGTTCACGCCGGGCACTTGAGTCGCATCGGCACGCCCCAACCGGCCTGTAAAAATATTGCTGACCACCGTGCTCTTCGAGTCACGAGCGCGAATCTCAATCGTGGTTGCACTGCTGGGCACAGGAATGGAAAGATCGAGCGTTGCGACATGTACGTTTGGCTGTGTGAACGTCTCCCACGCACCACCGTCGATTCGATACTGGATCTCACGGACGCGATTGATCGTGATATCGTTCTTGAATCCGTCGGTGTTCAGATTCGGCATTGTCTGAACGGTCGCCACACCTTCGAATTTGTAGGTGCCGCTAGCGGTGTCGAGGTAACCTTCGCCGGTCAGCTTCAAAGGAACATCGAGAACGTCGAAAATGCCATCATTGTCGCTGTCTTGCCAGCCAATCATGGCCAGCGTTGTCGCTGCTGAAACGTGATTCGCGTACGCGGAATCCAGCAACGTGCCCGCCGCCATAATGCTCGGTTGCTGCACAAATCCGGACGTGTTGTTGTCCGCAGCGTTCGTGTTTTGCGTGTTGTAATATCCACGGCGTTGGAAAAAAGATCCGCCTCCCAGATATTCATCGCGAGCCCAGAACATGTGGCCCGTCTCGTGCGCAAAGGTTGAAGCCGGACGCGTCGAAGGAATCACTTGAAATAGTCCGCCAGCGAACGCGAAGGCTCTAGAAAACGATCCACCGTTCGCGAACTGACCGTCGGCATCATTCACCGAAGGAACCACAAAAATAGTGAACGACCAATCCGTATCAAGCTTTTCCCGCTGACTGTGATTGAAAGCCCGAATGCCAGATTGAATATTCCCGCTGTACCCCATCTCAGTTAAGAAATCCTGGACCCACAGCGAGTAGTCGTTGGAAATTCGACTTATTGGCTCGTAAGCGGTCTCAACAGGCGTTTCTGCATAAAGCGGATCGATCACGAACTCCAACTCGTGAACACTTTCAAACGTTGCTAGCGTATCGACCCACCACCGCAGTCCCTCTTCGATCTTTCCCAGCACCTCTTCAATGTGCGCCTGAGTCCAGTTTTCAGTACTCGTATCGGTATCGCCGTTACTTTCCAAGAAAACGGGCGTAACCGCCACGCGTCCGAGCATGAATTCGCCGGTGTCCTCTTCAAAGGCACCAAACGGCTCTACCGAAAATACCTTGCGAACCTCCAACTGCTCCAACTGCAGTAGGCGTCTGCGATAGACAGTTCGTCTTTTTCCACTAAACAGCACCATGTCAGCTCGACTCGTTGAATTTCGTTCCGACTAAGGACAGAGTTCTTCTTTGACTCTAGACACCGCAGCGCGTTCCCTCAACCTTACGAAGTAGCATACGCAAGTTGGGAGTTCCTTGCTCATTCTACAACCGCTGCGATCGGCACAACTAAATGAAAATCGCCGCCACTCAATGATGAATGGCGGCGATTGTTAAGTTTTCGCTAAGCTCGTCGGCTTCTTCCAGAAATCACTTTCGGAAGAAACTGGCGAGCAACTGATGACGAGGGGAACCGGACTTTTCGCTCGATGGTTCCATCTCTACCACATCCGTTTCGGCAATGATGTCATCCAGTACACTGTAGTCGAAGGCCGAAGTCTGAAACGCGACATCGAGGTCTTCATCTTCTTGGGTAGCGAGTAAAGCCGTGTCGGTAATCGACTCTTCGCTTTCCTCTTCGCTCTCGCCTTCCGCACGGCTGCCCATCACCAAGTTCTCAAGCCCTGCGGCCCAATCGCTTGCCAATGTGACTTCAGAGCCGAATCCGAAATTCGCCGCATTCAAGTCGCTCGAAAGTTCGCTGCCCGCCAAGTATTCGCCTTCGCCCGAACCCGCTCGTGCCGCGTTGAGGAAGTTAATCACTAGCAGCGCATCCAGCGGTGAAACCACACTGTCGCCGTTAACATCGATGTAAGGCGGTAACGGCTGATTCACTGGCAAAGTGAGCTGCCGCGGTCTCGCCGGATTGTTGAGGTAGTTGATGACCTGCAACGCATCGATTGGCGAAACAAAGCCATCGGCATTCACATCCAAGTTATTTCCATCCGCATCCATCACCGAAGGTAGGTTCGATGGATTCTTGTAGGGGCTTGGCAGAATGTCGATTGCAAAGTCAGAAACTTCGCCGTCCGACGCTGCGCCGTTCGGAGTTGCAACTGCGTCGCGATCCGTGCTTAAGCGGAAGCGTGCGTAGGTCGTTCCTGAAACCGCACTCGCCGGTACTCGGGTCGTGAAGGCAGGCAACGTAATCGGGTTCGGTGATGAAGCCACCGGGAACTGTCGCAAACCTTCTGACGCTTCGAAAACGCCATTGCTGTTGTAGTCGAACCAGTAGGACAAGTAAGCGGTCGAACCGGTGGAGTTCGTCACCGTAACAGTGAAGGTCGTATCGAATGCAGCATACAGCGACGTGAAGGTAACTCCGTCATCACTATCTGCGTCCGGCAGTTTCGCATCTGCATCTGGTGAAACAGATAGGCCAATGCTCAGCCCGTCAACAACGGTGTGTCGTGGACCATCGTTCGCCGCTGTCGATGTGTACTTCGGTTCAGGAGCGTCACCGTAGTCTAGACCCTCACCCAGGAAGATGGTCAGCGTTGTCGATCCATCCACCTGATTGGCCTTCAGCACGTTGCCTGCATGATCTCGAATTTCCGCGATCTCGCCGACACCAATTCCCGCAACGCCATCCGCTCCTTCAACCACAATGCGATTGCCGAACTGAGTCGTGGAAACACCGGACAGGTTTTGTGCATCGATCGAGGCTTTGATGATCGCTGCAACGTCTTGAGCTGTAATGCCAGACGACAGTCCAAGGTCGGTCAGCTTGATGGCCACAGCCGCAGGACGGCCAGGCAATCCCTGCTGGGTCAACACGGTTGAGGTGAGTGTCAGCCGCGTATTTGCATCGCCACCCAACTGCACAAAGCCACCACCGAGATAGCTCGGACTCAGTCCAAGGCCTGAACCTTGGATGGCCGACACGAGTGCGTTGCCAATTTGCGTGGCACTTGCGTTGGTTGCGAAACGAACTGGAATGTTGCCCGCAACAACCGAACCATCAGAATCCAGTTCGAACGTTACTGGCGCTCCGCTTCGATCAATCACAAAGGTCTGTCCGTCAGTGATACCGAAGGGCACACCAGCCTGCAATGGAATCTGCAGACCGAAAGTTGTGCGAACGCCGGGCTTGCCCGTAACAGTCAATCCGCTGGTCTCAGCCGACATGACCACCGAGTTCGCACCGCTAATTTGCAATGCTCCGTTACCCAAGTCGGTGACGTTCACGACAAGCGATGTTGCTGCGATCGCATTCCGAATAGCCGTTACAACCGCTGCAGGCGTTGCACTTGCAGGCAAAGTGATGACACGATTCGGTGAAGTCGTTATCGAATTGTTGTCGAACTCGAAAGTGAATCGACGCACGCCATCATCAATCGTGAACGTTGTTCCATCGACGATGTCGGCAACCAATCCGTCAGCCGAAGGAACCGTGACGGTGTAACCAAGGTCAATCTCAAACGTCGTGCGACTTCCATTTGCATCCACGATGTCGAATGAATCGCCGTCATTGTAATTCGCTGCTGGTTTGGCAACGATCGCCGATTCCGACGTGTTCAAGAAACGAACGGTGTAAACGCTTTCCGAACGCCAAATTCCAGCCAGAGGTGTCAAGCGGATGATGCCGCTGGTGTTGTTATAACCAAAGCTATAATCGACACCTTCGACCAACGGAACATTGTTGCGATACAGCAGCACCGAACTTGACGTCACAGTCATATCGTCAACGTTCGAACCGCGACCTGGATCACTCGGCTCGATACCATCGATCAACTGGATGTCGAAGTACCTTAGCGTCGTTCCAGTCAGCTCGACAACCGACTGTTCAGGGTTTCCATCAGCACCAAAAATGTCGTTGTCTGCGGGTTGCAGCAAGAACACCGATGGTCCTACAAAGTCGGCTCGATCCTGAGCGCCACGATCCTTGAATACATTTTCACCCAAGCCGAATGGAGTTTCGACCGAAGGATCGTCAACTCGCAATTGGCCCGTTGAATCGTACTGTGGAGCCAAGATTGGCGACGAAGCGATTCCAAGCGGTTGCTTCACAGCGACTAACGATGGACGGTCTTCAAGCGAGTCGATGGAGCTGTCGATAACCGGCGATGAAGGAGCTGGGTAAACGTTTCCGGTTCCAGCACTAACAAATACTGGAACGTTGTTCGCGACCAGACTTGCAAATTGCCCGACGACTGCAACGCCACCTGTGTTGGCCGTGTTGCGTTGGTAAGTGGTTCCACCGATCACCGATGACCCGCTGGACGCGTCGACGTTGATGCCAGTTGAACTGTTCACGATCACGTTGTTCAGCAAAGTCGCAGTGGCATTGTTGGTAACGGAAATTCCGGTTCCACCAGCGTTGTAGTTATCCACTGCCACGCTCGACAACGCACCCACAGCGTCAATGTCTGCACCAACTGAGTCGCCAGTCACAGCACCTTGATTCGAAACATCAGTCAACCGCACGAAAGCGATTCGACTGTTCAGATTGAATCCGAACGCATCGATATCAATCGTCGGTGAAGCAGCGGAAGCGCGGCCAACTGAAGTGTAACGATTGCCATCGGCACTGACTTCGACCAAAACTTCTTCCGAATCACCAACTTCGAAGACAACCAAATCTGGATTTGCATCGCCTGAGCCGGTTAGCAAGTTATCGGTGAATTGCAGCACAATTCGACCACCGCGACCGAGACTTACCACACCTTCATTCACAAGTGGTTCGCCGCTGCCAGTGAAGTTCGGCGCACCAATGGCTGATGCAGGAGCATCCAGTCCAGCAATCGGAGCTGGTCCGCCACCGAACAAGGGTGAATACTCGACGACCGTATCAGCGAACGCTAGATCACCAACGTCAAACACTTGGTTGTCATAAATCGTTGGCAAGAAATTGGTAACAGAGCTGACCGTACCACCAATGATCGTGTTGTTAACCAGGCGGACAAACGGCACCGATGCAGCCGGTACGTTGGCCGTCAATGCATCGCCCTCAACGCTAATGCCGCCAGCACCGTTGAACAGCAATTCGCTGTTCATCACCACAGCTCCCGGTGCCAAGCGATCGGTATTGATCGTCACCGTATTGCGTGGAGAACCTTGCAGTGAGGCGTTTGTGACGGCATCACGAGGTGCTGCGGCGATCGAAATTCCGAAGCCTTGCGAGTTCGAAATTCGAGCGCTGTCAACGACGATCTGCCCTTGCGGCCGCTCACGATTCTCAGCGCCCTTGCCAGTCGACACGATCTTTTGACCGATCGATGTCGGCACCGTTGTTGATGCTGTTCCGAACAGGACAACCGTATCGCTGGTGGCACCTGTGCGATCATTGTTCGCTAAGTTGGCCGTGATTTCCAACTGAGCTTGCAGCGGCGCGGAATTCAGGATGTCTCGGAACCGAGCGGCAAGAACGTTGGCACTTTCTGAACTGAACGCACCGGTGGCTGCATCCACGACTGCCGTATTGAAAGGCAGAGCGATGTTTCCAGCTTGCACAGCAACCCCGTCGTTGACATCGTCCATTTCAAATGTCAGCGTACGCGATCCATCACCAATTGTGAACGTTTCACCTGCAACCATCGAAGCAGCTGAATTGAATCGAATCGAAAGTCCATTTGTTTGCCGCGAGTCAGCTTCAATCGCTGTGTCCAGCAACAATGTTTGTGGGAATCCATCAAGCAGCGGAGTTCCATATTCTTCGCCACCACGGATTTCGAACTGGTAGGGGCCAATCAAGACTTCCGTGTTAATACGGTCTGGATTGGTCACTGCTAGCTGAGGATCCGCTACGAAGTTGGTATTAGTTGTAGCGTTCAACACCATCTCGCCACGACCAGCCACACCGATGATGAAGTCGTCCAGATAGACTCCTTCAAATGCATTGTTGCGAGCTCCAAGCGCACCTGGGTTCCCATTGTTCGTCGTTCCATCAAAGTTGGTGGAAGCATTGAACGCGCTGAAGGCGTCGCCAACAAATGAGGTCGTCAATCCGAACGATCCCGCATCGGTGACAGTCAATCCGTTCAACTCAAGCGTATCGGAGTTGCGAATGGTGTAGGCAGAAACGGTGCCGCCTGCAAATTGGTTAGCGATGCTTTGACGAAGTGCAAATGCAACTTGGCCAGCAGTCATGTCAACAGTAACCGGTACCGCAGTGCCCGAGGTGCCAACCGAACCGCTTACTGCGAACGGTGAACCAGCACCCACGATCACTTCGCGAGCACCATCCAGTTGCAAACGATTGCCAGAGACAACTGGGTTCAGCTTGCGAACAACGTTCAATACCAAGTTGTAGTTGCCCGTGCTGCCGGTAGCCGCCGTTCCTTGAACGCCCGCGTTGTACTGCTGGTTGCCTGCACCACTTACTCCGATGTAGTAAGTGCCGGTGTAAGGAGCAACAAACGTCAGTGCACTATCGCTTGAACCAGGTCGGTTGTCGTTCTGAACAAGAATTCCATTAGCGTCACGAAGCGGACGGCCCTCGGAATCAAAAACTCGCAAGAAACTATCCAAGCCGCTTCCGATGGAAGCCGCTTCGATGGATGCCGATAACGTGGCACCTACTTCAAGATCAAACCGAACCATGTCAACATCTTGACCCGCAGTCGCGTTGGATGCGTTGTCGCCAATGTTGCCGGATCCGATGACTCGAACTGTGTCGCCAGTGATTCCCGTTAGCGCAGCTTGGGTGATCGTATCGTTGCTCTCCGAGCTGAAGTTCAGTCCAGCGATAACAGTTGGCGTTACAGTGGCTGATAGAATCGCTGTTTGAAGCGCCACGGCAATTTGCTCAGCCGTATCGTTGGCTGTGAAAGGCACTGCGATATCAGGTGAAGCTGGTGGAGCTCCGCTGCCATCGGTGAAGACGTAGCGAACACCTTCGATGGTGACGTTGTCGCCATTGGTGATCGAACGACCACCCGGCAAGTTCAGCGAGCTGCCCATTTCGATTTCAAACTGTTGGCCATTGATGATCAGCGTTTCGCCGTCGATCAATCGATCAGCAGCGATGGTGCGAATCTCAGGTCCTTTACCGCCGGAGAATCCATAGCCAAAACCACCTGCCGATGAAAACTCAACTCGCAATCGAACATTTCGTTGACCAGCAAACAGATCGAGAGGCACGCGTGCCTGACGCCACTGACCGTTGTTATCGAACAATCGCTGGACAGTTGTGTTACCGGAAACACCTGCGTCCAATTCATCATCAAAAAAGCCGACGTTCGAACCAGCTTGAGCAGGGTCATTGTTAGTCGCAAGCAGGATCCATTGACCGTCTTCACCCGACGCATACACACGCAACGAATCTCGCATGTAATCCGTTTGTGAATTGCCAAGTCCGAGATCCGAGCTCGCGCCCTCAGTATCGAATCGATAGTTGAAGTAAAGCGTTGGAAGATCCGCCGCTCCGATACCCGCCAAATCAAATGTTGCGCTTTCGATCGCACCAGCCGCTCCACCAGGGAAGTCATAGCTGTTTGTGATTCCCGGTGACGCTGGACCAGTCAGATCAGGCACACCATTCGGCCCTGGTCCTTCATATCCGAAGTACAGACTCGAACCACCGTTTGTTCCAACACCACGACTATCGTTTGGCGTTGGAGGCAAACCATGACCTGCATCGCCATTGCGCTGTCCAGTGACGTGCCACAAGTTAAAGTCCAACGTAGAGAACGCAAGTCCATTCGCATTGAATACACCTGTGTTAACGCTGGTCGCACCGTTGGCAAAAACCGGTTGCAACTCACCGGCAGTATTGAACGCGTGGATGTTTCCAAACACATCGATACCGAACAGCAACTGCGAGTACGCACCGTTCGAAGCGTGCGTTGGCCCCGCAACCAAACCAGTGAACTGGATGCCCGTCAAATCAAAAGACGACGCGACGTAGGTTCCAACATTGCCCGCTGGTCCGAAGGCTGGCTGGGTCAAACCGCCATTCAAACCAACTCGGTACAAACCACCTTGATCGCTGACCGCGAACATCGTGTTACCGATTACCGCTGCACCACGAATGATGCCGCCAGGTGATACACCGGCCGATCCGAGTGGACCAGTCGTTTGAATGCTGCCACCGGTCAGTGTGACTAACTCACCGTTAAATGTGGCTGATAGGCCAGGGATGAGCGAACCGTTGATGGCTTGAGCGATTCTCGCTGCGACCATTTCAGCGGTGTCCGATGCGAGCACGCGAACTTGAACGTTGCCACCACCAACACCACCTACGCTGCCGAGGTCGGTGATGATTCCAGCTAACTCAAGATCAGTGAACGATCCATTCAACACGCCCCCAATCGTCATTCGACCCGAGTCGTAGGAAACGGTAATTCCAGATCCGACCGCTTGAGTGATTGCGTCTACAAACTCACGCGTTGTCGCGGACTCCGAGATCGGAATCCGTACAGCGCCCGCGGAGACACCAACCGTTCCACTAACCGCAAGGCCAGTTCCAGTGATCTGAATCGGAGTCACTGCAGAAGTGTTGCTGAACGAAACGCGATTCGAATTTGGATTAACACCAGCGGTTACGCCGAATCCAACTTGACCATTGACCGCAGTCGCCAGCGCCTGCGCCATTTCACCTCGGCTGCTGCCAATGTTGAACGGTACACGCACATTGCCTGCACCAATCACAGATCCGTTGCTATCGAACTCAAAAATCCTTACGTCGCCGCCCGCGTTCACAATTCGGACCGTTGAACCGTCGGCGAGTTGTGCTCCGCTGATCGCATTGATCAACACGACCGAACCAGTATCGAACTCGTAGTCGATGCCATCGAGCGTGAAGGTCATTCCATCTTGAACAAAACGCCCGTTCGCCGGATCGTAATTGACCAACAGATCGAGCCCAAGGTCGAACTCAAATCGCGCTGGGAAGTTCACATTGTCGAGCAGTGTGAAGGTGTCACCATCCTGAATCACTCGCGTCGGAAATCCGTTTGCATTCCCAGTGGTCACTTCGCGAGCGACCAGCGTTGTTGCCAAAAGATTCGGATCCACCAAACCTGATGGCAGGATAGGCAGGGTTTCGATGTAGCCACGATCACGAATCGCTGTACCAGCACCCAGGCCGGTTGGCACACCTGTCTTGTCGACAAACGGAGCACTGGTGGCCGCGCCCGTATTCTCATTGAATTCGTAAATCACATTCGTGAAATAGCTTGGACCAGGACGTGTCGTACCAACGTTCGGCAAACCATTGACCACTGGCGAGTAGAAAGGCTCTACGCCAAACGGAGTCGGACGACTAGCGACGAAGAAGCCACGTTCTTGTCCGCCAACTACAGCGAATGTAATCGCTTCAGGATTGAAGCCGTCGTCGCTTGCAACCGCAGCCTGCGTTGGAGGATTACCTGCTGTCGTTTCAACATGGAACGTTTGCAATCCCGTTGTGCCGCCCGCAGTTGCTACCGCGGTGCCTGGGTTGATGTTGATGTAGTCGATCAATCCGTCACGATCAACGTTGTTTTGCTGAGTCTCAAGGGCTCGGTCGAACGCACGCAGTTCGCCGTTATCTCGGAACGCAATGTCTTGAATATCGAAGCCGATACGTCCAACTTGGTTCTGGAACTCGCCGGTCAACGGATTGAAGATGTAAATGTTCGTCAGCTCTTGGCCGACGTCTTGGCTGATGTAAAGTTTGACATCGCCTAAACCATAGTCAACGATCGCATCATCGGCTGTCGTATACACGGTGCCCGTTACAGGATTGAAGGCTCCCGGAGTCGGGAACAATACCGGTGTAACTGGAGTCACGGCTGTCGAACCGCCTGAGAAATTAACGTGATCTTCAGCGATCAAACGCACACCTTCGATCGGTTGCAGCCGAATGCCGGGCGCGTTGCTATTTGGATCGGCATAAGTCGCCAGAACTTCCGGAGCCATAGCACTGTTTGTCACAGCGATGAAGTAACGGCCGCTCGGCAATTCGTACGAACCGATGTATGGATCCTGTCCACCAGCTGAACCACGCGAAAGATCTGAATTACCAGCTCCCGTGCCTGGGATAGCTTGATCGTCAACCAAGTTGCTGCTCAATCCGGCCAGGATCAAGTTGCCTTGTGCATTGAACACGTAGATCGAAGTATCAGGTCGACCGATACCGTCGGCGTAGTCCATGTCGATGACAGTCGAGAAATACTCACGCAAACCTGTCGCCGAAATCTTCTGATAATCCACGTCAAAAGAGAACCAATCGACATCGGTGAAGCTGTTCAATGTTCCTGCGACGCTGATAGCTTGGCGATTCGTTTGCAGCAAGTTTCCGAGAGCCTGTGCGTTCGCGAACGTATTGTTGGAAGCACCGCTGGCAGTAATCTCTACTTCTGCATTTTCACCTAACAGCGGTGAATTGCCCGGCACGCCGACGAACGACAAGCCGCTTTGTGCAAACCGAATATCTGCATAGCTGACACTGGAACCCGGTACTTCGTCAACTTCAGAAAGGCGAACTTGCAACTGATAGCTGCCCTTCGACAATCCAGCGTTTACGAAAGCCGGATCCGTCAATCGACTTGCCGCATCTCCAGGTCGCAAGTTATTTGAACGCACGCGGATGTGATACAGATTGTTCAATCCCGCTTGGCCCGGCAACGTGATTCGAAGACCAGCGTCCTTTGGATTGGTGCTGAACAGGTCTTTCGGTGCGCCGAGCGCGCTCTCGAAGTAGAACTCCTCGGTGCTCTTGCGCAGAGGGTTGACGCTTTGCGATGCGAGTTCGGCTGCTTTAAAGAGCAGAGTTGGATCTGATTCTTCTAGCAACGAATCATTCGACAGAGCCAGTGTGCGACCATCTGCATCAACCAACTCAATGACTGTATCCAGCGAGTTCAATGTGCGGTCGATATCCAACCAAACCTCGGTACCCGCATTCGCACGGAAGCTGTACACATCGACGTCACCAGGTTGCGATAGAACGCCCTGCAATTGGAAGCCGAGACGTTGATTCTCGTCACCGGATTTTTCGTTCGGTGCCAATCCACCCAGGAACTGAGCCTTGTCAGTGGTATTGTTCGAAGAGGCAGCCGAAGCAACCGGAGATTCCAATTCACTAACGACAGCTACGTTGCGATCATTGCTGTACGTGTCCAGCAAAACGCTTCGCCAATCGCCAGGCGCCGCCAAGCTACCACCGGCTTGCAACACGATCGAACTAACCATCGCATTACTGAAGCTGGTCGCAGTATTTCCGCCTTGCGAAATCTGGAAGATGTCCCCTACGATCCCGCCGGTAGCGAAAACCATGTCGGCATAATCCGCAATCGTGTTACCCGTACCGAACAGGAATTGTCCGTTTGGTGACGTAGTGAAACCACCGTTGCCATCCGCTGTGTAAGCGGTGTTGTTCGCATCCAAAGCGATCGCAGTATTGAAGTTTTGGTCAACGATGAACGTGCCCAAAATACCTTGCAGGTTGACTCCTTCAGCTTGCAGGTCACCGAGAACGCTGGTGAACGTTAGGCTTGGAGTCACAATATCTCGCGGCTCATCCGTCACCAGAATAATGAACTTCTGAGCGTTCGGGCGGAACGCATAATTTTCCAAAGCGTGATCGATGCCGTCATAACCGTCTTCTGTCACGCCGTTGATAGTCAAGGTCGATACCGCGGCACCGTACTGCGCTGCCGTACCAAACAAAGCACCACTGGCGTCGAGCGGAACGGAACGACCAATCTCATTTTGATCACCGTAACCAACCAAACCAAAGCGGTTTCCACCAGCCGCAGAGGAACCAATGCCGGAACGCAACAAAGCCGCATCCAAGTCAGCGATCATGCCGATCGAGAACTGTTGCGCACCGAACATGCTGCCCGATTCGTCCATTACCACGATCACGTCAGCGAAGGATGCGCTGGAAGCCACCGGTCCGCACAAACCTGAATTGTGCGTATCGTTTTGAGCTGCACCGCCTGGAGTAAATCCAGCACCAACCGTGCAGTCTTCCAAGCTCGAAAGCACAACTGGATAACCAGGGTTACCGACCAATTGCACCGAGCCGCCGATTCGGTCCGCATTGTCCAGCGGTACGCCGTTGGCAGTAAAGCCGGCGGTCGCTCCAGCCAACTTAACAACCAGACTTTCCGCTGGCGCACTCGTCAGACGCAATCCGCCGTAGGTGTGATAATCGGGAATAACGATTTCCGACTGAACCACATGCACGATATCGGTATCATCCCACACGCCTTCCGTCGTTAGGTTTCCACCTCGCACAACGACCCCGTTGATGTCGTTTCTGTCCAGCCGATTGCCGGAGATTAACGCACCACGATTGCCAACGCGATCAGTATAAAAATCAGCGCGACCGGTGCTGCGACCATAGTCATTCACCAGAGTTGAATTGAGGGCGCTAACGTTAATGCTCATCGCTGGTCCAGAGCTGTCGACGATCTCGTTGTTCACGATAATCGGCTGAGCACCCCGAACGAAAACGGTACCAACATCATTCGCTAAACGTCCGCTACGCTCTGGGTCAGTTGTTGTTTCCGAACCGCTTCCGTTGAATTCCAAGCGACTGTTCGTCAGTCGCAATTCACCCTGCTGAGCTTCGATGGCATTGAAATCAGCAAAGCCACCTTCGATACGAGTTGTACCACCACCAAAAGCGACAACTGCGTAATCCAAGCTCGCCTTCGAAGTATGACCAACATAAATACCGCCCCAATCACCTGCCGTTGCAGTCTGTGAGCCAGCTCGGTTCGCAGTATCAAACGTACCACCTGCTCCATAGCGTGCATCAACGATCGAAGTAAACACAACTGGCAGATCATCGGTGCCTTCGGCAATCAGTTGACCACCCGAGCTGATGTCGATGCGAGATCCTTGTGACTTAACAATCACACCTGCATCGATGGCTAAACGCGCGTCCAGCCGACTCACGACCGAAGGCGTTGCATCAGAAAGAACCGTTCCCAGCGACGTTCCGCTGTCAACATAAGACGACGCGGACGAAGGCAGCTGCGTAACCAAAGTGTAAGGACCAGCCCCGTCCGGACCGCTGCGATAAATGCGACGGACACCTTGAGGCAAATTGTTCAGCCGAACAGCGTTGGTGCCAAGGAACAAGCTGTCAACAAAGATGCTTGCAGATGGTTCCGACGCCGGACTCTCTACACCAGCCGAATCCAGGAACGTGAATCGATAGTTATAAAGCCCCGACGTCAGCGTACCGCCAACTTGTCCGGACAATGTAACCGGCGCGCTTGCAGGCGCTGCAACTCTTTGCACTGCGCCGCCAGCCGTCCCAGCGATCTCAAGGTTTTCAGGAATGATGTGAACGATGTCAAGATCGTCAAAGCGACCTTGCACAGTCATCTTTTCCAACTGCGTTCCGGAACCGGTTCGCAAGCGGATTTGCAGACCATTGAGCGAGTTGCCGGTCAGCCGATTGTTGTGAATGTCCGGTCCAACACGATCGTAATCAACCGTGAAGCTTGATGTTCCCTGCTCAAGTGGCGAATGGAAATTGGTCTCGAGGAAGCTGTTTGGCGTCGCGCTCATCGCAGCATCAGAGCTGTTCGTGATCGTCGAGAAAGCGACCGTTGGCCGCGCGTCGACCATCTGAATTGGCGTGACAACTTGCGATTGTCCATCGATGACCACTTGGCCACCACCGTAACGTAACACCGCGTGGCTTACCCAGTTCAAGAACTGACCAGTCGCTTCAAGGTTCTCGCGAGAAGGAGTTGAAGCATCGATGCGATTGCGGAAGTCCAAACCACCCCAATCACCTGCGCTCGGTGTCGAACCTGCTACTGCAGCATTCGCATTCTTGCCCAGTGTCGTGTCACTGACCGAAGTCATGTACACGTCGCCCGGCACATTGTTGCCCGCAGCATCTTTGATCACCTGCCCGGAAGCGTTCAGTAAAACAGGAGTTCCAAGCACCATCAAAGTGCCCGCGCTTCGATCTACGTTCGTCGAAGTACTGCCCACTCCAATTCGAGCTCGGCGAAGCTTGAGAATTGCTCCTGCATCAATAATGACCGCTACATCTTTCGGCACATCGAAAGTCGAACCGTCAGGCAACGCAGCGCCGGTGGTTGTGTTGAAGCCGACTTCATAAGCCAAGTTGTTTGCTGGCGTGCTTACCAATCCATCCGCACCGCCGTTGCCGACAATGCGAACGACATCGCCCGCTGCCGCAGCAGCCAACGCATCTTTGATAAAGCGGTAGGGAGTAGCTGCAGTTCCGTTGCCTGAGCCTGTTCCTACTGCGGCCTTATCAACGAACTTTGTGTTCGCTGGTCCCGAGGGACGGAACCAAAAATTGAACGCACCGCCAGGTGCTCCGTCTGCATCACCATCAAAGGCGGTGCCGGTACCATCGCGAAGAATTCCTTGCGCGGGCGGCGTATAATCCATTCGCAATTGGTAACGACCTTCCGAACGTCCACCAAGACCGCTGTCAGCGATCGTTGGGTCGTAATCTTTGTTACCCGCTGCGCTCACACCGATGATGTAATTGCCCTGCTGCAATTCCAATTCGATCATCGAATCGGAACTGAAGTAATCATCGTTGAAAGCGATCTCGTCCCAGCCGCCGCTGAAGTTCTGTTGATACAACCGCAATGTTGTATCTAGCAAGCTCGCTTCGCTCATTCGTTCTGCAAACGCTTCGATCGAAATGCGACCCGCTGCAGGTACAGAGAACTGGTAAAGATCGATATCTTTGCTGTCTGGACGATACAAGTACTGACCGTGAACGATGTCGCCATCGCCCGGCAGAATGATCTCAGTACCAACGCCTGGAACGAATACCGCGTTATCCGATTGAATCGTCAGCGATGCGAGCTCGTCTGCATTTCCCAGCCCCAGCAAGCGACCGATCGCCTGCATGGCTGCTCGCATGAACGGGCCACCGAATTCGTTGCGAGTTGAATCGCTGAAGTCTTGAATGTCGAGCACCGCTGCCAACTGGTCGTTGGTCAGCAACGTTCCCGCTTCGAACGCGGTAAAGCCAGGACCATTCAGTTCCGTTACACCCGGCGTCGTGCTGTTCGGCAAGTCCGGAAACGGAATAACCGAACGCGTATCGCCAACGGCAATCGTCAATCCTAAGTTGGTGCTTTCGACAAACCGCACTCCCAAGTAGTTTTCGTAAAGCGAGAACACTTCGCGAACACGTTGCTTTTGCTGATCCGTAATCGCGTTTGAAAACGTCAAGCTGCCCGATGTTCCGAGCGCGCTTTGGAAGTTGTAAAAAATGATGCTCGTGCCATCGATCGCATCGGCGGTGCCGCGCAAGTTGTCTTGCATGCGGATCTGACGATTTCCCGGTTCATCACTTCCGCCCGGAAAATCAAGCACAAACGGTGACGTGTTGACAATCCCCGAGTTGATCAACACCGATTGAGAACCTGCAACACCTGGCGTCCAACTCGCGTTGAGATTGGTCGCCGATGCGAACGTGTCACTGGGATCTGCTGCTGGAGTGATTACAACGGGTGGCAAAGTTGCAGAGTCGCTCGTTCCCACTCGCAATCGCAATTCACCCATCGGCAATGGAACGTTGGCTGCCGTTACCAATTCATCCAGGTTGCGTGCGAAGTTGAGCACGACGCGATCCGAATCCGGGAAGTAACGTACTGCGTTCGGTAGAATGCGAGTGTCGTCGTTCGTGTCTAGCGTTCCAGCAGTGTGGAAAAGCTGATAGTAGTTCACATTGATGACGCTCGTTGAACCAACCGCGCCGGTCGCGAAAACGATGTTGTCACCGTTTTGGAAGAACAGCGGATTACGCAGCGTCTTCAGATTGTTCAGCGAGATACCGTTGACCGAAACGATCTGTGTTGAATCGATCAAGTCGTCGTTGTTGAAGTAGATCTCAATTTGATTGCGTTGATGAACCAGTGCGCCGCTACTGCTGCGAGTGACGGGTTGAGGAACGATCGATTCAATCTGTGCGCCCAAGTCCAACTCGAAAGCGACCGAACGCGAGATGCCCGAGTTGAACGCTTCGCCGTTTACGTTGCGCAGGGTGCGTACACCTTGCCCAAGAATCTCGATGCGATACTTGTCGTCAGGCAACGCTTCAGCGAATCGGACGATGACATCGCGGCCGTTATCGCCTAAACCGACATAAGCCGGAATGACTTCGACATCTAAAACACCACTCAGCGTTAGCGGTGAATAACTGATCGGCAGCGAACCGAGCCGAGTGGATCCGGAACCGCTGATCAGCGCCGCGCTGACCATGCTGCTGGTCTGAGAATTGGTGTTCAGAGCGTTAACAAACTCTTGCACCGTAGTCGCGAATCGTGAATTGGTATTGATCTCAACTGAGATCGTTTTGCCGCTCACCGAGATGATCGGTAATCCTGCACCGCCACGATCTCGGCCAGTGACGACTACCGAAATTCCCAAACCTGAGTTGCCACTTTCAACCGACGTCAAGCGAACTTGCAGCGTTGAACTCTGACCAAAACTGGTCGTCAGCTTCGCCGAATTCGCACCGCTCAAAGTTAGGGTACGAATCGTGTCCGTCGACTGGCCGATGTTCGCGGTTTGCGATCCACGCAGACGCAGCGCATACACAAGCGACGTTGCGGTTGATGGAGTTTCGGGATTCAGCGCTCGGAGCAAATCCTCGACCCGCGTTTCCAAAGCAGGGTTCGAGTTCAGTTGGATTGTTACGATGCGACCGCTGTTCGTAATGACCGGAGCGCGACTGTCGGTGCGACTGACCTTGGTAAAGCGAACTTCGATGCCATTTCCGGCTTCGCCCAACTGCTGCGAATAGAATTCAACCAGCGTTGCGCCGTTGGTGTTGAAATCCGTTGCCATGCTAGCGCGCTCGAAAACGCCATCATCGCCGCTTCGAACAATACGAATCCCACCCAGCGTTGACGGATCAATTCCCGCAGCGTCATCGAAGCGCAACGTGAACTCGCGCGGCGAGATGCTCAGCACCTCTCCGTTATCGAGCAGTTCGCCAGAATTGGGCTGAATACCCAATAATTGCGGTCCAACCGCCATGAGTTGACGCGACTCCAGAGTTTCAAGCAGGATGCGCCGAGCGCTCGACTGCTTCTGTAAACGTCTACGAGCCAACAACTTACGCGATGAGGACAAACCACCAATGGCCATGAATTAACCTCTCGACGGAGAGCTGAAGAGAACTGATAGCAAGTAGCCAAAACCACTTCGAACCGCTGCCAATAGGGAACTTAGCAAGCCAACAATTAGGCAAAACGGGTCGTTTGGGGATTTTGGGGAAACAAATAGCTGCGACTTGGATTGTAATTGGGAACAGGCGGAATTCAACGAAAACCTCAGTCATCCGCGGGCCCGAGCGACCTCAAATGCGGATTGAGCCGGTCTAAACGACTTTGCCACTTTCCGACTCGAGAGCTCTTTCGCCCCGCTGCAAACCCAATTCAACCTCAGCAGACGCAGGGTTGGAGTAGAAATCGATCGCAAAAGTTCCCTAACCTGCGAGAACCGGCGCTTGGCGGCACTGCACCAAGAGCCCTGCGACGGCCCGCATTCACGAATTCGCCACGCGTCGAGTCCCGCAACTATGTGGTAGTTACGGAAACGAAATCTTGAAGTGGAACGGGTGCAGTCGATCGCCGCGCTGGCGCGCGTCTTCCAAAATCACGTCCACATCGGACGCCACGTCGAACTTTTTGGCCGAGCCTTTGACTCGGACCAACACCGGTTGCGAAAAATCGACAAGATCTGGAGAAAGCCAAATCCAAGTTGTCGGCGACGGGTTCTTGCTAACATTTATGCCGTTTTTCGCTAACAGACTGGCTTCGATCCCCATTTGGTCAGGCTTGAATCCGAAACTATTGTTGTCGGTTACAAAGTCCGGCGACTCAATCCAGTAAAAGAAACGGTCGCTGGGCCGCATCATCGAAACTTTGATTTCCTTGGGATTGCGGACCCGACGGTGGCTGGAAAGCTGCATCCACTCCATAATCCGCTCGGTTTCCTCGGGGAAGAATCCACCCTCGCGGCCGCGATAACAAACCGCCAGCGCGTCGTAGCGAGAATTTTTGATGTACTTGTCGACAGTCCTCCCTAGCTGATCCCGGAAACCGCTGCCGTCACGTTCGCCGTAAACAAAGTACATTGGCACAAGCAGAGCATTCTCGTCGTAATGGACAATGAACTTTTCTGCTGTCGGCGACACCATCACGCTTCCAGCCCACAAATCGGGGTGCGCGAGTGCGATATCCCAGGCGGCCGTTGCACCCGCTTGATGTCCGGAAATGAAGACTCGATCGGTGTCGATTGAAAAATGCCTAAGCGCGTCGCGGTAGCATTTCAAAACGCGGGCATGTTCGGCCTCTGAGTAGTTGTATTGCAGCTGACCTTGCGTCGCCCACACCGGTGAAACGACGATATAACCGTTTCTAGTCGCATGACCGTAACGCTCTTGGCGCTCCTCAGCTTCCTCGCTCGCTTTGACCGTAATCGAAGTTCCACACCACCAGTTCACTTGGTAATCCGGGTTGGTGCCCAGCGACGGAAGCGTGACGATACAGGGGTAAATACGGTTCGGATCGTATTCCGGCGGCGTTTGCACAACGTAGCTGACCATCTCTTTGCCGAGCTGTACTTGCAATCGGTGCAGTCCTGGCGGGTCCTCGGCGTTTACCGCAGGCGGCGTACCGGGCGGTTTCAATTGCGCTAGCATCTTTACAACGAGGTCTGGGCGGCCACCTTCTTCGGATTTGATCTGACTTAACAGTTGATTGCGTTTGGCCTCGTCGGACTCAACCAAATACTGTCGCACTAAGTCACGCACGCGAATCAGACTTTTGGCTGTCGCAAAGTTGTCCAAGCCTGAGCCTGTTCCCAAAGTCCATCCGCCCAGCGCTAAAGCGACTCGCTGCTCCACGGACAGAGATTCGTCATTGCGCAGCCGCTGATAATCGGACAATCGAACGGCGGAATCCAAGTTCACTTCGCTAACGATCTCTTTCACGGTAGCATCGATCAACTGCTGTTCGGCCGGCGGCAGCAATTGCACATCTTTCTTAATCGCATCGACAATCTCCGCAACCGTGACCAATTTCTGCTTCAGCGTTTCGAATTGCGATTGCACCCGCAACTGCACTTCCAAAGGCAGCGTCTTGAGGTCAAAGACGTTCAAAACCTCCGAGGCAAATTGGTACTGGCCAGCTTCCTGTCGCACCTTCACTTCCTCGAACAACTTGGCGGCATTCAATTCGTCGAGCTGCGTTAGCATGGCTGGTTCGAAATCGTTCGGGAACTTTTCGAGAGCCGTTTTCAACTCATCGCGAGCTTCGGTGAACTGTTTAGATTCCAGATAAAACTGAATAATCGTTTTCCAACTATTCGGCTTTGAAAGGTCCAAGTGCTGATGCAGGATTTCGCGCAGCAGATTGCCGGGAATCGAACGCGTCGCAATTCGCTGATCCCAAGCGATTGAATCTGAGACTCGCAACGTTTCGACTTGGCAATACAGTGGCGAAATGGCGGTTATCGCCTGCAATAAGTGCTTCGTCTTACTGCCCGTTTGGACAGAATAGGTTCGACGTCCAAACTTGTTGAACTGCGAAATGCCTAGGATTCCAGTTATCGGCAGCTCGGAAGCGGAGGTTTCAATCTCAGCTTTGTAAGGCAATTCGATCAGCAGGGGAGGGCGATTCGTAACTTGCTGGCCATTCACGGATTGAAAGTTAAAGAAGGTGTAGCGCAAGTTGTCGTCCAGCACCCCGATGGGCTTCCCACCCGACTCGGCAGCCGATGCCTTCGCGTACGAATTTTCGCTCATCGTTTCCGTCCGACGCACCACCCCAGGCCCCAATCGCATGCCCGTTCGCAGCTCGACGTAGGCTTCCGCAGGACCTTGCGCGATGGCGAATCTAGATAAAGTGCTTACAGGCAAAATCGACGCAACCGTTAAAATCGCCAGCATCGAACTTCTCAGCATTGAACTTCTCAGCATCGAATTTCGTTGTGTCATCGCAGATTCCGACAAGTTTGGTGAGGACGCAAAACGACACGGCGGAAACGGACGCCGTCTGTTCATTAGAACTTGCCAAGCGCACAAAGCCAAATAGAAAAGCCATCACCTTAAAAACAAAAACCGCCCATGAGGCGGTTCGTTGCTTGTTAGGATAGGTTAAGCGAATCTACTACCGTCCGCCGAAAAGCTTCCGCAATGTTTCTGACGCCGCGTCTTTCGATGTTGCCGTTGTCGGTTTGGTTGAAACGGGAGCCAATTTTCCGGGCTTAGCCTTGCTGCCGGGCTTCACGTCTGTCTTCGTATCTTCGGTCGCTTTGTCTTCCATCACCGTCTGCTCGCCAGCGATGTCAACCTTAGAAGATTCGTCAAGCTGGAACTGGCGCGTAATCGGCTCCAATCCGACACGGCGTTCAATCTGCTCCGCTTCATCCAACCAACTGCTCACATCGACTTCTTCGAAGCGGCTATCACCCACTTTTCCAGCCGTCCGCGCTGCGGCTTCTTCGACGGTCTTAATTTCGGGCTTCTTGACCTTATCGATGCCGACTTCAAGAACGGCGACGAATTCGAGTTTGCCGACGCGTATCACATCACCATCTTTCAGCACTTTGGCTTTCGATGGATCGAGCTTCTGATCATTGACATGAGTTCCATTGCGGCTCTTCAAGTCGATGAGGAGGATGCGTCCATCTTTGCGAATAATTGCCGCATGACGACGACTGATCGACTCACTCTTCGGGCGCAACTGACATTCCTCACTGCGACCGATTAGAAATTTGTCAGCATTGACAGCAATCAATTTGCCGTCGTGACCCCCACCAACTACTTTCAAATGCATCTGCATTCTACTGACCCCCGAATAGACTCAACGCAATTTTCCGTCAATTCGAAACAGCAGGCGACCCCTCAGGGTACTAGCTTTCATCTCAACTAAGTCTTTTATGAGACCCCAGTACTCATTACCAGTGCCTAGCCTAATTCGAACTTCTGTTCCCTGCACCAGACAATCGTTACTAAATTCTTAACATTCTATTTACATTATCGGCTTGCATGAGTCACTAAGACAAGAGCGCAAGGCGAAATCAGCTCACCTATTCTTGTCATCTCGGTGAAAAAACACGCCGATGTGGGTCGGAATCTAAACGCGGCATCGCCAATGCGGCGCTTCGAACTTGGCCATCTTGACAGTAGCTGCGGAATGCAGTTCTTCTGCCAGGAAGGCTCCACATTTGAACCGTTCTCCTAATAATGCGTCAATTCCCCTTTCAAGCCGCAGTTGCATTTGGCGTGCAAAAAGTCTCTCGCCGTCCGATTTCACTACTTCTTCCGGCAAGAGCGATTCCAGGCCCGTTAAGGTCGGTGCATGCACGCTAGTCGCTAGCAACAAGCTGCCGTGTTGCAGCAATGCCGCTTTGCCGCGTCGCTGCGCGCTGCCCAAGACCTTATGCTCGCCAATCACAACGTCTCCAAAACTTCTTCGATGAAAGCATAGGAACTCCGTCTTCTTTGAACCCGCCCGAGGAGCGTCGGGTGTCGGTAAGTTGTAAGTTTCTTGCCACTGTTGCGCCTCTGCGCCCAACTCGTTTAGCCAAGTGACCATCGCTGCGTGCACAGCAGCGTATACCGCCGGCGCCGCACCAACACTCGCGTTCGTCTGTGGAACCGCCAATGCGTAAGTTAAATCGTGATGATGTACGATCGCTCCACCGCCGGTCGCTCTTCGCACCATCGCCAAACTTCGACTTGCCTCGTGCTGCTCTCGTTCCTCGATTCGTTGAAAATATCCAAGTGATAGCGTCGGCTCTGACCATTCATACAACCGCAGTACCGCTACACGCCGCTCGTCGGCGAAGTCCAGCATGGCGTCATCATACGCCATGTTCATCAGTCCGCTGCGCGGTTGGTCAAGGTAGCTGAACGCCTCCATCAATCCGATCTAGTCTTTCGATTAGGCCTGAGCACACTGTTTACGATACGCTTCGTAGTCCATTAGGCCGTCGAGTGTTGTACCGCTAGCCAACTTCACTTTAATGATCCAGCCATCGCCAAACGGGTCTTCACCAAGCTTCTCCAAGTTGTCAGCCAACTGGGAATGCACTGCGACGACTTCACCGTCGACGGGACTGTACAGCGGACTGACCGCCTTCACCGACTCGACTTCACCAAATTCTTTGCCGGTTTGCACTTTTTGTCCGACACTCGGTAATGCCATGTAGACCAAGTCAGTCAGTTGCTCGATAGCGAAGTCAGAGATGCCGACCACAGCGATCTGTTCGCCGTTCTCTTCGGTCAGGCCTACCCACTCGTGCGACGAATTGTATTTCAGTTCCTCAGGTTTCATGCGTTCTCTCCGGTCAATCGACTTGTTAATTTCGCTTGTAAAAGGGTAGGGGGGTAATTGCAGCGCTGACGATCGAACCGCGGATGTCGACGTCGATATTCTCACCCGGCTTCGCAACTTCTTTGGCAACATAAGCCATCGAAATCGGTGCATCCAAGGTCGGTGAAAAAGTCCCGCTCGTCACTTCGCCAACTTTGCGCCGGTCGCTATCGATTACGGATGCGCCCTCGCGTGCCGCGCGGCGACCTTCCAGTTTCAATCCGATGCGAACCACGGACTGCGATGCAGCGCTGCGCGCCGCCAGCGCTTCGGATCCCAGGAAGGTGCGATCACCGAGGCTAACCGCAAAACCCAGGCCAGCTCGGTAAGGATCGATGTCCTCATTCAGTTCGTGACCGTACAGCGGCATACCGGCTTCCAATCGCAACGTGTCGCGCGCACCCAGCCCAACCGCTGCGATGCCATGCTCGCGTCCAGCCAGCATCAAGTTCTCCCAAACCCGCGGCGCATCCTCAGCCTTCACCACCAGCTCAAATCCATCTTCGCCCGTATAGCCGGTGCGCGTCACAATGCACGGTTTACTCATCTGTTCCGTGACCAGACCTTTGTAATACTTCAGCGACAGGACTTTTGGCGGCAGGATCCGCCCCGCAATCTCGACCGCCTTCGGCCCCTGAACCGCGATCATCGCGGTCGTATCCGTCGCGTCATGGAAAGCAACGTCTGGAAAGTCAGCCAAATGCGGTTGAATCCACTTGAGAATCTTGGGCCGATTGCTCGCGTTCACAACGAGCAAAAAGAACTGCCGGCCGCTGGGCGATTCAAGACAAGCGACCAATACGTCGTCGAGAATTCCGCCCTCTTCGTTGCACATCAACGAATAGTGAACAGCCCCGGGCTGCATGTCGGTTACGCGTCGCGTCAACAAATGGTCTAGCAACTGATCCGCGCGTCCACCTTCAAACCGCAATCGTCCCATGTGCGAAATGTCGAACAGACCCGCCGCAGTGCGCGTCGCGGTATGCTCAGCCACGATCGATGTGTACTGGATCGGCATCTGATAGCCGGCGAATTCAGCCGTCCGCGCGCCGTGGGCTAAGTGCCACTCAGTTAGGGGTGTCGAGGCGAGCGAAGCGTTCATCAATTCAGCTTTCCAAAGTACCAAGCACACCTGGGTGTGCGCCGATCTATCTCAATCAACTTCATGCTCAATCAACTGCATGTACAAGTTCATGCTCGATCAAGTTCACGCACTCTCTGTCGCACTCTCTGGCGTGCTATGTGCCAGCATCGGTGCTGGCAGCAGCGAGACGCATTGAATTGTCAAGGATCAATTCGCAAAGCGCAGAACCCGCAAAGCGAGCCAACATTGTAACTGCTGTCTACCGCGCGAGTAGCCTACTCACAGCTCGGCTGCGAACTTTCGTCATCGAAGCCCATCGCGAACTTCAGACCAACATGCGAGCCGATAGAACCTCATCGTCGCTGCTGTAACCTACGATGCCGATGCGCCCGCGCCAGACAGAGTCAATCTGCGGCTCAGGTGCTGTCGACGGCACAAACAACTCGACGCACATGTCGCGACGCTTATCGTAAGTTTCAAACCATTTGCCCGGAACTTCGGGTGCATAGTTCGACGCTAGCTCAAATGCTTCCCCTGCAACGTCCAACGTTACCGTGAACTCATGCTCCCGAATCGCCTCAAGCACCAATTGCATCCGCTCCGTGTCGTCGGATTCTTGCAACTGCTGCAAAACTTGTTCGAACCACTCATCCTCAGCCGTCATTGCTTGCTCGACTTCCAGACGATTTGCTTCGCCCGTCGACTCGCCCGGCTCAACAATCAACTCGATCGTTTCCGTCCAGTCGGGCCAACGCGGAATATCGATCCGCAACAAAACTGACCACTGAATTTGATTGTCCGTCAATTTCATTGATGGTGCAGCGTTTGGTGGAACTTGAATCTCGAAATCGAAACTCTGGCGCTGGCCACTCGTCAATCGCTGCGGGCCAGTCAATTCAACCACTTGCTTGAGCAAGTCGTTCTTGTGCGATTTTCGATTACTTCCCGATCCGGAAACGCAGTTTTCGATGCCGCTGAACGTGAAGTTCACGGAGTTGATACTTACGTTGCGTTGCGGCGTAAAACTCAGGTTGCCTCGCACCGGCTCACCGGCTCGAACGCGTCGAGGTTCAAGTTCCGTTTTGATCGATCCAGTTAACTGCTTTGGCAAAAAAGACTTGAAGAACCAGTAGACTGCGATGCCGATGAGCGCGATCGGAATCAGCCACCAAAAGAAGGCTAGAAAAATCAAAGCGACGATTGCAAAGATCACTAGCGCGAAAATGCCCAAACCGCCTTGCTGGACTTTGCGCTGAGGAGTTAAGTTCGCAGGTGAAGCGGTCGCCACGACAGGAAACTCAGCGGTCGCTTTGGGATCGATGGCCCAAGCTATTTTAGCGCGAGCCTCCACGACGTGACTGACATTCAGATAAGTTCCAAAGTAGGTCGGTGGCCAAGTCGCGCACTTTAACGCGAACGGATACTTGTAATCCTGTCCCGCTTGCCACGAGCCCTGAAAAGGCGTCACTTCCTCCGCCGTACCGGAATCGATGTTGCCACGGCCGTGCGTGGTCCAGCGAGTGCTAATCACGAGACCTTTGCAATTTGTCTCTTTGTCACAGCGAACAACTACCGTGCCGGTAACTTCGTCCCCGCCCATGCGAACCTTGCGGGGCTCATCCAATTCGATCTTCAGATTGCAAGCGGCCACAACGTTCGCTCCGAGATACTCAGTTGAAATCGCTCGTACAAAAAGTGCTCGATGCCTCTAAGGTTTGAATCAAACCGCAGCAACAGCTGCGCTGCGCACTCAATCTCAATCGTCGGCACCGGCAACCGTGCATCCAGTCGACTGGCTTCGATCCGTAAATTCAAGACGCGCGCAGCCAACTCGGGCGTCATTCGCTTCGCAACATCTACTGTTGTGACTCGAAATCCGACCGATCGCAAGCGCCAAGAATAGTCGACGTGCGTTCCGATTACGATGGGACCTTCGCTACAAAGCAATCGCAAGTGCGACCGCCAGCCCATGCGATCCGCTTCGTCTACCAGCACCGGTCGCGCTCGGGGCAGGGCAGGGCGGGGGCCGGTTTCGGGATAGTAGATGAAAGCCGCGCCAGGCAATCGTCGTTCAAGTGCAGCTAGATGAGTTGATTTGCCGAAGCCGCAATCGCCAACAAACTGCAGTGCAACTCGCTTGTCCTGCAACAAGTTCAACCACTCGTCCAATTCATCGACCACCGCCAACTCAGCTCGCTCGGCGCGCGTCAGTTCACCAAACGGATTACGAACTAAATTGAAGCGTTCGTAAGGTGATTGAATCGTCGACATGGAAACTCGCGTGTTACTCAGTTTTCGGTGTGATCAAATCACTTCTGCGCTGCGAAGTGCGGAGTTGGCGTTGCGCGGATTGCCAAGCTGCGATCTGAGCGTGATTGCCGTTAAGCAGGACTTCAGGGACGCTGAGGCCGCGGTACTCGCGCGGGCGTGTGTACTGCGGGCATTCAAGTAATGCAGCGTCAGAAAAGGAGTCTTCTTGTGCGCTGCGTTCGTCGCCAAGAGCGCCGGGAATGAGTCGCAAGGTAGATTCGATAATGGCCATCGCAGCAACTTCGCCACCGTTTAAGATAAAGTCGCCAAGGCTGATCTCACGCGGCTGAAGAATGTCGATGACGCGCTGATCGAAGCCTTCATAGCGACCGCAGAGTAGGATCAAGCGCGGGATCGCAGCCAACTGCGCGACGATGGTTTGCTGCAGTTGTTCACCGGACGGCGTCAGCAAAATCAACTGGCCGGGATCCTCCGTCATCGCACGTACCGCTTCAACACATTCGACGACCGGTTCGACTTGGATCAACATTCCGGGGCCGCCACCGAAGGGCTTGGCATCCACTTTGCGATGTTTGTCGCGTGACCAATTTCGAAGATCGTGCACATGAACTTCCAGCAAACCGGCTGCGATGGCTTTCGAAAGCAAGCTTTCTCCGAGATAGCTAGCGAAAATCGGCGGGAAGAGCGTAATGATGTCAAAGCGGAGCGGAGTCGGCATAGAGCGTTCGGTTGATTTGGCTTCGGTTGATTTGGCGTAGTACTTTAGAAATTCAGTTTAATTAGCTGAAGCGTTAAGGTTTGCGCGGTCGATACAATTTAACGTGCGTAGCTAGAGGTTGTTGGACGGAGTCGGTGGGGCTGCACGCGTAGCATGATAGCGAGTTTGGTTGGTATTTCTGGGAGAGTTGCATTGTCGTCGGTTCCTTCACGTTCGCAAAGCCGTTTGGCTCCGCAATATGGATTGCGTGAGTCGTTGACTCGCTGGTTTACGGACTGGGGCGATGTGGTGGTTGATGCAGTGACGACGCTGGGCGACATGGCCATCTTTGCTGGGCGAATGTTCTTCTGGTTGTTCACAGCGAAACCTTGCAAGGGCACGATCTTATCGAACTTTTACCACGTCGGTGTTTTAAGTTTGCCGGTGGTGGCGCTGACGGGAACCTTCATCGGCATGGTGCTAGCGGTAACTAGTTACAGTCAATTTCGCGCGATCGGTTTGGAAAGCAAGCTGGGAGCGGTCATCAATCTATCTTTAGTACGCGAACTGGGGCCAGTGCTCGCCGCAACGATGTTGGCCGGTCGCGTCGGAAGCGCGATGGCTGCGGTGATCGGAACGATGCGTGTTACGGAGCAGATCGACGCGCTGATCAGTATGGGCGCGAATCCGATCCATTACTTAGTTGTACCGAGATTCTTGGCATGCATCTTATTGATCCCAGCTCTGACAGTGATGGCGGATTTCATGGGGATCGTCGGCGGTTACTTTTACAGCGTCGTGATGCTGGACATCGATCATTACCAGTACTTGAACAACAGCCGCCAAGTCGTCGGTGGCTTCGATTTTTTCTCCGGCATCTTCAAGAGCTTTTTCTTTGGTGGAACGATCGCAATTGTCAGTTGTTATCGAGGGTTTCATTGCCAAGCGGGCGCGGAAGGCGTAGGGCGAGCTGCGACGGCGGCGTTTGTGTTTAGTTTCGTGTTGATTCTCGGTGTTGATTTGCTTTTGAGTATTGTGATCGACGCGGTTTACACTTCACTGTGGCCGCAAGGCGCAAAGCTGTTTTGATCATGACCAATGTAAATGTACTTACCGATGAGGTGATGGCGGAACGCGTGGGAAGCGAGCCGCTTGTAGAGCTGCGCGCGATGACGTTGCAGTTCGCCAAGCAAACCATCCTCAACAACATCAACTTGAAAATACCGCGCGGACAGACGGTGGCTTTGATCGGTGAGAGCGGTTGCGGCAAGACGATGCTGCTGAAAAGCGTCGTCGGTCTGATCGCACCGACCTCGGGCGCAGTGCTGTATAACGGCACCGACATTCACTCACTGAGCGACGTGGAGCTAACCAAGTTGCGTTGCAAGTTCGGTTTCGTGTTTCAAAACGCGGCTTTGTTCGACAGCATGACGATCGGTCAAAACGTGGCGTTTCCAGTTATTCAGCATAACTTAGCGCAAGGCAACAGCATTGATCGCATGGTCATTGAAGGCTTAGCCGAAGTCGGATTGCCGGAAATCGTATTGCATAAGCGACCTTCGCAGTTGTCAGGCGGTATGCGCAAGCGAGTTGGTATTGCGCGGGCATTGATCTTGCGTCCGGAGCTGATGTTGTATGACGAACCGACAACTGGGTTGGACCCGATCATGAGCGATGTGATCAATGAGCTGATGTTGCGCACGCGACTGAAAGGCAAGGTCACCAGCTTGATCGTGACCCACGACATGCGGACAGCCCGCAAAGTTGCTGACCGTGTGGTCATGCTGTATCCGTTTTCACGGCTTGCGAAGGGCGAGAGTCAAGTGATTTACGACGGACCGCCAGAGGAATTGGATTCGACGAAAGATAAGCGCGTGCGGCAGTTTGTGGAAGGTGAAGCGGGCGAGCGAATGATGGAGCTGCAGCGCACGACGCTCAGCGGATTTGATGAGACGCCGCGATTGTCGGATAAGTATCCTGCAAAGTGAGCACGACGGATTGAGTTGACTTGCGGGAATTGGATTGACTGAGGATGACAAACATGGACGAACAAGGTTATCGATTCGGAGTCGGTGTGCTCGTCATCGCTTCGTTGGTAATCGTCATCATTTTGATTCTGTTCTTCGGCGCTGCGCCGGACCTGCTGGCAAAACGCTATCAGGTTACGATCAACTTTCCCGAAGCGCCGCGCGTTGAAACAGACACGCCAGTCCGTAAGAACGGCGTAAAGATCGGTCGCGTTACTAATGTTGAATTGCTGGGCGTGGATGAACGCGGTGAAGATCGTGGTGTGAATCTGACTCTCGAGTTAGATGTTAAGCACAAAGTCCGCGCGAGTGAGGTGGCACGCATCGCCACCGATTCGATTATTACCGGCGATGCAGTGATCGAGTTTGTGCGAGCCGGCGAAACGAACCGCTTGGCACGGTTTGATGGCGTGGGTGGTTCGCCTCGCGATGGATTGTTGGACGCAAACGAAAGACAGATCGCTGAATCGTTTCTGGCAGATGGCGATTATTCAGGCGACGGAGCCGGACAAGTTGCTCCCGATCCGCTAGCTGCACTTTTGACGATGCAAGATTCGTTTGCAACGATGCAAAACGAGTTCATCCAGACGGCGGCTTCGATCAAGCAGACTAGCGATCAGATCAATGGCTTGGCAACGGATGTTCGCGAAGTGATGGGAGCTGGCAATGGTCCGTTCCAGCAACTTGCGAAACGAGCTGAAGAGACGATGGTGAACTTGAACGAGACTTTGAATGCTGTCGAAGTGCTATTCAGCGATCCTGCGCTTAGGCAGGCAATCAACACCACATCCGAGCGTCTACCCATGCTGATCAATGAAGCCGAGGGTGTGATGACACAGGCTCGCAGCACGCTGGCTTCGTTCGAAGGCGTCGGTCGCGCCGCGGAAGACACGATGAAGAACGTGGCTGAGTTCACGGAGCCGCTGGGAGAGAATGGTGACAAGATTGTCGCCGATGCGCTTCGTACTTTGAACAATCTGGACGCGCTGCTGGCTGATGTTCGGCAGTTGGCTTCGAAAGTAAACAACAGCCAAGGTACGGTGAAACGCTTGCTGGAAGATGAGGAGCTGTATTTTTCGTTGTTGCGAACTTTGGAAAACGTTGAACTGCTGACGCGTCGGGCTCAACCGATTGTTGAGGATGTCCGGATCTTCACTGACAAAGTGGCTCGTGATCCATCGCAAGCGATCGGTTTACGGGGTGTCATCAGCGGTCGACCCGCTGGGTTGGGTGTGAAGTAAGCGAACCCGGTATTCGCCGACGAGCGATCGGCACGGCGTCTCGCTGCGCGCATGTTTTGCGGTTAACTTAGGGTCGAAATAGCTGTGCGAAAACGCCTGGAGCAGCTAACCACATCTGCAGGTAATGCCCAAACTTCGGAACTAAGATGGCCGGAACCAGTCTGTTAATGCTGATCGATGATATCGCCACGCTGCTGGATGATATCGCTATTCTGAGTAAAGTTGCAATCAAGAAAACGGCTGGCGTTTTGGGTGATGACTTAGCGCTGAACGCAGAGCAGGTGAACGGTTTAGCTGCCAGCCGCGAGCTGCCGGTGGTGTGGGCCGTAGCCAAAGGCTCGCTGGTGAACAAAGCGATTTTGGTTCCCGCCGCACTGGCTCTCAACGCCGCGGCGCCGTGGCTGGTAACGCCGCTGTTAATCTTCGGCGGCGTCTATTTGTGCTATGAAGGAGTCGAAAAAATCCTTCACAAGCTGCTGCACGGCCCCGACAAAGCGCATGATGATGCTATGGTCGCAGCGGTGGCTGACGAAAAAGTGGATATGGTTGCGTTCGAGAAAGATCGTATCCGCGGCGCGATTCGAACGGATTTTGTACTGTCGGCTGAGATCATTGTGATCACGTTGGGCTTGGTCAAGGACTCGCCGTTCTTAACCGAGATGGCCGTATTGGTTTCGATCTCATTGATCATGACCGTGGGTGTCTACGGTTTGGTGGGAGGCATCGTCAAGCTGGATGACATGGGCCTGGCGCTTGCAAAGTCGAGCGACAAGAGCAAGCTTAGCCACTTGAAACGTGGGCTCGGACGATTGATGGTGAACGCCGCGCCGAAGTTGCTTAAGCTGCTAGCCGTGTTAGGCACGATTGCTATGTTCACTGTCGGTGGCGGAATTATTGTGCACGGCATTGAACCGCTGGGGACCGCCGTGCATCACTTCGCGGAGCACGCGGCTGAGCTCACGCACTTGGGTGGCGTCATGTCCTTCACCGCTTCGACTCTGATCAATATCGTCATCGGGTTGGCCAGCGGAGCTGCCGCGCTGGCGCTGGTTGAAGGCGTAAAGCGAGTCGTCGGTCGTAAGCACTGACCACTCTTCCTTCGCGTGGCGTCGACTAACTGTTTTCTCTGCTTGACCCTTCCAGCGAAGCGACGAGGCGAAGCGACGAGGCGAAGCGACCGGGAGGGGCGGCAATTGAGCGTCTAGCGAGATTGCCGGGGAGGGCTTGCAAGTCGACGTGTCGTGGTGGCGACTGAAGTAGCCACCACTTATTCTTCGACTGCTCCTCAGCATGGACGAACTGAGGGTTAACCAACTGGCGCCCTTGCGACTAGTTTTCAGTTATCATAGGTGCCAACACGGACGTCTGCGCGATGAGTTTGCGGAGCATGGAATCGCAAACAAGCAGCCTTGGGTGAGAACCTCCAAACCATGTCCAGCAAAAGAGTCGCTGCCTTCACACTCGTTGAACTTCTCGTCGTGATTGCAATCATAGCAATCCTGATTGGGCTGTTACTTCCGGCGGTCCAGAAGGTTCGTGCGGCGGCGGCTCGAATCAAGTGTTCGAGCCAATTGTCGCAAATGGGCCTTGCCTTGCACAATTGTCATGACACGAACGGCCGATTGCCTGCGACCATGTACACCAATCCATCGATCGCGCGATCCTGGGTTCCGGAAATCCTGCCGTTCATTGAACAGAAAAATGTCTTTCAGCTTTATCGCTTCGACCGGCCCTGGGACCATCCCGACAATCAGTCCGCAGTTAATCGACCGATCTCTCTCCTGTTGTGTCCTTCTGCGGATGCGGATCGGAATCGGCAGGAAGGTAGCCAAGTCTATGGGCTGGCAGATTACTCCGCGGTTTTCGACGTCGATCCGAGCCTGATCAGTACGGGACTCCTTGCGCCGTGGAATGGCGATCCGCTCAGTGCCATGCCGGCTGACAAAGGAGGACGATTGACTGATATCCTCGACGGGACATCACAGACGCTCCTTGTTGTTGAAATTGCAGGACGGCCTGATGTGTATACTTTTGGTCGAAAAACCAATTCCACGACGCGGCCTCCGGCATGGGCTTCCTACAACGGAATCTATCCGATTAATTTTGATGGATGGCAATCGGATGGTTCCGGCCCTTGGGGGCCTTGTGCGGTCAATTGTTCCAACGCCCACGAAATCTATTCGTTTCATACTGGCGGCGCGAATATCGTATTTGCGGATGGAAGCCTTCGATTTGTCAAATCCACCGCGGATATCAAGACGCTTGCTGCGATGGTGACGCGATCCGGTCAGGAATTAGTGAGTTCGAGCGATTAAGCACCGGCAGAGATCGCGTTCCAATTGATTCCAGTCGATTGACGATCGCATGATGAGTTCCACCCTCGAATCGTTCGATTCCCGAGCAGGTGTTACAGACATCTGATCATCAATTCGATTCACAATGATCCAGCCGGAGTCAGTATGAAACACACCTTTCAATCGATGCACATGAGATTGAGAGCTCAGGAAACTCAGAAGTTTATGATGATCGAACCGATCATTCACAGAGAAGAGCCAGCCACATGCGTGGACGTGATTCTTCGTTTCAAATCGTCGTGGTGATCCCGGCTCAACTGGTGATGGTTCAGTTGCGGGAATTGCAAGAGACATCATGATCGATAATCGATCGGGCTGATCGTGCACGTTCAAATCGAGCCATTCACGTTTCAATCTCCCGTAGTCCGTTGCGACAATCAGAGTTTTCTCGGGCTGAAGCTGTTTTGCCCAATCCTGAAATCGGGCAATGAGGTCGGACGATGCTCGATCTCGCTTATTGAGAATCAGCACATCCGCACAATCTACCTGTTCGCGGAACACAGGATTCGTTGTCATGCCGGGTGTGTCGAAATCATCTGGCGATACCAGCGTTAACGTGGATCGAAGTTCCAGACGGTCGGAATAGTATTGTTTGAGTTTCTCGATGAGTTGACCGGGATGGCCAAGACCAGTGGTTTCGATGATCAGTCGATGGGGCTTTCGTTCAGAGAGCAAAAGGTGCAAGGCAACCTGGAGATACGGGGTTGTCGTGCAGCACACACACCCGCCAGCCACATTTTGAATCTGCACATCAGATCGCGGGAAATTCTCGTAGATCGCGTGATCAATCGAGATTTCGCCATACTCATTGACGAGGACAGCCCAGTATTCTTCGTCGTCCTTGTTGGCGAGAAGATCGAGGATCGCCGTCGTCTTTCCAACTCCGAGAAACCCGGTCATGAGATTCGTTGGTACTCGCATGAATCATCGCCGCCTTTTCAGAAATACGGCTGCAGGACAAATGTCGATGACCTCCCAGTCCGGATGATTCAGGAACACTTTGGCATAGGCACTCTCGCGTTCAACGAGAGCGTAGTCGAAAGAACCGAATTTCGTCTGCCAGTTTGCGATCGCTTCATCCGCATGATCAAATGTATCGTTATTGATGATGATCTCGTAAAAATCTTCACCGTACAGTTCCACTCGATCATCGATGAAGATTTTGTACTGGTGACCATAAAAGATGAGGTATCCACCGAGATTGCATGAATTGAAAATTCGTGCGGGTTGTCCGAATTCCGGTTTCTCTTTCTGGATTGCGGCGGTGATCTCGACCGGCCAGCGTTTGCGATCGAAGTAAGCCCAATTTCGTCCGATCACAGGGATAACCCATCCTTGAAATTGAATGAAAAGGATGCAGGCCACAAAAACCGGAATGGCGGCGAACCACATCGAAGAGTGATAGCGCTGACCACGAGGCGGAAAATACAGATCGGGTCGCCGATCCAGTAACCACTGGGCCCAGCGAGTTCGTGGCCAGATTTCAATAACGGCGACGAGTCCGGTCAGGACAAAGAGCGGACCATGCCTTACGCGGAGGAATGATTGAGCGAACCACATAAGTGGAATCAGCCAGGTCACGCGTGGGAAATCTTTCAATCCCGCAAACAACCACAAGTAAAGCATTCCAAAGACTAGCAACGGCCACGATGAGACATCCGCCAGTTCGAGTGGCCGATGCTCTTCGATCAATCGGGACAGTTTGGGACCGCTCATGATACTCAGCCAGGCACGCGGAATTTCTATTCCGTACGGATTGACCAGGAAGGTTGTGGCGCAGAGCAAAACGAGAATCCACAGTTCCAGGGTCGATTTTCCGTTTGTTATCGGACCCGGCAAACCGATGATCCGGAACGTTGTCCAACCGAGAGCAGAACCTGCCAGTAAGGTCCACCCACCGAGCACACCGCCATGAAAATTTGTCCAGATTATGAAGATCGGAATGAGAATGGCTAACTGGCGCAACGTGATCCGCTGAGATTCAAAAGCGATTAATCGCTCCATGGTTAATGTCATGAAAATCATCGTCACAATCAGCGGACGCACGTGAAATTGCAAAGAGGCCGCGGCAAGTACGACTAAGGTCAGAAGTATCGTCGGTAAGAAATGCAAACCTGTTTTTAACAGACGTAAAGTTAGCCAGGTGAACAGCACGGAAAGCAGGGAAACCGTCACGACGAGTTGGGAGTCGAATCCACCGATCCGGTAGGCAATTGCCATGAACACTTCGCCCGCCCACTGATGGGGCACCCAAGTCTGATTCATGCAGGTGAAGGAATAAGGATCCTTATCGAAGAATCCAGTGTTGAGGATCACTTCACCGGTCGTGGTGTGCCAGAACGTTCCGGGGTCGCGGAAGAACCGCGAGCGGCCACCAATCATGAGCAGCAGCCAGAAAAAGAGAAAAATCAGCATGGCCGGACCCGAGCGACGTATTGCGGTCATGGGGCCCTTTCAGTCAATTGCGCAGATATTTTGTGCGATAAATGGGACGACCTTGCAGCCGAAATTTTCTTTCAAAATGAGTGAGATATTCAGGCTCTCCGGAGTTCGAGATTTCCGATTCGTCAGGAAAACGCTGCAAGCCGCGGATTGATGTGATCGTTTCTGTGACCCATTGGAAGTAGTCTTGCACATCGGTGACGAAATGCAATTCGCCGCCGGGAATCAATGCGGTTTGGATCGACGTGATAAATTCGGAAGTCATCAGTAATCGCTTTTTGTGGCGTTTCTTCCACCAGGGATCAGGGAAGTAGACATGAACGGTGCTGATGCTTGAGGGCGGGATGAATTCCCGAAACAAAAGTTTCGCGTCGGCGCATGCGACTTTGACGTTGGGTAATCGTTTCTGAAAAATCCGCGTTGCAGCCAGAAGCTGATATTTCCGAATGATCTCGATACCGAAGTAATTATTCTCCGGATGGCGCTGTCCACTGTTGACGAGAAACAAACCTTTGCCGAAGCCAACTTCGATAGAAACAGGGTTATTGTTTCCGAACAATCGTACCCAGTCGATCGGATCAATGGACAGATTCGAATTATTCTGATTGGCCCGATCCCCCCAGCGACCATAAAGTTCGCCAGGCAATTCCCAGACATAGGGTGCTAATTCCTCGGCAGACGCCTTTCGAGTCTTACGCACGCTTCGAATCCTCGAGCTTACCCAGCGCCACACCAAGGATCTCTGTTTCGAAAGCGACATCATACTTGCCGTCTTTATTGATGTAGCCGAAGACTTCGAACTTGGTTAACCGGAGCCCCGTCCGACGTGCGACACCTACAAGGACCAGTCGTTGCGGTGGTTGTACGGGTTCGCGGAACCGTGCGGACTCGATACCACCCAAAGCAACGATCCGATCAGGCGGTACGATCCCCTGATGGTACATGAAGAAACTCGTGAGCTGCGCGGCAGCTTCGCACATCAGCACTCCCGGCATCACCGCAAAATTCGGGAAATGACCGCGTACCCAAAAATCCGTTTCTTGGAGATCCAGATATCCCACAATGATTTTTCGAACCGCATCAATGGACAAGATTCCAGAAAGAAGAACCATTTCGTGACGGTGAGGGATGAGTTTTTCAATTTCCTCACGTTCAGCGATTGGGTGTGAAAAATCCAACGAATCCAGATTGATGGCCGGGAAATCATCCGCTGCCATAATGACATCTCCAACTAGGAAATCATATCCAGCAGTTGTGACAACTGAGTTATCAGAATATCAGGTCGGAATTCCGGTGATCGCAGGTGGTCCGCTGTTGCAACCAACGTGTTCTTGTCACCTGCAAAAAGAGCGGTGCGGAAACCGAATTTCTTCGCAGGCGCGATATCCAGGAGGATGTTCGATCCGACATGGAGGATCTGGTCCGCTCGCCAACCCCGCTGGGTAATCGCCGTGGTCGCCGCCTTGAAAAGCGTGTCCGAAGGCTTTCTGGCATGATGATCGCTCGAAATCACCCGCAACGCCGCCGGGAAGAACATGTTGACATCGAAATCTGGATCGTCTTCGCGAAACCAGCGATGAATCTGCGCCGGCGTAAAGCACTGTCCATTCGTGAGCATGCCATTGACCACGCCGCGATCAGCCAGACTCCGTACCACAAACGCCGCATCCGGATAAGCAGCGCATCCTTGAATGCTGGCATGATAAAAGTAGGCGATCTTCTTGACATATTCATTCATCGCACCCATCAGACCCACATCAAACCGGTATTCCTTTTGAAGTAATTTCTTGACGATATCTTCCCAGATTTTCTCAGCTTGCACTTCCGGAAACTTTTCCTGTCCGTGTCCGATCATCCGCAGGGTCGTGAGCGCTTTCGTGAAGTAATCGCGCATCTGCTCTGCGGGAGCGCCGGGCTTCCGACTCATCGAGTTCCACATATTGAACTCTTTAATCGTCTTATCCAACGCATGGTCGGTTACGAATGTTTGCGGATGCTCAAAGAGAATTTCACCGTTGAGGATATTGAGCAAGGTGCCGTAGACGGTCCAGAACACGCATTTGATGGGCAAACGAACCAGATGAGGCTGGACTTTCTTTTTTGGTTCGATCGTCGGCGCGGCCGGCCACATCAACCCTCGTGTGGGCAGATACTGTGACGCATATTGTTCGAGTGTCAATGCCATGCAAATACGAAATCAGGCCAGAACATGGGTTGAATCGTAAATTACTGGCTGTTGTCGAATCGTTCAAGAGATGCAGCAATGAACCGCAGATCGATCACCGTTGTCGGTGCGGGTGGTATCGGCGCGACATTGGGCTGGGCCTTCCGGGAAGCCGTACAGAACGTGACTTACGTTGAACGGAATCCGGCCAAATATCAGCAGAAATTATCGAATAATCGTGTGATTCCGTTTGAAAATTGGGTGCCGCTCGAGCACGATACGATTCTCTTATGTGTCAAATGCTTTGATAATAAAAAAATTCTTGAACGACTTCCGGATCGCGTTGAATTGATCCCAATCCAAAACGGCTACGATCCCCAACTCGAATCGAAAAAGCACGTTGCCGCGGGGATCGCTTCGTTCGTGGCTCAAGGCCAATCGGGTGGGATTGGCTTCACCGTCACACGGCCCGGCAAGCTCCAGATTGGCTCACGCTTTGGTCAACCACTTCCCTCTTCGATCCGTTCCTTTTTCCAGTTGATCCAATCCCCACTGAAACGCCAGCGGATCACACTTCAATTCGAAACCGACATTCGACCGCTCAAGTTCACCAAGTTGCTCTATAACTCCGCGATAGCACCGCTTGCAGCAATCGCTGGGATCGATAATGGCCAACTGCTCAGCGATCGAATCACCCGGCGGCTATTTTTCGCATTACTCAAAGAGAATTTTTTCATCCTTCAGTCGGCCGGACTCGAACTGGGAACGGTCGGCCCGTTTTCACCGCGTCTCGTGACCTCCATTCTCAGCCGGAACTGGTTGTCAGGAATTATGGCCAAATTCTTCGAGCCATCATTACGCGGAACTTACTGTTCCATGTCCGGCGATATCGAACGCGGACAGACAGAAATTGATTACTATAACGGGTTCCTGATCTCTTTGATCCGCGATCCAGATCGATCACCTATCAACCGGAGTTTATACCAACTCGTCAAACAGATGGAATGCGATCGCACTCCTCCTCATCCACGGTATCTCGAAGAATTGGTGATTCCTTAAGGCTGATTATTGGGCTTGGCCGTCGATTGAATTGCTGGATCGAGACCCAATGTGATCAGGTAGTCATTGATCGCCCGTTGATAGCTAGCGGCCAGAGCTGCGACCTTGAATTGCGCTTCCGCTGTCGCGATTTCCTGAAGATTCAAATCGATAAGACTCGTTCTGCCTCTTCGGAACGATTCCGTTTCCAGATCGCGTACACGGATGGCTTGCTGATATTCCTCGCGAGCCTGCTCGAGACGTTTGAAGGTTTGGATCAGCTCGGATGTGGCATCCTGGACTTGTGCCGTGATCTCATCAAACGCAAATCGTTCCTGTGAGGTGAGCTGAGCGAGAAGACCCTGTGCGGTCCGCAATCGACCGAGCGCTTCGCGTCGCTGAGCTTCGAGTTCATAGCTCAGGCCGAACTCCGCGTTGGTGCGATCGGTGCTGAACGGTCCGCTTCCGATGAACGTTTTCTTGGAAAAGCCCAGATCCTGTGAAGCGGCGGCGAAGAAGTTGAGGCTGGGCTGCGTTCGATTGCGAGCGAGGGCGAGTTCAGTGGCGGCTCGATCCTTGAGGAGTTGAAATCGAATGATTTCTGGACGGTTTTGACGAGCAATCTGGATATCGGCTTCGAGCTGGTTTGATCTCGGAGACTCCGGAATCAGTTTGAGCAGCGTATCCGGTAGTCGTTCCGCAGCGGGGACGATCGCAGTGCCATCGGCCGTTCGATAGTAAAGCGAGAGCCGAATGGCCGCCTGTTGAAGCGTTCGTTCGGCGGAAAGCAGTGATTCCTGACGTGAGGCTGTCAATCGGCGATTGAGAACGGTCACCGATTCCGGATCGGCGCCAAGTTTGAATCGTTCATCGACAAAGTCTTGCCGGTCTCGTGCCAAATTCAGAAGGTCGGATGCGATGCGATACTGTATGCCGGCCGCGACCCAATTCCAATAGGCCACAGCCGCCGCACGGCTGATATCCAGCCGCGTCCGCTGGATAAACGGATCCGCGAGTTGTTCGAGGATTTGTGCTTGTCGTAGTGCCACGCGCCGGCGATCGATCGGGCGGTCTCTCAGAATCGGCAGGCTGAACCCGGCACGGAACTCTCCACCATCCGCCGTTTTTCGATCGCCATAGTAAATAGGAAAATTACCCTGGCCCATGCGCCAGCCCGCAAAGACCGATCCGCCGTTTTCCATAATCGGTTGATCGACGGAAAAATCCAATCGTCCATTCGAAAAGGTGCCATTCTGATCCGAAACACGTGCTTTGAGAAGTGTATCGAAGTTGCCCTCGGCGGAAAGTCGGCCACCGTTCGCGATCACTCGTTCCTGTTCAATCGCCAGGATCAACGGAAAGGTTGTTGAAAGATTCGAGAAAATCTCTTCGAGAGTGAGGATATTTTGATTCGGTATCGGATTGGTTTTTGCCGTGGGAGGCAGTGGCAGTACGGTGATCGGTGCAGGTGGAACGACCGATGGCGCGGAGATCACTTCGGAAATGAGTGCGCGATCGGGGAGCGGACTGCGCGTCCCTGCGCATCCCACTGTCAATACCAAGAGTAAAGTAAGCCGTGACATCCTTGTCATGTGATCCAATCGTTTACTTTCGATTTACGGGCCCGATCGGGTTTTGTGACTCTTTAGTCTTAACCTCTCTTGCAGGCGGGAAACCGTTGAGCAAGCGCCACATCTCGTAACCGAGTTTGACTTCCTTGATCAGGATCCAGCCCTGGGCTCGTACTCCCTGCCTGAGGAAGGTTTCGTCGGGCCAGACGGCGCCGTCCGCGGGTTCCACTAATACACGAAACCGGCCGCTCGCCTCATCTGCTGTGGGATCAACCAGATAGACTTTTCCTTCGAATGTCCCCGCTGCGGCTTCAGGGTAGGCGGCGAATTGAACCGCAGCCCATCCTTCGAACTGCAACAGTACGCGATCCCCCGTGCGCACAAGCGGCAGATCATTGCCATCGATCAGTAGTTCGGCGACAATACCGGGGTACTGCTGGTCTGTCAATCCTTCGCTGGTCGTCTGCATACGCCGCTTTTCCACAACCGGCACCAGCACCGCAAGTCGTTCACCGGGCCGCACAAGTTGCCCGCCTGCTTCAGCATTCGCCAGGATTCGATAGATCGTACCGTTTGTTGAGGCATAGATCCGCTGATTTTCTTGGCGTTCCACCTGAGTTTTAATGGCGTTGAATTGCTGTTTTACAAAGGCCTGTTCACTTTGAGCCGATTTCAAATTGGCTCCCTCGGACTGTATTGCAGCGCTTGTTCGTTTTTCCGTTGCAGACTTCTGAGCTTTGAAACCATCGATCGTTCTTTCCTGGAGTTGCACTCGTGCTTCGACCAATGGGATCTGAGCCATCGCAAGTTCGTATTTGCGCTTTCCCTCCTCAACAGTGTCTTTGGAGACGACTTCTCCCACTCTACTCTCACTCAAGCTTTTCAGTCGTTCGTACGCAAGTTTTTCACGCACGAGATCGAACTTGGCTCTTTGGAGTTCTTGCTGATTGACAATGAGTTGTGCTTGAGCTTGTTCGACACGGAACTGCGCTTCCGCGAGAAGAACTTCGCGTTCGTCTTCGATGAAGCGTAGCCGCGCACGCTGATCGATGATCCGGCCGTCTGCAAACGTGAGTCTCTGGAGTGCGAGCATCTCCTGTTCCCGCAATCGTTCTAGTCTGTTGGGATCGTTATCCACCAGATCGACGAGCAACTGTCCGGCTTGAACTTTATCCCCTTCGACGACATGCCATTTGAGAACGCGACCTTCGATGGGGGAGACGACATACTGTTGTCTCTGCGTGGGATTGAAGGCGATCGCACGGCCGGTCCCGTGAACGGTTTGGGTCCAAGGTGCCAGAAGCAGGACCGGGATGAGCACGACAACCAGAACAACAAAATAGCGTGCGGTCCATCGGACCAGTCGCGGTGTCCGCGCTTGTTTCAAAGATTCGAATTCTTCGATGGCTATCGTGGTGGAATCTTTCAAGGCATACTCCCTAAACAGTCGTTGGTTCCTTGTAGACAGTCATTGAGCGTGAAGGCGGAGTCAGTTCGATGAACCGATCACAGAGACGGATGACTTCTTCGGAGTGGGTCACAATGAGAACGGTCCAGGATTTGTCGGGATCGAAGATCGCCGTCAATACCGATTCACGGATTTCCGTATCCATGTGATCGAGCGTTTCATCGAGAATAAGCAATCGGGGATTGCCGGCGATGGCACGGGCGAGCATGAGCCGATTCGCCTGTCCCAGTGAGAGAGGCGATCCGCCGGTCCAGAGGACGGTATCCAGACCATCGGGAAAATCCATGATTCTCTTCTCGAGACCGACTTTTCGAAGCGATTCGCGGACATCCGCAAGAGTGATGTTCGGGCGACCCATCCGGATATTCTCCAGAATGGACGCCTGAATAGTCTCAATTCCTTTGACAAGCGCGATGGACGAACGGACATGATCAAGTCGTAAGGATCGAAGGTCCGAGCCGTCCAGTTCGATCCATCCTTTGTTGGGCGTACGGACACCGAAAACCAGATCTGCCAGCGTGCTTTTCCCTGCGCCGTTGGGTCCACCAATGGCAACCCGCTCACCGGGCTTGATGGAAAAAGTCAGATTCTGAATGACGTCATGGTAAGTCTCGTCATAATGGTATGATAAGTTGTGAATGCCTATGGACATGCCATTTTGCCGTGCAGGAGCCACTTCACCCGATGAACGTTCGAGCGGCAGGTCGATGAGATGCCCGAGCTTTTCAACAGCTGCGAGCAGATCGTAATAAGCTTCCAACTGTTTCCCGACCTTTGTGAAGGTCGCGACGACTAAAGTCACCACAATCTCTGCGGCGACAAGTTCGCCCAGAGTCAATTCCCCGCGAATCACCAAAATACCGCCGATCCCCAGTAAGGCGACGTTTGCTGCTGTTTGAAGAAACAAGGCAAAAATAAGCTGGCGAAGCAGAATGCGAAAATGGATGGCGCGTGAGGCGAGGTATTCCTGCGTCAATTGATCCGTACCGCTCCGGGCGTACTCCGGTCCGCCAGCGGTTTTGAATAGAATCGGATGGCGAGCGACCTCTTCCATCCAGCCCGCGACCGAATACTTGGCAATCGATTCCCGTACCGCCGAGCGAACAGCGCCCCATCCAAGTACCGCGAAGAGAAAGATCAGTGCTAACAGTAGAATGAGATCGAATCCCAGCAAATACTGATGGTAAAACCCCAACAAAACCATTCCGATCAGGACCTGCAAAGCAATGGTAACGCCATCAAGAAGCAGAGTCGCTGCAGCCTTCTGTACCGTGAGGACATCAAAAAAACGATTCACCAATTCCGGGCCGTGCTGGCGATCGAACGCCCGCAGATCGACCCTCGGCAACCGATGCGCCAGATCGCTCGCCACACGAACAAAAATCCTACGCTGGATATACTCCACAACTACGGTCTGTAATGTTTGCAATATTCCCGCTAATCCGAGTGCCAAGAACAGCGCCGCACACAACACAAACAACTGCTGTACCAACGTACCCAACGCGACCGTATTCACAACCGCCATCGCCACGATCGGCGTTGCAAGTGTGCAGATCCCCACACCGATCGCAAAAAGGACCACGATCCAGAGATCGCTCCGCTCGGGTCGAAGCAACCCCAACAGACGACGGAAAGGGGAAGGGTGTTTGCCGGATTCGACGATATGGTTTTCTTCTGACATTGTACCACTAAGTTTTAAAGTAATCGGCAGTATTATAGTACTATTTAACCGATCGATTCAAGATGGTGAATATTCGATCCAGCAATTCGTAAGTCTCGATTTAATATGCGCTTCCGTCGATAACACATTTAAAGTCTCGGGCCTTTGAAACCCAGCTTTCATTCGACAATCGTTCTCGTGCTAATTTCTGATTATCAGAAACTATTCCTTCCTGGAAGTTCAAAACAGACTGCGCGAACTCGGACTCTGTTTGACACACATCGCAGGCATCAGCCCACGGGATCGTTGCAGGCAATTCCCGTACGACCACCGGTTTCCCGGTCGCCAGATATTCTTTGAGTTTCAGTGGTTGCATCGCACGGGTCACCGGTAGGTCTGCATAGGGCATGATGAGGACAGGTGCAAGATCTGCCAAATGTGGCAGATCTTGGAAGGGTATCGCAGAATGCGTCCGCACGCGCGGAATCTGAAACAATTCCGGGTCAGGATCCTCCTGTGGTCCGACAAACAGAATCGTTCCTTCACAAAGGGCATCGCTCAGTTTACGTACGAAATTCAGATCGAGCCGGCGATCAATCACGCCCCAGAACAGCGCCTTGCAATTCCACGTTTGGATCTCCGAATACCAATCTGAGATGGGTAATTCATCATCAATTGAATTCCCGATGGTCCAGTGGTCCAGATCAACTCCGTGTGTGAGCAAATGCGAAGTTCGACCCAACTTCTGAATGTGCTGAACGAGTGTTTCGCTCACTGCCACAATTTCATCGACCTTCGGTACAAGTTCGCGTTCCATCCGCTGCATCGTTTCGCCATCGTATCCCGGCCAGACGCTGAAATCATCCACGCAATAATATGTCCAGCGATGAACGGGCAGTTCGCCAATCAGATCCGCTACAAGCGGAAGCGTGGTGACGACGTTCGGCTTTTGAGGTAGCGATTCGAAAAGAGGTCGAAGCGAGCGGACCAGAAGTTTGCGATTCATCGATCTCCCGAATCGGGAGCGAAACGACGGCCACATCTTCGGAGAAATAACTCTCGGCTGCGGTTTCTTCTGACTATCGTCATTCGTTTTCGTAGCTGGTGCGAACCAAGATCGCAGTTTCCCCGCCACCCGCTTCGCGGTGCCCCAGTCAAAGCGCGGAGGTCGCGTACCTATGGTGTTGACCCAGATCACCTCACGATGATCGAGAAGTTTCCCGACCAGATGTTGGCAACTCGAGGGATGTCGCCCCCAATCGTCGGCAAATACAACCAGAGGTCTCAGAGCAATTTGTGACATAGAGTCATTATGGAACCGAATCCACAAACGAGTTCATGAATGCCAATAAAGCCCTGTCTACTCGTTTTCCACACGGAAGAACCCTGTGCCCGCCACAACGAACCCGTGAGCGTCGGGTTACCCTGGCCGAAAGGCCTGATCTCCGATGAACGGTGCTTTCAATTACTTACGCCTGCTGGTGCGGATCCGACATTACAGACAAAAGTACTTGATCGCTGGCCCGATGGCAGCATTCGCTGGTGTCTGTTCGATTTTCTGGCGGCGTGGGACGGGATCTCGAACGAAAGCGGATATTCGATCGCAGTCGGCGAACCTCGAACGAAATCACCCGAAACATCCAAGGGTCAACCCAACGATTTGCTTTTGGATATCGAGCTTTCATCGAGAAGCGAAACTCAAGTCGTCCGAGCGGACACGGCGATCGAACATGGCCCGATCCGCACGCGCTGGGCGTTGGCGGAACTCCGGGCTGCACCTTGCCGGATCTTTGGCCACGTGGATACGTTCGCCAACTCGCAGTGCCAGCGCTATCAACTCACAATACACAATCCGCAACCGGCGGAACACCTGGGAGGGAACTGGGATCTGGGAACGAACGGTTCGGTCTTTATTTCTCAGTTGCGGGTTCGACCAAAGGTGACGAGTGATACCGAAGTACGAATGTTTTTCTCCAGCGAACGCGGCAATCCCCTCGAAGAAGTTCCCTCCGCAAGATTGACTCAAGCATCATCTGGTTTAACGAACTGGAATTCGACCAATCATATCAACCGCGAACGTCGAGTCGATCTTCCGTATCGCGGATATCAATGCAAGACCGGCAACATTCTACGCGAAGGAAACCAGGCGACTCCGATCGCAATCATGGAAACCGTGGACAAATTCCTTGGTATGACCATGACGAGATTCTGGGAGAACTTTCCCAAAACCATTCGACTCAATGACAGTCCTCGTGAAATCCTTGAAATCGAACTCAATCTCTTTCCCACGACCCTCGACATCCAGGAACTTCAAGGAGGTGAGCAGAAAACGCATACGTTTTCCGTCAGCTTCGGGCGGGATACCATTACCGAAGAGCCGATGATCTGGTGCCGCTCGCCGATTGCCTGCCACGCTTCGCCGGAGTGGTACGCGGAGAGCGGAGCAATTCCTTACTACACACCCAAAGCCTCCGATCCGCACAGGGAGTATCTGGCGCTGGTCGATCAGGCGATTGAGGGTAGCGATACGTTCTTGCATAAGCGCGAGCGGATCGACCAATACGGCTGGCGCAATTTCGGCTGTGTGTACGGCGATCACGAGGCGGTGAATCACAAAGGCGATTCGCCGCTCATCTCGCATTACAACAACCAGTACGACTGCGTCGCCGGCTTCCTCCTCCAGTTCCTTCGCAGTGGCGATCTGCGCTGGTTTTCACTCGGCCTCGAATGCGTGGATCACACGTCCGATATCGACATCTATCACACCGACGGCGATAAGGCAGCGTACAATCGCGGGCTGTTCTGGCATACGTATCACTATGCCGACGCAGACACCGGGACCCATCGTGCGTATCCCAAGTCGATTACCCGCGGGCCGCAGGAGAGCCTCACCACGAAGATGGACGATCTCGGGGAGACCGCCAAGCACCTTCAAAAGTCTTACGCAGTCGGTGGCGGGCCTTCGGCTTCGCACAACTACAACGCCGGTCTCATGCTCGCCTATTTCCTCACGGGCAATCCGCTCTACCGCGACTCCGCTCTCGACCTCGCCAACTTCGTCATCGCGATGGAGGACCCCACAAAAACGCCCTTCCGCTACCTCTCGCGCGAATACACCGGCCTCGCCACCGAATCGGGCGGAGGCGGATATCACGGCCCGGGCCGCGCCGCCGGCAATTCCATCCTCGCCCTGATCGTCGGCCATCGCCTCACCGGCGAACAGCGCTTCCTCGACAAAGCCGAACAGATCATCCGCCGCGTGGTGCACCCCGCACAGAACCTCGAAGCACTCGACCTCCTCAACGCCGAACTCCGCTGGTTCTACACCATGACGCTGCAGGCCATCGGTCAGTACCTGGACTACAAGGTCGAGCTGAATCAACTCGACGAGCACTACGCCTACGCACGGCTTACGCTCCTGCACTACGCCCGCTGGATGGCAAAGCACGAACGTCCGATCCTCGACACCCCGGAGCGCCTGCAGTACCCAACCGAAAGCTGGGCGGCGCAGGACATGCGCAAAGTCGAAGTCTTCCAATTCGCCGCCAAGCACGCCACCGGTGATGAACGCACGCAGTACCTCGAAAAAGCCCAGTGGTTTTTCGAGTATGTGCCACGCAAGCTCAACGAATTCGAGACCAAGTCGCTCTGCCGCCCCGTGGTGCTCATGCTCAATTTCGGCTGGAGCCGGAACTGGTGGCGCATGAACCCCGACACCAGCGCCCCCGAGCCGCTGGTGAAGAAATCCGCCAGCGACTTCGGCGAGTGGCGGATGTTCGTTCCGCAGAAGCTGATCGCCATCCGCCGGGCCAAGCGGATCGTCGCCTTCGGAGCGCTCGGCGGTGTGCTGATCGTGCTCGCGCTCATCTGGCGTTATGTCATCTGACACTCATTGGAAGATGAATCACTTGATTATTGTCGTACCACAAGTCTTTCCACCGGCACTGCCACACCCTAGGCCCTACTGATTGAAGACTGGCACCCTTGGCGATTTAGGCGAGCATGATGTCGATCGAGGCGAGCCAGACGAACCCCAGATAATTTCTCGCCCGTTTGTCGAACCGCGTCACCACGCGGCGGTACTGCTTGATCCGCCCGAAGAATCGCTCGACCACATTCCGAGCACCATACAGATGCCGGTCATAGGCGATCGGCTGGGTGCGGTTCCTCCGCGGCGGAATACACGGTTCGGCACCCTGCCTGCGAATCGCTTCGCGGTTCGCATCCGAATCATACCCCTTGTCCGCCAGCACCGCCTCGGATGGAACTCCACGGATCAGACCCGGCAACTGCGGACTGTCGGCGGCCTCCGATCCGGTGAGGTGGATCGTCACCGGATGGCCAAACGAGTTGACGGCGGCGTGGATTTTACTGCCGAAGCCACCGCGGCTGCGACCCAACGCCTCGGACGCCTGACCACCGGTTCCATCGACTTTTTTTTCGCCCCGGC
>JBGSOM010000108.1:0-37133 GCA_041739135.1 Pirellulaceae bacterium
TCCAGAAATTTTACGAAATAGGACGGAGAGCGACAGATGAGATGAAAGCTACACTAAACATTCTATACGATGCAGTTGTCCCAAAATGGAATTATGTCGCGCACCCAGATTGCGCTACTAATTGATTGGCCGTTCCTAAACGTGCGTCGAAAGGCATCATGATTTGGTCCGCAATGATGGGGCTAGTCACAAGGCCAAGTGCCAGATGATAGTCATATGTACAAAGATCCGTCAACATTCGAGCTACGGACGGATGACACCCAAGTTTTCGTAAGAAGAGCGAGTTAACGCGATTATTTGAGATACTAGGGTAGAATGAGGCAATGTCTGTCTTGTAGACAAATTTGGATGCAAGATGCGGTTCCACGTACGAGAGTATGCTCCGCTTAGTTACGCCACCGTGACTAAACTCCGAAGGTTTGAGTCTTGGTGCCAGAACGCGTCTAAAAAGACGCTCCTGCACCTGCCGCAATTTCCCTCCGACGCACAGCACACTACGGGCACTGCCGGGCTTCGCCGGATCAACGACTTCATACTTCTTTATGTAATCGCTTTTGCAGTTAAGGATGAGGCGAAGTTCGTCTGGGTTTTCGTCAATCCAGCTTGCCAACCATTCGACTTTTTGAATTCCAAGCATTTTCGCAAACTCCTTTGCCCGTCCTTGTGCGAATGATCTTGTTAATTTCCTTTTCCCATGATGCCTTCAGGTCTCGCATGGGCTGTCTCGCTTCGCTTGGGAAACGAGACTCATCAGAGAATAAGCAAGCTGCCAACACGTAAAGATCAACTCCCCAGACTTCAAATATGCGGTCAATCATTGTGGACGTCGGCGAAACCTTGTCATTCTCAAGTCTGTTAAGGTACACCACCGAAATTTCCAGCTCAGTTGCAGCTGCACGCTGTGATAGTTCAAATTTCTCTCTCAGGTACTTGAGAGCTTTTCCAATATTTATCATTGCGGATTTACCGTTTATATTTGTTTTGGGAATCGCTAGCCGTCACTGGATCCAATTAGCAACATCGCAACAGCAGTCAAACGATTCGCAAGCGCGAGATTTCCTTTGACTAAGCACTCCGTTACTTCTCGTTCAATTTCCTCCAGCTTTTCCCGGTCTGGTCCTCCGGTGTACCGTCCAATTCGCCAACTATTCCAGAAGTCGACAATACGTCCACTCGTAATAGTATCTGCATGTGAGTAACCGGCTGACATTTGCGATGGCTTTACCATCTTCATCCCTCCTCGAATTTGGACCACAAACAAAAAACACACCGGCTTCCGCCGGTCGGGCTGGGCGTGCCCAGCCCAAATATTCAGCACCTAAGTGCCGTCTTATGCTTTCGAGGGAAAGCGACGCTTGCGCGTGACGAGAAGGGAATTAACGTCGCTGGCAATGATATACTATTGTGTAACGGCGGGCAAGTGCTTTCGAAAAAGAATTGTTGGTCATGAGGCGCTCAATGCGCTCAGAAAATGCAACCAGGCCGAGCCTCTTTTTGCGGAAAGAGACCTGCCCCCTCGCAAGGCGGACGGACGGCGAGTCAACCTTTCGTGAAGACCTACTTGCCATCCCTAATTGATTTCGATATCGGTGGACTTTGAACGACGTAGCTGTGGCGTTTCGATTTAGTGTCGCTTGTGCCGCCAATCTCGTAAACATCAAGCGCGTCACCCTTTTCGTTTAAACGAAAAACAATCATGTAGTCACCAAACATCCCGACGATTGTGCGGCCGTCTAATGTTGCCCAGCGGTGGTGCGGTAACTTCGCTTGTTCATTGCTAGAGGAGACGATCGTACCGTTCTCGTGAAAAACGAGGAAAGCACCCACCATGCGCAACAGATTAGGCGTATTCGCGCAGCTCCATTTGGATCGAGCCAAGACGCCTTCAAGCCTCGCCTTTTCACGAAAGATACGGTTGTTGTCATCAGGCAGAATGGGCGTGCCCATTTCAGTCTTTATTTTTTCAATCGCGTCACGCAATCTTATTGCTTCGTCCAGTTGATCGCGTGTAGTTGCTTCCTTTCTTCTAGCTTCAAGCGATTCAATTTGCGCCGCTTGCAGTCGCTTTAGTTTATCGAAGTACTCATTGTTCAGCGCCTTAATTCCTGCATCCAAATCTAAGGTAGAGTCGCTGACACCAGGCTGTGCAAGAGCGCATGTGGACAGAAAAGCTAACGCGCAGAGTGACAGCAAAATTCTCATGGCCGAATCATTCCGTATTTAGGGCATCGGTGGGCACTCCGAATCGGCTTCGATTTCTGATGAGATCTTACCAAAAAGGATGCGTTGTTGCTGCAAAAAAAAGCCGCCAGCAGTTACGCCAGCGGCTTTGACTTCAATTCAATCTGAAACAGCCCTAGCCTTAACTACATCCCATCGAGTTCCCGCAGTTATGGCACAGGTAGCAATTTCCATTACGGACTGTGATGGAACCGCAGTTGTCGCAGCTTGGGGCGTCGGATTGGAATCCGGCGAACTGGGTGTCGCGGGTGCCGCCGCCTTTGCCGTTGGTCTCGGGGAGCATGGCGCCGGCTCGCTCTAGACTCTTGGCGTCTATCACGGCTAGGCCGCCGTTGTAACGAGCAGAGGTTACGAACTCCTCGTTCACTTCGGGGGCGCCGTTGCCGTTGGCTTGGGGACGCTTTGAGGTGGATTGCTGAGTTGCGGCGGAGCGGGAAGGAGCGATTTTGGATTTGGCTGAACCTGAGGCGGATTGCCCCTCACCCCCCGGCCCCCTCTCCCCTTCAGGGCGAGGGGGAGACGCGTGTGATGGCTGCGCCATCTCGGCTACTGGGAGAGACGCGAGTGATGGCTGTGCGGTCTCGCTTGCGGGGCGAGGGGGAGGCGCGATTGATACGGGAGCGGCTGGGGTGGAAGCTGCGGGGGCGGTTTTTAGTTGGCCGGTGGCGGCTTCGCGGTAACCGGCTAGGAAGGTGATGCCCATCCAGCGGAAGATGTAATCGACCATGCTCTTAGCGATACGAATCTCTGGGTTCGTAGTGTGACCCATCGGTTCGAAACGCGTGTGACTGAACTTGTTCACCAGCACTTCGAGCGGCACGCCGTATTGCAACGACAGCGAGATCGCGGTGCCGAAACTGTCCATCAGACCACCGACGGTCGAACCTTCTTTGGCCATGGTGATGAACAATTCGCCGGGGCGACCGTCTGGGTACAAGCCGACATTCAGATAGCCTTCGTGGCCAGCGATGTTGAACTTGTGTGTGATCGATTGACGGGTGTCAGGCAAGCGTTCGCGGCGCGGCTTGTAGACGATCTTCTCGGTGATCGCGTCAGCCTTCTCAGCCGCTTTGTCACCTTCGGACTTCGTGTTCAGCGGTTGGCTTTGCTTCGAACCGTCGCGATAAATTGCGATCGCTTTCAAGCCCAATTCCCAACCCCAGTAATACGCGTCGGCGATATCCTTGGTGGTGACATCGTTAGGCATGTTGACTGTCTTGCTGATCGCTCCGGAGAGGAACGGCTGCGCGGCGGCCATCATTTGCACGTGAGCTTGCCAAGGAATACTGCGCGTGCCCTTAGCTGGTTTGAACGCACAGTCGAACACCGATAGATGCTCGTCTTGCAAGAACGGAGCGCCTTCGATCGTGTCATTGGTATCGACATAAGTGATGATCGCGGCAACTTGGTCAGGTGTGTAGCCGAGATTTTCCAAGCCGAGCTTGACCGAACGGTTCACGATCTTGAGCACACCGCCACCGGCCAACTGCTTGTACTTGACGAGTGCAATGTCAGGTTCGATACCGGTCGTGTCGCAGTCCATCATGAAGCTGATCGTGCCGGTCGGCGCGAGCACTGTGGCTTGTGCGTTGCGATAACCGTAACGATTGCCGAGCTCGATGACTTTGTCCCACAACTGACGCGCGGCGTCCTTCAGGTACTCGGGGCTGCTGTCGTTGATATCTTCGACAGCGTCGCGGTGCATGCGCATCACGCGTTGCATCGGTTCCTTGTTCTCTTCATAACGCTCGAACGGACCGACCACACCAGCCATTTCGGCGCTGGTCAAGTTGGCGGCGCCATGCAGCAGCGCAGTCAGCGATCCGCAAACGCCGTGAGCCACATCGGAGTCATAAGCGGCTCCGTGCGTCATGATCAAACTGCCCAGGTTGGCGTAGCCAAGTCCCAGCGGGCGGAACATGTAGCTGTTCTCAGCGATGCGTTCAGTCGGGTAGCTGGCGTGACCGACGAGGATCTCCTGAGCGATGAAGAACAGGCGACAAGCGGCAGTAAAACCATCGACGTCGAAGGTCCCGTCGGCTTGACGGAACTTCATCAAGTTGATGCTGGCCAAGTTGCAAGCGGTGTTGTCGAGGAACATGTACTCGCTGCACGGATTGCTGGCGTTGATCGGGCCAGAGTTCGGGCAGGTGTGCCACTTGTTGATTGTCGTGTCGTATTGAACGCCGGGATCGCCGCAGTTCCAAGCGCACTCAGCCATCTTGTTCAGCAGCTCTGCAGCTTCGTAAGTTGGCGCTTCGCCACGCGCCTTGTCGCTGACCCAAGTCGTCGTCCACTTATCACCGCTGGCGACCGCTTCCATGAAGTCATCGGTAACTCGAACGGACAAGTTCGCGTTCTGGAAACAGACCGACGAGTAGGCTTCGCCATTGAAGTTCGATTCGTAACCTTCGCGGATCAGCGCGTGCGCCTTCTTCTCTTCACGCCACTTGCACTCGATGAACTCGAGGATGTCCGGGTGGCTGATCTTCAGCGATTGCATTTTGGCGGCGCGACGCGTCTTGCCGCCGCTCTTGATCACGCCAGCGATCGCATCGTAAACCTTCATGAACGACAGTGGGCCGGATGGTGTGCCGCCACCGGACAGCTTTTCGCGTGAGCTGCGGATGGTCGACAGGTCGGTGCCCGTGCCGCTACCGAACTTGAACAACATCGCTTCGCTGCTGGCGAGGCGCATGATGTCTTCCATGTTGTCATCGACGCTTTGAATGAAGCACGCCGAGCCTTGTGGGTATTCGTACGGGTTGTCCGGTTGTTCGACTTGGCCGGTCTCGCGGTTGTAATTCCAAGTGCATTTCGCGCCGGTCACGCCGTATTGATGGAACAGGCCGACGTTGAACCAGACTGGCGAGTTGAACGAGCCGTGTTGGTGCAAGCAGAGCCACGAGAGTTCGCGGTAGAAGCGTTCACCGTCGGCTTGCGTGTCGAAGTAGCCGTCTTCGATGCCCCAGTCGGTGATGGTGCGAGTGACGCGATGGATCAGTTGGCGGACGCTGTTCTCGCGCTGCTTGGTGCCTGGTTCGCCGTAGAAGTACTTGCTGACCACAACGTTCGTTGCCAATTGGCTCCACTGAGCTGGGATTTCGCAATCGGTCTGTTCGAACAGAGCTTTGCCCGATTCGTCCTTGATCGCTGCGCTGCGAACTTCCCATTCGACGGTTTCGAACGGATCGGTATCAGGCGGACAGAACCGCGCTCCGATCTGCAACCCGGCTCGATCGCCTCGCAATTGCTTCGACACCGCACGCTTGATTCGACTCTTCGACCCACCGCGACCCATTTCAACTGTGGCCATCCTGAAAACTCCTTATAAGCCCCGAACGAAAAGTGATTCTGCTAAGTTTGGTTGTCCATCAGTTGACGAAGTGCTGCAGCGTTTGAAGTGTCACAATTACCTCACGAAATTGGATTTTTCGGGGCGTTATGGTTGCTTCCAAGCGTTGTTCGTTTACCGTGAACAAAAATGCGACAAAGTACTGAACCTAAGTCCACCATCATGGTCGAGTTGGTTGTTTCTTGGGCAATCCGCCCGTGACCGAGACTCCTTAAACCAGATGGCTAGAGCGCCAGCAAACCACTACCAGTAGTATAGCGATGATTTGCGAGCACTACATCTAGCACTTCGGATGATGATACAGGTTCAGTCCCCTGTGTCAAACTTTAAGAGAGACAAGTCGTAAACCAAGCCGCAATCGATACTTCTGGCGACTTGAAAAAAGCGGCCGTTGGGACCGTCCAAGCGATTGTGAAGCTCTAAGTCGAGATGTTTCAGGACTTTGTGAAGAATCGATAAAGGAAGTGCTTCAAGAGCGTTCGCGCCGCAAAATTTGAAATGTTTTTTTCAGTTTCTCGCCACTTCACGGAAGTCCGAAATGAAGTGGGTAAGATGGGGAGGTTTGGTTGAGGGCATCTCGATGCACCTCGTACCCAGGCTCCGCCTGGGAACGCCCTGCCTTGCAGGCTCCGCCTGGGCTGTGCGACAAATAGCAGTTTCTGATTTTGCGGCGACTTTTTCTTGTTCGGTTTTTGTTCTCAGTCGCAACGCGACGGCATGCACTAGCCTGGGACGCAAGTCCCAGGAAAGTAGCAGAAACAAACGCAATAGTCGCAACGCGACGGCAGGTGTGTGATAGTTCATGCAAATCAATCCAGCACTGATGGTTGATGGTTGAGGGTTGAGGGGGCGCGAGGCTGAGCCTTGGGAGCAGTGAGTTCCTAGGCGGAGCCTGGGAACAAGGTCTTTGTTGGGAAATTGAAATACATGTTGCGGGTGATTTTAAGCTTTTGTTTGTTTGGTGAACTTCTCTTACTGGGCCAGAACGCGTCTGGCCAGGTTGCTGGGGCTCAGGAGGCTTCGGTCGCTCCGATTCAGCGCGGGCGAGCGTCCGGAGCGAACGAAATCTACAAACAGCGAATCGAAGCGAACTGGTTCGACGGCGACTCGAAATTTTGGTACCGCAACAACTTGGCTGAGGGAAGGCGCGAATTCATCGTTGTGAACGCGATCGCAGGCAGCCGCGAACCGGCGTTCGATCACGCCGCAGTCGCTGCCGCGCTGTCAACTGAGCTGGGGCGTGACGTCGATGCGCAGCGGTTGCCGATCGATCGCCTGGAGTTCGAAGCGAGCGGTGGCACGCTGCTGATGCGCGGACGTGATGGCGACTGGCAATGGAACTCCGCGACGAAGGAACTGAAGAAACCCGAACCGTCGAAGTTGGAAGCTGGTGCGACCGGCGGCGCTCGCGTCGGTCTGCGGCCGGAAGCGGAGCTGCGCGGATCGAGTCGCACGGGCCGTGACTCTGAAATCACTTTCGATAATCAAACGGCAGAAGCGGTCGCGATATTCTGGATCGATCCCAACAACCAACCGCAGCCGTATGGACAAGTGGAAGCGAAGAGTCGTCGGCCTCAACACACCTTCAGCGGCCATCGCTGGCTAGTTGAGAATTTGCAGGGCGATCGATTGGCGGTGTTCGAAGCGACGGATGAAGCCGATGTGGCGCTGATCGACGGAACGAAGTTGGATGTACGAGCCGCTGGGCGTCGCCGCAGACCACGTGGGGCGGGCGGGCCGGCCGTCAGCGATCTGTCGCCGAACGGAAAGTGGCGTGCGTTTGTTAAGGATCGAAACGTATTCTTGCAACCTGTAGATGCCGATGGGGACAGTGGCGAAGCGGTCGCGCTCAGCGCGGATGGGCAAGGTGTGTATGAATATTCGCGGCCCGTTTGGTCGCCTGATTCGAAGTCGCTGGTTGCGTTTCGAACCGAGCGCGTCGAAACGGCTGAGGTGCATTTGCTGCAATCATCGCCCGACGGTGGCGGTCGCGCGGTGCTGAAGTCGCGACCTTACGCGCTGCCGGGCGATGCCTTTTCCAAGCACGAATTGAACGTATTCAAAGTCGAAACGCGCGAGCAGCTGAAGCCGAGCATCGATCGCTTTGAACACAACTGGGAAGCGCCGCGCGTGCGCTGGAATCTGACTAACGGTAACTTCACTTATCGCATCGTCGATCGCGGTCACCAACGATTGCGAATTGTGAGTGTCGATCCGCAATCAGGCGATGTGACCAACGTGGTCGACGAACAAAGCAAGACATTCATCTGGACAATTCACACCGAGGAATTGGATCTGAGTTTAGTGAACTGGATGGAGAAGAGCGACGAGCTGATTTATGTGTCGGAGCAGAGTGGTTGGCGGCACATGTATTTAGCTAACGTGGACCAGCCAGGCAAGTTGACGCCGATCACCAGCGGTGAATGGGTCCTCCGCGGCATTCAGCAGATCGACGAAGAGAATCGGCAAGTTTGGTTTTCGGCCAGCGGCGTGTTCGCGGGTCAAGATCCGTACTTGGTGCACTTTGGACGCGTGAACTTTGATGGCAGCGAGTTGACTTGGTTGACGGCGGGCGATGGCGATCACACGCTTGAGTACTCGCCCGATCGTCGCTTTGTGATCGATCGCTTTTCGCGAGTCGATTTACCACCGCGGCATGAGCTGCGTCGAGTCGCAGACGGGCAACTGGTCTGCGAACTTGAAGCGGCTGATGTGACGCGTTTGACAGCCAGCGGTTGGAAGGCGCCGGAAGTTTTCTCAGCCAAGGGGCGCGATGGCAAGACGGATATTTGGGGCGTGATCTATCGCCCAGAGAAATTTGATCCCGCGAAGAAGTATCCCATCATCGAAGACATTTACGCTGGGCCGCAAGGTGCGTTTGTGCCGAAGACGTTCAGCCCCGCGCAGCGCTACAGGGCTCTGAATGAGTTGGGTTTCATCGTCGTGAAGATCGACGGCATGGGAACTTCGAATCGTTCGAAAGCGTTCCACGATGTGTGCTGGCACAATTTGAAAGACGGCGGTTTCGAAGATCGCATTCGTTGGATTAAAGCGGCTGCGGCCAAGTATCCGGAAATGGATGTCGATCGAGTTGGCATTTATGGTGTGTCAGCCGGTGGTCAAAACGCTGGAGCCGCGGTGCTGTTCCATCCGGAGTTTTACAAAGTTGCCGTTGCGGGTTGCGGTTGCCATGACAATCGGATGGACAAAGCGAGCTGGAATGAGCAGTGGATGGGTTATCCGGTTGGTCCGCATTACAGCGAGAGTTCGAACATTGACAACGCACATCGACTGGGCGGCAAGTTGCTGCTGATCGTCGGCGAGATGGATGATAACGTGCCGCCCGAATCGACGTTACGTTACGCGGATGCGCTAATCCGCGCTGATAAGGACTTTGAGTTACTGGTGGTTCCGAACGCAGGTCACGGCATCGGTGGCGCTTACGGCGAACGTCGCATGCGCGAGTTTTTCGTTCGTCACTTGCTCGGAAAGTAATCTGTGCTTCGTAGCTGGACTCGGGCTGCGTAGCTGGACTCACCAGAGTTCAGGCATTCAGCGGACTGTCCCCGAAGTCTGGCGACTCCGGCTACGGAAAGCGCAGGGCTTCGTAGCTGGACTCGCCAGAGTTCAGGCATTCAGCGAACGGTCCCCGAAAAACCGCCCGAAGTCTGGCGACTCCGGCTACCACTACTCGCATCACGGGCGGCGCGCGACCCTTTTCGTCATTCAAGACGTTCACGCTGCACAGCCCACACAGGTCGCTGACTAATTAAATTTGGGATCGGCGCCACTTTCGAAACAATCGGCAATGTTTTGCAAAGCATCGATTTGCATGCAAAGCGAGTCGATATCACCTTTGTCGCAACAACCCCGCGTCTTGGCGTTCATTCATTGTGCAGATTCGACCACTCCAAGGTCGCCCCGAGAGTCTGTGCTGGTAGTGATTGAATGCGAGTCGAGAAACCGTTCCCTTATCCGAAGTGCGAATCATCCATGTCTGAACACAACGACCACTTAGACGAAGTCGACACCACGCAGGAAGAAGAGCTGCGAGTGAGTGCTCGACGCCGCACAACCAAGGATGACGCGGCTCCTCAATCGCCTCTGGAAACTTACCTTCGCGAAATCAACGAAACCGCTCTGTTAACCGCGCAGGATGAACGCGACTTAGCGAAACTGATCGCCGAAGGTGACGTGCGAGCTCGTGATCGCATGGTTCGAGCCAACTTGCGATTGGTCGTCAACATCGCTCGCGGTTACGTTGGCAAAGGTCTTGGTCTGCAAGATCTGATCGAAGAAGGCAACCTCGGATTGCTGCGAGCTGTCGAAGGCTTTGATCCAGCCATGGGAACGCGTTTCAGCACCTATGCAAGTTACTGGATTAAGCAGTCGATCAAACGCGCGTTGATCAACTCTGCCAAGACGATCCGTATTCCTGCTTACATGGTTGAGTTGCTCAGCAAGTGGCGGCGCGCGTCGGCGCGGTTGACTGAAGAGCTCGGTCGCACTCCAACCCAGGAAGAAGTTGGCCGCGTGCTCGGCTTGGCTCGCAAAAAGCTGCCGATCATTAAGAAAGCGATCCAAGTCTACAACAGCACACCGCAAAGCGATCAGACGGATGCAGGTTGGTCGTTGGGCGAAATGGTCATGGACGAGCGTTTGAAGGCGCCGGATGAAGAGCTGCTCGATCATGATGTGCTCAGCACCGTGCTCGAGTTGCTCGATACGCTCGACACACGCGAAGCCACCGTCTTGAAACTTCGCTTCGGCCTGGGTGAAGGCACCGCGCATACGCTGAAGGAAATCGGCACCGAGTTGGGACTGACTCGCGAGCGCGTGCGTCAAATTGAAACCGAAGCGCTGGCAAAACTAGCTGACGGGTTGCGGGACCCGAAAGAACGAGCCGGCTTGGCTTAATCGAATCAGTAGCGGGGGCGTGCTGGCATCCATTCGCAGTCGAGGTAGTCCTTCGGGGGAAGACTCACTCGACTGCGAATTGGAAGCACGGCTGCGGAAAACGCAGGGCCTCGTACCTGGACTCGTCAGAGTTCAGGCATTCACCGGAGCGTCCCCGAAGTCTGCCGACTCCGGCTACGGAAAGCGCAAGAGTGCCCGGCCTCGTAGCTGGACTCGCCAGAGTTCAGGCATTCGCCGGACCATCCCCGAAGTCTGGCGACTCTGGCTACGAAACATCCCCTCGTGACCTGCGCCGCGATCTTAAGCACTAACTGGCTTCAGCGTTTTGCAATGCCCACAACAGCTCCGCTAAGACTTCGCTGGGATTCTTGAGCGACTTCAACAACTCGTCCGACATCCGCCGAACGCCACCTGTTACCGATTGATTTGGCGACAGCGAAACGATGTGCTCGACCTTCTGCTCCCAACTCAATTTATCGGAAGCAACCAAACGTCCGATGTAATCGCGCTGGCTATCGCTTAAGCGACCACGATGGACGACGTAGCCAACCGCAGGCATCGTGAAGTCCGCTTTCACCGCGTTCTTCAACTTGAGATTCGGATTTAAATTAGGTTGAGCGAGCACGTTCGCACTGTTCGTGTTCGATCCCGATTCGCTCGTCTGATTCCACTTGACCACAGCCGCAATGGCGTTCTCCAGTCCGCCGTTGACCGCTCGCTCGCCCAGCGAAGTGCGAGCGGCGAAGGTCATTTCAGCAGCATGCCAACTGTCGATCTCTGATTCTTCCGCTTGTAACCAGCGACTTCGGTCAATCTCAAGCGCATCGCGAGCGAACGCCTCAGTGCGAACAACCCAACCAACCAACTGAGTCAAATCACGTCCGTGTACGCGAAACTGCTGCGCCAAGAACTGCTGCAACTCGGTTCGCTCGACCAACCCGACGTCATCGAGCAAGTGACTCGAAGCAACCAGCGGACGACCAAGCGCGAGTTGCCAAACTTGATTGACAATCGCCGCATCGGATTGCGACGAGTTGCCAACCCACTTCGCAAGCGCTAATCGCGGAGTCGTAGCGCCAGCCACCGATTGCCAGGAAGTGCCATCGGGCAAAACAAACTTAGCCGCTTCAAGTGTTCCGTCTGGTCGATCGAAGAACAGATTCGGTTGCTTATCGACAACAAACATTTCCGTTTGTTTGTCGATCGCCGTACGATCTGATTGTTCAACACTGCGCGCATCCAAGCCCATCAACATGGCGACCAACGACCAGTATTGTTGCTGCGAGTGAACGTCTTGAACCGGCGTCTTGGCTTCGTGACAACGCACGCAGGCCAATGACGAATCCAAGAACGATCCGCTCAGCCGTGAAGCCATGCGATGATTTCCGCCGCCCGCTAGCGACGCGACAAACACGTCGCCCGCATTCGATTCGCCTGACAATACCGTCGAGACAACTTGATCCCAAGGACGTGATTCAGCGATACCGCTGGCCACAAATTCTTCAAGCCGCCGAACCGGCGCGCTGTCGAGCGGCAAGTTGCCACCGCCCAACCAATTGCTCACCAAAGCACGTGCCCAACGCCGCGCAAACGATTGCGAATCTACCGCCATCGAAATCACGCGCTCACGTCGCTCAGCCGCCTTAAACTCAGACAACTGCGCGACCGCAGACACCGGCAATTCTTGTCCAGTTAATACCTTGGAAATCGACTGAGCCAATCGCAACTCATCCAACTTCGCAGTCGGCTGGACGTTCAACTTCTGCCAAAGCTGAGCGAGTTGCGTATCGATCAATTCGACAATTTGCACGTCGCTCAATCGCGGCGCATCTTCGCGGAGATCTCCCGACGCGATCACTTTGGAATCGGGTTGCTCGCGATTCGCAAATGGAACATTATTCAGTTCTAACTTTACGCTGTCCTGTGCGACTTTGCGATCGTTGTTCGCAGTCGATTCTGCCGCGTCCAACGTTGGAACATTCGTCATATCGGTTCGATTCAGATCAGGCGCTGGAACGACGGCCATCGTATCTGAGTCGGAAACAAAGATCGCTTGCCAGCGAACGGCCCAGGTCAGCAGCAAACCGCTGGCAGCGATAACTAACAAGACTTGCCATGCGTGGGATCGTCGCAGCGGAACAGTTGCTGGCCCAGTTGTTGATGCGCCAGTTGCTCCTGCGCCAGTAGATCCTGTGCCGGTTGCGGATGGTGCAGCGTTGGTAACTGCAACTTGCGGGACGATGGGCGGCGCAACCAAATCGCCGGAAGCAGTCGCCGCATGTGTGGCAGTTGGCAGCGGAATGCGGCCCGCGAGTTCTTGCTGCCAAATCTTAGTGATCCGCGCGAGCAGGTCCGGAGGACGAACTCCCGTAACAGCTTCTTCCAGCAGCGAATCAAAGACCGGATCGGTCCACTCGGAATTCATCGATGTATCTTTAGGTCTATCGTTCATTGCAGTTTCTTTTCAACGCATTCGCGAAGTTGCGTTTTTGCGCGTTGCATCAAATTCTTAGCTCCGTGCTCGCTAATTCCTAATGATTCAGCGATTGACTGGCGGCTTGAGTCCTCAGCAAATCGGAGCCGCAAAGCCAATTTTGCGCGTTCGGTCAAGTGTTCAAAGCAGGCGGTGAGCGCTTCAATGCTGCGATCGCCCGAATCGAAACCCGCCCAGCGCATCCAGCTCGCTTCGAGATCCTCGGCGTGTTCCGTCACCGTCATGCGGCCGTCACGTCGACGCCGCGAAATGAAAAAATTGTGGGCGACTCGACGTAGATAAGCCGCAGTGGCTCGTTCGTTGTACTGAATAAATGGCCGCCGCATCACTTCGAGAAAAGTGTCTTGCGTCAAATCATCGGCCAGCGAAGCATCACAGCCCAAAGCACGAAGGTACCGCCACACGCCATGCTGATGGAGCGTTACGAGAGCCGTTAAGTCAATCTCGGCATTCGCATTCTCAGTAGGTACTTCTTTACTCGCCGTTGACACTCCATCCAGCCTGTTAACCAACAGTTAGCAGCAGTTATGCAAACAATTCGCGAATGACCTTACCGCCATTGGCGATCTTCATCGGCCGACCATTCTTGCTCTGATAAGTCGTCTCAAGTGAAATTCCCAGCGACTTGCAAACCGTCGCCATCAAATCTTCCGCTGAGTACGGTTCCGAATCAACCGCAGTTCCATCTTCGTTCGTGGAACCAACAGCGATTCCACCTTTCATACCGCCGCCACCTACCACAACACTCCAAGCGCGTGCAAAGTGATCGCGACCAGCGTTACCGTTGATTTGAGGAGTGCGACCAAATTCGCCCATCCAAATAATCGCAGTATCTTTCAGCAATTCGCGCTGTTCGAGGTCTTCAACCAACGCACTCATCGCTTTGTCCAGCACCGGCAGTCGTTGGTTCTGCAGGAAAGGATGGATGCCTTGATGATTGTCCCAACCGCCCAAGTCGACTTCGATAAACGGAACTCCGATTTCAACCAAGCGGCGGGCCATCAAGCAACCGCGACCGAACGCATCGTTGCCATAGCGTTCACGCACTGACTCAGGCTCCTTCTCGACACGGAACGCTTCCATCTGCTGGCTGGTCATCAAGTCAAATGTCTTCTTCAACACTTTGCGATGATCGTCGCTGACACCACCACGGTTCTGCGCGATGAAACCCTTTTCGATCATATCCAGCGCCGCCATCCGCTGAATCAGTCGATTGTCTTTCAGATCCATATCCAAGTTACGAATGCGTCCATCGCTGGTCACAGAAAACGGAGCCCAAGACATTCCAAGGAATCCAGGACCTTCACTCGCGCCGCCAATCGAAATGAAGGGAGGAATCTCGAGGTCGGAACGATCGGCCATGATCTCATGCGCCAGCACCGATCCGTAACTCGGATGCTCAATGTTCGGGTTCGGCACAAAACCCGTGTGCATGTAATAGCGACCGCGATCGTGATCCGCTTCCCGAGTACTCATCGAACGCACGATCGACAAGTTATGCATCTGCTTAGCCATCATCGGCAAGTGCTCGCAGATCTGCAGGTCACCCGAAGTACTGATCGGCTTGAACGGTCCACCCGTTGACGCGCCGGGCTTGAGATCCCACAGATCGATCGTGGCTGGTCCGCCGCCCATCCACAACAGAATCGCCGATTTGTGATTCTTCTGTAGTTCAGAAGCGTGCAATCGCATCGAATGGCCAACGGCCAGCGAAGTGCCAATCATGGCGCTCGCGCCGACGGCATGCTGCATAAAGTGGCGTCGCGTCATTCCAGCAGGTGTTGAGTTGCGTGTCCACAGCATGTTGATGTTGCTCCAAAAACCTACAGAGTTGTCGTTCGAAAAGTTTGTTTGCGAAAAAATTCAATTAAGGCCTTCGATGCAACAGCGACCAGCCTATTGCACCATGATGAACTCGTTACTGTTCAGCACCGCCCACCACAGATCTTGCAACGCTTCGTCGACTTTACCCTTGCGAGCTACGATCAACTGGCTTGCAATCTTCAGTTCCTCGGGCTTCGGCTTCCGCGCCATCCCGGCCGCAAAAATCACACTTACCTTCTCAGGCAGTTTTGCATTCGACTTTACTAACTGGCCCAGCCATGAACCCGCATCGGTTGCAGTCGCACGCTTTACCAAGTCACCGTTGAACATCATCAACGCTTGCGGTATCGATCCATTGAAAGTTGTCGCTTCGTCGCCTTCGTCCGTTCCAAAGGCCACCACGAATTGCCCCAACCAGCGATCACGTTCCACCTGCTGCTGCTCGAGTGACCCGCGAGCTTGACCGCCTACGTTTACTAGCGATTGATACAGTTGTTCTGCACTCATCTGACGCAGATAAAAATGACTAAATTGCGGTGGATTTCCCGAAGTGGGATCGTCCGCTTCGTTACCTGGCAAAATGCGACTGGAAATTTGATAGGGCTTCGACAACGTAATCCACTTCATCAACGCACGCAGATCATAACTCGACTGCTTGAATTCCTTGCCCAGATCTTCCAGCAACTGCGGATGAGACAGATTGGTGTGCGGACCAAGATCGTCCATCGGTCGGCTGAACGCATAACCGAGGAACTGAGCCCACATGCGGTTGACAATCATCTTGTCCAAATACTCGCTGTTGACAACTTTCTTGCCGAGTTCACTGCGACGAACCACGTCCGTCACATATCCACTGCGCTTGATTGGCGAACCATCCACGAACACCGGATAAGCGACTTTCGTCAAGCCATTTCGCTCTTGATAGAAAATATCAGCTTCCTCAGGCTGCCGACTGGCGCCTTCAAAATCCTGGTCCACCAACTCAGCGAAATCGACATCGCGCGTGCCGGGCACAAACCGCCGCAGCGCTCGCGACTGACGAAAGAACGCATTGAACTCCCAAAACTTCTGCTGCTTCCATTCATTGAACGGATGGTTGTGGCACTGCGTGCATTGAACTTGCAGACCCAAGAACACGCGTGAAGTCGCCGAAGTGGCTTGCACACCCTCTTCGTCATTCACTTTGTCAATCAAAAAATTCGCCGCGCCATTGAAACCCTCCGTACCGGGTTTCGTCGTCCCAGTGGCCGTCACCAATTCGAACACCATCTGGTCATACGGCTTGTTCTTCGCAAAGCAGTCGCGCAAGTACTTCGCCATCCCTTCGCGACTGATGAACGAATTGCGATCCGTCCCGCCGCTGCGGCCAATCAGAATGTTGCTCCAAATCGTCGCCCAATGGTTCGCGAACTCTTCGGTGTAACGCGAATCGTTCAGCAGCGTATCGACCAGTTTCTCGCGCCGGTCCGGGTCCTTGTCGCGCATGAAGGCAGTCAGTTCGTCCAAAGTCGGTATGCGGCCAACCAAGTCCAGAAAAACGCGTCGCGCCCACTTGCCGTCGTCCTCGATCGGCGAAGGCGTCAATCCGTTATCCTTCCACTGCTGCTCGATCGCAGCGTCAATCATCTTTACTTGAGCGATTTTGCTCTCGGGCCCAGCCGCATTGGCGTTCCCCGATAAGGAAACGGCGAAAACGCTCAGCGCGAGCCAACCGACCGCAGCCACAGCAGTTGTTGCAGCGTTCCATCGGAAATTATTTAGCAGATACCGAGATCGGTAAAACACCGCTATCCCCTTATGAGCTTTCGACTTGCAGAGATTTTTCGCCCAGGCGGCTACCGCCCCAATGGGCTAATTTAAGCTGACTCAGGCCGACCACTATTTTGTTCAACTGGACGCGTGAATAGCGACTCGAACTCTTCTAGTGTACTCAGATTTCGGGCTAAAGAGGCTAGTGGCGCGTCAAACCCAAATCTCCCGATGCCGAGCTTCGTACTCGTACTCAGGCACAGCCGGTCGAATCTCCGATGCGGTTTCGTACTCGTACTCAGGCATGGCCGGTACTCGTACTCGTCCGCCGAGCCAAGCCGGGTCGAGTACGAGTACCATTTCATTGAGTAGGAGTACGAATTAATAAAAGTCACGCCGGCCGCATCGCGAACGTGGGCGGGCTTGGTCGAATTCCGAGTCATTTGCGCCTTGTGTGCCGCGTATATACTGATGCGTCAGGATGTTGCGACGCCGCGAACTCCGCGGTAAATACATCACGACCTACCGAATTCCAGCAATCACAACTTAAAAAACGGCCGAGAAATCCCGATGTCGACCACGACCATTCAACGCAATCCGACACGCTCCGTTCGAATCGGTTCCGTCCACGTCGGGTCGGGCCACCCGATCGCCGTCCAAAGCATGACTGCGACGCACACCCAAGACATCGACGCTACCGTCGCGCAAGTCAACGCGTTGCACGCGGCCGGCGCTGATGTGGTGCGGATCGCTGTCGACAGCGACAAAGACGCACTCGCCCTGGCTGAAATTCGCCGTCAGACGCAAGCTAACTTGTCGGTCGATCTGCAAGAGAACTATCGCTTAGCCGAGAAGGTCGCTCCGCATGTCGACAAAATTCGATACAACCCCGGCCACCTTTACCACCACGAACGAACACGTTCATGGCAAGAGAAAGTGAAGTACATCGCCGACGTCGCTCTTGAGAATGACTGTGCGCTGCGTATCGGAGTTAACTGTGGCAGCGTCGATCCCGATAAGAAAGCGAAGTATGACCCGAATGACGATATCGGTCCGATCATCGAAAGCGGTCTGGAGCATTGCGAGTATCTGGAGCAACTCAATTTCACGCGTTTCGTCGTGTCGATGAAGGACAGCGATCCCGCGACGGTTGTAAAGATCAATCAATTGTTCGCTGAACGTCGACCCGACGTGCCACTGCACCTCGGAGTCACCGAAGCTGGCTTGCCGCCGGATGGCATTATCAAAACCCGCATTGCCTTCGAGCAACTGATCGGCCGCGGGATCGGTGACACGATTCGCGTTTCGTTAACTGTTCCGAATTCTCGTAAGCCTGAAGAGATCGCCGCTGGTCGTGAGATCATCAACGACATTCAAGCTGGTCGATTGCGAAGTGTTGTCGCACTAGACCCCACCGCGCTGAATATTATCTCTTGCCCCAGTTGCTCGCGCGTCGAAAACGAAGCCTTCGTCGAACTCGCTCAACAAGTGAAAGAGATGACCGCTTATGCAAAGAACTACGCGATCACAATCGCTGTCATGGGTTGCCGCGTAAACGGGCCAGGCGAAACCGATGACGCCGACCTCGGTCTTTGGTGCGGTCCCACGCGCGTCAACCTAAAGCGACTCGGCGAACCGCTCGGCGCATTTACCTACGAAGAGATCCTCGGCAAACTTAAACACGAACTCGACCAACTCATCGCATCGCGATCGCTCGCCTAACAAGGCAGGGGCAACTTGCGAGTCGGGCGCGGAAGCGTCGGACTGCTTGCTGATTTATCACTCTTGCGAGTCCGAGCACCATTCAAGTGCGATTTGAATGCATCAGTAACCTGAGCCATCGCGCCAGTATTCGCGAATTTCGCCTACCGTTGATTGACCTAAGATTACACGCCGCTGATAGGGATTGCAGTTACCGGGGCGACGATTGCCGAGCGTATAGTGCTTTTCGCAAGGGTGCTGAGTGAGCACTTTGTAAGGCAACAGCGGAATCGTTCCGAAGAAATGAATCGACGACGCAGCTGGTTGCAGGTACCGATGAGCTCCCTGGCCGTAGCGTTCGAGATTCGGTTGCTCAAAGTACAGCGGTTTGTGATAGAAAACTGGACTGATCCAAGTGTAGTTCTCAAAGGTGTACGGTGCGTGCATCGGAGAATCGAGATCGCGTGTCCGCGCCGATGCAACCGGCTCCGCATAACTTTGAAAACGATCTGTCAGATCGAGCATCGAGAATAATTGTCCGGCATGGGTCATCGGACCCACCATAGACTCGGTCTGAAACTTTGCCGGCTTCTTAGCATCCTTCATTGCATCGCTCATTGCGGATGTGGAAGCATTCGGAACTTCTTCCGCTTCGGATTCTTGCTTGTCACCAGCGACCGATTTTTCATCGTCATCCAATTGCCAAATCGCAAGCGCTGTTTGCATAGGTGGAACCAAACTCTCCTCAGCCACTTTCACTCCACTCGCCGTAACCGTGGAGTAGGCTGTAGTGGGTGAAGGCTCCGGCGTTTGACGCGGCCATCGAAAGCCGCTTTCAACTTCGCCCGATTGCAATGCTCGCGATGTAAGTCGCGTTGAAACCTCTCTGCCAAAAACGACGTTCGACACTTCGGGCTTGGTGACCTTCGCTTCGTCCGCACTGCGAAGCGACTCGCTAGCCGAAAGCGTGTCGAAAGATGGTTTGTTGAGTGCAGGCAAGTTGAGCGATGGTTGTTCGGGCAGTAGTTGTTCGGGCAGTAATTGTTCGGGCAGCGGCAACGCCGGTGCAGCGACTTGTTTTGAAGCTGTGTCTTGCAATCGCAACTGTGCTTCCGCTCTTGCAATGAATGTATCGACGGATTCCGATTTGGCCGCGTCGCTGGCAACGTTGCTGCCCGAGTTATTCACGGTGTGTTTAACTGCGTTCTTGACTGCGACTTCAAACGCGTTCTTGACTGAGTTGCTTGTCGTCGCTTTAGCCGCGTTGGCTGGCGCCTTGCCTTGCGACTTCATGGCTTCAGCTAACGAAAACCAAGTCGTTGGCGCCGCAACATTCGCTGGCGGCTGTGACGTGGGGTTAGGAGATTCGGTCTTCGCTGGCACCGGTTGTACCGCTGGCATCGCTAGCGATCCTGTCGTTGGCGCTGGTCGCGACGCGGGAGTCGGCAAGTCCGTCGCCTGCGCAGTTGCGGTTACCTTGTTCGCTTCCACCCAGCTCGGTACGCTCGACGGCTTCAATTCCGGAGTCAGCTTTCGTTCCCACTTTGCATCCCACGGCGCAGCGTTGAACCACAGCGATGGCTGCGCCGACGCAGCGGCCTGCGGCAACGTAGACTGCAGCCCGCTAGCCTGTTGCGCATTGGCAGGCGTCGACTGGACTGGGTGCTGGGATTTCGCTGGAGTTGCACTGGCTGTTGCGCTGGCTGCTTTGCTGGAATCGTTCGCATCGAACCACAGCGGAGCCTGCGCGTTGCCAACGGTTGCAACAGCGCCGGAAATCAGCAAGGCTTTAAGTGAGTATTTGATCAGCATGACTAATGATCCAGTTTTTCGGCAATTCAAATTTCGGCTAACGATCAGACTGCTAAACCACTCGCCAATCTATCCGTTCGTTCCAACGATCACGTCGCGCACAACAGGCACCGCCTGCGAGTCTTGATACTCGATACGTTCAGCAGCGTCTGCTTGCGCCTTGGCTGGAGCACACGCTTCCGTCGTGTTCACGTTGCAATACTGCAGCAGCGAACCTTTCTCAAAATGTACGTTTCGAAGTGCAATCACATACTCCACTTCGGCTTGATGATATCGAAGCCGCGCGTCCAGCAATCGACGATGTGTCTCAAGCCGCACATCCAACTCAGCGGTCTCACCACCAGCCTTTGCTTCGATGGCATTCAACTGAATCACGATTGAATCCAATCGTTTCCGCTGCAACGCCATATTTTCGTGAGCGCGTTTAGCTTCGTTGATCGCGTTGCTCAATCCGAAGTTCACGTAGCGTTCTTGCTCGCGCAGAATCTCAACTTCGCGCGACAAAGCTAACCTCGAATTCTGTACCGCAGCGTGCGCACGGCGCAAACCGACAGGCACGTTGTACTCAAGACCAACTTGCCATTCCTGGAACTCGCCACCGTACAGACTACTTGTCGCGGAAGCCGGACCCAGCAACTCTTCACCAAACCCGCGAAAGCGATAGCGACTGATCACATCCAACTGAGGTTTGAGAAAGTTGCGATTCGCAAGCAACTCGAGCTCGCGCTGTTTAATCGCCCACTTTTGTTGACGCAGCTCTTCGCGATTCGATAACGCTTCGCTGATACTGCTCGGCCAATCGTAAATCACCGGAGCGGATGTGGGCATGTCCGTCGGACTAATCAAACGTCCATCGTTGATCTGCATGCCGGTCATCAAACGCAGCTTGCGTTCAGCCACTCGTAAACCACCGCCGTTGCGAAACGTTCCACCAGAACTTCCGTTGTTGGTACGAGTTCCGTCGATCGGTCGGCCGTTGATCGCATCGATGACTTCCGATTGAAAGCGATGAACTTGCTCTTCGGCTTGTGCGATCTTGCCGATCGAGTAAGCCTCTTTGGGCATCTTGCTGAGCGTCTCTTTCGCGATGTCGCGCACTTCAACGCGAGCTTCGAGATCTCGATACGCGTAATACAGATCCCAGTAAGCGTTCTCAACTTCGGCTACCAAGTCGCGCACGGAACGTTCGAAGTTGATTTGACTGACATCAGTTCGAACGCGGGCGAGTAAAACACCGTTCAAAACGCCCGGCGATGAGCCTGGACCAGCAATGCGATTGAACTGCGTGCCAGCGCCTTGCAGAATTGGTTGCCGCGCTTCCGCCTCAACGTAACTGTCCCACGAATCAAATGGAAAACGGTTGGACAGTTGATTGTTGCGATCGTAAGTCGTTACGTTGCGGAAACTGAAAAGACCACCAGTTGCGGAACGTTTGTTCACGCCCGTCTGTGTGATGTTGAGATCCTGTTTGAACTCACCGTTGTTTCCGAAGAACTGGTTATTCAAACCGCGATGATTGCGTTCGAAATAGTTGTTCGCAAAAAAGTTCGCATCAAACGCACTCAGCGCGGCCTCTTCGCCCGTGCGAGGATCCGTGAACGCGAGCGCTGGATCAAGATTCGAATTGACAGTCTGCGGCGATCGAATCACTGTGCCGCCCAGATCTCGCAGGACGTGCGACGTCGCAAGCGCTTCGCGAATGCAATCAGCCAGCGACATCGGCAGCAGATTCTCCGGCGCGAGCATGTCTTCCTGAATGTCCAACGGCGAGAACGGGTCCGGCGCGCTGGGCAAACAGTCGGCTGTGAGGATCGCCTCAGCCGGTTGCAGCTGAGTGACGCAGTTGGCCGGTTGCGTGCATCTGCTAAGACTGCTGTCTTTGCAGAAATTAAAGCTGTTCGATGGCAAGCAACATCCGCCAGTGGTAGCCACCAGCGCAAGGCAAAGCCTCGATAACTTCGACGATGCAGACATCCAAACACCCCCCAGCGTTCTTCTGCAGTTCAATTTATAAGTCGGCAAACTTAGGTCAAACCGCAGTTTCCGCTCATCTCTGGTTTCGGTTGTAACGATTGTCGTGATGCAATAAATCCTCCGGGTTGTATCGCATGTAGTGAAAATTTTGGTTGAACCGCGCCATCAAGATAGATAGCAACACATCGGCGCCAGTTGCTTTCGCGCAACGTATATCCGAGATTAAGATGAAGTTTCCCTACTTCTGATCAAGTTCAGTTGGTCACAATACGTTTTCATTGACCCAGTTTTCATTCACACAGCTTTCATAGTCCCAGTTTTCTTTGTGACAGTGCCTTCTAATGCTGACTAATCAACGTGTAGAAGACATCGATCAACTGCTTAATGAGCTTGAGCGAGAAGCACAGTCGCCGCTGCCGACCGCGCAGTTCTTCGCTCACCTGCTACAGCGACTTCGCTTCCTGCTCGAATCCGATTCCGTCGCTGTCCTCGCTCCTACCGACTCCGCTTGGCTGGCAATCGCTCAACAGGGCAATTACTCCGAAAGTATCACGAACAGCTTTACGCAGGCTTTTCATGCCGAGGTGCATGCGCGCAATGCCGACTCGCATCCAGCGAGCTTGATGGGAGCCTGCGATGCGGTGCACTGGTTCGCTACGCCTCTTCGCACAGCGAATTTTTCGAAAGGCTGTTTGATAATCGCCCTGCGCGCCGCTCCGCCTCCGAGCGCTGTGCCCGGCATGCTCGAACTGCTCGCCGCCTTCGCAGAAGTCCTTGCCCTGCGGCAAATGAATGACCTTGAAGAATTCCTCGACAATCGCTGGGACAAGCTGCAGTTGCTCAGCGCGAATCTGCTTGACGTCGCTTACGCTGGCGATGGCGCCGCGTTGCTCGTAAATCAATTGGTACCGATCTTCAACGCAGCCCGCGTTTCACTCGCCAGCTCCACTTCGCTCGGTTCGATTCGATTGCATCAGATCAGCGGCACGCGCACCGTGGATCGCAATTCGAAAGTCGTGCGCACGCTGACACAACTCGCACAGCCAGCTATCCAAAAGCGTCAACCAGTTCTTCGTCAACATCGATTTTCCGAATCAGCGCGCGACGCAGAAATGATCGGCCAAGATGGCGCGTTCAGCAACTCGATCAGCTTGCCGTTAGTCGCAAATGCGAAGTCGAAGCGCTCCGAACATGCGATCGTGGTTGAGTGGCAAAGTTACGAAGACATGCTGAGTGCGACGTCCAGCGTGGTGCATATTCTTCCGACGCTCAATCTCGCTTGGCAACAGCATTGCCGTTGGCAGCGACTGCCGCGCGTGTTTCGAGTGCTCAGCGACCGACGGCTGTCGCTATCGAAATGGAAATCGCGCGCCGTGGTTGCTTGCATCCTATTGGCGCTCGGCGCTCTCGCTTACCGCACTTTGACGCGACCATACCCGTTGACGATCGAAGCCATCGGCACCGTAGAGCCGGAAGTCTTTCGCACGATCTATACCACGCTCGACGGCCACGTAAGCGAATTGCTAGTTGAAGACGGACAGGTTGTCGAAGCAAACCAACCGCTCGCGCGAATTCAAACGCCGGATCTTAATTTGCGTATGGAAGCCATCGTAGGTGAACTACGCACCATTCAAGAAAAACGCAACGCGCTGCAGATCGCCAGCAATCAAATCAACCTCAGCGCTGACGACTCGCTGATGAACCAGAATCGTATTGCCGCTGAGATCAAGCAACTCGACGCACAAGAAAACAACCTCAAGAATCAACTCAAATTGATTCGTACCGAAGCTGCCAAGAGCGTCATCGTATCTCCCATTCGCGGAACCGTGGTTGCCAAAGATATTCAACAGCAACTTGCCGCTCGTCCGCTCCGACGCGGCGACGCGTTGTTCCGAGTTGTTGACCTTGACGGACCTTGGCACCTTCGAATCCAAGTTGCCGACAGAGATTCCGGCTACGTTTTGACAACTGTTCAAGATGCCGCTCAGGCTTCAGAGCCGATTCGTTACGTACTCGATAGTTTGCCTGGTGAACAATTCGATGCACACGTGAGTTGGGTCTCCGATTCCGTTCAGAACGACACCGGCGATGGCTGCTTCGTTGAAATGCATGCTGCCATTGACCGTAGCGTTGTTGAACAAACACACATGGGCGCCAGCGCGCGGGCCTATTTTCGCTGCGGCGATCAGCCGTTGTGGTTCGTTTGGTGTCGTCCGCTCGTCGAAACCATTCAGCGCCGTTTTTGGTTTTGGAGTTAACGTAATGGTTCGTCACTGCAAAGTTGTCGCAATAGTTGTCGCAGTTGTATTGCTGCAAGCGAGCACATTGGCGCTGCGGTCCAGAGCGGGCGATCCAGCCAATTCCATTGTCGTTTCAAACGCAGTACTGAAGACCATCGAATCAACAGTTGTCGCCTCCGAAGTTTCTGGCATCATCAGCAGCTTCGTTGCCAAAGAAGGCATGGAGGTCAAGCAAGGGCAAGCACTTGGCAAAGTGCGCGATGAGGCGCTCAAACTTGAACTAGCTCGTTTGAAGACCGCCACTGAAATCGCCAAGAAGAAGCACGCCAGCGACATCGACAAACGACTCGCCATAAAGAGCCAAGCGGTTGCTGAAAACGAATATCAACGCGCCATCCAAGCCAACGCACAAGTGCGTGATACCTATCCGGTCAATGAAATCGATCGCCTGAAGCTAATCGCGGACCGCGCCAAATTGGAAGTCGAGCGCGCGAACTACGTAACCGAAATGGCCGCCCTGGAAATCGCTCAGACAGAACACGAGTACCGCAAGTCGTACGAGATCTATACGCGGCATCAAATCACCGCGCCTGTGTCAGGTGTTATCACCAGCGTCGAAAAGAAAGTTGGCGAATGGGTCGAGCCCGGCGCGGACCTGCTGCGCATCGTCAGACTCGATCGCCTTCGTATCGAGGGCTTCGTCACCGCTGAACAGACCATCACTAATCTTGTCGGACGTGAAGCTCAAGTTACCGTGGCTATCGGCAATAAGTCGCATGAAACAACCGGCAAAGTTGTCTTCGTCAGCCCCGATGTGAATTCGATCAATTCGCTGGTTCGCGTCTACCTCGAGATCGATAACTCGCGCAGCGAACTGCGTCCGGGATTGCAAGTCAAAGCAAACATTTTGGTCGCACCATGAGTGCTTCAAACTCCAACCGGTTAAGCTCCGACCGATTGCCATCAGAGCAATTCGAATTCGAGCGGTTGCAATTGCGGCCGGATATCGAATGGATCGCTCAACCCAATCAATCCAAATGGGTCGCGCGCGATCCGTTGTCTGGCGCCTATTTTTATTTCAGCGAAATCGAATACGCTGCGGCCAAGCTACTTTGCAGTGGCGGCTTAGTCGACTCAGTGATCAAACAACTGCGACTGCAATTCCCCAACGACCACTTCACGCTCGCTTGGCTGCGGTCTTTTGCCAGCCGTCTGACTGCAGCGCATCTGCTGTCGCCGAGTTCGCCGCAGGTGTCGCAATCGCTTGCGAAACCGAAACGACATTCAACCTTCCAGCGTGTTCTCAAAATCCTCGCGATTCCGCTGATCGTGCGCGTGCCGCTCTTCAACCCCGCCCGGCTGCTCGATAAATTTCAGTGGCTCGCCAAAATCCTCTTTCACCCGCTCACTTGCATCGCGATGGTCGCGACGAGCATGATCACCGCCGCGCTGGTGCTCGGAAATGTACTTGAATCCGGAGCTTCACTGCTGCCGAACTTCAGTACGATGCAGGGCGATCGCTGGCTATTGCTGCTGCTGTGTTACGCCGTCGTCAAGTCGCTGCACGAACTCGGCCACTCACTCGCCTGTGCTCGGTTTCGAGTGGATTGCCAAGAGATTGGTCTGCTGTTTCTTTTCTTCACACCTTGCTTCTATTGCGACACAACCGATTCTTGGAAACTTCGCTCGAAGTGGCAACGGGCTGCTATCGCCGCCGCTGGGATCTACGTTGAATTGATACTTGCTTCCATGGCTGCGGTCGTTTGGTTGAGTACGCGTGAAGGAACGTTGCACACGATCGCAACCAGCACCATGATCGTTTGCTCAGTCGGCACGTTGCTGATCAACGCCAATCCTTTTTTGCGTTATGACGGCTACTACATTTTGTCCGACGTCTGGGGAGTGCCGAATCTTGCCGAACAGAGTCGCGATGCGTTGTGGAGTTTATTCGTTAGCAGTCTGAGTGGCCGACCGGCTGCGTCATCGCATTTGGACGCAAACATTTGGTTACTCGCCTCCTTTGCCGTCGCCTCTGCATGTTATCGCGTCTTTCTATCTTGCACGATTCTGTGGATAGCTTGGACATCGCTGGTACCCTACGGTCTTGGCTTTATCGCAGTCAACATTTTGTTGGTCTATCTAATTGGATTAGTTGCCATGTTCGCGCGGATCACAAAGTCGACTTATCGAGATCTGATGCTTAACGGAACACTGCGATTCGCCCGCGTGGTTGTCTACTGCACCGCGATCATTGTGCTCATTGCGTTTCTGCTCGAAGTACCCGTTTCGACCTTCGTAGCCGCGCGTGCTGTAACCGACTTCGCAGACAAAGTTCCTTTGTTCGCACCTGCTCAAGCTGAATTAACATCCGTCGCGAATCGCTCGATTGACTTAGCCGCAAACACTCCACTGCTTAAATTCAACGCGCCGGAGAAACTGATCGCACTGGGAGCGGTGCGTGGTGAGATCGCCGTCGCCCGCCAGAAGCTCAAGCAACTGGAAGCTCGATCGGCAATCGATGAAGCGGTCACGTTCGAAATTCCAACAACTCGCGAAGTCATCTCAGACCTCGAAGCGAAAGAGTCGCTGCTGCGCGAAGAACTGAACGCGCTGATCGTTACCTCTGCCAAGTCAGGGCGCCTGATCGCAGCCGACCATAAATTAACTTCACCGCTAGCATTCCCCCAAGACGTTCGATTGGATTTAAACCCGATCGCCGAAGGCAATATTGGTTGCACGATTGAACGCGGTTCGCTTATCGCTTGGTTCGTTCCTCAGCAAACACCCATTCTTACTGCGATCGTCGCGCAGGAAGATGTCAAGCTGTTGAGCATCGGCATGGAAGCGAGTTGTCGTTGGGATTCCGATCTGTCCACAATCCAAGTTGGCAAGATTGTTCGCATTTCGCCCGAACCGATTCGTAATACTCCCACCGAACTTCACGGCGACACGTATCTCATTTCACAGCGAAGTGCATCCGGCCGCTTGCTTCCCGAATCGCCGCATTACGAAGTGACGATCGCGTTGCCCGAGGACGAAGTGACCGCACATCTGAAAGGCTCGCTCGCCAGCGTCCGCTTTCGAATCGCCTCTCGAACCCTATTCGAATCCGCCGTCCGCTACATTCGGCTCAGTTTTAAGCCCACTTACTAAGGCTTTGGCAGCATTTAATAGGGCGGCGTTGGGTGGCACGCTCTGAGGCACTGCGAAGTGCGTGGCGGATGTCGCGTGAAACACACTCGGTTGCAGAGCTTGGTGACCGTATCGGCCTGACGGCTTTGCGCTTATACTGAACAGATTGGTTGTCACGGGCTCCCTGTCTAGGGCTCCTCGCTGTCTCGGGCTCTCTGAACAGCTGCAACGATTCTGCTTGCACGATGAAATGAAGTGATGGCATGTCCAACCGTTCACCGGCAAGTTTGGAAGCGTTGCACGCGCAACGAGACTGGTTGCTCGTTACGCTCTCATGCATCGGCGATGCGGTCATCACCACAGACCTTGAGGGCTTCATCACTTTTCTCAACCCGGTCGCTGAAACGCTGTCGCGATGGTCGCAAGACGCCGTAGGTCAACCGCTCCACAGTGTGATCAGCTTAGTCAACGAAGACACTCGCACCGCTGTCGAAATTCCAACTGTACAAGCACTGACTGAGGGACGCACTTTCCAACTAGCTAGTCACAGTCTGCTGATCGCCAAAGACGGCTCAGAGTGTCCGATCAGTGATAGTGCGGCGCTTATCCGAAACGACAAGGACGAAGTTGCGGGGCTGGTGTTGGTGTTTCGCGACATCTCCGAGCGCCGTAAAACGGAGCGGGCGCTTGCGATTTCTCATACGTACTCAGATGACATTATCGCGACCTTGCGTGAACCGTTCCTGATGCTCGACAGCGACTTGCGAGTCAAAACGGCGAATCGATCTTTCTACGACTCCTTCCGAGTCTCGAAGGAGGAAACAGAGAATCGTCTGGTCTACGACTTGGGGAACGGTCAGTGGGATATTCCCGGCTTGCGCAAGTTGCTGGACGAAGTTCTTTCGCACAGCCAATCGGTTCACGACTTCGAAGTCAAACACACGTTCCCGACGCTCGGTCTGAAGACGATGTTATTGAACGCGCGCCCCTTTCCGCCCGATTCAAAATATCCTGAGTTGATCTTGCTGGCGGTCGAAGACGTATCCGCGCTGCGCGAACGAGCTGATGAGCTGGCGGAAGCGAATCGCAATAAGGACGAGTTTCTCGCGACGCTTGCTCACGAGTTGCGAAATCCGTTGGCACCGATTCGCAACGCGGTGCAGTTCCTCGGCATGGCCGGTGTGACCGAAGCGGATGCAATAGCGGGCCGAGAAGTGATCTCACGCCAAGTTACTGTGATGGTGCGTTTAATCGACGATCTACTCGACATGTCACGTATCAGTCGCAACAAATTGGACATTAGAAAAGAGAGTGTTACTCTTGCTTCGGTGCTGGAAAGCGCAGTTGAAAGTAGTCGTTCGCTGATCCTCGCTAACGGACATCAGTTGACCGTCGACGTGATGCCAGAGCCGATTGAGTTGGAGGCGGATCCGATTCGGCTCAGTCAAGTTTTCTTGAACTTGCTGAACAACTCAGCCAAGTACACTCATCGCGGCGGACACATCTGGCTGACCGCAAGACGCGAAGGGAGCGACGCAGTTATCAGTGTGCGAGATAACGGAGTCGGTATCGCATCCGAGATGTTGCCACAGATTTTCGAAATGTTCACCCAAGTGGATCGTTCGCTTGAGCAGTCACAAGGCGGCTTGGGTATCGGGCTCACGTTGGTCCGTCGCTTAGTCGATTTGCACGACGGCAACATTGAAGCTCGCAGCGATGGGCTCGATCAGGGAAGCGAGTTCATTGTGCGCTTGCCACTCGTTCCGCCACCGCGCGGCAAAACACTCAGTAGTATCTCTCCTCGCGCTGCGTCTTTAACGGGCAGCCGCATTTTGGTCGTCGATGACAACCGAGATTCGGCCGAAATGCTAGGTCTGCTGCTACGTTTGAAAGGCAATGAAACTCGAATCGCCAATGATGGTTTTCAGGCACTTGAACTCGCGGAAATTTTTCGACCCGATCTCGTCTTGCTCGACATCGGTTTACCAAGACTAAACGGTTACGACGTCGCCCAACGCATTCGACAGCAAACTTGGGGTCGCGACATGATACTTATCGCCTTGACCGGTTGGGGCCAAGAGGAAGACCGCCGTCGATCGCGCGAAGCGGGCTTCAATTTCCACATCGTCAAACCCCTCGAGCTCGCTACACTCGAGAGCCTGTTATCAAACGCTTAACGATCATTTCACCAAGTCCACCGCCGCTCTCGTTCGTCCCATCATCGGTTGCTTGACTAAGCCGCTCGAGCCAACCGTTTCGCGCTTGCATTCAACAAACTCGTCGCCGCTAAGCAACACGAGATAAGTTGCGATGCGTTCTTCCGGAATATTGAACAGTTCCGAAACCACACGTGCGTAGATTTCTAGCTGGGGTCGATGATGGTCGATGCGATCCTGAACCCACAGCAGCGTCATATCCGAATCGTAGGCATCGGTTTTGAAGTCGATGATCTCCGCCGCATAAGGTCGACCGTCTTTCATCAACACGACCAGCCTATCGATGGTGCCCGAAATCAAACGATCGTTCATCACCAGATTGATTACTCGCTCGTTGTCGACTTCCACTTGATCGGGCACGCTGCCGAACAGCGAGCGTTTGTAACGCTGCATGCTCAGCGCTTGCCGCACCGATTTTAAATCTAGCATCGCAGCGAACGATTCGATCAGTTTGTCGACATTCAAATGCCGCAGTTCCTCGGGGCTGACGGCCGCGAGTGCCACGCGTCGCAGCACCACTGGATCCACCGTGTAGTCTTCCAACCAGCGAATCTGTTCGAAGAACGCATGAATGATCGTTCCAAAACTTGCACCCACACTCTGACTGAACGAGAACGCATTCCCAAGCGGAACGGGCTCAAACGTCTGACCGATTGTCGAAGGTGCAGCGATGCGCAAACTGCGCACTGGTGCCGATTCAAAGTCCGTTCGCAACGTGATTGGTCGCGATTGCACTTCCGGCACTTGAACCTCTTCAGCACTTTCGCTCGCGACCGACTGGAACCACATCGGATCGCCCAGCTCGTACAAGATCGCTTCCGCCTTACCAAGCTCGTCTTTGTTTTGTCCCAGTATCGACTGCAGAAGCGAATCGAAATTTTGCTTTTGATCGCCACCGGCTGGATGAGTTGAAAGGTAGAGCGCGTTGCGAGCTCGTGTCATTGCGACGTACAACAAACACAACGACTCAAACACGCCCCGCGCCTTCGTCTGCTTGAAAGCCGATTGCCACGAATCGGGCAAAGTCTTCTGTAGCGCTTCGTTCATGTAACGCAGCACTCCGTTCGGCGGTTCCGTTGGATCGTCACCGCGCAGCACCAGCAGCGGCGATTGCGGTTTGAACTCGATCGCCAAGTCGGGCAAGAACACTGCGTCAAACTCCAAACCTTTGCTCTTGTGAATCGTCATAACCTTCACTTGAGCTTCCGTTGGCAGCGCGATGCGCTGCTCCATCACCGACCGTTCGAAGTCAGACAGTCGACTCAAACCGGAGGCTTGGAAATCGAACGCACTGCGCACCAGTTGCTTCAGTCGATGTTGATCCCACCACGACAGTTCGTTCGCCAACCAGTCCGCAACCTTTTCAATCGATCTTCCCAAACCAACGCGTACGACTTGACCTCGGAACCAATCGGCAACCCGCTGCGGCTCTGCGCGCGGATCCGCCGGCAAGTGCTTTAGCAACGGCGAAGTGCCAACATGAAATGCACAGATTCCATCACCTGGATGATCTGCCAAGTGAACCAACGACAGCACCAATTCGACCGCAGCCGAATCGGTTAATGGATTGCCGCCATCCTGACTCGCTGAAATACCACGATCGCGCAGCAGCGCAATCATGGTCGCAACGTCCGCGTTTCGGCGAAACAAAACGCCTACGCTCGCGCCTGTTTGCGCCGTCAACTCAGCGATCTGTTCCGCAGTGAATTGCAGGAATACAAGTCGCTTTTCATCGGCTGTCAGCGACTTGTCTAGCACCGGCCCGTTCTGCAATCGCACATAGCCAGGCGTCTTTTTGCGGGCCGTCTTGTGCTCCGGAAACTTCTCAGACCAATCGCGAGCGACATGATCACAGTCCGCAAAATTCGAATGCTGTGGCAAGTTCTGGAAGACTTGGTTGACGACTTCGATGACTTGCGGGCTACTTCGGAAACTCTCGAACAGTTGCGATTGCTTGATGCCGCTCAGCGATCCCGTCACACTCTCGAAGATCTCTGCCACGCCACCGCGCCATCCATAGATCGCTTGCTTCGTATCACCTACGCAAAAGAACGAATGCTCGCGATCCGCTTCGCCCGCCAGCGGCTGCGCCAAGGGTTCCAAGATTCGCCATTGCTCAGGTGACGTGTCCTGAAATTCGTCCAGCAGCAAGTGATTGACGCCGCAATCCAAACGCAACTGCATCTGCTTCGGATCCACCGCCGCTCCACTCGTGGTTGCAGGTGTGATGGCAGGTGTGGTTGCAGGTTGGGTGCCACCATCAGACAACTTTGGCAACATCCATCGCGACAACAGATAACTAACGTCGCTGAACGCCAGCGCTCGCTGCCGCTTGATCAACGAACTGTAACGTTCATCGTAAGCCTTCAGCACATCGTAGCTCGCGATCGTCTGCGCGCGTCGAATTGGTAACAGCGTTGCGGCGGCTGCGTCGCGCAGCGTGTTGAGCGCGTCGATGTAACGTGTAGGCAACTGTACACCGAAGTACGTTGGCGTTTGCGCCTCTAAGTTCTTGAAGACGCCGTGACCGATTACGCCTTCCCACTCATCGCAAAGTGCAAACGACAGCAGTTTGTCGAGCTCTTTCACGACGCTCCTGTGCTTGATCGACGGATCATTGAACGCACTGAGTGCTGACGACAAAGCGGTTTCGCTCGGCGGCGCTGGCAACGGCGGCTGATCCCAATCCTCGGCTTTCGTGACGCGGTAAGCTCCGTAGCCGGATTGAACGGTGTTCACAATTTGATCTGCAACTTGCCGTTGCGATTCACCTTTGGCGAGCATGCGGACAAGGTTAACCAGCGTCTTGCGATCATGGTTATCCAGCATGTCTTGAACGGCTTGCATCTGAATCGTTGGCTCTTGAACTGGATCCAGTGCAGACCAACCCGGCGGCAACATCATCTCCAGACTGAAAGTTCTCGCAATCTGCGCGAAGAAACTGTCCAGCGTGCTGACGCGGAATCGATGCAGTTGGCCCGCCACGCGCCGCAGTGCTGCCAAACAAGCTGCTGCAGAAGTGTCCACACCCGTGACAAGCATCGCCAACTCAGCACGTTTCGAATCATCGACACATGCCACCGCCAATCGCAGCAGTACGCGATGCATGATCTCGCCCGCAGCCTTGCGAGTGAAGGTCGTGGCAAGCACATGATCGACGTCTTGCCCCGACAAAATAATCTGCAGCAAGCGATTGCTCAGTTGGAATGTCTTGCCGGTGCCAGCGGATGCGCGAATGAGCAGCGGTTCGAACTTCACATCAGTCGGCTTGAGCTGTCCGCTGGCATGCGCTGCCAAGAGCTCCTGAGCCTCACGAACGGTTGCATCGGAGATTCTCGATTGCCGACGAACCGCAATTTGTGCAACGCGATTCGTGACGACTTTTGGTGGCGGCGGCACCGAAACGTGCTGCACGTCGGACATGCAAATACGAGCGTAATCATCGTATTGAACCGCTTCCAACTGCTCCGGCCAGAACTCGCCGCGCTTGATTTTCGCTGCTGTCGCGTGCGCCAACGCGTCCGCTTCTAGCAACTGAGCGTCCGAAAACTCAGCCTTCACAAACGCGACTCCGCGCGCCTGCTTGGGCAACGTGATATAGCCCACCTCAACATCGCCTTGCACGTTCAATCGTGCGGCAATATGACGGTACAACGGCAACTGCAAATCTTTCCAACCAGCCTTCTCGTTCCAGTGGACGGTCACCGGATTGTTGGCTGTTTCACTCGTCTTGTAATCCCAGATCGCCCAGCGCTTTTGTTCGGGATGATAGTCGATGCGATCGATCCGCCCGATCAAAGTGATCTTGTCGGTACCTTCCCCAAACTTCAAGTTGTCCTTGGCGTCGACGCCTTCCTCAACAAACTTGATGATCCAACCTTCCGCCGCCCGCTGAGCCTGGCTTGCCGCAAAGGCTCGCAATCGCAACTCAGCCTGTTCGATCTGGATCAACACTCCAGCCGGCGGAGCGGGACCGAATTTCTCCGATGCAACAAGTTGTAACTGTGAAACTAAAAATTGTTCGATCTCTTCCGGATTCGTGCTGAGACTGATCGGTTGTTTGCCCATCATCGCTAGTGTGTCGTGAAGCAAGATGCCGAACTTGCGCGCATCCAGCTCGACGTCGCTATCGACCTCTTCACTAAGTTTCAGCACATGTTTCAAGTAAAAGCGATAGGGACAAGCCAAGTAGTCGCGCATCGCAGTCACGGACACCGTAGCTGGCACACGTCCTTCGATCGGCTTGGGTACCGTCAACCGACTTGCACCTTGGACCGCATTCCAACGCTGCTCAGTCGGCGGCAACACATCCATAGACTCTTCCGAAACCAATTGCAAAACACGCGTCGGCAAATCACCCAGCGCGCACGCTAACAACAGCCGGCTTGGGACCAGCGGATCGCCCTGATGATCCGACTTGCCAACAACGATCCGCAAATGTTTGCGCGCATGCAAAATCACCTGCATGCTGTACATGTCGCGAGCGTAACGACGTCCGTTGTCCATCATTCCCAATTGACGCCGCAATTGGTTTGGCAGAAACGCATCTGCATTGACACTCTCCGGAACAACGCCATCATGCACTCCGGTTAGGATCAATACCGGAGCGTCATCGAGCGATAGCTCCAGCCAACCGAGCATCTCGATCGCCGTCTCGTTGCTTGGTTCCGGAACCAATTTGCCCGACATCGAACGCAGCAACCAATCGATCAACTCGCCGATTGTCATTTTCGGTTCAAGCGGCGTTGGAATATCACGCAGGCCGATGATCAAATCGCAAAGTTGCTGAGCAGCTTGATAGATCGGCTGATCCGAAGCCTTATCTAAATCGCAGCGTTGACCTTCGTAAGCTGACTTGAGCACTTGCAGCAGCGGTTGCACCCAAGCGGATAACGGCAGCGCACGCGAATTCAGTTTGTTCAACCACTTCGTCACCGCATTGGTAACGATCGAGTAAACGTGTGCTCCGTCGATTTTTTCGTTGACGTAATCATCGATCGACTTCGGCAAAACTTCCTGACAATAGTCATCGAACTCGGCTAACCAGTTCGTCGGTAAACTCAATCGCTGAGTAAGCAAAACGTTGTTGATAGCTGGATGCCGGACCAATGCTGCGAAGCTCGAAAAATTCCGCTGCTGCACGTACTTGCCGACCAACGACAACAGATTAGCGGGTTCCGATTGGTTCAGCGGTGTGCCCGCACCGTTGCGCGCCGTGACTTCGCACAATGACAATTGATGTTGCAAAGTTGGAACAAGTGTCGGATCAGGAATTCCGATCGTGACGTCGCGCGAGTGGTAGCGATCGCCAAGTTCCGCCAAGCACGCAGCCGTCAACTCCGCTTGATCGGCCGGTGAGTTGCCGACCAGCAAACAATCTTCGGGTAACTCGAGCACCGCGTCTTGCCACTGTTCGCTGTCTAAACAACCGTATGCATCGAACATCGCCGCATGCGATTCGGGCGCGGCGATCCAGATCTCAACATGCTCCGCGACCGCTTCCAAAAATCCTCGCTGCGACTTGTTCAAATCCACTGCGCCCACGACAAAAATCTGCTTCGTCGTCTCAGGTTCGCGATATTGCAACGCCAATAGCCGCGCGGTCTGAATGTCCCACAACTCGAGCGCATCGAGCTGCTGCAGATAATTCGCTTGCACCTCAGCCATCGCGTGCCAACGTGGAGTTTCCGGATGATCGCCCAGCGCTTTCGCGACCGCTTTAAAATTCAATCGATCCGATGCCAGTTCGCGATGCACAGTCGAAATCAACTTGCCCAACTCCAGCCACTGCTCGGAGGCCGACAGCGGTGGTGGTTGAGGCATAATTCGCTGCAGCAATCCTGCGTCTGTTTTTTGCAACGCAACCACCCAAGTTAAAACCTGGACAAGCTCGCTCGCAAACGGGAACTTGGCAACATACAGCTCCTCAGGCAACTGCCCCACCGTAACGATTTTGGGCGGATACATCACTTTGCGATCGAGTACCGTACGCTCGAGAGGCGCCGCACCATCGGCCCTGGCCGCAGCGGGTTCCTCACCCATCGCTCGCAACGCCAACAACTCTTGCAATCGTCGTTTTGCTAGTCCGCTGGGCAAGACAATAACGACATCGCGCATGTCCCACGAATCGCCATTGACGAACCGCTGGTACAGCTCATCGACTGCCAATGTAACGGCTGGTTCACTCCAACCGATGAACCGTCGGCGTATGGTTTGCTTGCCCTCGCCCGCCAATGAATCCCTATTTTTTTTCATCGCCTTTGACCTCACTTCCTTGCATGCTAGCTCTGGCTCGTGACACCTTTGGTCACGCACTTGATTCTATCAAGTTTTACTTTGCCGCAGACCCGTGTATTGGGAGCGGTCGATTGCGAGGCTTTCAAGCGAACGGCGACCGTGATTCCCAGCAAGTCCGGCATCTGCTAGCTTGTCAAAGTTGACAACCATCCCCTCAAATTCGGAGAACTGCATCGTGAAACGTTTCGCACTAGCAATTTTCGCAGCCATCGTTCCAGCAATCGCCATTCAAGCTCAGGATACCGCCACCGCGCCGAAGCCAGCCGCCGCGCAAGTACCTGCTCAAGCTCCCGATGTCGCTGCGCAGAAGTACGGTAAAGACGGCAAGGTGAATCCAGGCTTCGCAAGCTCTCACGAGAAATTTGTTGGCATCGCGAAAGAAGGCACCGCAGAGCTCGTGTTCCTTGGCGACTCCATCACGGCAGGCTGGAACGGTAAGAAAGATATCTGGGAGAAAGCGTTCGGCAAGTACAAACCAGCTAACTTTGGAATCGGCGGCGATCGAACTCAACACGTTTTGTGGCGCATTGAGAACGGTGAACTAGAAGGAATCAAACCCAAAGCGGTCGTGTTGATGATCGGCACGAACAATTCGGGCAACGATTCAGCGGAAGGCATCGCCAAGGGCATCACCAAGATCGTGGAAACGATTCGCACGAAGCAACCGCAAGCCAAGATACTGCTACTCGCAGTGTTCCCACGTGGCGAAAAAGCTGAACCCAATCCAGGCCGCGCGAAACTCGCTGAAGTCAACGCGATCATCTCGAAACTGGACGACGGCAAACACATTCACTACTTGGACATCGGCAGCAAATTTCTACAAGAAGACGGCAGTATCTCGAAAGACATCATGCTCGACTTTTTGCATCTATCAGCGGCTGGTTACCAGATCTGGGCCGATGCAATTGAAGAAAAACTGGCAAGCCTGATGCAGTAGCTACGAGGTGCTGTTTCCGTAGCCGAAGTCGCCAGACTACGGGGCTGTTCTGCAGACTTCGTGGGCTGTCTTGCGCGTGCCTGAACTCTGGCGAGTCCAGCTACGAGGTGCTGTTTCCGTAGCCGGAGTCGCTAGACTTCGGGGCTGTTCTGCAGACTTCGTGGGCTGAGGTGCGCGTGCCTGAACTCTGGCGAGTCCAGCTACGAGGGGCTGTTTCCGTAGCCGGAGTCGCCAGACTTCGGGG
>JBGSOM010000109.1:0-13742 GCA_041739135.1 Pirellulaceae bacterium
GATGCTCTTCAGCAGCAATCTTTTCTTTTCCTCTCTCGCAATCAGTCGCAAAATCAAATCGCCGGTTGAGTTAATCGTGGGCGCTTTGCGCTGTTTAAACGCGACGACGAACACGCAGATGATCGCCAAAGGTCTGCTTGAAATCGGCCAAGGCCTGTTCTATCCGCCGAATGTAAAAGGCTGGGATGGAGGTCGCGCTTGGATCAACTCATCGACCTTACTTGGTCGTGCAAATCTGATCGCAGATGTTCTTTCTAGCGATACGACGCGCTTTGGTGGAACGACGTTGACTCAGTATTTGGATCAACTCCAAGTCAATACCATCGACCAAGCCATTGAGCACTTCGAGCGACTGCTGCTAGCGATTCGCTTGGATGCGACGACGAGAACAAAGCTGCGAGAGTCGGCTGAGGCAGTAGCGAGTGACAAGGAGCGTCAAATGCGATCGTTGCTCCACTCGATAACATCCCTTCCCATTTGCCAACTCGGTTAAGCGTGTAAGGTGCACCTATGTTGATACGAAGTAATTCGAACCGGCGTGCGTTTCTAAGAAATTCGTTTCACGGTGCGACCGCGCTTGGCATCGGCGTATCGCTTCCGAAGTGTTTTGCGACCGCAGCCGCTGGCGAATTGAAAGGGGACTCGATCCTAGTTGTCGTGCAGTTATCAGGTGGCAATGATGGTCTGAACACAGTTATCCCGTACGCCGACGATGGCTACCGATCAGCCAGACCGAAGCTTGCGATTCCACAAAGCGATGTATTGAAGATTGACGCCGACACCGGATTCCACCCGTCGCTGGCCGGTGCGAATGAGCTGCTGCAGGAAGGTAAATTCGCAGTCGTTCGAAATGTGGGCTATGAAAACCCGAATCGATCGCACTTTGAATCGATGGACATCTGGCACACTTGTCGCCGCAAGGATCAACCGCGACCTGATGGTTGGCTCGGCAGATTCTTGGATGAGCAAAAGGCGGTCGCTGGTGGCGATGTGCGGGCGTTGCATTTAGGGCATGAACAACAACCAATCGCAATCGCTTCGACCAATGTGCGTGTGCCAACTATCAAAGAACTGGCAGAGTTTCAATTGCGAGGCAACGACAAGCTTTCGTTGCGCGAGTTACTTGAGTCCAAACAAACGGACATCGATGCTGGTCGCGAACATGACCTGTACGCTTTCTTGCAGTCAAGTACCGCGTCTGCAATTGCGGCGAGCCAACGAGTGACGGAAGCGGCGCAGAGTTACCAGACGCAAATCAGCTATCCCGATACCGACTTGGGAAAGAAACTGCGAGTTGTTGCGCAATTGATCGACGCGGGACTGACAACACGTATCTACTACTTGCAACATGATGGATTCGATACGCATGCGCAGCAAGCTCAAACGCACGCTATTTTGTTGCGGCAGTGGAGCGACGCAATCAGCGCTTTTATGAAAGACCTATCGGATCATGACCACGACAAGCGCGTGTGCGCGATGACATTCAGTGAGTTTGGTCGCAGAGTCTCAGAAAACGCAAGCGAAGGCACGGACCACGGAGCCGCTGGTCCGATGTTCTTGTGCGGTGGCGCGCTCAAGGCGGGCATTATCGGCAAGCTGCCAAATTTAACGGATCTACAAGAAGGTGATTTGAAGCATGAGTACGACTTCCGCCAAGTGTACGCATCGGTGCTCAGCGATTGGTTGAAGGCTGATTCCAATTCGATTCTTGGAGCTCAATTTGAACCGATTCCATTATTTGCTTGATGCCAAGGTTTGACTTTGTTAATCACCCGCAAACCTGACCGACAACATCCGAGCCTACTAAATCAGGGTTTCTCCTCTACTCTTGAAAGGTTTCTGTAATGCGATTCTCCTCTATGAAACTACTTGGAATCTGGCTGACGTGTTGCGTGATCACGCAATTTAGCGTCGCTCAAGACAACCCAGAAAGGCCGCGTCGCCCTGGTGGATTCGGCGGGCCGATCGAACTTGCTCCAGATGACGTGGCCTTTTATGACGCGCCGCCTGAGGGCTTTAAAGACGAGCGAGAAGGTACGCCTCAAGGCAAGTTAGAGTTGATCGAGTATGAGTCAAAGACAGTTGGTACGACTCGCAAAGCCAACGTGTACACTCCTCCAGGTTACACAGCGGACAAGAAGTATCCGGTGCTTTACTTGTTGCATGGAATTGGCGGCGATGAAAACGAATGGGTGCGTTTCGCCAATCCGAAAGCTCTTTTCGATAACTTGATCGCTGATGGTAAGTCGGTTCCGATGATCGTTGTGATGCCCAATGGTCGTGCACAAAAGAACGATCGCGCCGAAGGCAACGTCATGCAAAGCGCACCCGCGTTCGCGGTGTTCGAAAAGGACTTGTTGAATGATCTAATTCCAGCGATCGAGGCGAAGTATTCGGTCGATAACAATCGCGAGAAACGCGCTGTCGCGGGTCTTTCCATGGGCGGCGGCCAGTCGTTCAATTTCGGCCTTGGCAATCTCGATACTTTTGCTTGGGTTGGTCCGTTTTCGGCAGCTCCGAATACCAAGCCCGCTGAAGAGCTGATACCGGATGTTGAGAAGGCTAAGTCAAAGTTGAAACTGCTGTGGATATCCTGCGGCAACAAAGACGGCTTGATACGAATCAGTCAAAACGTCCATCAGTTCTTGAAGAAGAATGATATTAAGCATGTGTGGCATGTCGATGGTCACGGACACGATCCAGCTCACTGGAGCAGCAGTCTGTATTGGTTCAGCCAATGTGTCTTTCAGGACAAACCGCCAGTCGGCAAGCAAGCTTCGAATGTCAACGCAGCCTCTGAGAAGCCTGCCACGGAAAAGCCTGCTACTGAGAAGCCTGCGGATGAAAAGCCCCAAGAGAAATCAACTGCAAAGGAAACCGACTCTGCAAGTGATTGGAAGCCTTCAACGATCAACCAGAAAGGCAAAGAGTTTCCGCAAGTGAACTCGGAGCGCCGCGCGCGATTTCGCATCGTCGCCCCGGAAGCGCAAAGCGTCTCGGTCAGCTTGGGCAAAGTACCGCTGACCAAAGGTGAGGATGGCGTTTGGACAGGAATCACCGCGCCGTTGGATGAGGGCTTTCACTATTACAGTTTAAAAATTGATGGGGCCGATGTTCCAGATCCGAACAGCCTCTACTTCTTCGGAGCGATGCGGTGGGGCAGTGGTATCGAAGTGCCCGCAGCCGACCAAGACTTTTATGCGGTTAAGAATGTTCCGCACGGCCATCTTCGGCAAGTGCTGTTCTTTTCGAAGACAACCGACTCGCATCACCGTGCGTTTGTGTACACTCCGCCGGGTTACGAGCAAGATCTTGAAAAACGCTATCCGGTTTTGTACTTGCAACACGGTTGGGGTGAAGACGAAACCGGTTGGGGCGCTCAAGGCCATGCCAACTTGATCATGGACAACTTGTTGGCTGATGGAAAAGCAAAACCGTTCATCATTGTAATGACTTACGGAATGACCAATGATGTGCAACTTGGTGGCGGACCGCGCGGCGGTGGGCAACGGCCGGCTTTCAATTTCGATGCATTCAAAGGCGTATTGCTCGACGACTTGATCCCGTACGTTGACAGCAACTTTCGCACGCTTGCTGATCAACCGCATCGCGCTATGGCTGGACTGTCGATGGGTGGAATGCAAACTCGAACGATCGCTCCTGCAAACCTTGACAAGTTCTCAGCCATTGGACTATTCAGCGGGGGCAGCATCAGCGCTGACAGCATTGCGAACATGGAAGAGTTCAAGCAGAAGGTCAATTTGGTCTTTGTGGGATACGGCAGCAAGGAGATCGGGGGCGATCGAGGTGGCCGCGGCGGTGATCCCAAAGCCGCCACCGAGGGACTTAAAGCGGCTGGCGTGAACGCTCACTTTTATGTCTCGCAGGACACAGCACATGAGTGGCAATCGTGGCGACGTTGCTTGCATGAAATGGCACCGCTGCTGTTCAACGATAAATCATCTGAAGGAATTAGTGGTGTCTGGAAAGCAGACTTCGATACTCAACGCGGCTTGCAGAAGTACGCGTTTAAATTCAAGCAAGATGGCCCATCAATCACCGCACGCGCATCGGTGGATCTAGACGGTCAGACTCGCGAAGTTGAATTCAAAGACGTCGAGCTGAACGACAAGACGCTAACATTCGTGGAGGTCTTGGACGCTCAGGGCCGTGAACTTCGAATTACCTATACCGGTACTGTATCGGATGATGAAATTAAGTTTCAGCGTGCAGTCGGCGAATTTGGTTCTTCTGATTCTGTGGCCAAGCGTGATTCAGCTACGGAATCGCCGGCTAAGCCAGCCACCGCTGAACAGTCTTCGACCAGCAAGTCGGTTGCGCCCGTTGCAACAGTCGCATTGAAGGATGTGTTCAAGGATGACTTTCGAATCGGAGTTGCGGTCAATCGGTCGATCACTACCGGACGCACTGCGCGTCGTTCGGAGGAGAATGTCGCTCGCGACGTTGCGTTGGTCAAGCATCACTTCAACCATGTCGTTGCCGAGAATGAAATGAAGTGGCAATTGATACATCCGCGACCAGGCGCAGACGGTTTCGACTTTGCATCCGCTGACGCACTCGCTTCATTCGCTCAAGACAACTCGATGGAATTAGCGGGACACACATTGGTTTGGCATTCGCAAACGCCTAACTGGGTTTTCGAGGGAACGCACGCACCGCCTGCCGACGAATTGATCACTGCTAAGGATGGGCAACTGAGTATCAATCCGCCTGCGTCGGTTGGTACGCGAGGCCAGGGCGGCTTTGGTCGTTTTCGCGGATTCGATTTGAGCGGTCCACGAGCGTCGCGCGAAGAGTTACTGGAGCGGATGCGCGAACATATTCACACAGTCGTGGGCCGCTACAAAGGCAAAGTAAAAGTTTGGGATGTTGTCAACGAAGCCATCTCAGACTCTGGTCCTGAAGTGCTGCGGCGATCGCCTTGGTCCGTGATCATTGGTCCAGACTTCATTGCTAAAGCGTTTGAATTTGCGCATGAAGCCGACCCAGACGCGATCTTGCGTTACAACGATTACGGGCTTGAGAATGCTGCTAAACGCAGCAAACTGATAACGTTGATCAAAACGCTGCAGGCTCAGAATGTGCCCATCGGTGCGATCGGATCGCAGGCGCATTGCAACGTGAGCACAACTTTTGAAACTATGGATGAAGCGTTAACGGAGGTGTCTTCGCTGGGTTTACCGATTCACATCACAGAGTTGGACGTGAACTCTGCAGCCGGCGGTCAGCGTGGCACGAACGCAGACGTTGCTGGAAGCGCTTCTACGACTCAAGGTGGTTTGGTTTCGGAATCGGATCGCAAGTTAGCGGATGCGTACGCCGGTCTGTTTCGCGCGTTCGTAAAGCATAAAGAAGCGATTGATGTCGTCACGTTTTGGGGCGCGAACGATGCAGTATCTTGGCGAGCGCAAGGGCAACCGCTTTTGTTCGACGGACAAAACAACCCCAAACTCGCCTTCGATGCCGTCATCCAAGTCGCCACCAACAAGTGAACGCGGATCGCGCACCACCTGTTCGTAAGTTGGACGATCAGTAGCGGACGCTCTGCTATTGCGATGCCAACCAATCGTACGCATCCGACTTGTTGCTGAAGACGCTTACCGCAGACCCACTGCCGGAAACGGACAAAGCGACGAGATGGTAAGGCGTAACCATTCCAGGTTGCACGACGAAGTATGCGACCTTTGATTTGAAGCGCGCGACAATCTGCTCTGCAAGAAACGCAAGCTTGGGGATTTCGGCGATTTCAGGGATGTTGATGACGCCGGACACATCGATCAAAACTGGAATCGATTCCGGCAGCGAAGGATCACTTATAATTTGCTGCACAAGTGCTGCCCGTTCGAGAACGGTAATGACATCCGTCGCCAACACCACAAGCACCTTGCAATCGTTTTTGATTGCGTACTCGATCGGCATAACATGCTTTCACGAAACAGACTGAAACCGGGCGTTGGTTAGTCGTGGATTCTAACGATTAACCAAAGCTTGACGAGTGGAGTTGTGTATCTGAAAGCAGGTAGGCGATGAAAAGTCGGATTTCCTTGCCGTCAAAGTGCGAGCAGCGCGACCATATGTTAGCTTAGGGCTAAAGTGCTCAGCCTTTCAGCGATTGGCGTGAGCCAGTTTAGCGAGCGATTTACTAACATCAGCGCTTCAACTGAAACTTCGAGGCTGGAATGCAGACGGTAAGCTTCTCTGATGGCTTCTACAAACGCATCCTCGACAACATGTTGGAAGGATGCCAGATACTTTCGTTCGATTGGACCTACCTCTACCTGAACACGACGGCCGAACGTCAGAGTCGCCGCCCCAGTAGCGAGCTGCTCGGTAAGCGTTTTTTCGACGCGTGGCCCGGAGTTGAAAGCACTCGGCTGTTTGCACTCATTCGAGATTGCCTTGAGCAGCGGATTCCCAGCGAACTTGAAAACGAGTTCCAATTTACCGATGGCACCAGCGGTTGGTTCGAGTTGCGAATTTCGCCGATCGAAGAGGGCGTTTTCATTATGTCGCTTGACATTACTCGGCGAAAAGAACTCGAAGCGCAACTGCGTGAAAGCGAAGAACAGCTAAGGCAAAGTCAAAAGATGGAATCGATTGGTAGATTGGCTGCTGGCGTTGCGCATGACTTCAACAACATGCTGTCAGTCATTCTCGGTCATGTCGAATTGGCAAAGATGGATAATGAGATAGCACAGCGCTTGCGCGAGCATCTCGGCGAAATTCAACGCGCTGCACAGAGTTCATCGAACTTGACTAAGCAGCTTTTAGCGTTCGCGCGCAAGCAGACAATAAGCCCGCAAAGCGTGAATCTAAACGACATCATCGCTGATAAACTTCCCATCATCGGCAGGTTGATTGGAAGGAATATCAAGACGAGTTGGACACCGGATCCTAGTCTGAATAACACTCTGATCGACGCCGCTCAGTTTGAGCAGGTACTGCTCAATCTGTGCATTAACGCAAGGGATGCGATTGGCGCTGCGGGGACGATCACAATCGAGACTGGCAACTGTGTGGTCGACGAACAGTACGTGATCACTCACCCCGATGCGATCATGGGCGATTTCGTGCAGTTGACAGTATCCGACACTGGATGCGGCATTGCCCGCGAGAACATCCCAAAGATTTTTGAACCGTTCTTCACCTCCAAGCAATTAGGTAGAGGCACCGGCTTGGGGTTGTCAATCGTCTATGGCATCATCCGCCAAAACAACGGCTTCATCAACGTTTACAGCGAAGTTGACCAGGGCTCCACTTTCCGAGTTTATCTACCATGCCTTCAAAGCGACGTAACTTCAGTGGCTCCGCGCGATGCTGGAGATTACTTGTCACGAGGTAGCGAGACCGTTTTGCTGGTTGATGACGAACCGCAAATCCTGGAGGTAACCAAACAGTTGCTCGAGTCGCTGGGTTACCACGTGCTCGCGACGAGTGATCCGGCTGAAGCGGTTCGTTTAGCCGCCGATTACCCTCAGGAAATTCATTTGATGTTCACTGACGTTGTCATGCACCAAACAACTGGCCCGGCGCTGGCGGCGCGCGTGCGCGAAAGCCGCCCATCAATGAAGCTGCTTTACACTTCCGGCTACACAGAAAATGTCGTTGTGCATAACGGCTTGCTGGATCCAGGGATCAATTTTCTCAACAAGCCATTCTCCATGCACGAGCTGAACTCGAAAACGAGGCAGGCGCTCGACACGCTCTGAAACGATTCAAGCATCGATCGCATGGACTAATTCGGAAGCGCGTACAGCGACCACTGTAAATCGGTCTCTTCGCCGTTTGGCATCACTTCCGCACTGCGTTCTTTGGCCAGATTCTTTTCGATGCGTTTGGCCTCTTTCGGATCGCGATCGTGGCCTTCGATCTCCTTGGTCTCTTGCCCTTTAGTTGCAAGAACCTGTGCGACGGGGTCGGCGATGTATTCCCATTGCTCTCCCTCTGGCCAAGGTCCGTTACCTTCGTTCCAAGGTCCACGTTCATCCTCACCATGCGACATGTTGAAGTAAGCGTGCGTGAACCGGAGATCACCTTGCATGACCGCGGGCGGAAAGTTCGGTTGAATCGCTTCCAAGGCCGCTGAGAACTGCTGAAAGTGCGCAATTTCTCGGGTCATCAGAAATCTCAAAGTGTCCTGAACATGTGGATCGTCCGTAAACTTCAACAGTTGTTCGTAAACGATCTTGGCACGTGATTCCGCTCCGATATTCGATCGCAAATCTACCGTGAGTTCGCCATTCGCATTCACAAAAGCGCCCGTCCAAGGCGTCCCGCGCGAGTCGGTGACCAAAGGCCCGCCCGCGGACTCGAGCAAGAAATTCGGATTGTCCATGGCTTGTCCGATGACATCCTTTTTCTTCACGGAACCGTTGCCCATTTGCGCAACCAAGTTCCCTTCTGCCGAAGCGCGCAATTCCGCACTCACACCATCGAGTAGCAATGTGATCGTTGCTCCAACGATCTCCAAGTGACTAAATTCTTCAGTCGCAATGTCCATCAACAAGTCGTATTCTTTGGGATACCCGCGTCGGCAACCAAACGCTTGCACAAAGTACTGCATCGCAGCTTTGAGTTCGCCGTTGCCACCTCCGAACTGCTCAAGCAGCATGTTAGCGAAGCGGGGATCGGCCTTCGACACGCGCGCGTTGAACTGTAAGTCTTTGACGTGCTGAAACATAGTAAGTCATCCGGTTAGAATTGAGGAAGGCGATAGTGGAGGGTGCTTGCACCTGATGCCACGAATCGAATTCGCAACTGCTATGCCATAGTCCACAACGCTCAAATGACAACGTTCAAAAAGTACCGTTCCCATCCGCACACATCTCAGTTGTCGAAGAGATCGCCGAATCGGCACCTAAGTCAAACCGCTTAGTAAAGGCATTGTGTGCGGGGACACAGCGCTCGCAACGGCACGACTTGCTTAGAAAACTCAGACTAACGAGTCAGTCGCTTTGTACGACTGCAGCCGTCATTCTTTATGGTCATTCTCCGACCAACGTGTTCAACATGATGACAGAACTATCTAGCGCAGCATTCCAGTTACGGTTTGAAGTATCCGACAAAGTTAAATACTGCCATAACTTCCTTTTCTGAATCTCTGCGAAACACTAGTTCATAGCGATGCAGCGGCGGTGGGTTGAAGACGTAAGGGTCGCCGTTCGCATCGCGTTCGAGAACGCTTGCGACTGATTCAGACAGAAGGCTAAGCGTCTTCCCAGTGATGGCTCCAGCCGTTACGGACCATATTTCCGCCGCCATTGCAGACTGGTCCGAGCGAACGATTAATCCATCGCAGAAACCGCCCTTAAATTTCGCAACAAACACTTTTCCGATTGGTAAGGCTACCGTTGCTTGCATCATACCCTCGCTATCCTTGTCGCCTGTAATTGCCGCCTGGGGTTGCGGTAAGGCAATAAGCGAAGTGCAGATTCTGCACCAACTGCACGCTTCACAGGCGAAGATCAGCGGAAGAGTGAGCTACGCGTGGCTCAATCAGGCTTCATTGGCGACGGCCAGAGTTGCTGGATCGAGTCTTGTTGCTGAGCGGCTTGTTCCTCGACATTGTCGCGCTGGTGGAGTATCAGCCGAGTCAATTGACTGCGCGCGTCATTAACGAGTGCCAAGAATCCGTGTACGAGTCCTTCACCCTCCAGTTCACCTGCAGCAAACTTCCTGACCGCTTCCGATTTGAGTTCCGCTAGTTCGCGTTGTAAGTGCATTAACTGCGACAAATCTAACTGAGCTGAAAATTCGTTCTGCATGGCTGAAGCTTCAATTGCAAGCACGCGATTCATGTAGGTTGCAAAGTTTGATTCACTTTGCCGACGCTTCAATCGCAAATACCACTGCCCTAGAAAAAATGTGCCACCACATAAGGTCGCTGCTATGGCTAGGACTTTCTCCCAGTAGTCGATCGCATCGCCTGCGATCAGCGGTTTATTGCGCTGCCGATAATGAAGCGAACCGCCGTGCATCGGATATTGCGACGGCAGTTCCAACAACGTGGCGTCCAAAGGCGGGCGTTCAGCGTGAGCGAAGTTGGAATTATAAAGCGATTCGAGCAGCAATGAGACGACTTCACTTGGCACGCGTTCGTTTGCTACTAACAACAAGCGAGTGCCGACGGTGCGCAAGGATTGAGGCGGTTCTGCGCGAGTTACACTGTAAGTGAACGCGGGGATCTGCGTCTCATATACATGCCGCTTGTCGATGGAGGCATTGGGCAGCAAGTCACCGAGTTGCAGGAACGCTTCCAGTGACAACGCTTCGCCGAACGGCAGACTTACAAGCCTAAAGTCTTGAGATTCGATCAGGTAGTCCGCGATGGGCGATGGCAGCGAAGAGACAGTAAAGATCGCGTCCGGCAATCGTTCCGTAGGCAATGTCTGCAACTCACTGTAGCTGAACGACACAGCCTGATAGCTCTTGCCATGGCTGAGCGGTGGATTGGTGCTGCCGCTCTCCGTTGCTTTTCCACTTGCCTCAAGCCCTGCAAAGCGGAGAACTTCGCTTGCAAGTACATTTGTGCCGCCGCCGACGGAACCGAGATTCACTGTGCACCCAGCAAGCTGACCTAAACCTAATTGAAGGATTCTTTCGTGTAGCGGCGATTTCACTAATAAGTGCAAGGGCTCAATGTGCATTGCCGTTAGCTGACGAACCGCTTGCAGACCACCGCTCGATAGTCCACCTTGTACAAACGCCAAATCGAACTCGCCATCATTCACGCCTTGTATGGCTGCCTCTGAGCCGCTCATGGGTTCGACCACAATTTCGATTCCATGAGTGGCCGCTTCACGCGCGAATTCCAGCGCAAGCTTGTGCCTCAAGCCCGACTGATCGCCCGCAGTCAATTTCAGCGAGGCGGACGTTCGTTTAGGTTCGGCTTGCAGCCAGTAGATGCCAATACACAGCAACACGACTGCGGCCAAGAACGTTAACCCTTCTCTAAGATTTTTCCGCATGTGTTTCGCTCGAGGCTCTATTCGAATCGCTATTCGGTGAGTTGCACACGCTATAGATTACACGAACCCGTGAGCGGAAGGAGCCGCTACCCAACCGTCAATTTCACTTGGCGAAGATCGTTGATGAGTTCCTGCATTCGAGCTTGACGTTGCACCGGGTCGGGCAAACGCAGGATAGAAGATGGGTGCCATGTAGCCATTGTGTGATCGCAAAACTGCGAAGCGGTCCATTGCCCGCGCTGCTTTTGAATGCGAAAACCCGGGGCAATCAACGCGGTTGCGGCCGTCGCACCGAGGCAAACGAGTGCATGCGCGTTCAGTTGCGACCACTCGGCTTCGAACCAGGGTCGACAAGCCCGAATCTCACGCGCGTCGGGGCGCTTGTGCAAACGGTGCTTTCCTTGGCGCTCGAACTTAAAGTGCTTGACCGTGTTGGTCACATACAACTGTGAACGATCGATGCCGGCCGCCATGAGCGCTTCGGAAAGCACCTCGCCTGCGGGGCCGACGAACGGTAGGCCGACAAGATCTTCCTGATCGCCCGGCTGTTCACCTACCAGCACAATTCGCGCATCCGCTGGCCCATGTCCGAAAACCGCTTGCGTAGCATGACAATAGAGATCACACGCGCGACAATTCTTCACCGCTGACGCTAGACTCTCAAGCGAGAGGGGCGTTGCAGGATCGGGCAGGAAGTCTCGCGCCGATTGCTCGTACCCTTCGCTGTGGACAAGCATCTGCAGTACACGAGCGGGCGCATCCTGAAGCATCTGTTCGATGATTTTCGTTTCGGGCATCGTCGACCAATGTCGCACAGGCATCTCAGCTTTCATCGCCTTGAGTTTGATGCGAGCTGGATTGTAAATGTTGGCATAGTAAGTACACCACAATTCCTCAAGTTCATCAGCGTTCGGAGCAGCGCTGCGATCAACACCTTCGAAGTACTTGAGTTCGCGTTGATCCCAACTGACCGATTCATCTTTCGTTAAGATGGTCCAGTTCATCGCTTTGAAGCGGCGGCTGAAGAAGGGAGCGACTTTACGCACGATCAAATGATCGGGACGATGCCACGCGATGAAATAGGCGCAACCGTCGTGCTTGACTTCACGAAAGCGGACGAAGGCCTTCATCTTATGGGCGTCACGCCGTACCGCTTTCTCCATCTGTATCAACCGATGGATGTCGTCGTCCGTGCTCAACTGCATCAACTGCGGTTCGCCATGAGTTAACCGCCACAGCACGCGGTACAGCAAATTCCAACGATCCGCGTCACGATGATAACCGACTTCTTCAGCCAAACTGAGAAACGCCTTCGGAACATTGAACGCTTGCGGTTCAGCTTGGCTGTTTTCGAGCTTCAACTCGTTGTTCGCTACTGCGTCAGTCGATGCATCAACAGAGACCTCTGCGAACAGTCCCGTTTGAGTCCGAGTTAGCAACTGCACTTGGTTCGGAGCGATGTCACGTCGACACAATTGACGAGCTGTGCTGCGCCATTGATCAAAATCATGAAGGTTGTATTGAAGCATCGTATTGAACTCGCCACCCGCAAGTTGTTAGAGCTCGCCGAGATCGACCGACTGATGGAGATCGAACAACAGTAGCTGCTTCGGTTGCGGCTCGAGTTGCGCGCGCAGGTTGGCTTGATCGAGCGTCTTCAATGCGGGATTATGATCAGCAGCAATCACAAAAGACGCGGCACGTTTCCAAGCGACGCGCAGCCGTTTGAGGTCCGCAACTCGCAGCGCGCGAACTGGACGCATCGCTAGGATTCGCCCAACTGTACGAGCTCCGATGCCGGGAATGCGAAGCAACTCTTCGCGCGGTGCCTTGTTAACATCTACTGGGAATCGATGCCGGTTGGCTAGAGCCCACGCAAGCTTGGGATCGATTGCCAAGTCGAGATTCCCGTCCGCAGCGACAACTAGTTCTTTGACATCGAAACCATAGAATCGCAACAACCAATCGGTTTGATAGAGTCGATGCTCACGCACCAGCGGCGGGCTTTGGCCTGGCAGTTGGGCATCCGCATGGGGAATGGGACTGTACGCTGAATAATAGACGCGACGCAGTTTCTGCGTTTGATAGAGCTCGCTAGCCGTCTGCAATATTGTCTGGTCAGGAGTCGCGGTTGCGCCGACGATCATCTGAGTGCTTTGCCCAGCGGGTGCAAACTTCGGAGCGGTTAATCCACGTCGACTATCCTCGCGCAACTCTTGCATTTTCGACTGGATTCCATCCATAGCAAACCGGATTTGTGCGCCATTCTTCTCCGGCGCGAGCTGCTGCAAATCGGTATCCGTCGGCAGTTCGACGTTGACACTTAGGCGATCAGCATACATCCCCGCTTGATCGATCAACTCTTGATTTGCACCGGGGATCGTCTTTAGGTGAATGTAGCCGCCGAATCGCTCACGCTCGCGCAACGTTTTCGCCACAAGCGTCAACTGCTCCATCGTATAGTCGGAGTTCTGAATGATCCCAGAGCTGAGGAACAGACCTTCGATGTAGTTGCGTTTGTAGAAGTCCATTGTCAACTTCACGACTTCATCGACTGTAAATCTCGCTCGGGGCGTATCGCTTGAGATACGATTGACGCAGAAGCGACAGTCGAAGATGCAGTAGTTGGTAAGCAAAATCTTGAGCAGCGATACACACCGGCCATCGGGCGTGTAGCTGTGGCAAATCCCCATACCTTCAGTGCTGCCAATCTCACTGCCAGCGCGAGTCTTTTTCGAACCGCTGCTAGCACAG
>JBGSOM010000114.1:0-6647 GCA_041739135.1 Pirellulaceae bacterium
CGGTTGCGAGGCGTCGTCCATTGCTATGGTTCTCTTTTGGCAGTGAAAGAAAACCAGAATTCATAGCGCAAATCTCGTACCATTAATTCGAATTGGTCGCAAGAAAGTTAACCGAATGCTAAAGTGAGTGCCATTTGGCTAACGCCCAATGGCTATGGGCGAATAAGTTTTTGGATAATTATCTCTCGTCGAGGCCTATCTTCGAATGTTCAGCAATTCGTCGAATAGTTGCTGAGTAGCGGTGATCACCCGCGCGTTACTTCGGTACATGGTTGAAGCGAGTACGAGATCCACTAAGTCGCCACCGACGTCGGTGTTGGACAACTCGAGCGCACCGGCGGCAACGGTGCCGATACCGTTTTCGCCGGGACCGCCAAGCACAGGCAATCCGGTGTTGATGCCTTGTGCATACATGTTCTGCCCGCGTTGTTCGAGACCTTCCGGATTGCTGAATCGCGCGAGGCGAAGTTGACCAAGATTGCGCGCGATACCGTTGCTGAATACACCACGAATGGCTCCGTCTTCACCGATCACATAGCTGGTCAGCTTGCCAGGAGGTGAACCGTCTTGGCGCGATGCAGCTAGGGTCGACTTGGTAGCTGCTAGTCCTGACAACGAACTAAAGTCGATATTGAATTCCAGTGGCGACACGCTGGGCAGTCCAAGACGATCGACTGCGACGGAAGTGTTTGAAGACGTAACGTAGTTTCCATTGCCGTCGAAAGTCAGCAGTCCACTACCAACTGCGATACTCGATCCATCGCGCGTTGAGTTGTCCGCTGAATCTGCGAACCAGCGATAGACCGTTGCCGTGTCCGAACGACTTTCGAGGACTGCGGTCACTCGCATACGAATCGGCAAACCAAGCGAATCGTAAGCAACGAAGTCCGCGACCGCACTCTGCCCTGCAGCCTTCTGCGCGGATCCGAATGCGAGATTCGGAGTCGTCACGACGCCACTGTCGTCGGTGATGCGGAAGCTGGTTAAGTCGATATCAACTGCGTTATCGACACCGTTGTTCGAAACGAATCGCAACTGGCCGTTACGAATGTAGGCACCAGGCAGAATCGTGCCGGGCTCGCCAGTGATTGTATTAACCGAACTGGGGATTGGATTTTCGGAATCGGTCGATGCCGTTTGAATTCCAAGTGCATTCTCCATAAAATCGGAGAGTTCTTGGATCGTTGTAGTGCTGGTAATCTCGAAATCTTTCGCCTCTAAGCTGCGTCCACCTTTGCGAGCCTTGAAGGAGAGCGTGCCTTCAGTGAATACATTCTCGTAGTCAAAGCCATCGCGTTTGACGACGTTGATCAGCAGCGTGTTACTATCAATTTGCGGTCCATCGAGATCGAGAGCTTTGTTGCCAGAAGTTGCAAGGTTGCTGATTTCCGCGTCACTCTTGGTGTCTGTGTAATCTTGGCCAAGTGCAACTGTGTCGACCAAATAGAACGAGTTCTGATCGCTCGCCGTGTTGCGATAGATCCGAATACTATCGTAGGCAGGGAATCCGCCACCAGGCGGCGGTGCAGGTGGAGTTGGTAAGTCGGACAACAGCACACGGCCATTAACAATGTTGGTTGGCCCTACCGCAGCAGATGGTCTCGTTTCAGGATCACCGGCTCGATAGTAGGTGATCATATAACTGTAGTTGCCGTTGAGCACGCTCGTGTTGAGGCTATCGGATGAAAGCGCTGTTGCACCGGTGTCCGTGTAGGATCCGCCAGTCGGAATTGTCGCAAGTTTAAAATACTCGGACCCGCCTGGTTCTGTTCGATAGATCGCGAGTTGACTGTAATCGGCTGATGTCGGCAAGTTGTCGAGCGTTATCGTGTTGTCAGCGAGTCCATTACCAACTGGAATGGTGACGTTGATCGCTGTGCTGGCTGGACTTTCCTTGCCCGACGAATCGACAAACACGATGCGGTAGCCGTAGGCATCGCCTTCAGTCAGGCTGCCTGCGCCTTGATTGTGGCCGATGGTAACGCCGGTAATCGAAGGCGTACCGGCTGCGCTAGCATCCATCGTTGAAGAATCGGGACGGGGGACGAGACTATCGCCAAGCACCGCGCTCTGAATGATTTCGGCCGTGTTCGCGAGGTCGCCGCTGGGCGTTAGAGTCCCTTCCATCACGACGTTTTGAGTAGCTTGCGCGACCGCTTCTGACCCGAGTGGAATCGAGAGCGGTTGCAACTGCGTTGTCTGGATGTTGAACTGATCGTCGATTCCGTAACCGAGTACGCGGTTGCCCGTTGTGGTCACCAACTGGTTTTCGCTGTTCAGTTTGAAAATACCATTTCGGGTATACAACTGTTCGTTCGATGTGCTTTCTACGATAAAGAAACCATCGCCTTGAATCGCTAAGTCCGATGGACTGGAACTGATTTGAATAGTTCCCTGCGAGAACCTGGGTGTGATGGCTGCGACTTGAACACCCAATCCGGTCTGACGTGGATTCGTACCACCGTTATCTGCGGTGGGAGCTGCCCCGAGCGAAAGTGTTTGCAGAAATTGATTCGCAAAGAGAACGTCGGAAGCTTTGAAGCCGACGGTCTGGGAGTTTGCTAAGTTGTTACCAAGTACGTCGATCTGCGTTTCCGCTGCACCCATACCTGTGAGAGCTGTGCTCAGCGAGGATGCGAGTCCCATGGTAACTACCTTTTGCTAGCGTCAACCTTCGATATCAACGATCTCCCGAATATTCTTGATATCGACGATTGAGGCTCCAATGTGTACCTGTACTGTCCGATTATTTCCGTCATTTGAATCAGTCAACACTGAGACACGATCCACAACGCCAGTTACATCTTTAGCATCATTGTCGAGCGCATTGACTTCTTTACCAATCAAGCTGCTAGCCATCGACAGTTCTTGGCCAATGGCCAATGACGTGAGTGTCTCGGTAAGTTTGGTTGTGGAGCCAATTTGACGAATCTGGCTAATCTGCTCCATCATCTGCGCGTTGTCCATTGGATTGAGCGGATCTTGGTTCTGCAGTTCGGTGATCAACAGTCCCAAGAACTGATCGAGACTGACATCTTCCAGTCCGTTGCTATTGGATTTAGATGAGTTGTTACTATTGGAACCGCTGACACCAGGGATACTAGTCATAATTTGAATCCGATTTAGATAATGTTGACGCGAGTCCGCTAATCAGAAGGCGTTCCAAATCGGATTCGTACTAGTTTGGAAACGCGCGCGTCAATATGAACCACTGCGCAATGTGAGCAGATGCTATTGCTTTTTCTTGGTTCGGATGAAAGAGACAACGGCCGAGTTGTCGCCAGCTTCTTTGTACATAAAGCCAGCGATCGCTCCATCTTGATTGATTGCGTGCGCGGCGCTTTCGCCTTCACTCTCTCGCAACAACCGCAGGGGCGAGACGACTCCTTTTTCCCAAATGAACGCTTGGGGTGCACCGTCGTTGCCCGGCGGGTCATCGCTCATGCCGACAATGGTCCCTGCGTTGTTGATTCCGTAGGCAACACTTGATTCATCCCCTGGCAGGAGTTCGATCTGTTCGATTTTTCCATCGCGGTCAACCCAGCAGGCGCGAGGTTGGCCCTGTCCGCTTGTCGCTCCGACGATAATGCCTGAGTCGTTCATGTCCTTGAGTTTTGGTTGCTCATCCGAGAGTTTTTTTCGTTCCCATTTTCCGTCTGCGGATCGTTCCCAAACCACCAGAGAACTGTCGAAGATGAACTGCGAAAGCTGCTTCTCAGTAATGCAAGCGGCGATGCGATTACCGTCAGGACTAATGATGACTTGGCTAGCAAGCAGAAACGGATTGTTCACAACAATTGTCGAAAGCTCCTCTGGGATGTATTTCTTGGATTCTTTGTTCCATTGCCAGACGCAGGGCCGTACGCGCGGCGGTTCGCTGCCGGTGGTGTAACCTGTAATACGTGTTCCATCGGCGGAAATATCTTGCGCATGCCCAGAAGAATCGGTTGGCAAAGGTTCGAGCAACGTTATTTCGTTCGTCTCTGGAGTCCAATAGAAACCTTGCAGGCTGCCATTGGGATGACCGATAGCACGACTGACATAGCCAACTACGACACCGGTTTCACTAAGTGCGAGCGGTTCGACGTTCGTAAAATCCTTCGGCGACTTAATCTCGAAATCGTCATCGCCACTGCGGAAAAAGGACTTGAGTTGCCCAATGTCGCCTTCGATAACTTCGCGACTTCCGAGAGCTTGCAGTTTCGAATTGAGCGCGGTGATTTGACTGAACGTCTTCGAGTTCGCGATCATTCGCAACTCGTAGTTGTCCGATTGCGCGACCGCTGGTGCTTCCTCTTGTGCTGCAACGTATCGAAGATCGGCCAGAAAGACGAAGCCACAGATCAAGCAGAGGGTTGGCAGACGGGCGAACATAAAATCAGCTCCAAATAAGGCCGCCGAAGCGACTGAGTGTCGCCGAACAGGCTAAGCCGACAGAAGTGATAATAGGCCAGGGCGAGCGATTCTGCCACAGGCTCGCGGTGGTGGGCGTCACCTTTGGATGCTTCAGATCGATTCTAAGGAACAGGAAATTGCGAAAATCAGAGCGGAAACCCAGCTATTTAGTCGCTGAACGTTCGGGGCGACCGTGCACGTCTTGATTGAACGGTAGGTTTTGTGGTAACCTAAGCCCTTGCTAACCGCGGCATGTGCTAGAACGGCTGCTAAATCGTTACAAACCAAGTTGAATGCTGGAGAGAACCTCGTGGGCGTGAAGAAGACGGGCAAAGGTAGAAGGAAAATCGGTCGCAAGAAACGCCGTATGCGTGCACGTATTCGCCATCGCAAGAAATAACCTACGGGAATTGCTCGTTAAGTTGCCTCTCATTTGTGCAACTCAATTACCATTTCGGTAACAGCGGGCAGTACGGGCTCGTACGCAACTTCTTCGCTCAACTGCGGCAGGCTAGCACGCCTGCCTAGTTTCGTTTGTGGGCGTCGTCGGACTGAGACGCCGCGCCGCTTTCGTGGTAGTTTAGAGCAGGTACCGATGTCGCTTTTGAGATTTGGTGCAAGTCTGCTTTCTTGCAAGTCGCTTGTCGACGAGGAAATCTAAATTGATCCGAACAGTTTTGCTCCAAACAATTTCGCTTAAGCTCCCCATTTTTGCGACGCTAGTTTTTGGGCTGATAACTAGCGCACGCGCGGAAGACTGGCCACAATGGCGTGGCCCGCAACGCGATGGCGTCTGGCAGGCGGAAGGCATCATCGATGAACTGCCCGAAGGTCAAATGCCTTTGGTATGGTCAACCGAAATCGGATCGGGCTATTGTGGACCGACCGTCACGAACGGCAAAGTCTATGTGATGGACAGAACGGATACGGACGAGCGCGTGATCTGTTTGGACTCCTCAGATGGAAAAGAAGTTTGGGTGCATTCATACCCCGCTCGCTACACAGTCAGCTACGGCGCAGGCCCGCGTGCCAGTGTCACCATTGATGAAGGCAAGGCGTACGCAGTTGGATCGATGGGGCACTTTCACTGTCTTGAGGCGATGACTGGAACGGTGATCTGGGAACGCGATCTTCGAGTTGAATACGATATTCGGATGCCCGATTGGGGCATCGCATCTTCGCCGCTCATTTATAAGGGTTTGGTTGTACTTCAAGTCGCTGGTGCTGACGGAGCATGCATGGTTGCGTTTAACAAAGCAGATGGCAAGGAAGTATGGCAAGCTTTAAATGAACGTGCTGGTTACTCGTCGCCGGTGGTCATTCAGCAGGCGGGACAAGATGTCTTAGTGTGCTGGACCGGCGAGAGCCTCTCTGGGCTCGACCCACTCACAGGTAAAGTGCATTGGGCACATCCGATGCTTCCACGCAATATGCCGATAGGAATTGCCACCCCAACCCTCGACAGCGAACGCATGTTCGTTTCGAGTTTCTACGACGGATCGCTGATGATCAGTGTTCCTAAGGATGAACTGAAGTCCAGCGTAATTTGGCGAGCTGTGGGTCGAGACGAGCAGAATACCGCGGCTTTGCATGCGATGATCGGTACGCCGATTCTTGATGGAGAATTCGTGTACGGCGTCGACAGTTATGGTCAAATGCGCTGTTTGAATGCTCTTACCGGCGAGCGGGTTTGGGAAGATCTTTCTGCGGTCCCCAAAGCGCGCTGGGCCACTATTCATATGGTTCGCCAGGCCAACACGGACGCGGTGTGGATGTTCAACGAACGCGGCGAATTGCTGATCGCGAATGTGACGCCGACAGGATTGAAGATACTGGATCGAACTCAGTTGATAGAACCCACCAAGACGCAGTTGCCGCAACGGGGTGGTGTTTGCTGGTCGCATCCAGCATTTGCAGAAAAGAGTATTTTTGTTCGCAACGACAAACGCATCGTCAAGGCCTCACTGGCAAAACCTTGACAGCCAGAACGTGACGCTTGTACTACAGCGAGTTCTGAGTTGCGAGTTGGTGGTAGCTGTCCAAACTGTGCGCAGCAGCGAACGCGGGTTGTTTGCACATGAGTTTAGAGAGGTGATTCGCGTTACGCGTCTGCGGAGAGAACAACGCGATCAAGGAGACTCTTGCCGGTTATGTCAGGCGCGGGTTTAGGCGGTGCTAAGTCTTGCATCTGGGCCTTCAACCGCTGGACCTGGGTTGCGAAACTGCTTTCACCGACATCCAGCCATCTTTGC
>JBGSOM010000118.1:0-104299 GCA_041739135.1 Pirellulaceae bacterium
CGATGGCCAGTGGGTTCACTTTACAACCGTCGGCTTGCTATCCAACAGTGTTCTTCAAGGTCGTTTGCTGATCGGCGAAGCGAATTTCAAGTCGCTGTTTCCATCGCTCAGCGGTTTTCAATTCTTCCTGATCCGCAGTGGCGAGCCGCACAGTGCCGAGTCTCACAGTGCTGAGAATCAAAAACAGGTGGTCGAAGCGCTTGAGAGCGGCTGGAGCGATGATGGGTTGGATGTTGTTTCAAGTGCGGAAGTGTTGAGTCGTTTGCTGAGTGTGCAGAACACTTACATCAGTGCTTTTCAATCGCTCGGCGCGCTCGGTTTGTTGCTCGGTACGTTCGGGTTGGCCGCTGTCCAGATTCGCAGCGTGATTGAGCGGCGTCGCGAGCTATCGCTGATGCGTGCAGTTGGTTTTTCCGACTCGCGGATTGCGAAACTGCTCTCGATTGAAACGGCTTTGTTACTTAGCGGTGGCATGCTGATCGGTATCGCTGCTGCCGCGATTGCTATTGTGCCTTATCTGATCGAAGTCGGGCCGCAGACGAGTTTGGTGCAACCGCTTGTTATGTTGCTGATCGTCTTATTCGCAGGCTATTTGTCCGCACTGCTTGCGATTCGCACCGCGATGCAGTTGCCAATTTTGCCTGGGCTGCGAGCTGAGTAGATTCTCTCCAATGCAACACTCCAAGACACTCGACGCCAGCATTCCGTTAGCGTTCGTAACGGAAACTCTTTCGCAGTTCGCAATCACGTCGGCGCGGCCGATGAGCGGTGGGCTAAGCGGCGCGAGGGTCTGGCGATGCACCAGCAGCGTGCACGGCGCGCTTTGTTTGCGCAAGTGGTCGCCAACACATCCAACTCCGGCGCGCTTGCAATTTATTCACGATGCGCTCGAGCATGCAGGCGCTCGAGTGCAATTTTTACCGCGAATCTTTCGTGATCAACTCAGCCATAGTTTTTGGTCTGTTGACGGATGCCTGTGGGAGTTAACTCAGTGGATGCCTGGCGAAGCGAACTACTTGGCGCGCCCCACTAGCGCGAAACTCGATTCGGCCATCGAGTCGGTCGCGCTGCTGCATGCTGTTTGGTCCGATTACCTGCACGAATCGTCGCCAAGTCCAGCGGTGCAGCAGCGAATTGGGATGCTGGGCGAGTGGTTAGCGAAGCGAGATTTGGTGGAACGCGTTGGCGCGGAGCTGCGCGGGCCGATTGAGTCAGCGGCCTGTATGTCAACGATCCAGTTGCTGCACTCTCGCGGTCCGCAGTTGCTCGACGAATTGCAGCGTGTTGCCAAGGATTGCGTGCGGTTGCAACCTGTGCTGCGCGATCTGTGGAGCGATCATTTGCTGTTTGAAGATGAACGCGTCTCAGGCATTATTGATTTTGGCGCGATGCGCCTGGACGAGCCCGCGACCGATTTAGCGAGGATGCTCGGTTCGTTGCATCCGTTTGAGTTCGACAAGCGTATGGCCGCGGTCGAGCGTTACAATCTGCAACGTCCTTTGCATCCGGTCAGTGCGACGCATGTCGATTTGCTGGATCGCAGCGCGTCTTTGTTGACAGCTCTGCAGTGGATGCAGTGGCTGGTGCTCGAACGCCGCAAGTTCGCGATCGATGGCAACAAACTGATCGAGCGTTGGCAGACGGCGCTGTCGCGAATGATGGGCGAGGATCTCTTAATCAGCAATCTCTAGCGGCAATTTCTAATCGGCAATCTCTAGAGCGACTACGGATACTTTTTCGCTTCTTCAGGAAACGCCGCCGCAAACATCTGGTGAGCCTGTTCGGCTGGGCTCTTCCAACTTAAATCGCGAAGTAGATCACGGCGTTTCTCTAAGTACCAGCGCGGTTCGATTTGGCCACCGTGTTTCTCGAGCAACTCCAAAGCGCGGCCGAACCAGTTGTCACGGCGCAGCATACGAATCTCGAGCAACACGAACTCGGGGCGTGCTGGTCCCACCAACTTGATCAACTGTGTGTACACGCCAACCAACTGCGCATCGATCTTTTCCGCTTCGCCTTCTTCCAGCGGCTTTTTCTTCACGACTTCTGGATCGATTCGATAACCGAGTGCGCGAGCTTGACGATACAGAGTCATTGCAATCGCCAGCTCTTTCGACTTGGCATCGATCTTCTTATTCGCCTGCAACAAACCGATCAAACGACTCGCCGCGTCTGCAATCTCAGCCGGATACTCTTCGCGGTACTGAGGTTGATCGAGCCAATGGAGTTGCAATTGCCTCAGTCCGACGTCGTCAGGCGTTTTCTCCAACGCGGCCCGCAGTTTCTCTGTATCCGCCGAAGTCGGACGCGCTTTGGGTCCGAACAGCTTGCGACGAATCGCGTCCGCTCGCTTGTCCGGATCCAAGTTCGGTTCTTCCAACATTTTGTCAGACGATGGCTGAGTCGGCTGAGCTCCGAGTTCACCGGTCGTGTAGCTCGCCAACCAATTCTTCTGCGCAGTCAGCTCTAACTTCAACTCGCCCTTCGTCGCTTTTTCCGCCAGTTGTGCATCGATCTGAGCGAGTTGAGCTTTCCGCCATTCCTCAGCGGGGTTGCCTTTCGAGAGCACTCGCAGTTGGCCGAGCGCCTCGCCCGCTTGCAGAGCTGCAACACAGCAGATCAGCACCTGCAGGAGTAACGATTGAGTTGAATGAGTACGCATGAAAACCACTTTACTGAATGAAACTGTGCTCGTTATTTGCGAACAAATACCAGCAGCGAATCGGACGAGTCGCGTGTTAGCTTAATCGGTTCATCGATCTCGTACCAGAAATCGTACGATTCGACCAATTCGAGCTCCGGCACCTTGGCGAGCAACGATTGCAGTTGTGCGAGGCGGTAAGTACGCAACTGAATTTCGCTCTGCACGCGCGTAGGTTCCTGCTTCGGCTTGCGAATCAACATGCTAATCCGCAACGTTTCGATGCGTTTGCGTTTGTCCCATTCGGTAGCGCGAAGCGTGAAAGTTACCGAAGTTCCGCCCGTTTTCGAGGTCCAGCGTTCGATGCAGCGTTCGTCTGCGTAGTGCGGATAGAGATGCAAGCCGAAGAAGAACAGACCGCCGGGCCGCAAAGCGCGAGCGACGGCGTGAAAGTGACTTTCAGCGGCTTCTTCGGTTAGCAAATGCCGGAAAGTATTGAAAGTGTTCAAGACGACATCGAACGGTTTGTCGACTTCGAAGTCCGTCATGTCCTGCTTGTAAGTCGTCGCGGTGAGCTTCTTTTTCGCCAGTTGTTTGTTTAGGAACGCGAGCATACTGTCGCTGAGATCAAAACCGGTGACGTCATAACCTTTCTCTGCGAGGCTGACGATCAAACGACCGCTGCCGCAACCCGGTTCGAGGATGCGTTTCATTTCGCCCGTTCCAAAACGCTCAAATGCCAGCGGCAGGAAGGCGACTTCTTTCGCGGTTTCGTCAGCGAATCCAAGGTCAAAGTACTGCGGATAGTCGTACCAGTCCGCTTCTTTCTTCTTCTTTGAAGAGGGCTTTGAAGTTCCCTTCGACGAAGGCTTCTGTGTGGACTTCAGCGGCTTCGTTGCCTCGAGTTTCTTTACTTCGAGTTTCTTTTCCGTTGGCTTCTTAGCCGTTGGCTTTTTCGCAGCCGTCTTCGTCGAAACAGTTTTGCTTGCCGCTGACTTCTTAGCGATTGGCTTTGCAGTAGGCTTTGCAGTTGGCTCTACTGCGGGCAGTTCTTTCGCTTTCTTTGCAGCAGCTTTCTTCACAGTTGTCTTGCTCGATTTAGTGATTGTCTTGGTTGCCAACGTGTCATCTTCCATGCGGTGAGAGTGAACGCTTCGCAGTTGGTTCACAAATGTTGCGATTGACTTTGAGTTTTGAGTTAACGCGCAGAGGTAGTGCTCGGTTAACGCTCAAACGAATAGTGCATAAGGTTAACTAAGCCCGCTCGTGTTCGCTAGCACTCGGGTAGCTCGTGGCATTTACAACCATCGACGGATAGGGAACGCAGCCGGCGCGAGCTACTGCTTTGTGCGAATCGTCGCGACCAGGGGCAAGTGATCGGAGGCTACCGGTTCGTTCAGCACTTCGGTGGATACGACTTCCCAAGGTCCGCTTTGTGGCAGCAGAATGTAATCGATCTTAAGTGTCGGCTTCGCGGCGGGGATCGTCGGCATTTGTTTTTTCGCATCGACATCCGACCATTTTTCCAGCAGCGGCGCCATCTCGGTTCGAGTTGCTGGGGCGTTGAAGTCACCAGCCAAGATCGTGTCGCGCGGGCTGGCGCCGAACAGTTCTCGCAGACTTGCGGCTTGTCGCGCGCGGTCGTTTTCGCCGGAACTGTGATCGAAGTGAGTCGATACGAAAGTGAACGCGGGGCCGGTAGCTGGCTTCACGACAACTTCCAAAGCCACACGTTGCTCGCGCTGCGCTCCTGATGGCAACTTGATCGTTCGATTTTCAATAACGGGCAAACGCGAAAGCACTCCGACGCCATATTCGCCTCCACCGAAATCGATGCCTTTACCGAAAAAAGCTGACAAACCGGTCCGTTTCGCCAGCTCCGCGGCTTGGTCAACGCGATTCGTTCGCGAGGTGTTGCGATCGAGTTCCTGCAACGCGACGAGATCACACCTTTGATCAGCGATTACTTTGGCGATGCGCTCCACGTCCAGTTTGCCATCGGTTCCTTCGCAATGATGCACGTTGTAAGTCATGATTCGCAAAGTCGCGGGTTCGTCGGCAGTGCATGTAGCCAGCCAGGGTGCGAAAGCAACGATTGCGACGAGAATGCGATTGGCGATTGTTACGCAAATTTGGTTTGACATCAAATCCTCGGTGGGTTTGTAACGACCTAAAGTTCACTTGCGGAATAGAGAATTGCTGTATCCGCGTTTTAAGGCAATTGGTTCGCCTTTCGTCCTGCGATCGATATTCTTGCAACCATCGTAATGAAAACTAAGTCACGATGACGGTCAACCGATGTCGTATGTAGATCGATGCGAAAACTTCGGTCCACATGGAACTACTTCAGCGCTTAAGGGTCCTAAACTACGAATCCTTGCCGTTGATATAGCTGGAACCGAGTCCTATACTTACCATACACAGCATTGGCAGTTGAACTGGGCACGAAATCGATTTTGCTAAATTCGGCCGCTTTGAACCGCGCGAGTTCGAGGCCATCTTTTGCGGTTTCGGTTGGAACATGCACCTGCCAGTCGGGGAGCAGTGGGTTGAGTACCAAATCAAAAATTCTCTGGATTGGCAGCTCGGGCCAAACGCCCATTCAGCAAACTCTACAGAGCAATATAGAAATAGAATTCGTCGATTCGCCACTCGACGCAATTTCGCGATTGGCTCGCAATCAGTACGCTGGAGTCTACTTAGATGGCCAGCAATTGGGAGCGGACGAAAGTGTCGTTCGATTGCTGCAGAGCGAGCGGATCCTCGATGGCATGCCTGACGGTGTAGCGCTCGTCAACGCCGACATGATTGTGACTTGGGCTAATGGTCGGTTGCGAAATTGGTCACCTCTTGGCGAAGTGCTTGGGCAGAACTTTTACGCGACGCTTGGCAACACGCAGATCATGGGACCGGACTTCTGTCCATTCCACACCGCGCTCGCCACCGGTTCGCCCAGCAGCAGCACGCTGCAGTCCGAAGACAATCGTTACTACCAAGTTCACGTGGCTCCGTTGACTGATGCTGCTACCGACCAAGCCGCTTTGGTTGCAACGGTCAGCGACATTACGGCTGAGATTCATCAACAACATAAGCTGGCCGCCATCCATCAAGCTGGGCAACGCTTGACCGACTTGAAACCGGATGAGATCTTCGCGATGGATACCCAGTCGCGTATCGATCTGCTGAAAGACAACATTCGACATTACACAGCCGACTTGCTGAACGTTCAAATCGTCGAAGTTCGTTTGCTCGAGCAGGACAACAATCTGATCCCACTGCTCAGTGTCGGCATCGATCAAGAAGCCGCCGATCGCAAACTCTACGCTAGCCCTCAAGGCAACGGCGTGACCGGTTACGTGGCATCGACCGGACGCAGCTATCTTTGCGAAGACGCCAGCCAAGATCCGCTCTACTTAGAAGCATTCAAAGGCGCCGCCAGTTCACTGACGGTGCCTTTAGTTTTGCACGACGTGGTGATTGGAACAATCAACGTCGAAAGCAACAAGGTTCGCGCGTTCACAACGTCCGACATGCAGTTCTTGGAGATCTTCGCTCGCGATGTTGCGGTCTCGCTGAATACGCTCGAATTGCTGGTCGCTCAGAAGAACAACGCGGCTCAGCAAAGTTGCGAAGCGATCCACAGCGCTGTGGCGCTGCCGGTCGATCACATTCTCAACGATGCTGTGAACATCATCGAGAAATACATCGGTCACGATCCAGAAGTCGTCGATCGTTTGCAACGCATTCTGCAGAACGCTCGCGACATTCGCCGCGTCATTCAGCAAATTGGTCAACGCATGGCTCCCGTGGAAGCGGTTCCAGCGGGCTGCACTCAGCAGTTGCAAAACAAGGTTCGCGGCAAGCGTATTTTGGTCGTCGATTCAGATGATTCTGTGTTGAACGACGCGCACGCGTTGCTTGAACGTTATGGCTGTATCGTTGAAACGGCGCATTACGGTGACGAAGCGGTTTCGATGTTCCGTGCCAGCCGCGTCAATGCAGCTTACGATGTGGTGATCTCAGCGATCAGCCTGTCCGATTACAGCGGTTATCAATTGATGCTGCGTCTGCAGAAGATCGTCGACCTTGTGCCGATGGTGCTGATGACCGGTTTTGGTTACGACCCCGGTCACTCGATCGTGAAAGCTCGGCAAGCGGGTTTGCATCCGAAAGCGCTGCTGTACAAACCGTTCCGCCTGACGCAGTTGTTGAACGTACTCGAGACCGTCATCGACGCTTACCACGCCGAACCCGTCTAGCCACTCAGGCTTCTGGCTTTAGGGCGCCTGGCTTTAGGGCGTCATTGCGAACTCGGTTGAGTTGATTAGCGCCCAGAGGAGATCGGATTGCCAAGTGGATTGCCGAGCGGATTGCTGGGGCGTCTGGGATGCAGGTGGCGTTTCTGAATGACCTGCATCCGCTTGAGTTGCATCGGCTTGACCTGTGTCCGTTTGACTTGCGGAGTTTCTGGAAGCGGCGATCGATTCGTTGATGACTTGCGAGAAGGCGGCTTCCTCTTGCTTGGTTGGATTGCGATTCAGAGTGCTGAGGAACAACCACTGCAATCGCTTCGCGTCGTTCATGTGAGGCGCGTTGAGCGCTTGGAGCAAACGGCTGGATGAGTCGCGAGAGACTTCATCGAATGCGGAGCCGTGGAGGGTGACGAGGGCTTGGACAATGCCGAGCGTCGCTTGGCTCGCTTCACCGCGAAGCTTGCCGAGCTGCACCATAAGAGCTTGTTGAGCTTGAGCGTCGTTCTCGCGGGCGATCTGCCGAGCGACTTGCGACAAGCAGGCGGCGAGTTGCGTTTCCGTTAACGGTTTGTTCGCCATCGTCGCATAGCTCGCTTCAGGTGGCGGGCCGCTAACGTGAGTTGTCGAGCGGTTGTAGGCTTCGGTGCTGGCCAGCATCGCCAGCAAACCGCGTAAGTCGTAACCTGTTTCCGCAAAGTACTCCGACAATTCGCTGAGGATCGCTGGATGACTTGCGATATCGATCGATCGCATGTCGTCGATTGGTTCAATCAATCCGCGACCAAAGAGCATCGCCCAAGCTCGGTTGACAGCGGCGCGGGCCAAGAATGGATTCTCGCGAGCGGTCAACCATAACGTCAGTTGTTGACGCCGCGTGCCTGTAGCTAGTCCAGCGTGATCGGTGTCGACCAGCGGCTTGGGCGCGATCACTTCCTCGGTGCCAGGCAACTTCACTTCGCCTTCTTCCGCATCCGAAATGACTGCGCCGGGATTCATCATCTGTTCGTTATCACTGGACAACTGCGAAAAATAAGCCGCGAATCCCCAGAAGTCTTTCTGCTGCCAATCATCGAACGGATGATTGTGGCACTCAGCACAATCGAGTTGAATTCCCATAAAGACACGCGCGGTTTTGGCGGCGATCTTCTCGGGCTTACTTTCAAGAGCGACGAAGAACGCAGTGGGACTGTTTTGAATCGAGCCGGTAGAAACTAGCAGATCGGAAACCAAGCGATCGTAGCGCAAGTTCTCCGCAAAGCGACTTCGCAACCAGCTTTGCAAACCTGCACGTCCAAACTGCACTTCGGGGCTGTTCGCATCGGGCAACAACCAGCTTGACCAAATATTCGACAAGTGCACCGAAGACGAAGGGCTGGACAGGAGTCTCGCAACCAACTCTTCGCGTTTCGTTTTCGATGGGTTCTGGAGGAACTGCAGCACCTCCGCGCCGCTAGGCGCAGTACCGGTTAAATCCAAACTCGCGCGACGCAAGAAAGTCGCATCATCGCAGCGAGCTGCCGGTTGCCAACCGAGTTCCGTTAGCTTGGCAGCGAGCAGTTCGTCGACACGCACCGCCATGCGCTGCGCACGCTCAGCGCCGGTTAGTGCTTCGTCCGATTCGCGCGGCGCCGCGACGACGGCCGCTGGGTCATCGGCGAGCGACGAAGTTGCAATTACAAGAACAGCGAAGAGAGAATACGCTGCAACGCATGCCTTCATTGAGACTCGCGGCCGCAGTTCGTTGAATAGTGACATAATGACGTTGTCCGAGTTCCAAGCGAAACTATTCGAAGCGAATTCGAAGCGAAATTGAAGATTCCGCGCGAATCGATAGTTTGATTCATTGTGGCAGCTGCCGTGTGCTGTCGCAACCGAATTGACGACTACGGAAGCGAGCTCGGCGCGGAATCAAGCAGATCGCGCCGTCAGTGAATGTCGCCTGTCACAGGAGCGATGCGTCCCGGTTCGGCGCCTTCCAATGTGGAAAACTCAGCCCAAATCGGCAAATGATCGCTAACTTCGAGAGCTTGTTCGAGCGATAGATTGTACTGTCGCAAGAAATCATACACTCCAACTTTGCCATTGAACTCGACTGTGGCTGGACCTGAAAAAGCGATTTCATCCAGCATGTACGTACCTTCGACAGTGGTGGGAACGCCGATCAGAGCCAAGCGAGCTCCGGTCTTCGTGAGCTGGAAAAGTTCTGCGTCACCGCCAGCGAAATCGCCCAGCAGAATCCAATCGTCTTCGCCTCGCCCGTCATTTTGCACCGCTCCAACAAGGTTTGGCAAAAGCTGCCTTTCGCGTTCGGCGAAGACTGGATCGACGTGCACGTTGATCATGGAAAATGTAAATGCCTGATTGGCGGCATGACCACGAGTGCGGAACCAAGCGACCAGCGGTTCGCGAGCGATCAAGTCATCTGGATCATCGACTGTGTAAAGTTGGTAACGATCGGTCTCGAGGCGTTGCGTATCGAAGATGTACGCGAACTGTTCGAGCGGAGCAGTGCGACCGACGCGCGGCCCAATCATGTAATCGTAGTTGCGACCGGATTGATTGAGTCGCTCGACGATAAGCGGCAAGATGTCATCTCGATTCGACTGGATGCCCTGAAGAGCTACGATGTCGAAGCGGCGAAGGATGCGCACTAGCATCTCGAAGACGTGGGGCTTGGAGAGCTTTGTGGCGCCGAGTGCTGGGACATGGAAGCTTGCGATGCGAATCGAACCAGCTGAACCTCCAGAACTAGCCGTTGCACCGGAGAGCGATCCGGATAGCGCGCTGGCGAGTGCTGACTTGTTTTCCCAGATAGCGAATTTCTCGCTGGCACTTAGCAACCGACCGAGATCAGGTTCGCCGATTCCAGACGCACCAAGTGCTGTGCCCGTTGCAAATCCGCTGCCCGAGCTTAACGCTGGCCCGTTTGTAACCGGAGCGCCTGCAACCGGAACGCCTGCAACTGGAACGCCGGGAAAACCTGTGTTGGGGAATCCTGTGTTCGGGAACCCTGATGGTTGATTGGACTGATTGGGTTGAGTCGAGGGAAAGGGTTGCGTTGCGTTTGCAGGAAACGAACTCTGACCGCCGCTTGGGAAATTGGAATCGGTCGGAAACTGCAAACGATTTAAATCGCTAAGCAGACTGGTCGACCAAGTTTCGCCGCTAGCTTGTCGCTGCGCGATTTCTGCAGGAGAGCGACGTTCGAGCCGTACGTTTTCGAGCCCTGCGATTCGATAGTGATTCAGAACGAAAGCGAGCGCGACCAGCGAAGTCGTGGCAGCGGGCCACTGTTTGCGAAGCTGAGCTAAAGGGAACATACGTTGGGTCCTGCGAATCAGTCACTGGCGACTAAGTTCTCAAGCGTTGCTTCGAACAGCCGTGTTCGGAGCATTCGCACATCGCTTCTGAACAGATCGTCGGAAGCTGGACCAGGTTCCATCCCAGAAAGACTATCGCTGTTCAAATCGACCAGCGCCGCCGACATTCCGCAGCATCATCAGCCTTTTGCGCAACAATGAATCGATAACTCAACACGCGCGACGATCAGCGAATCGCTCACAATTGCACCGCGGATTTCGATTGCGTAGTGTTTGCGGTCCACAGCAGCCGAATGCAGGGTGCATACTGCGACCGAGAGTTTGCGTGTAAACCGAATGTGGTGTTACGAGGCTGAGGTTGATCATAGAATTACCGCGGTCGGTTCATCGATTTTTCGTCTGCTACTGAACGATTTTCGGGAGAGTTACTATGGATGCGATTGAGATTCTGGGTGGTTTGCTTGGCGGCAGAAAGAGCGGCGGTGGTGGACTCGGCGGCGCAATTCTGGGACAGATTCTCAAAGGCGCAGCCGGATCTCGTCAGTCCGCTCCGCAACAAAAAGTACCGCAGCAGCCTGCACCGCCACAGACTGGCAACCGGCCATCGTCGCCTTCACCGAGTGGGCGCGTCTCAACGCGAGTTTCGATGCCCGGCAACTTGCAACAGGAAGCCAGTGAACTGGAAGACTTATTGAATGTTGCGACGAATCGCAATCAGCAGCGAACGCCCAGCCCCGCTCCCCAAGCCGCACCGCGGAGCTTTCCAACACAAAGCATCGCACCACAAGCTTCGCCGTTTAACAAACCGAACATGCGACCTCAATCCGCTCCGCCACTGCGCAATCCAGCGAACAATCCTCAGCAACAAAACGATGACGCGATCGTTTTGATCCGCGCGATGATCAACGCCGCCAAGAGTGACGGCGAAATTTCAGAAGCTGAGCAGCAGAGTATTCTCGAACGCATCGGTAACCCAACGCAGGAGGTCATCACTTTCTTGCGACAAGAATTCGCAAGTCCGCTCGACGTGCGCGAGTTCGCGTGGAGCGTCCCGCTGGGGCTGGAGCAGAAAGTCTATACGATGTCGCTGGCCGCAATCGAACTCGATGCAAATCACGAAGCGGTCTACCTTCGCGATTTGGCTCACGGTCTGCGACTATCCCCGGAAGTCTGCAACCAAATTCATCAACAATTCGGTGCAACGGAGATTTTCTAAGTTTTACAAACGCCGATTTCTACCCAGAAGCGTTCGCTCTTCAGAGTTTACTCAGCAGAGTTTACTCAGCGGTATCCAGGTACGGATCTTGTCCGATTTCACGCTGCATCTTGGTGCGTTCGCGCTCGTGGTGCAGCAGCATCATGCGGTCGCGGAAATGCTTTCGTTCGACGCGCCGCTGGGCTCGTTTGAACATGCCAGCGAGTGAGTGGAAGGGGCCGGGTTTTGTCTTTCCGAGTGTAGCCAACTGCTCGGCTTTCTTCATACCTAAACCACCGCGCAGAATGTCGTCGTCCAGCGACAGATACTGCCGGTAGGAACCTGGATCACCTTGGCGACCGCAACGACCGATCAACTGGCGATCGATACGAGCCGCGTCGTGCAGCTCGGTGCAGATCACGTGCATCCCGCCGACTTCGCGAACATGTGGTTCCAACTTTACGTCGGTACCGCGACCAGCCATGTTCGTTGCCACGGTTACGCGACCGAGCTTGCCCGCTTCGGCGACAATATCCGCTTCGCGTTCAACTTCATTCGCGTTCAGCACTTGATGCGGAATGCCGGCTTCGATCAGCATTCGCGAGAGGATCATCGACTTGTCAATCGAACGTGTGCCGATCAAAACAGGTCGACCTTCGTCGTGATAAACTCGCGTTTCAGCGACAATCGCTTCGAACTTTTGCAACATTGTTCCGAACACTTGATCAGGCAGACGCACTCGCTTGGGTGGCCGGTTCGTAGGCACAAGCACTACCGGAGTTTTATAGATTTTGCAAAGTTCCGGAGCGCTCGTCGAAGCTGTACCGGTCATGCCGCCAATGTTTCGATAGCGGTGGAAGAGATCTTGAACCGTGATCCGCGCAGCTTGGCCGGTGGGCACTGAGACTTCGATTTTCTCTTTCGCTTCGATCGCCTGATGGATACCATCGCGCCATTTGCGGCCTTCAGCGAGACGACCGGTGAATTCGTCGACGATGACGATTTCGCCGTCGCGAATCACGTACTGGCGATCGAGATGGAAATCGCGATGCACTTTGATACCGCGTTCGATGTAATCGTAGAGATCGACGAGCGATACTTGGCGCATGACTTCATCGCGTGGCAGGCTGCGCACGAGTGCGCGGCCGCGACCAGTCAATTCGATTTTGTGTGAGTCCTCTTCGATCGTAAAGTGCTCATCCTTCTCGAATTTTGGAGAGTGTTCCGCGGCCCAGCGGAAAGTAGCGATCACGGTTTCGCGCGACTCATCGCCCAGTGAACCGATGATTAGCGGCGTGCGCGCTTCGTCGATCAAAATACTGTCAGCTTCGTCGACCAAGGCGAAGTGCATCGTGCGCTGAACGGGTTCGTCACCGCGGCTCGTCCAGCGTTCGGAGCTGCCCTCGCCCAAAAAGTCGCTTTGCATTCGACCCTGCGCGCGCAGCAACAGCCGGTCGCGCAAGAAATCGAAGCCGAACTCCTTGGCTGTACCGTACGTGACATCAGATCCGTACGCTTTCCGTCGTTCGTCTGGGTTGCTGTCGGTCAGCACGACGCCGACGGTCACGCCAAGCAACTGGTAGATCGGTCGCATCCATTCCGCGTCACGATGCGCTAAGTAATCGTTGACCGTTGCTAAGTGCGCGCCGTGGCCGGCGAGCGCATGCAGGTACAGCGGCAGCGTTGCAGTTAACGTTTTTCCTTCGCCTGTCTGCATCTCTGCGATACAGCCATCGAAGAGCGCAGCGCCGCCCATGATCTGAACATCGAAGTGTCGCATGTTCAACGCGCGACGGCCGGCTTCGCGAGCCAGCGCGAATGCTTCTGGCAGAATCTTTGCCAACGGTTCGCCGCTCATCGCGCGGTAACGCAGTGACAAACTCTCTTTGCGAATCTGATCGGATTGCAGCGCTCGCATGCGTGTTTCTAACGCCGCAACGGCTTGCATCGCTGCGATCCACTTGCGAATGCGAACTGCGCCTGCTCCTGGAATTTTTGAACCCGCGGCGATGCGGGGCGAACCGGGCAGATTCACTTTGCCGGGTGGCGGTGCAGCTTCTTGCGATGGTTGTTGCGGAGTCGGCAAATCGGGCTCTGAAGCGGTGTTAGCGAGCGTTCGACTGTCACTCATGAGGCGGTTTCCGATGACTGGCACGAGCATTTGCAGGAGGTTTCAAGTCACTTCCTATTCTATGCGCGATAGCCGATTTTCACACGTTCCAAAGGCAAATTTGCCACTTGGCAGCTTAGGCAAGCTGCGTCATCAATGCTGGTTGATCCTTTTTTGTTCGAAGTACCGCTAAATCCGACCGATCTACAACTAACGAATCTGACGCTTGGTCCGTCTAGCGAGAACAATAAAAATGAAAATATCGAAACTACTATTGGTAATGGCACTAGCGGGTACCAGCTTGAATCAAGCGTCCGCACAGAACGCCTCCTCAACTCCAGCATCTCGGCACGTCGGCGACGGTGTGCGCAGCGTCGGCGATACCAATCGCTACGTTGAAATGCCGGAAGACACACGTCCCAAAGCTTTCCGTCCGAAAGCCAGCTTAGTTTCCAACAGCGAAATGCTGGACATGGAAATGCTTGCACCATCCGCTTCGAGCGGTTGTGGTTGCGGCAGCGGAAGCTGCGGCAGCGGCGGTTGTGGCGGCGGATGCGACTCAGCCTTGATTTCCGGTTGCGGTGACAAATCCACCGAATACTGGCTAAACATGGAATCGCTGTTGTGGTTTGGCCAAAAGCGTCAGATTCCAACGGTTGTCACTTCGGCACCGCAAGGCGTTCTGCCAGTGGCAGGAGCCGCCGATGTTACCAATGAGTTCGGTGGTGGCGAAGGACTTTCGAGCGGTCTGTTGACTGGTTACAGTCTTTCGGGCGGCAAGTACCTCGACGCTTGCCAAAAGATCGGTGTTGGCGGTCGCGTGTTTGGTATCTTCCAAAACGAGCAATCGAGAACGCTGACTTCCGATGGAACACGTTCGCTCGGTATTCCCTTCTTCAACACGACAATCGCTGCTGAAGATGCTTACTTGGTGGCCGCTCGTACGGCCGGCAATGTGCCGATTTCGTCAGGTACCGTGACGGCACGAGCCGACTTGAACATGCTGGGCGCTGAAGCGTCGGGCTACTTCCTGCTGGGCCGCTCAAGCGATCATCGCGTCGACTTGGTCAGCGGTTACACATACAACAAACTGAAGGACTCGCTCAGCGTAGTTGCTTCCGTTCGTGATGAGTTCACTGGTAACTTGATTCAAGATGGAACTGTGTTCACCAGCAACGATCTGTTCGAAGCTAAAAACAATTTCCACGGTGCTCACATCGGTATGCTCAGCTCGATTGTGCACAAGCGAATCACATTGTCGACGTTGGCAAAGGTCAGCTTCGGCAGCATGAATCAAACGGTTTCGATCCGTGGATTTACAGAACAGTCTGTTTTCAATCCAGCATCGTTCCCAGGCGGCATCCTGACGCAGCAAAGCAACATCACTGAGTTCTCGCGTAACACGTTTGCCTTCTTGCCTGAAATGAAGGTCAAGATGGGTTACTCGCTCAGCGACAACATTCAGATGACCGTTGGTTACAACTTCATGTACTGGTCGTCGGTTGCTCTCGCTGGCAATCAAGTTGACCGCAACGTGGACATCAGCCAAGCACTTGGTGGTGCGGCTGGAACTCAACCCGCTTTCAGCTTTGCGGATAGCGGTTTCTGGATGCACGGTGTAGATCTCGGTCTAAGCGTGACCTACTAAAGCAATCGTCCACTAGAATCTCGGACCACTTCAGATTCGGTAATGCAGGGCTCAAGTCGTAGCGACTTCGAGCCCTGTGTTCGTTTGCTGCGCAAGCACTCCGATGCTGCGGCTTCACAGTTTGGCGCGCGGCAACCCAATAACCAAAGACAGTAGAGTAACGAACTCAATTCGTCACTGGCTTCGTTTGATCGCATACACTTGCGTAGGCCCAAGGGGCTGGCTGTTTGCTTAGCCTAGGCTGAAGGCCTGGGTGCAATGGCGAATTAATTCCGGTCGTTAGGGTCAACGACCCGGCAGTTTGATGGCGAGGCTCGCAGTTACCATGACATCAAATTTATCGCAAACGGCCGGACCGTTGGTCCTTGCGTTCCTCATCGCGAATAATACCCAGGCCTTCAGCCTGGGCTAGGCAAACGATGTGCCCTTGGCCCTGAACAAGCTTTCAGCGTGATCGTAAACGGGTGATGACCTCGTCGTTTTGAACTGTGCAGCAACCGGTTTATGCGACCGCCGGTAAATCTACCCGACTGGACTGACGAAGGCAAATTCGGCACGGGTCACTCGATCGAATTGCGCTGCTACCTAGCGATTCTTGCTAGCGATTCATGAATCTGCGATTTGTGGTTAAACTCTCAGAGTTGGGTTTCGTTGTCGCGATCTAATTAGTCCAGATTCGTTCAGAAAGTTTCCATTGATGGCCATTGCCTACTTAGATACGCTCAGCGGCATTGCTGGCGATATGACTTTAGCGGCGCTGGTCGACGCAGGGGCTGATCGAACCTACTTGCAACGGCAGATCGATTCGCTGGGCATGCCGAACGTGTTGCTTGAGTTCAGTGAAACACATCGCGGCGATTTCAGGGCATTGCGACTGGACGTGCGCTTCCCTGCCGAGCATGTTCATCGGCGACTTAAAGACATCGAAGCGATGATTCGCGGCAGCGGACTGACGGAGCGCGAACGCGAGATGGCGATTCGCATGTTCCGGCGGCTCGGCGCTGCGGAAGCGAAAGTGCATGGCAAGTCGATTGAAGAAGTTCACTTTCACGAAGTCGGCGCTGTGGATTCGATTGTCGACATCTGCGGTATCGCCATTGCCATCGCAAGTCTCGATATCGAACGCTTGTTTGCAAGTCCCACACCGACTGGATGCGGAACGGTTCGTATAGCTCATGGTGTTGTGTCGGTGCCTGCACCAGCGACCGCCGAGCTGCTGAAGGGTGTCCCGCTGCGTCATTCCCAAATCGAAGCGGAGTTGACGACCCCGACCGGCGCGACGGTACTAGCGACTTTGGTCGACGGCTTCGGTTCGCTGCCCGATATGCAGATCGAGCGCATCGGATACGGTGCTGGCCACAAGCAGCTTAAAGAACAAGCGAACTTGCTGCGCGTCTTGATCGGTTCCGCTACGTTGCAGGAAAGCGATGAAGTGGTAGTGTTGGAAACGAACATCGACGATATCACCGGCGAACAGCTCGGTTTCGCGATTGAGCAAGTTTGGAAAGCCGGTGCGCTGGATGTGTTTACAACGGCGATCGGCATGAAGAAGAATCGCCCCGGAGTGCTGTTGGCAGTCATCTGTCGCCCAGAGTTGCGAACCAAGATGGAAGACTGCATGTTCCAACACACCGGATCGCTTGGAATTCGTCGTCAACATTGTGCTCGTCGCAAACTGATGCGAGATATTTTCAAAGTCGCCACACCGATGGGTGAAGTGCGTATCAAGTTGGCACAACTACCGAACGGTGACACACGCTTGGCACCCGAATACGAGGACTGCCGTGCGCTCGCAGTCGCTCACAACATCACTCTCGAAGCCGCCTTTCAAACCGCTCGAGACGCCGCCGAAAAACAGCTAGCGAAACTCAACAACGCCACCGCTGATCACTCTCACGATCACTCGCACGATCACTCGCACGATCATTCCCACGATCATTCCCACGATCATTCGCACGATCACTCCCACGATCACTCGCACGATCACTCGCACGATCACTCCCACGATCATTCGCACGATCACTCGCACGATCACTCCCACGATCATTCGCACGATCACTCGCACGATCACTCCCACGATCATTCGCACGATCACTCGCACGATCACTCCCATGATCACTCCCATGATCATCATGACCATCATCATGACTGAGCAAATGACCCAATTAGCCAACAAGCCAAGTAGCCGATCAGCCAAGAACGCCTTGCGTTGAGCGAATAAGCTGATCTAGCTTGGTTTGCCAAAAGGGTTACAATCTGAGCTGGAAATCTACGCACCGGGTTCAAGATCGTCGCCTTTCGCTCCGCGACAGTGTGCGCGTGAAACGCACTTTCGCGGGAGCGAAATGCGACCAAGGCAACCAAGGCGACCATAGTTCGGAATACTTATGAATCAGTCAGCAAAGAGTGGCGCGGGCGATATTGTGATCGCTGATGGCGAGCCGCTGAATTTACGAAATCGCTACTTGGCAGCGTTCCTTGCTTGGATGATTCCTGGTGCTGGGCACTATTATCAACGTCGCTATCTGAAATCAGCACTTTTTTTCGTCTGCATTCTCAGTAGCTTTGTGATCGGCTTGTTCGTCGCTGACATGAAATGCGTTTACGCTTCGTGGGACGGCACAGAAAAAAGGTGGCAGTTCGCTCTACAAGCCGGAGTTGGGTTGCCCGTATTGCCTGCTGCGATTCAAGGTTGGCGCGGGAAAGAGATCAGCATGCGGCGAATGGAAAAGCCCGGCTTTATGGCTGGTCCAAATTCCACTCGCGACTTGGACGAATGGAATTTCTTGACCGCTTCGGGATTTGATATGGGTACACTGTACACCATGATCGCGGGGCTGCTGAATATCTTGGTGATCTTTGACGCGTACGCTGGGCCTCTCGCGCCGCCGATCGCCAAACCGTCGAAGAAAAAACCGAAACCAACCGATGCCGACGAGTCGCCAGAAACCGCTTCGAAGTCATAACCCCCAAAAAAGCGCCGGCGAAGTTAACCGTTGGCAAGCGAGTGCATAATGTCGATCAGCATGTCCATCGAGTACTTGTTGCTGTACCTGCCGCTGCTGGTGGCCGTTTCATTTGTGATGGGCGCCACGCGGCACGAAAAACCGAACTTGATCCTGCACCAAACGCAACGCACCGCGATCTGGATCACCAGCTTTATGCTAACAATCTACGCGGTGCTGCAAATCGTTTCATGGATCGTCTAGCAGGCGGCAAAACAACGTGCGCTTAAAAGCAGCGTGGGAGGATAGCTGGCGAACGGTTACTTTTTGCGTTCGTAAACGGCTGTCATCATCGGTTCGCCTGTCGTTTGACCCATCCACAGCTTAAAAGTGTGCTTGTCTTTGCTGACGTACTCGGTAACCGTTTTATAATCTGTCAAAGTTCCGTCCATTCCAGCTCCCTTGCCAGTCATCGTTTGGATCTTGCCATCTTTGCTGATTTCACCCTCAAGAATCAAGGGCTCGACGGCCATCGAATCGACCCAGACACTGACGTATTTTTTTTTAATCGGATTGTAAGTATCCAAGCCTTGTCCAGTAAAAGGCCCTTGAGGCATCTTCGCGTCGAGTTCCGAGGCGAGCCACAATCCGCCATGAACCATCTTGTAAGTTGCTGTACCAGTCCATTCCTCCCCTGCTACATTGATCTTTGTGCTCCACTCACCTGCAAGTTCAGCGAGTAACTTATGCTCCGCTCCAGGTTGCGGCAATTCTTGCGCGAACGCAGGCGCTACCAGCGAGCAGGCACAAGCTATCAAGCCAACACAGAAGTTTTTCAACGCTAATTTCATGAGTAACTCCTTCGTGAGAATTATCGAACAGACATTATCGAACGGACCAAGACAATCAGTGTACCGTTGAACCAGCTGGGGTGAACTTGACTGAACGTTACTGCGGTGCTTCGCCGGGAACCATCACCATCCAGCCGACGCGAAACTTGTCAGTCACCATGCCGTAGCAAGGCGACCAAAACGTTTTGCAAAGCGGCATTTCAACGGTGCCACCTTCAGCTAACGCATTGAACAGCCGCTGGGCTTCCGCTTCGGTCGGAACGGACAGGGTGAGCCGAAAACCTTCGAATTTGGATTTGTCATCGCAGCCGTCTGAAAGCAGCACCGTCGAGCTGCCGATCTGCATCGCGGCGTGCATCACTTTGGACTCGAAACCGGACTGCAGCATCCCTTCCGGAACGGGATCCGGACTGTCGCTGAAACTCATCCGCATTTCCAACTTGGCATCGATGGCTTTCGCATAGAACTCGAGCGCTTCGTCGCATCGGCCGCTGAAGAAAAGGTAAGGCGTTAGTGATGCAGTCATGTTTGTCTCCGAGTGAATAGCAAGCGATGAAAGTTGAACTTGGCTGTGCATTTTAGCCACTTTAAGTTAGTCGAGCGCCTCGCTTCGTATTCGACTCGGCCAGATCATTTATTCGCAAAGTTCTCCGTAAAAGTCAGCTCCTCCGAGCCACGGTATTGGGGATTGCAACGCCTGTCGCGAAACTGGGGGGGAGCGTTACAATGGGCATCACGCCGCTTTTCCTCGATTGCTCGACAGTCGGACTGCGGGCAGCGGCGATGGCGTTCAGAACTGGAGTATAAAGCATGTTACGTTTCCTCTTGGTTACAGGATTACTGTTGATGGCTGGTGTTACGGGTGCAGAGCAGCCTGCGAAGGCGAAAGTTACTACTAAAGTTTATTTCGATGTGTCGATCGGCAACGAACCTGCTGGGCGAATTGTTTTCGGCCTGTTCGGCGACGATGTGCCTAAGACTGCGGAGAATTTCCGTTGTTTGTGCACCGGTGAAAAAGGCGAAGGCAAGAGCGGCAAGGCTCTGCATTTCAAAGACAGCAATTTTCATCGCGTCATTCCGAACTTCATGCTCCAAGGCGGTGACTTTACACGCGGTGACGGCACCGGCGGCGAAAGCATCTATGGCGAGAAGTTCAAAGATGAATCGTTCAAGTTCGTTCACGATGTGCCAGGCTTGTTGAGCATGGCGAACGCTGGACCGAACACCAACGGTTCGCAGTTCTTCATTACTACCGTGCCGACAGCTTGGTTGAATGGCAAGCACGTTGTGTTCGGTCGCGTGCTCGAAGGCATGGAAGTGGTGAAGAAGATTGAAGCGCAAGGTAGCGATAGCGGTCGCACACGCGCTGTAATCAAGATCACTGATTCCGGCGAACTGAAGTAACTGAAGCGAATTGCAATGCGTCTCGCCGCCAGAGATTAACAAGAAACTCTGCGGCGAGTTCGCTCTGGATGTCGCTCCGCTTCGCTCCATTTGCAAGTCAATAATCGTTGTAAGGCAGTTTCAACGTGATGCCCGATCCCAAGCCAACGATTGCGTCCAACAGAGAATTTCTGCAAGAACAACTTGCTGCACCAGAGCTGATCGATGCTGAGGTGATCGAAGAAGGATCGGATCGAAGGCCTGAAGTCGCATCCGAGAAATTCCATTCGCTTGATCCAAACTGGGTGACAACGGAACGCATCGGAGGTTGGATCTTCACCTCGGTGCTGCTTGTCGCGGGGCTGATTGGACTGAGCATCGTGATGTTCAGTTTCGGACTCTTGCAGATCGTTAGCGTGAGTTGCAGCATCGCGTTCTTGTTGATCGCCGCCGGACTTGTTTGGCTCACGCATGTCATGCCGCAAAAAGAGTTCAATCACGCTAGTTGGTGTCTCACTGACAGCGGATTGGAGATTCGCCGCGGCGTTTGGTGGCGGTCGCAGATCAGCGTTCCACTGGCCCGAGTTCAGCATACGGATGTGCATCAGGGGCCGTTGCAGCGAAGGTTTGGATTGGCAAAGTTGACGGTTCACACGGCTGGGACTGAGAACTCCGCCGTCGAACTCACTGGATTGAACTTCGCAACCGCTCAGCGTCTTCGCGATGCGTTGATCGAAAATCGTGGTGGCATTGATGGCGTCTGAATCGGAAAATGCTTTTCCCGAAGTGCCATGGCAACGTGTTCGCCCCATTTCGTTGGTCTTCGTGATCATTGCCAAGTTGCGTCAATGGATCATTCCGATTGTTGTCGGATTATTCAGCGCGCAGCAAGGCAGTTTCCTAGTGATCGGGTTGGGTGTGCTGGCGTTCGCGATTTTATTGACCGTATCGTTGATTCGTTTTTTCACTTTGCAGTTCCGTTTGGCTGGCGGCGAGCTTCAGGTGCGCGAAGGCATTATCTTCCGCAGCAATCGAACTGTTCCCGTCAATCGCATTCAGAACATCGATCTGGTTCAAAACGTTTTGCATCGCATCTTTCGCGTCGCTGAAGTGCGTATCGAGACGGCTTCGGGCAAAGAGCCGGAAGCGGTTCTGCAAGTGTTATCACTGGCCGACGTCGAGGAGCTGCGATCGCGTGTCTTCGTGCAATCTGCCGCGGGCACTGCCGCTGGAGCATTTAGTGCCAACGTAGAATCTGAAGCGTTAAGCGACACCGTCGAAGGTGACTTTGGTAGAAGTTTCAGTTCCGCTCATCAGTTCGACAAACCGCGGCAAGCGTTGCTGGCGCTATCGCTCAAGCAACTCGCACTCGCTGGAGTGGCAAGTGACCGCGGTCTGTTGCTGGTGCCGATCGCTTTGGGTGGCATGTACGAATTTGGTAGGCTATTGAAGATCGATGGCGATGCTATTTTGAAGCGCGTACCGCAAGGATTATCTTCGCAATACATGGTGATTGCGCTCCTCGTCGGTTTAGTCGTGGCCTACATCCTACTGAAAGTGTTCTCGATCGCTTGGTACGTGATCCGGTTCTACGGTTATCAACTGCAAGCGATCGGTGACGACTTGCGCATCGAGTGCGGATTGTTCACTCGAGTGTCCGCTACGATTCCAAAATCGCGCATTCAATTCATCAGCATTCATCGCTCTTGGTTGGGGCGCAAGCTCGCACTGGCTTCGATCCGCATTGAAACGGCTGGTGGTGGCGGCAAAGAGAATGAGAACGCAAGTCAATCGGTGGCGCGTCGATGGTTCGTCCCAGTCATCTGGGAACATCAAGTTGCTGCGTTGATCGAGCAACTGCGACCTGGAATCCAGTGGACGGAATCGCAGTTCGATTGGCGACCGCTCTCACCGCGGGCTGGTACACGATTGCGGCGCTTCGCAGTTATCGCAACTGGGGTGCTGACTCTGGTCGCCGGGTTAGTGTGGAGACCTTGGGGAGCGGCGATAGGGTTGGTGCTGCTGCCGGCGCTAATGTGGGTAGCTTGGCGAGCGGCGAAGTCGATGCGTTATGCGCGCGTTGGTTCGCTGGTGCTGTATCGCAGCGGCGTGATGACACGCAAAGTCAGCTTTACGTTTAACGACAAGATTCAAACTTTGCGTTTGAGCCAATCGCCTTTCGACAGACGCTGGAAGATGGCTACGTTATCTGTCGACACTGCAGCCGCTGGACCAGCCGAGCATCGCATCGCAGTGAAGTACATGGATGCGGAGGTCGCGCGGCAGGAATTCGCTGATCTCAAACGCGTTTCAATCGTTTGACGTCACCAACTTTTGGAAACTTTCGATCGTACGCGCGGCGGCAACATCAGCGTTCGGAAGCGGAAACACTTCGGCTGACAAGTAGCCTGCGTAATTGATTTCGCGAAGTGCGGTCACCACAGATTCAGCGTCCGTATGTCCGAATCCGATGGCGCGGCGATTAGAGTCCGCGAAGTGAACGTGGCCGATTAACGATCCGAATTCGCGCAGCGACTGCGCCATATCGGCTTCTTCGATGTTCATATGAAACATGTCCGCCAAGATGCGAACGTTCTTTGCGTTCAACGAATGCAGCCACGCGGCGGTCGTTTGCAAGTCGGTGAAGACGTTGGTTTCATAGCGATTCAGCGGTTCGATCAACAGCGGAACGCTAAAGTGAGCAGCGCGGGCAGCGAGCGATTCGATGGCTAGTGTGAGTTGAGCCATCAGGGATTCGCGTTGCTCAGGGTTGGGAATACGACCTTGCATCGAACCTATGATTGCAGGCGCGCCGAACTCACCAGCCAATTCGATGATCTGCTGAATGAACTCTTCGGCTCGCGCGGCAACGGCAGGGTCGGTCGCAGTCAAACTGAGTTGTTGCGTAAGCCATCCCGCACCTGTTCCAACGGCGGCCAGTTGTAAGTTGTGTTTGTCGAGCAGTTGTCGAAGTTGCTGCCGGTCCACATCGGCCGCTGCGCGCGGGAAAACTTCAACTGCGTCGAACCCAAGTCGAGCTGCTTGTTCGCAACCTTGCTCCAAACCTGAGTGAAACACGAACGGTCCGCTACGCGCTTCAGGGACCAGGCAAATCGTAATCGCGGAACGCACTATGGATGTTTCCTTTAATTTTGGTTCATCAACTCGTTTAACCGCGTGCCCAACGGGCCGCGTCTCGTAGGATATGATTGGGATAACTTGGTGGGGTTACTTGGGGGTAACTTGGCGACTGAAAGTAGCTACCACGTGTTAATTGGCGACTGAAAGTCGCCACCACTTATTTCTTGCTTAGGCTGTCACTTTCATGGAATTCTCGTGACAGATCAAGATCACGCGCAGTGTCTCGTAAGCGATTTTCGCTTGAAAGTGTTCAAACAACGGTTTGAGTTTCCGGTTCTCAATCAAGTGCACTTTCGCTAACACGCGGTCGCGCGTTTGCACGTCGACCCACGGCGTGCAGTCCGTGATTTTTTCATGTCGCAAATAATCTTCCAAGTAACCGCATACGGTCGAGTAAGCTCGGCCAAGCTTGGTTGCAATTTCATCCAGCGGATCACCGCGGCGAAAATACTCGAAAGCTGCGAACGAATTTGCATTCGCGATCATGGGCGAGGGCGGTGTTGGTTTCGCAGTCTGCTTTACATTCACTTCAAGCTGATTCGCTTCGCAGTGCGTGCGAATCGCTTCCGTGAACAATGGACCAAAGTCGTTGCGCTTCTGTTCGCCAACGCCTCGGATCTTAGCAAACTCCTCGCTAGTGACTGGGCGACTGCGCGATAGATCGCGGAGCACTTCGTCACCGAATATCACGTACGCTGGAACGGAACGCGCAACCGCCAACTCACTTCGCAATTTTCGTAACGCATCAAACAGACCGCGATCAACACCTTCCCACGACGGTTCCCCGGAACCAGCGCCGCGCGTCTTGGACTTGCTGACATTCACTGAGGCTGCGGCGGTCAAACGCGGTTGCCCATCACGTCGCAATAAACGGCGACCGGATTCGGTCAGCGACAGCACTTGATACTCGCCCGTGCGTTTTAAGAACCCTTGATTTACTAACTGATCGATCCAAGTTCGGACCGCTTTCAAGCCATCTGAGGCTAACAAACCAAACGTGCTCAGTTTGTCATGCTTCAGTTCTAGAATGCGAGTTTCCGTCGAGCCGGTTAGCACTTTGGCGGTGTGTGCGGCACCAAAACGCTCTTCGAGCCGCACCACGCAAGAGAGGATCTTTTGGCTGATCGTGATCGGATCTTCCGCCAACTCGACTTCATCCAAGCAGACATCGCAGGCTTCGCAATTCGCTTTGGAGTATGGCTGTCCAAAGTATTCGACAATCGCGCGATGGCGACAATTCGGGCTACTGCACAGATCATTCATCGCGTTCAGCGATTTCACCGCGCCATCGAAAGCTGACTGGCTGTCGCTTTCCATCAGTTTCTTCCAAGTCACCAAGTCGGCGCCGGAATGCAGCAGCACGCACTCGGATTCCAATCCGTCGCGACCCGCGCGACCGCTCTCTTGTTGATAGTGCTCAATCGACTTTGGCATACCCGAATGAATCACACATCGTACATTCGACTTATCAATACCCATCCCAAAGGCAACGGTCGCAACGATGACCTCGCATTCGTCTTTAATGAACGCGTCTTGATTGGCTTTGCGAACTGCGTCATCGAGTCCTGCGTGATAAGGCAACGCGGTGCAGCCCATCTGTTGCAAAACTTGCGCGGTCCGTTCGACCTCTTTGCGACTGATGCAATACACGATGCACGACTCACCTTTGTGCCGCGCGATGATCTCGACCACTTGCTGTATTCGATTGTTCGCTCGCAGCATCCGGTAAACTAGATTCGGTCGATCGAAATCGCCCACCAGCACTGCGGCTCCGTCGAGCCCAAGTTGTGCGACGATGTCATCGCGGACCGGCGCTGAAGCGGTGGCGGTGTAGGCATGGATAGTGGCCGCCGGAAAGTGGTCCTTCAGCGCTCGCAAGCCGCGATACTCGGGACGAAAATCATGTCCCCAGTTGCTGATGCAGTGCGCTTCATCGATCGCAAAGAACGAAACTTGCGTCTGCTTCAGAAAGTCGAGCATGCGATCTGTCAGCAGTCGTTCGGGCGCGACGTAAAGCAGTTTCAAAGTGCCGGCACGAATTTGATCCGCCACGAATCGCTTTTCATCATTCGATTGGCTGCTGTTTACGAACGCCGCTGAAACTCCGCACGCCTGCAACGCGTCGACTTGATCCTTCATCAGCGAAATGAGCGGCGAAACGACAACCGCCATGCCTTCGCTGCAAAGTGCTGGAACTTGAAAGCAGAGCGACTTTCCGCCGCCGGTTGGAAGCACCGTCAGGCTATCGCGGCGCTCCAAAATGCAGCGAATCGATTGTTCCTGAAGCGGTCGAAACGAACTGTACCCCCACACTGACTGAAGGAACTTTTCAGCTTGTGACATGTTGCCGGTGGACATATTGCGTTCGTCCCTTGCCCTGGTATTGCCGCCGCTTTGATGCTGCTGAGCCTGAATAGCCAAGCATGATAACACGCGACGCTCAATTCATTGAGAGCCTAGGCGACCGAGCGATTCGATGCAGCGTGCGTTGTCGTGGTACGCAAAACCTCAGTTGTTTTTCCGTATTTCCCACAGCGTCCAGGCTGAAATAAGGCACAGATCCTTCATCCTTATTCCGTCGATGAATTTCCCAAAAATTGGCCGAGTATTTTCCCCACACATCCTAAACTGTGTAAACTCTCTAGCTGAAAAGTTTCAACAGCCGCAATGGCTACTTGCGTGCGGTCATTTTTAACTGGGGTTTTACAGCAATGAGAAAAGTGAATCTTTGGGCGGCGCTGATCATCGCAGCAGCCGTCGGAAACGCCGAAGCGCAGTCGCTTCGCAGCGGAGGGTGTAGTGATTTGTATGGAGTCGCACCCGCTCAAGCGTCCAATTCGGTTGCAGCGCAAGGCGTTGAACGCGGACGTTTTGTTTCGACCGGTGCACAGGCTAAAGGGGAAGACGCGGGTCACTTCGTGGGCCTGTTCCATCGCGGCGGTTGCTCAGGTGGCAGTTGCTTTGCACCAGCGCAGTTCGGCGGACCATCCGCTGGTTATTATCAAGCGCCAGCCGCGAACTACTACCCGGCTCAAACTTATGCAGCTCAGAGCTATGCAACGCAGAGCTATGCAGCGCCGGCCTATGCAGCTCCAGCTTATGCACCACAAACTTATTCGCCTTACGCGCCGAGCAACTACGCAGCACCAGCGACCGCTTATCAAGCTCCATTGGCTGCGAGCGCATCGTCGGCTGGATGTGGCGCATGTGGCAACGCCGTACTCGCTTACGGCAACACGATTCAAAGCAGTGCTGCGGGTTCAGGCGCTGTGATGGTACCGACCGAGCAACGCAATTTGATCGACTGCGGACCCGTTAACTCCTACAAGGTTGTTCTGGAGCCGAAGTACTTCACGGAAACACGCGCGGTTAGCACTACCGAATACCAAAACGAAACTCGTTATCGCACCCGCACTATCGCTCGCACAGTGCCCGTTGAAACGCAGGACTACAAGACGATTACCGTCATGGTTCCACGCTCGGAAACGAAGACGATTGAGTACACCGTACTCGTGCCTCAGACAAGCGAAAAGACGGTCGAAGTTGTCGATACAGTTCCAGTTTGGAACGACATCTCGGAACAGTACACCGTCAAAGTTCCAACTGTGATCGATGTTCCTGAGCAATACACCGTTAAAGTTCCTCAGTTGGTCGATCAAGAATTCACGTACACCGTGCAAGTGCCGCAAGCGTTCACGGAAACACGTATGCACTCGGTAACGAATGCGATTCCGGTTACTAAGACGCGCACCGTGCAAACTTACCAACCCGTGACTCGTACACAAACCGTTACGAAAGATTACGGCCACTGGGAAGACCGAGTTGAAGAAGTGATTGTGGCTGCGCCAGCGGTCAGCTATCAAGCGAGCTACTCGGGCGGCTATGCAGCTCCAGCGGCTTGTGCTTCGCCAGCATACTCCGGTACATCGGTGGGCATGGGAGCAGGTTGTGGCGCTGGTGGTTATGGTGCTGGTTGCGGTGTTGGTGGATGCACCAGTGGCGGCTGCGGAACGCGTCATCACGGGTGTGGTCTGTTCCGTCGCGGTGGCTGTGGCGCATCGGCTGCAAGCTGTGGTTCGGGTTGCGGTTCCGCTTATGGAGCTGGTTGCGGTGCCGGTTACGGCAGCCAAGTCGCTTATGGCAGCGCAATGTCCTGCGGCGCCGGTTACAGTGCTCCTGCGATCACGTACGGCGCTCCCGTTCAACAAAGCGGACCGACGACACAAACTGTAACGCGTCGTGTTTGGGTTCCAAACGTTGTTACCGGAGAAGTTTCCGTTGTCGAAAACGTGGCACAATCGCAAGATGTCGCGTACACCGTTTACGAACAGCGAACGGAGCAAGTTCCTTACGAGTCCACGTACTTGATGTACCGTCCTGAATCGCGAACAGGAACTCGCAAAGTTGTTAACTATGTCGAAGAATCGCGCACTCGCAATCGCAAAGTGGTTCAGTACAACGACGAAGTTCGAACTCGAACTCGCAAGCAACTGAGCTACAAGCAAGAAACACGCACCGAGACGATTCCAGTTGTCAGCTACACGACTGAGAAACGATCCAAGGACGTCGTGTATTCATTCAACGTGCCAGAGACCAAAGTTGAACCGTTCACTTCCACACGTTTCGAAACGGTCAATGAAGAAGTCAGCGAAGAGTACACGGTTACTGTTCCAGTTGCGACGATCAAAGAAGTGCAAGTCCAAGTGTGCCGCATGGTTCCAAAACTTGTGCCTGTAACGATCTATCCTTGTGCTGGCGGACAGGGCGGTACTGACGGCGGCTGCACAAGCGGTTGCACCGGAGCTCAATCGCTGGCTCCAACACTTGCTCCATCACTGGGCGGCGGATGCAGCGGATGTGCTGGTGGTTGCAGCAACTGTCAGTAAATAAACTGCTAGTGATAACTGACGGTAGCAAATACCTGCTGCTGCTCAATGTGTCACGACAGTTTGAATAACAATGCGAATCGCCCCGACTAACATCGGGGCGATTTCTATTTCAGCGGGTATCGGTTTGTGCAGCTTCAATTAACGCCGCGCCCGAATCGTGCCGGACACAACCAACGTTGCTCCAGCTCGCACTTCCACGATGTCACCCGGACGAAGGACGGTTGCATTCGTGCCGGCACGGTTGAGGTCAGCGAAGCCGAAACTGTTGGTGGTGATCGAACCGATGTTGAGAACTTGGTCACCGCGACGAGCGGTAATAACCATCGCCGTGTTACTCGCCGCATCCTCGACTTCGACGCTCAAGCGAATGGTCCGGCCCTTCTGACGAAATGTCGCTTTTCCGGACGCGAGGCTGCTGCCCGTTAGGCGGGCTTCCAGTCGGACTTCCTGAGCACTCGCTTGTTCTGCAAAGCTGAACGAAGCGAACACGACTGACAGCGTCAACAATGTACGTAAAACTGAAATCATTCTTCACTCTCCTGGTTTTGGCGTCAGCAAATTGTAAGCGTGTTCGCCGGGGGATTGACCGAAACGGGTACAAACAGGAGAGCGATTTGAGTTCGGTTCGTCCGCCACGGAATTTTTCGAATTGGTGCAAGAGCATTCGACGTCGCCCCTTCCGTGACGGAACGCGGTGGAAAACCGTTAAGTGACAGCAACCAAGCCCGCAATGAATCGCTGAGCGAGTTGGTAATATTGACTCCCGCCAGTGTTTTCCCACTAGGACTACCGGCTCGTCGCACTTAAGCTGGCTAAGCGAAAAATAAGTTGGCGGATGGCAAAGCCGACTTCGACTCCTCTTTGTATGTGGACTATGAACCTAACTCCTGAAAGCGATTCGGCTGCAAACGACGATCAATCGCTTCTGCGTCGTTACCGTCGCGGAGATGATGACGCCGCTACCGAACTGTACCTGCGTTACGCTCATCGACTCCGCGCCCTTGCGACTGCGAAAACTTCGGGCGACTTGCAGCAGCGAGTTGACAAAGAAGACCTGGTGCAATCCATCTTTCGCACCTTCTTTCGTCGCGTCGCGCGCGGGCAATACAACGTTCCCGACGGCGATGAACTTTGGAAATTGCTACTCGTGATCGGGCTGAACAAGATCCGCTCAGCGGCAATTCATCATCGCGCCATAAAGCGTGATGTGCAGAAGACGATTTCTTCGGAGTTGCTTGAGCCAGCTGCAGTGGACGTTGGCCAGTCCGATGAAAACGGTCTGCAGGTGCTGGAAATGACCATCGACGATTTGCTGTCTGAACTGCCGGAGCAATATCGCGAGATCGTGAACTTCCGCATTGCAGGTTTTGAAGTGTCTGAGATAGCGGAAAAAACCAAGCGTTCGAAACGAACTGTAGAACGTATCCTTCAAGCGTTTCGACAGCAATTGGGCGAGTTGATTCAAGATGTTGAATAAGATCCAATCCAATCTACCTCCGAGCAAACGCGACGCGCCGGATCATTCGGCGATGCAGTTGGATTGGGAGTTAGAGGAGTGTATCTCCCAGTTTGAATCCGCTTGGATCGATCGCGGTGAATCGAACTTTATGGAGTTCCTGCCATCGGCCGACCATCCGCGGTTCAGCGAAGTTGCGATGGAGTTGATGCGCGTCGATGCCGAGTTGGCCACGCGCGCGGGCATGACTCGCAACCTCAAGTATTACGCGACTCTCTTGCCCGATGTACTCACTGATGGAAACCATCGTCAGCAGTTGGCGTTTGAACTTTCGCGGCTTTCGATGGCCACGCCAACGCAGACGGATTATCCGCAAGTTGGCGAGACGATCGCGGGCTTCGAACTCTTGTGGCAGATCGGATGGGGCGCGTTTAGCCGAGTTTATCTGGCGGCTGAAAATGCCCTATCGCATCGTTTGGTCATTCTGAAGTTCTCGACTAAATTCCCAGGCGAAGCGGCTACGTTGGCGCGGTTGCAGCATAAGAATATTGTTCCGATCTACTCTTGGCATCGCCACAACGACTTTCATGTGGTCTGCATGCCGTATCTCGGTGCCACCACTCTGCTCGACTTTCTTCAATCGTACCGTGGCGATACAGATAAAACCGGTTCTCCCCACGCACAAAGCACACGCACATCCAGTGCGCGCGCATCCAGCGCATTGGGGCAGGCGATTGTCTCGACTGTTCACAATCGGCGCAGTCAAACGCTGGCCGAAGTCCTCAAGTGGCAAGCGTCGGAGTCTGTGTCGCAGCAGTCAATCGCGCACGCAACTTCGATGCACGCAGTTATTCCTGAAGCGGGTTCGATGGTGGGTAATACGGACCGACCGCAACTGGATTCTGGACTTTCCCGCGAAACGCCGCGACTGCTCGCCAATCAACGCAGCACGGAGACGATTGTTTGGATCGCCAGGGAACTGGCGGCTGGACTGATGCATGCGCACGATCGCAATGTGCTGCATCGCGATGTAAAACCTGCAAACATTCTGATTGCCGACGATGGCACTCCGATGTTGCTCGATTTTAATCTAGCTGTATTTGAACGACCGACTCATCTCGACTCAGATGTTGGCGGCACACCTCGATACATGGCACCAGAGCAACTGCGGTCGTTGGTGGATTCAAACGTAAAGATCGATGCGCGTGCGGACCTGTACGCGCTGGGTGTTGTGCTGTTTGAGCTGGCGGTAGGTGAGAATCCGTTCGAAGATTCGTCCGAACCGCTAGACTCCGCAGTACACAAGTTGATCGACCAACGGCGCAGGTGGTCGATCGGAGTTGCGAAGTGGCCGCGTGATCTCGCGCCCAGTTTGATCGAGATCATCGGCAAGCTGCTCGCCTTTGAAACCGACGACCGCTACGATTCGGCGCAGTCGCTTTATGAAGACTTAGAACGGCAGTTGAGTAATCTGCCGCTGAAGCATGCAAGAAACCGCTCTCTTTCAGAACGCCTGAAGAAATGGATAGCGCGCCACCCGCGACTCAGTTCAAGTGCGGTTGTAGGTAGCGCGCTTGGTTTGGTGATCGCTGCTTCAATCGCCTTGCTGGCTTGGCGACAGATCGAAATTGATGCGCTAACGAATTCGCGCTGGGTAACGGAACTTGAGAAAGCTCAACTACCTGCGCAGGCCATTCTTGGAACAAGTGAGCTGCCGGTCGATCAAATGACGAGTTTGCTTGCCACAAGTGAAAAGCTCGTTGCAACGCCCGATGTCTTAAGTCGTCGCATTTCGAAATTGCAAGGCGCCGAAAAATCGAAGGCTCAACAACTTGCTGGGCAGTTGCTGACGTTTCGAGCGCGTGGAAACTTCAGGTTGGCTGAGCACGAGCGCGAATCGCTTCAACGCATCAGCTACTTGGACGCAGCCTTGCAGGATTCGCAAACTGCCGACCTGTTTTTAACTCAGGGTAAATCAGCCAACGAGCAATTGGCGAAGGCGATTCGTGAGTTTCTGAACGAGAATTCGAAGCAGACAAAAGTTGTGCTTCCACCCATCCCAAGAGAAATTATTGAACAAACGCAACAGTTGCTCGGCGTCGATGCGGCCAACCCTTGGTACTGGTGGCTGCTGGGACACAACCAATTCATGGCGGGCGAATTCGAGTCGGCCGTTGCGAGCGCTCAAGTCGCGAAACAAATCGATGCATCGTTTCCATGGTCGCACTACTTAATGGCTCTGATTCACATGAGCCAGCACAAGTTTGCGCTCGCCGAGTCGGAGCTAACGCCGCTGATCGATTCATTCGAGCTTGATTCGCCCGAGATATTTATGAATCGGGCGATCTGCCGCCTCGCGCAAAGCAACGCGCGCGACGCTCAATCGGATCTAGATGCAATTCGTGTTGAAGCGGACAGGTACCCAAGGATTCACTTTCTGCGCGAACAAGCCTACAGAATGTTAGGTGATCGCACCGCGGCGGAACGTTCGCTCGCCGATGGACTTGCCACGGAACCGACCGAAGGCCACGGTTACATCGCGAGGGCGGATGCAAAGCTCCGAAGCAAGCCGGTGGATGCGGTCGGAGCCCTGAACGACCTGCAAATCGCTGCCGAAATGCTGCCAAACATCGCTTCAAGTTACGAGAATCAAGCTTACATTCTCTCGGAACTGCAAAGCCGACGCAGCGAAGCAATCGACGCGCTAACTCAGGGTATCGATCGCGTTCGAAACCGAGCGAGTCTCTACTCTTCGCGCGCGACGTTGTACGCTCGCGAGGGCAATCTCAGCGCCGCCCGCGCCGATGTGAACGCAGCTTTGCAACTCGATCGCAGCGCTATGGTCTGCTATCAAGCTGCAAGCGCATTGCTGTTGGCGTCAGACTCGGATGCAGATCATGCGCTCGCGATGAACCTACTGAAGGAAACATTGCGCAAAGCTCCAGAGCTCAAGAAAACAATGGAAACGGATGGCGATCTCAAAGTACTTCGCGATTCGGAACAGTTCAAAGCCGTCTTGGAAGCGGCGGTACACTTACAGTAACTTGGCGGAAAAAGATGTTGAAGACAAAACAGAAACGCAACAATCGCAGCCTGCGATGCGAACAACTCGAAGAGCGATGGACTCCGGCACAGTTCGGGATCCCTTGGGCGGACTCGACGCATTTGACGATGAGTATTGTTCCGGATGGTACGCGGGTTGAAACGGAATCGAGTCAACTGAGTACAGCACTTGACGCGCAGATGGCGCGAGTGACTTGGCAGCGCATGATCCTGCAAGCTGCACAGACGTGGGCGAATGCAGCGAACTTGAACATTGGTTTAGTCAATGATGGTGGACAACCTATTGGTGTCGCTGGCGCCCCTCAGGGTGATGTGCGCTTTGGAGATATACGTGTTGCTGGGCTGCCACTCGGTGACGACGCCCTCGCGGTTTCGATTCCACCGTCGCACACTACCACTGGAACTTATGCCGGCGACATCATCATCAACACGCGCGCGCAGTTCACGCCGGAGAAACTCTACGCTGTTTTGATGCATGAAATGGGCCACGTATTAGGACTCGATCATAGCACCGACACCAATTCAGTTATGTATCCAACAGTGCATACACCCGCTGTGCTTACCGCCGGTGATATTGCGGCGATAACAGAGTTGTATGGAAGGCGCGCAGTCGACTTCAACGAAGGTCGTGCTGGAAATAACACGTTGAAGGATGCAACTCGAATTCGATTTTCCGTTGAGTCGGGCGGCTACGATGGATCGACTCCGATCATCGGTTACGGTGATATCGGCAGCGCGACGGACCTCGATTACTTTGAAGTCCGCACACTCGACGGTTATCAAGGACCGATAACGTTTCGCGTACAGACATCGGGGATCAGCATGTTGACGCCCCGCGTCTGGTTGATTGATAGCGCTGGTCGCGTTTTGCAGACGAAGCTGGGCGTGAATAGCAATGGTACGGTTGTCACAATTCAGATCCCGCAATCAGTAAGTGATGGTAAGTACTTCCTGCGCATTGATGCGGCGACGCACTCAACCTACAAGTTTGGTCGTTATGGTGTGGCAGTTACTTTCGACGGACTGCTGCAACCCACCGGCATTTCAATCGACGCTGTGTTGCGAGGCCGCTACGAATCGCTCGCGCCAGAAAACGTCGATCAACTGTTCAAGAACCCAGCAGCCTCCATTTTTGAAGACGATCTGCATCTGGACGATACGCCGCTTACTGCAATTCCGTTAAGAGTTCAGCCGGGGCAGCCTTCCGAACGTGATCTCGAAGCGACGGGCAGTATCAGCGATCCGACGGATGTTGATTTCTTCGAAGTGAGAGCGCCGCGCGCAACGAATACGATTTCCAGTTGGGTCATGACCGTCACGGTACGTCGCGCTCTCGCAAATGGCATCGTGCCTCGTATCCAAGTGCTCGATAGTAATCAGCAGCCCGTCGCAACTCAGATTATTAAAAGCAGCAATGAGAGTTTCGCAGTCGAGTTGCTCGGTGTTCCATCGCGCGCTACTTACTTCATCCGCGTGCAGGCTCCATTGCAACCCGCGACTGGCAACTACAACTTGCATGTCAACTTCGGAACCATTCCTGCGGAGCTCAACGCGCTAACTTCCGGGCGGCTGACCGCCGGCGCTGGTTTCAACGTGGAACAATCGCTGTACATCGCGCGCTCTCAGATGTTCAACTTCTTTTTAACTGCCACACTGGCTCCGGTAACGATGACCATTCGCGACCTGAGCGGGCGATTGATCCATCGGCAAACGGCTCGTCCTGGCCAGCCTACCAGCGGCGTCAGCAAAATGTTTCTGCCTGGTCAATACTCCGTCACCTTCAGCTCGTCGGCTGCCGCAACGTTTCGACTGCGAGGCAGTCGCATCACTGATCCGATTGGCGTGGTTTACAATTCGCCGGTCTATGAGCCGCAGTATCAACCTAATCCGGAAGTTCCAGTTTACGTGTTTCCATTCTTTCCGTTTCTACCAACGCCAGTGCCTTTCGGTTTTGGTCCGCCTTAAGAACGGCATACTGCATCATGTTCACGACGTAATGATCCATCCAGCGCATGGTTCGGCCTCGATCGTCGAGGCCGAGGTAACCTAAATGCCCGCCGTGTTTGGTGTGTTCCATATTTACAAAGTGTGGATCGAACGAAGTGCGCTGAAAACTCGCTGCGGTCACAATCGGATCATGCTGGTCGACCAAGATTGTTGTCGCCGTCTTGATATGCGGCAGCCACTGATCGGAGCTCGCGACATCATAGTAATGATTCGTATCGCGAAAGCCGCTCAGCGGAGCTGTGTAGCGCGCGTCGAACTGTCGAATCGATCTCACTTTCGGCTCGCGAGCGATCGCTTGCCAAGCGGGCCATTGCGCGCGCCGCTGCTCGACTTGCTTATCCAGTACCTTCAAATAATAACGTGTGTACACTCTGCGGCTGACTCGGTCCATGTTGTTCGCACAGTCGTGAAGATTGATCGGCGGCGCGATGGCCACCGCATGCTCAATCCAACTCAGATCGATCAGCTCCGCGAGCGGCTCGCCCGAAGCAGTTTCGCCCAGCATCTTTAACAACACGTTGCCCCCGAGCGAAAACCCGGCGATTCGTAGCGGAGAATGGGGGTAGTGTTCATGAGCCGCGCGAACGATCGCTGCGAGGTCAGCACTGCACCCCGCATGGGCGGGACGCCAAGCCAAACTGAGCCCGGTGCCGCTTCCCCGCAAATCAACTCGCCACACACGCACTCCGCTAGCTCGCAACTGCCGCGCGATGCGCTGCAAATACGGACTGCGATGATTCCCACCAAGACCATGGATCAAAATCGCGGTCGGAGTGTCTTCGCTAAGCGGCTCGCCGCACTCTTCATGCACTGCGAGCATCTCGCTATCGGCCAGCGGGATTCGAATCTCCGTCGCCTGATGCGGTGGCCGGTCGCCGTAAGAGACCCCCAGCATCAGCGTTTGCAAATGACCGCTTCTCAGCAACGGATGGGGGCGATAAGGAATCATCAATTTCATGCAAACAGTGCAAAAAGCCGACCTGAAAACGCGTAGATATCTTCCAGCAACAGCGGCAAGCCTAGCCAAATCCGCCCCGCTGAGCAATAATCCCCAGCTCACAGAATTTAAAAACTTTGAAGCGGTGTACCGCAGGAATCAGTTGAGGAAACTATGCGCGAGTTCGATGTGTGCGGTTTGGGTAACGCTGTGGTCGATATCTTCCTCGAACTCACCGACGCCGAATTCGAATCGCTTGGTTTCGAACGCGGCACAATGCGCTTGGTCGACAAGGCGGAACAGGAAACCCTGTTCAGTCTTTTCCACGGCAAACATGATCTGAAACTGGTCAGCGGCGGGTCGGTCGCGAACTCGATCATCGGTCTTTCGCAACTGGGCGGACGCGGTGCCTTCATCGGCTGCGTCGGCGACGATCGCTACGGTTTGCATTATGTCGAAGAGTTCGAGCAACTGAAGATCGATATGGGCAATCCGATTTTGGTCGGTGAAACCACTGGCACCTGCCTCGCTATTATTACTCCGGATGCCGAGCGAACGATGCGGACTTGCTTAGCTGTGTCGAGCCAGTTGTCGGCAAAGCACATCGATGCAGACCGAATCGCTAAGTCGCAATGGTTGTTCATCGAAGGTTATGTGTTCGCCAACCCTGAGACTGGACAGCACGCAATCCGCGAAGCGATCCGAGTTGCGAAAGCCAGCGGAACGCGCATCGCGCTGACATGTTCCGATGCGTTCATTCCAGAAGTCTTTGGCGATGTCTTCCGCGAAGCGCTCGCACAAAGTGACCTGCTGTTCTGCAACGCACCGGAAGCTGCCGCTGTCACGCAAACCAAGAATTCCACGGACGCCTTTGCAAAGCTGTCGACCATGGTGGCAAACTCAGTGGTGACAGATGGACCCAACGGAGCGTTTGTGCGTTTCGGTGGCGAAGAAGGTCAAGTTCCTGCGGTCGCTTGCACGCCTCGCGATTTGACAGGCGCTGGTGATATGTTTGCGGGTGCTTTCATGTATGGTATCACGCACGGTCATTCGCCGATTCTGTCTGCCTGCGGAGCCAACGCGTTGTGTAACAAAGTGATTACGCAAGTTGGCGCTCGATTACATCACGGTGCACCAGAGTTTTGGGCGCAAGCGGTAGGCAAGTAACGATGCAAACGACAAGGACCTTCATCGCCGTCGAAGTCGGTTCGCCGGCGCGCGAAGTCATGCTGCGTCTGCTTAAGCAACTTTCCAGCGAACTTGCCGGTGTTCGTTGGACACAACCCGATCAATTGCATCTGACTCTAAAATTTCTCGGCGATATCGATAATCGACAGTTGCCGGAAGTCTGCAATCAGATGCGCGCTGCTTGTGACGGTGTCGAAGCGTTCTCAGTTGCACTAGTGGGCCTGGGAGCCTTTCCGAAAAACAAACCGCCGCGCGTCCTCTGGGCTGGGATCGAGCAAGGTACTGAACAACTGTCTCTGTTACATCAGCGACTGGACGGCTCGCTCGTCAATGTCGGCGCGCCCGCGGACGGTCGCGGCTACTCGCCCCACCTGACACTCGGTCGCATCAATCGCAACGCTGAACAGGAGCAGATCGCGACGCGTCTTGCACAAGATTCCGCCACAAAATTCGCACAATTTGACGTAAACGAACTGCTTCTGATTGCCAGCGTCCGCGAACGAAATCGGATGATCTACGAGACAATCGACACCGCGTCACTTTTTTGATCGACGCAGTCGACCTCGAATCGTTCAGAATCCGGCCCAGTTACAAATTGGCCAATCAATGCGCTTCAGTTACAATCAGTTCCACCCAATGTAAACACAACTCGTTTCGACACCACTCATTTTCGAGACTCATTGTCGAGACCTCAGTCACCCGCCGAGTGTTCGCTAACCGCACTGCCAGCGGCTTGTCGAATAACCCAATGAAACACGGAGTATAGAAATGAACTGCTGTTCAGGTACACGAAACTTCCTCGGGCTCTTTGCTGGAATTTTACTTTTCGGAGGATTCACGGTGGCGATCAGCCAACTTTCAAATGCGACCGCTAAGGATGAAGAATCCAAACTGCTGCGCCATGTAGTAATTTTCAAGTTCAAAGATTCGTCATCGGAAGCGGACATCAAGAAAGTGGTCGATGCGTTTCGCGAGTTACCAAGCAAGATTCCAGCGGTCGCTGAGTTCGAGTTCGGCACGAACAATAGCCCGGAAGGTTTGAACGAAGGTTTTACCCATTGCTTCTTGATTACGTTCAAGAGCGAGAAGGATCGCGAAGCTTATCTGCCGCATCCCGCCCATGCTGCATTCGTTGAAGTGCTCAAACCGCACTTGGACAAAGCACTCGTTGTCGATTATTGGGCAGGCAAGTAACGTTTGCTAGCCCGTGAGCAATCCAGCACTGACAACTGAGCAGATCGTTGCGCTGCGTCCACACATCATCCGACCTGAAGCAAGTCCGTTGCCCGTTGCAGTGCTGGATGAACTGGAGGCAACAGAATCTGCAACGGACTCTTCAGCAGCGACAGCGACTGTAATCACAGTGCTGCTCCGCGGCAGCGAATGTAGCTTCCGTTGCACGATGTGCGATCTTTGGAAGACCACGCATCACGGTCCAACGCCGCGCGGTAACTTGCCAGCGCAAATTCGGTACGCTCTCACATCGCGGACTGCTATAACTGCACATTCGCATCAACGCTGGATCAAGCTTTACAACGCCAGCAATTTCTTCGCGCCTTACAACGTTCCGACCGAAGATCTGCCAGCGATCGCGGAGCTTGTTGCTCAGTTTGAACGAGTCGTCGTCGAGAATCATCCGAAGTTGACGTCGCAGCGCATCGCTCAGTTCGCGCGACGTTTGCAAGGTCGATTAGAAGTTGCGATGGGACTTGAGACGGTTGAACCCGACATCCTTCGTGGGCTGAACAAGCAAGTGACAGTCGACGAAGTGCGCACTGCAACTTTGCAGTTGATTGAAATGGGAGTCGACGTGCGGCTCTTCGTACTGCTCAGACCGCCGGGGCTGAGCGAAGCGGCAGGCGTTGAGTGGTGTCTGGCCTCTATCGAAGCGGCTCGGCAATGGGGCGCGCGCCATGTCACGATCATCCCCACGCGAAGCGGTAACGGCGCAATGGAACACTTGCAAACTGCCGGCCATTTCGAACCGCCACTCGCTTCGTCGCTGGAACGCGTGCTGCACCAAAGCGTCGCTCGCTCGCCGATGGTTGTAACGGCTGACACTTGGGATTGGTCGCAGTTACGCGGGCTATGTAACGCTTGCTCGCCATCAAGACGCACCGCGCTCGAGCAAACGAACTTAACACAGAGGGCTTCGCCACCTGCGACTTTTCACAGTTGCGATTGTGCTGCAAAATCCTAAAAGCTCTTGCGTTCGGGTTTCTCGGGCGCCTTCTCTTTTTTCCCGTCACCAAACATTTTGAATGGCAACTGAAACAGATCGAAATTCATCGGCGGAGCAACATCCTTATCCTCGTCGCCTGCACCCTTAACAACTGATTGCACCAGAGGCGGTAACTCGAGATCGATTGTTCCGACAATCGCGACGCGTTCAGGTAACTGAGTCAAGTGGACTCGACCGCCACGAAACCAATCGAGCCACGGTGCGGAGTATTGTTGAGGTGGTCCGATCTTGCCGTTCTGCATCAGCACCGCTTCTTGCCAAGCTGAACTGACCCACCAACCGCGTTCTGCGTCGTTACCAACTGCCGCGCTGCCTGCTAGCGGCTCAAAGCGATAGGTTCCACCCAACGGACATTGCAAGCGCACATCCAGCAATCGCTGTGCTGCGGCGAGCGCTTGATCGCTGGGAACTTTCAATTGCTGACTCATGCTGTCGAGCAATCTCGCATTTCCGTGTGAAGCCGACCAACCGCGTTCATACCACTGGCCATTGATCCAGGATGACAACTTGGTGCCTTGCAAATTGCTAACGCGCAATCGCGCTTGCGCATTGTCTGGCGCCGACAACGTTGCCAACTGCGGAATGGTGTTATCGATGATCGTGCGATCAAACGAAAGCAAACTGAATCCGCCGCCCTGCCAGCGCCACAATCCGCCAAGCATTCGCGAGTAGCCGGCGTAATCAGGCGGTCCGCCTCCAAGTCCCAACGGCAGTTGATCGAGCAAGCCCGGCATCGGCCAAGCTCCGAGATAACCCGGTACCGCTTGCAGCGCTCGCAGTGTCTTGATCAAGCCCTTCGTCTCTTCGGGCGCCGGTGGCAGCATGTCCTTTACACCTGCGAACAGATGATAATCCTGAGTCGGTCGACCGATCGGATTCGCACCGCTCATATGAAACTGCACGGATACCAAATCATCCTCAGGCAAAGCCAGCTCGACCTGCGTGGCTGGCCCCAACATGTTCGCGATCCAACCGTATTTCTGCTGGCCGAACGGAGCGATATAGCCTTCGACGGCGACACGTTCGACGCCCGGTTGGCCTTCCACTTTAAATCTTCGCAGACCGATCAGCAGCGGATCCATCTGCCGCCACTTGTCTTGATAGAACGATGCGATCTTAGAATATCCATCCGCTTCGATATCGTTCACACGTTGCAATTCAACATCTGCGATCGGCAGAAATGATCCACGCGCACCGCGCAGCGAATCGATCCATCGACCTTTATCGTTCAGCGTCCGCGAATCGTCCGCGCGCTGATCAAACCAATCCGGCAACAGCCCAGCCGCTTTCAGTTGTTCCACGTCGTCAGGCGTTTCACCTTCCGCTCGCGCCGCAGCACTTGCTGCCTCAGCGATCTCAAGATGCGCGATCGCTTCCAAACGCCGGCGCAGTTCAATTTGATACGGTGCACTTACCAAGTTGTGGAAGAACTCAGGCGAGAAGAACGCGAACACGCTGTAATTGTTCGCTTCCGGCATCCAAGCTCGCGACCATTGAAACGATGGCAGCGAAGCTAACGATGGCCCACCGCCCCCGACTTCCAGGAATCGCCTCATCAAAGTGCTACTGGTCGTAACGAACACATAATCGCCATCGCTCGCCATGAAGGAGCGCAAACGATTGTCCGGCGTGCTGAGCATCGAGACGGCGCGGCCAGCGATCTGAACGGTATCGAGCGACGCGTCGGCGTTCGCTTTCAACGCCGCTTTGCGATCGCCTTGCATCGAAGTCATCAGCAGTCCCGCGTTCTTAGTCGAGAATAACGCACCGAGACTCGCTCCCTCTTTGACGTACAGATCAGTACCGATCAGCGCCATGTCATCGATCAATTGATCGCCAAACATCTTCGCAATCGCAGTCAACTTGGCACCCAACATTCGTTCCATTCGCGCGCTGGCTTCGTAGTTGAAACCGCGCATGAACACCGCTTGAGCGATATCGCCTCCGAAACGCGTTGAAAGCTCTTGGAACCAGATGTAATTGTTGAACGAACCGAATCGCAGATAGAAACACTCCGGTGGAACGCGCGCCGCCATCGGTTCGACGACCAGTTCGTTTGGCACTGGTGGCAAAGCCGGTTCCACCCAACTCGGACTCTGCGGAAGCGGCTGATTGGCAAGACTCGCAGAGCTCGGACTGCGCAGGACATCTTCTAGCATTTCATCGCGCAGCGGTTCGATCGCAGCCAACAATGCGAGTGTGTCGAGCGGCTGGGCGAGTGGTTTCTTTTCAGGATCGGGCGGATCGAGGTCCACATACTCCAACCCAAACCGCCGCGCCAACATGCTGGTTAAATACTTCTGAACCAGTGCTGGATGATCGCCAGCTTCCACCGCTCTCTTTGCCGCCAACAAGTAATCGTTCCACCAATCCGACAACATCGCTTGATGCGCCACCGGATCGCGCGCGGGCTGAACCGTCATCCGTTGCTGAATGTCCCCGACAAGCTGCACGTCCAACGGTCCGGCGCCACGAAATAGTGCGGTAACTTGAACCGCAACTGGAACTTGCCGCTTCTCTTTCCCACGAATCGCATTCCGCAATCGATCCACGAGCGCTCCACCACCGATCAAACGGCCACCCTCCGGCGCCGGTTGCTCAACAACTTCAACCGTACGAACATTGACGGCCGGATAGAAGATTCGATTCTCTGCATCTTGAACGAGCACGCGAACCGAATCGGCGCTGAATCCTGGAGGAAGTGGAACATCGATCGAAAACACACCGAACGGAATACCCTCAATCGCCCGCGCGACGCGCGCATCCAAGCGTCCGGGTGGCAATCCAACTTGTCCTATCAGTTGCGTTTGCGCAGTGAAGAAGACAGCCAGTACAACCAAAGCCAATCGCATATCGAAACTCATTCGTTCGCCAAGTCAAAAGCGTTCATCGTTTCAAAGTTAACTCCGCCAACTTCTAACTTAGCACGCGATTGCAATCTCCGCACGCCACCAGCAGCTTTGCTAGCTTCTCGCGCTGCATAGCTTCATGTGACTCGGAAAGCACCGCCAGGGCTGGGCGAAAAATAGCAGTTTGCAGAAAGACATTGATTCGTACTCGTACTCGACTTGAGTGCAGTCGAATCGAGCACGAGTACCATTTCATTGAGTACGAGTGCGAGCGCAAGTCAAGCGGCACTCAAACGAGAGTACTCAAATCGGCAACTTGCCCTGCATCGCGAGCTGGTCGATCGCGACCAGCAACTGAGGAACTTCGGTTACGGATTCGACGATGAAGTGCGCACCGGCTTCCTGCAATTTCTTCTTCGCCGCTTCACACAGCGATTGCACTTCGTGGCTGGCCAGTTCAGCCAATTCAGCTTCGGTTCTTCCGACACAATTTCCGGTCCGAGTCACGCCGATTGTCCAGCAACCTGCATTGCGGCCCGCTTCGATTCCGACCGGTGTGTCATCCACTTTGACAATTGCCCACATCGGATACACGTCCATCCGCTTCGCCGCTTCAAAAAGCATATACGGTGCTGGTCGACCGCGCGGAGCGTCTTCGGCGCAGATCACGCAATCGGGTTCATAGCCTTGGGGGCGCGCCGCAGCCGAAACGACTTGCATCAACTCGCGCGTGTACCCAGTACTCGAACCGATCTTCAATCCCATCTCGCGACACGCCGCAACCGCCTCCGCAGCCCCTGGAATCAGCGTTGAGTAATCGCCAAGAATCTCTTTTTGCAACGGCAGAAACTCTTGGTAAATCGAATCGATGTCCGCTTCCGTAAACGCGCGATTGGTTGCGTCATTCCACGCAGCAGCAACGGAAGGCATCCGAGCGATCGCGGCAATGTGCTCGCGCTTCGCCATGCCCATCGGCTCGCGAGCTTGTTCGGCGGTGATGTTGATCCCGCGCGAACGAAACACACTTTGGAACACCGCTGCAGGAGCGCAACTGCCGAAATCGATCACCGTGCCCGCCCAATCGAACACAACCGCTTTGAGAAAATTCAACTTAGCTTGCACTTTCGCAATCTCCCATCCAACGTTTCCAAGCGCGCTCAGCCAATCCGAACGCCATCGTCATCCCTGCCCCACCAGTTCCAACGCAGGCATGCACCTGCGACTCGGGCTCGCGCTCAATCACCGGGAACTCAGTCGACTTTCCATAGATTCCATGCCAACGCTCGTGAATCGTCCAGTCGTCCAGTCGAATCACTTTGCGCAGTTCACGCACCATTAATTCGTCGATCTCCGCTTTATCGAATGGGCTGATGTCTGCATCGTACTCATGCGAATCGCCCAGCAGAATGTCGCCGTTATTAAAGATGGAAGCCATGACGTGAATGCCATAGCGGTCGAGCTCTGGCGTTTCCGTTGCGATGCGCCGTTTCAAAGCTGGCAGAGTTGGGCACACGCCAAACGAATGGTAATGACGCAACGTCAAACCGCTCGCAACATGCGGCATCGCAGCTATCGAAAATTGCTGCCGAGCTTTCAACATCTGTAACTTGCACAGCTTCACGCCCGCGTTCTGCAACACTTCGGGATACAACGACTGTAAATCGCTACCGCTGCAAATCACGATTCGGTCCGCGGTCCATTTGCGACCATCAGCCGCGCAGACGGTGCGGTTATCGACGGCAACGATGGTCGTATTAAAGGAACAAGTCACCGCGTGATGCGATTCTAACCAAGCCGCAATTTGGGCCGAAGCAACACGCGGATTCGCGCGCATTTCCGAAGCGCTAAACATACCGCCGCGCAGACCTTCGGGATTAATAATCGGAGCCCGCTTGATCACTTCGTCCGGACTCAGCAATTGAACGTCGTGTCCGCCGCGCTCGCAGAACTCTTCTATCACAGCCCATTCGTCATCGCGATGCGCGGCATGAATAGAACCGCATTGTTCAATTTCGATAACGCCCGCCGCGTCCAGTTCCAGCCACAGTTTGCGGGACTGCAAAGCGATATCGAGCAGTTCGCCTGCCGGTTGTCCAATCGGCCACAACATTCCAAAGTTACGAATCGAAGCGCCTTGTGCGACTGCGGTTCGTTCAACTAACAGCACTCGCAATCCGCGTTTAGCCGCCCGCCAAGTGTGCGCTAAGCCAACGATACCGCTGCCGACAACGATTACGTCAAAGTGTGTGCTCATGTGCAATCTGCTTTCAACTGAACTTCACGAACGTACTGCGCAAAGTGCGATAAAGGCGGCGTCACAAGCTCCGGATCCTTGGCTTCGTCGTCCCACTTGCGCAATCGCACTGCATCCTCAGCGTGCGGTAACTGCCGAAACGCCGCAACCTCCTCAGCCGACATCGGCCCGCCTTGCAAACCGAGACTTACAATCGACGGCTGACTTAACAAACTCATGTACTCAGAATCGACCGCGCACAAGTAACGTTTTGCCGCGACATGCAATCGCACTGGTTCCGTCACTGCGTCTGGAAACAACTTGCGCAAGTAATGTCCCGCACTTGTTTCATGACGATCGTCGATGCCCTCGTCCGGTGCGTGATCAGGCAAATTGTGAAGCAGATGCCCAACGTCATGCAACAGCGCAGCCGCAATTAGCGTCGCCGGCGCCTGCTCACGCTCCGCCAAGGCGGCCGCTTGTAATGCGTGCTCCAACTGCGTTACCGCTTCACCACCGTACTGCGAATCGCCTCGCAACTCCAACAGCGTGATTAACTCTTCAACGGCACTCATCATTCAATCTCGTTTCTTCTCCTGGGGGCATTTCTCGCTGGTCATTCTACTGTGGACTTCTATCAGGGTCTTACTGCGACACGTACAGGTCGATTCGCTATCGCGTATTCGATCGCATTGTTGATATCCGTCAACGCGAAAGTGCGTTCGACCAACTCTGCAAACGGATATTTCGATCCAGCTTCATTCAGAAAATCGAGCGCAGCCACCAAGTCCACCGCAGCATAGTTGTGAACGCCGCGAATCGTCATGCAACGTCGCACGATCATTTCTGGATCCAAAGCTACGTCAGGTGTTGGCATCACCGTCCCAACCAAGATCACGCGACCGCCGATATCACAGACCCGGCACGCGATCGCGACCGCCTCCGCAGCTCCCGAGAACTCGAGCACCACATCGAACTGATCGAACCCGCATTGGTCAGCAATCGTTTTGCGAAAGTGCTCCGCGTCGGATTCCCAAGGCAACGTTTGGTCAGCTCCGAAGCGCTCTGCCATCGACAACCGCGCTGGCAATGTATCGACGACTGTAACACTCGCTGCCGACATCGACTTGGCCATCGCGGCGGCGGTCAGTCCCAGCATGCCCGCACCGAAGATCAATACCCTCGAACCTTCGATGGGCGCTGCATAGCGCATCGCGCATGCAACCGTCGCTGTCGCACAGTTCGCTGGACAAGCCACTTCGGCGGCCAACTGAGAATCAACTCGAACAACCGCCGAACCACTTTGCAATAACAAGTACTCCGCTAAACCACCGCACAGCGCCGTGCGTCCCTCCGCTAAATCGTGTCCGTACTTCACCAACGATCGACACTTCTGCGGCAAACCAGCTCGGCAACGATCACACTCGCCACACGAAATCGACGTCGACCAAGTCACTCGATCGCCAACTTGCAATGCGACTCCATGCACATCCTGGAGTGGCAGATCGGCAACCGCCACAACAACACCAATCGCTTCGTGCCCCAAGATCGTTGGGCAGCGTTCCTTGCGCATGCCTTTGACCGTATGCAGATCGCTACCACAAATCGTCGAACACTCGATCTCAACGAGCGCCTCGCGCGCATGCAATTCAGGCACCTGCAACCTGCGCAACTGCATCGGCTCATTCGGTCCAACAAAGATCGCTGCGCGACTATCGCTAATTTGCTTTCCAGTTGTCAAAGTCCAGCTCCGTTTTCCAGCGCAGCGGAGTTCTGATCAAGCGGCTGTTGCGGCTCGAGCACCTCAACCACCTTCTTCCGAGTTAACTTGCGTTGAAAATAAACCAGGGCGCTCAACAGACACACGATCGACGTCAGCGCAGCGATGAGCAACGACCATCGAAAAAACGGCAAGATTTGCGGAGTCTGTTGCAGTTGCGTACGACCGACAATGATGATCGCGTAACCAAGGTAACCGATCGAATCCGCCATATACATCAAGAACCCCAAGTTGCTTGGCATCCGCGCGACCGCAATCAGGCGTTCAAACACCGAAGTATGAAACGCCACGTAAGGTACATACAATCCAACTCCGCACGCGACCATAAACACGAAAGGCGACAAGAAACCGCCGCGATGCATCATCGTCGATACGATCACCAATACGAACGCCGCGCACATCAGCAGCACAGTGACTCGTATCGCCAACAGATTATTCCTGATCCAAATCGTGAATGCACTGAAGGCGGTCACAATGATTCCAACCCACGTCTCAGACGTGGTGAACACTGACGGAGTTTCCACGACTCCCATGTCGCGCCAAATTTCAACTCCAAAGTCATCGCGCAACGTTCTCGCGATCGTCAACATTACGTAGACGATGATCAGCAAGATTAGCCCGGGTCGGAACGCAACAAAAAAGTTCCTTCGATCATCGCCGCTCATCACAATCCGCTCGGTCCGCAAGTCGCGATCCTCGTTGTCTGGTGGCGGCGTCGATTGCAGAACCCAAACGGCCAACAACAAAGGCAGGAAGAAGAGCGCTCCGGTCACCATCGGCATCGAGAACTCGGACACGTTGTATTTTAGCATCAGCTCCACGCCCACCGACTTCACGACTCCAGAGGACATGATGAAACTCGCACACAGCGCCGCCGACAGCGCTTCAGTTTGCTTGCGACCTTCCAAGTACGAAAGGATCAAACCAAAAATCATTCCCAGCGGCAATCCGTTCAGGAACAACATCAGCACTTTCAGTGGCAACGGAAGAAAGGCGAACCCAACCAGCGCTAACTCTGCCAAAGCGATCAGAGCGATGATGGCTGCCGCGCGATACTCGCTGCGCATCTCCGAGACAACTTTGATGCCGATGAATTTCGATACCGTGTAGCCCAGCAATTGCGACAAGACGAGCACCGTCTTCAACCCCAGCCCGCCAAACGCGAGTCCTTCAAACGTCGCCGCCGTGAACGGTTTGCGAAAAGCGTACATGCAAAAGTACGCGCAAAACGCCGCCGCCGCAGCAAACAACAATCGCGAAGCCGAATTGTTGTGCCCAGTATTCTGTTCCTGCGAATTCAAAGTGCTCGGTCCATTCCAAAGTTAGCTTCACGGGCGGCAGCGATACGGACAGTTAAGATACTGACAACAACAAGATTCTGACGCAGCCAAGGCTTGTTAGCAGCAGCAATTTAGCAAGTTGTCTTACTCCACTCGACCCAACCTCGCAATCGCTCCCCAATTAAGGTCCCGTGAAGTCAGGCAGTCGTCGTTTGCTCCGCAAACGAAACCCATAGCAGTCGTCGTTTGCTCCGCAAACGAAACGCAACTTCCGCATCGATTGCGGAGCAATCAACGACTGTTATCCGCTACTTCTTGCATGAACCGAACCCCAAACACCCACCCGATCGCTTTATTCTGGCGATTCGGCGCCTATTTCTTACCATCTGCCGCTTTCCATGAGGCCGCTTAGGGGTCTGAATCGCTCTGTCTGTGTACACTAATTTGTAGATCGACTCCACTGGCGACCGCGGCAATCTGCATTGATTGATCGCGGCGGCACCCACTGGAACTTTTCTCATCTATCGATCTTTGCGACATTCGTTGGGGTAAGTTACGAGTATGGAACGCCGTGACGTACTGAAGCTGAAAGACACAGAAAAATTGGCTGAGTCCCTGTCGGCTCAGACCGACGATGCCACCGCTCCGTTAGACCTGTTCTCGATCGACCTCAGTTCCGAGTTAACGCCCAGCGGCATGTCGCCCGCAAGCCACGATGGTCTCGACCCGTTTGCAGCCGACGTTCCAGCCGACTTTGCACCCAACCTGGCTCTCAGCAGCGATCTGCCAGACGCCTTCGATCCGTTCGCCGCGGAGCTTCCTCCCGCGCAGCAGCCGATCGTCGCAAACTCCAACCAACTCGGCCAGCAACCCACTGCAGACGCTGCCAACACGGCCGCCAACCCGGCCGCCGCTACCACGAAACCAACCGAGCCCGGCGCGCAACCGACTGAGCCGAAAGAACAAACTGAACAAGCCGAACCGGCACCGCTGACCCAAGCTGCGTTAGTCAAACGGCGATTCTATTTAACCGCGGTGCCAAGCTGGATGATCAGCCTCGGAGTGCATGTCGGAATTCTGTTCCTACTAGCCGCGATGTCGATGGATCCGATTCAAGAAGCGATCGGAACCGCGCTAGAAGCCGGCGGAGGCAACGAAGGCGAAACGCTCGACGATACCGAAATGCCTGGACCGATGCAGACCGCTGAAGCGGAGCAGGTAAGCGAATCGTTCTCAGCGCCGTCGGCCATGATCAGCGAAGTCGTGACGATGCCCGAAATTACGACGACTGAGATTTCAACCGTCGCCGGCTCCGCGTCGCTCTCGATGCACAGCGTCACCGAAAGCGTTCTGCCGAGCGCGATGATGGGCTCCGGACTCAGCCGCATGATGACTTCGCTTAACGGTCGCTCCGCAGGTATGCGAGGCGAAATGCTCGAACGCTTTGGAGGAACGGCAGCCAGCGAAAAATCGGTCGCCGCAGCGCTCGAATGGATCGCTAAGCATCAAGCTCCCAATGGCGGCTGGACGTTCGCATGCTCCAAGTTTTGTCGCGGACAATGCAAAGACGACGGCAAGAAACCCGAAGCCGTGAACGCAGCAACCGCGCTCGCCATTCTTCCGTTTCTCGGAGCTGGCCAAACGCACCTCAAAGGCAAGTACAAGGATACGATCAAAAAGGGGCTCGCCTTTTTGATCAAGAATATGGATGCCACACCCGGCAAAATCCCGCGCGGATCGTGGCATGAACCCGGTGGTTCGATGTACTCACACGGACTCGCTTCGATCGCAATTTGCGAAGCTTACGCGATGACCCGCGATCCCGACTTGGTTCAACCCGCACAACTTGCCATCAACTATCTTGTCTACGCGCAAGACCCGCGCGGCGGCGGATGGTGGTACCAACCACAACAACCTGGCGATACGTCCGTCGCCGGCTGGTGCATCATGGCGCTCAAGAGCGGATCGATGGCCAATTTGAACGTACCGCCGGAGACTTTCCGCGGCGCTTCCCAATTTCTCGACTTCGTATCGACAAACGACGGCGCCTACTACGGCTACCTCAAACCCAGCTCCAGTATCCGCCCCAGCCTGACCGCCGTAGGACTGCTGTGCCGCATGTACATGGGCTGGTCGAAGGATGAACCGGGGATCAAAGAAGGCGTCGCGCTGCTCGCTAAAACCGGTCCAAATATGGACGATTTCTATTACGACTATTACGCTACTCAAGTCATGCGTCACTATGGTGGCGTCGAATGGGAACAGTGGAATACAAAGATGCGCGACGGATTGATCAAATCTCAGTCGAGTGTAGGTCACGAAGCGGGCAGTTGGTTTTCCGCAGGGAACCACGGCGTCGACGGCGGTCGACTATATTCAACCGCCATGGCGACCATGATGTTGGAAGTCTACTACCGGCACATGCCGCTTTATACCGAGAAGTCTGCCGACGACGAATTCGAACTGTAACGTACATCAAAGTTATCGAGTCCAGTTCATTGAAGCCTAACCAGGGACGACGCGGATGCGAACACTTACCCACTTTCTTCTGCTGCTTTGCACAGTTGCGTTTACTGCGCTAAGTTCACCCGACGCGATGGCTCAGAAGAAGCCAGCGCCGAAGAAGATGCCTTCGCAAAAGTTCAAAGGCTACGGTCTACCGGAACCTGTGAAGACCGCGCCGAAGCAGTCGATGCAAGTCGCTCGCGTTGCCGCAGGCCGCCGCAGCGAAGCCCGCGCGACAGCCGCCAAGATCGACGCGCTCGTCGAAGCTAACTTGACGAAGCACAAGCTGACACCGAACGCGCTGGCGGACGACTACACCTTCGTCAAGCGCGCACATCTCGACATCACCGGCACGATTCCCAACATCCTGCAAACACACGGCTTCGTTACGGACAAATCCGAAAAACACGAAGCACTCGTCGACAACCTGCTCAGCTCGCCGGGCTACGTCAGCCACATGTACAACTACTGGGCGTCGATTCTGCGTGTGAAAGATCGACCGGATAACAACCTCTTTGCCTTCGCTTATCGCGATTGGATCAAAGAGCAACTGCGCACCAATCGTCCGTACGATCAGTGGGTTTACGAAATGCTGACCGCTGAGGGCAAAATGTGGGAGAATCCCGCAGTCGGTTACACGATGCGCGATACCGGCATGCCGCTCGTGCACGTCGACAATACTGTCCGCGTCTTCCTCGGAACCCAAATCGGATGCGCTCAATGTCACGACCATCCGTTCGACAAATGGACACAAAAAGACTTCTACGAACTGGCTGCCTTCACACACGGTACCGCCACACGCGATGGCGGCGGCACCCCAGCTTTCGCGAACGGCAATCCAGCTCAGCGACTGCGCGATGAACTTAAGAAGAAAGATCCCGAAGCGGTACTGAACGGCAATCTCGCGCTGCTGGTCAACGCCAATCTGTTTCGTGTTTCATTCAAGAATCGTCCACTGAAACTGCCCCACGATTATCAGTACGACAACGCGAAACCGAATGATGTCGTTGCACCGAAAGTTCTCTGGGGCGATGTGCCTTCTACTGCGAAGCAAGCGACGCCGCGCGAGCAATTTGCAAAGTGGCTAACTTCGCCTGAGAACCCTCGCTTCGCCAAAACCATGGCCAATCGGCTGTGGAAACGCGTCATGGGCGTCGGCTTGATCGAACCGGTCGATGATCTGCGCGACGATTCGCCGTGCGAAAATCCAGAACTTCTCGAACTGCTGACTCAAGAGTTCATTCGTTTGAAGTTCGATCAAAAAGAGTTTCTGCGAACGCTGATGTACACAAAAACGTATCGCCGCGAGAGCAGCGATTTCGATCCTTCGCTGACCGAGTTCTATCACTTCCCCGGCCCGACTCTGCGACGCTTGACGGCGGAACAAGTCTGGGATTCGATCCTTACACTCGCAATCTATAACCCGTATCCGTTCGAGTTGCCGTCGACGAAAGCGTTCAGCGATGCGGTGGATATGGACATGTCCAAAGTCACGCTCAGCGAACTCGAAAATCGTGTTAAGCAGTTCGAGGATTCGGTCAGCCCGACGGCACGCGCCAAAGTGATGAACACTGCCGCTTATCGCAGCCAAGTGCTCGCCCGCGCTTCGGAGCTGCAAGCACCGTTGCCAGCTCAGCATTTCTTGCGTCAGTTCGGTCAATGTGACCGCGAAACAATCGAAGGCGACAGTACAGATCCAACGGTGCCGCAGATTCTGACGATGTTCAACGGACCGTTTACACACATGATGCTCGAACAAGGCTCCGTGATTTACGACAGTATCCTTCGCTGCGGCTCGCCGCGCCAAGTGATGGATGTCATGTTCCTAACTATCCTCTGCCGTCCACCCACTGAAAAAGATCGCGACATAACGATGCGCGAAATCAGCCGCGGCGACACAGCGATGGGTTACGGAAACGTCGTCTGGGCTTTGATCAACACGCGCGAGTTTCTGTTTGTGCAGTAATCATCGTGCGCAAATTCAGTGGCAAGATTAAACGGCAAGTTTAACGGCAAATTCTTCTGTCAGTACAAAGTGAATCAAGTGAGAGACAACATGTTAATCAATCACTCATCGACTCGACGTTCGTTCATGGCCGATGCCGCCACGCGTTTGCTGGGCGTAAGCTTCGCTGGCTTTGCGGCCAACCGATCTTGTCACTCGATCGCACACGCCGCGCAAGTTACGCCTGCGACCGGAAAAGCCAAGAGCGTGATCTATCTGTACATGAGCGGCGCGATGAGCCACTTGGATACGTTCGATCCGAAACCGGGCGCAAAGAGCCAAGGTGAGACGAAGCCCGGAAAGACTCGCATTCCTGGCATCCAAATCACCGACAAGATGCCCAAGCTCTCGTATCTGATGAATGAAATCGCTCTCGTTCGCTCGCTGACAACGCTGACCGGCGACCACGAACAGGGCAACTACTTAATGCACACCAGCTTTGCGCAACTCAACTCGATTCGCCATCCAGGACTCGGCGCTTGGGCCGCGCATGCACTGCCCAAAAAACCAGGCAGCCTGCCTTCGAACGTGCTCATCGGTTCTTCCGCTGGCCATCCGGGATCCGGTTTTCTGCCCGCTTCCATCGCTCCCGTGCCCATCTCCAATCCCGCGGCCGGACTCGAGAACACGAAGAGCCCCAGTTACTTGGCGGACGACCAATTCAAACATCGCATGTCACTCGCCAATCAATACGATCAGACTTTCAAACGCGCTTACGATAGCCGCTTGATCGAAGCCTACGATCAAACGTATCGCGAAGCGGTGAAGCTGATGAGCTCCCCCGAGCTGAAGGTCTTTGACATCAAGCAAGAGGACGAAAAGACTCGCAAGTTCTACGGCGAAGACGCTCTCGGCCAAGGTTGCCTGCTCGCGCGACGACTCGTTCAAGCCGGTGTGCGTTTCATCGAAGTTGAATTCGGAAGCTGGGATCACCACCAAGATATCTACAATCGCGCACCCAAGATGATCGAGAATCTCGACAACGCGCTCGGTGCGCTCATTCGCGATCTGCAGGAAACCGGTCTGCTCAAAGAAACACTCGTCGTCCTCGCAACGGAGTTCGGACGCACTCCCATCATCAACGAAAACGCGGGACGAGATCATCACCCCGGCGTCTTCTCGGGCTTGCTGTGCGGAGCCGGAATACGCGGCGGCGCGGTCTACGGAAAATCGGATGATATCGGCCAATCGCCTGACGAAGACTCCGTACAACCCGCTGATTTTAACGCGACGATCGCAAGCGCGATGGGCCTGCCGCTCGATCAGGAATTTATCGCACCGAATGGTCGTCCATTCAAGATCTGCGACAACGGCGAACCCATCCGAAAACTGCTCGCTTGACTTGCGCAACCGGACAGTTAACCTTCTGGCTGTTTGGAAGCACTTTCCTAACGCGGCTCGATGGAAATACTGCCTGAACTTTGCACAAGCTTCAACGATGTTTGCACTGAAAACTCTAACGACTCACGCCGTATCGAAACCTCTCGCGATACCTCTTGCGAAACTCAGCGGTGTTATGCTTGCTGCGGCTGTCGTCCTCGCGATCGACTTGCCGCCCGCGCACGCTCAATCGCGAGGATTCGCCATTCAAACTCCCGCGAATCAGCTTGCCGTGGGCGTTATCCTCGATCATTGGCAAGCGATTCAGAACGACTTGCGAGCCACAGTTGGCAAAGATCGTCGACCTGAGTTCGAATTCCGCTTGCTCGCTCCATCGGACCAACTGCCCGAGCGTGTGATTCTGGTTCTCGGCGGATTGCAAGGTTCCGTGCGAGCCGCGGAGTGCTTCGCGCGAGCTCTGGATGACACGATGCAACATCCGGCTGATGCGCACATCGCCGTGTTCGGGTATCCGAACGATGGCTCGATTGCGGAATCTGGAGCGGTGCTAAAAAATCTGCTCGCCGAGCTGCATGAAAAATCGCCCGCAACCAAAGTGTCTATCGTCGCGCATAGCATGGGCGGCTTAGTAGCTCGTTACGCGCTTGAACCCGCCGCGCCCCCGGCCAATTGCGAATTGCCCTGCGTCGATCAGTTGATCATGATCTGCCCGCCGAATCACGGTTCCGTGCTGGCGCAGTACGCCGATGCGTTAGAGTTCTCGGATGCCGCTAGCAAGATGCAAGGTGGCTCGTCATCCTTGCAAGAATTGGTTGGATCGTTAGTTAACGATGGGTTGGGTGAAGCCTGCGAAGAATTGGTGCCGCACTCAAACTTCCTCCGCGAACTGAATAGCCGCCCGCGTGCGCCGGGAGTTCGTTACTGCATCGTCGCGGGCACCGCTGGACCGATCTCACCGCTCGTTCGACTCGCCAGTTCCGTTGCCATTCGCGAAACCAAAGATCGCACTCGCATCAACACTCTGCCAAACGCCAGCGACCTGCTCGCCCGCGCCGACGAATTGCTCCTCAGCGACGAATTCGCTCAAGGTATGGGAGATGGCGCTGTGTCCGTCGCATCGTCACGCTTGGAAGGAGTCAGCGAGTTCCAGCTTGTTCCCATTCAGCACGGCGAATGGGCGCAAGTTGACAAACCCTCGGTGCAAGCACTTGTTCAGTCCGTCGGTGGTCTGCTAGTTCGCAAACCACAACGCGCAAGTTTTTAAGTATCGAACCGGAACCAACAATTACTCGACGTCTTTCAGAAACTCTTTAATCTGCTTAAGACTTGCGGCACTTGTTGTTTTCAACTCGGGATTACCCGCCGCTTGAATGCCCGCGAGCTTGCCGTCTTCGGTTAGCACCGGACTGCCGCTCATCCCTTGAAACGCTTCTCCGTACATAACTAAAAACGGTTCGTCTTCAATGATCCTCGCTTTCTCGATATTTGGACTCACCGGATAGTTGAGCACCTTCTTGCCGCTATAGGTGAACCCAATGATTCGAGCGGTAATTGGGTGCCGATCAGCCACGATGACGGGCTGCACACCATGTGGTTCTCTGCACTTATAAAGCGCCAAGTCCCGCGGCTTGTCGGCTTTGATGACGTCGAACCGAACAACTTTTCCATCGAACTCAGCCTCCGCCGCTCCCGAGTTCATCGGATGAGCGACTGACAAAATCAGGTCCTTACCGATCGCCACACCCGTCCATTCCGCGGGAACGGTGTAAGTTTTACCACGCGCGAAGATCTGAGTTTCGCCTCTGATCTTACAAACGAAACCGTCCGCGTTTACCGGAATTGCCCAGAAAGCAACTATTAAAATGGTGAATACACGAAACATTAGAACCCCCAAATTCTCCAGCTCATTTAGTGCCGCAAACATTCGCCGCCTACCGAGATTGACTCCGTCGGAGCCTCCACAATTACTTGCAAACCTCACGCCGCTGCCGCTCAGTCGTCGATTGCTCCGCAATCGAAACGAGAGAAACGGTTCGTTTGCGGAGCAAACGACGACGGTGGGTTCGCGCAACTTATTTTTGAAAAACTTAGAATCGGCTTGATAGAAAGTAACGCTTGCCGGGTATACCTTTCAGCAAGCCACCTTGTATGTGACTTTCCAAAAGCCCATATTGTGACATTCCAATATTCTCAACTCATTCAAGGTGGCCATCGTGATGAAGAAAAGAGTTCTGCGGTTCGAGGCGCTTGAACATCGTCGAGTATTGGCAGGTAACGTACTAGCGAATGTCGTCAACGGTGAACTGGTAATCAGCGGCGATAATTTGGCGAACTCGATCGAGTTGGTAAGTGTTCTCGGTGCTGATGGTACGGGACGGACGTTTCGCATCTCCGGAAAACCGTTTGAAGGATTCTTTAGAGCCAACGGAACTCCGATCTCGCACGGGCGTCCGACTCTAATCAATGGGCGAACTCAACCAGTGGAGCTCTTCGTCCCTTCTCTCAAAGTTACGATAGACACTAAAGACCATAACGACGCTGTGACAATGAGAGGACCGGGCGTTGGGCCACACCCGCGATTTCAAACTTCGGGATTAACCATCGATACTGGAACAGGCCGCGATTACGTAGCGCTGTCCAATGGTAAAGACCTTTCGCTAAATCCGGTAATCATCAGAACCGCGAGTGCTAATCCCACCTTAGCGGATTTGGAGGTGCACCACGATATAGTCAACATTAAAGGGTTCACAGCACGCAGGTCTATGCAACTGACAACTGGAGGCGGAAACGATCGCGTTCTAATCGACAACTTTGCTGTGACCAATGGCACCACCCTGATCAATACCGGGGCGGGCTTGGACACCGTTCGAATCACGAGTTCTGATTTCGATAGACTGAATTTGGAAACCGGAGCCTCGAACGTAGCGCGAAGCAATCTGGAAGATGATCGCGACGTGGTCTACTTCGCTGCCGTTCGCGGAAACTCGGCAACCTTGTCACTTGGCGGAGGCGACGATCTAGTCACGCTCGCTCGCATCGGAACCGTGGGTATCGAAGTCGCCGGCCGAGTGACAGTCAACGGTGGCACCGGCTCCGACGAAATACGAGGTACTGAGAACGCGATCTTTGTAGGATCTTTCGTAGGAATCAGCGTCGAAGTCACAAGCTAGTTGCTGGTTGCTGGTTGCTGGTTGCTAGTTCTTAGTTGCAGGTTGCTTAGTTGCTGCTAGTGCGTAATGACAACGCCGCAGGCGTTCGCCAAATCGTTTAACCGCGTTGGGCAACGCCCCGCGTTTCGCTGCGAACGCGGCCCGCCCTCCTCCGACGGAGTTGCGCCTTGCAGCCCAGGGTTGCGAGCAACGCGAGCTACCCTGGGACTTAGTCGTACCAATCCCTTTACCTCAAAGGGGTTGCGCCATTGCGTGTTAGGCAATTGCACAGCCCCCTCGGGGTAGCGCGCAGCCCGCAGGTGTTCGCCAAATCGTTTAACCGCGTTGGGCAACGCCCCGCGTTTCGCTGCTAACGCGGCCCGTTCCGCAACACTTCGTCGCCCTACTCCGACGGATTTGCGCCTTACCGCCCAGGATTGCGAGCGCAGCGAGCTACGCTGGGACAAATCAGCGACATTACCGCAACAGTTCTGAGCTTGTGGGTACATTCCGCTGCTTCATTCGCTGATTTCTGGCAGGTTTTCCGGCCGCAGCAATACCCAAAATCGATGCGGGACAAGGCTTTACAGTTTTACTCTGGGCGTCGGTTTTGTTAAGCTAGTAATGTTGAGGATGTCGCCGGTGAGGGCTGCCAATCGCCGGCTGGGACTAACTGATCAACGCACTTCTCAATACAAACGGATCGTGAAGCCTAGAGGTCAGAATCGATGCTGAAACGGATGGACGACGAATTCGCTGAAGATCTGGAAGAATCCTCCGCCGAACTCGCTGAGGATTCCGAAGTCGTTGGCGAAGCCGTCGCGAACGAGGACGTCAGCGCGGCTGACGCCGAGGGTGAGTTGGAAGAGGACGAATTCGAAGAAGGATCGTACTTCTCGTCTTGGTTTGATAATGACAAACAAGCCTTCCTCGTCAGCTTGATGGTCCACGTCGTCTTGATTCTGGCGCTTGCAGCCGCTCCCGTGATGGTTGAGCAGATTCCTTCAAGCGTAACTTTGGACGCACCCGAACCGACCGAATCGCTCGACGAATTCAAACTGATCGACGAAGTTGCGATTTCCGAAGAACCGCTGGAAGAAATCGGCGCGAACGGGAACGAAGATTCCGGTATGGCACTCAGCATGGCGCCAGTCTTGGCTGAACTATCCGAAATTCCAGCACCGACCCCAAGCATGCCTGTGATGGCAACGAGTTTCGGATCCAGCAGCATGCAACAAGCGGTCGGTCTCGTGCGCAGCGACTCGGTCGTTCAAGGCATGACTGGAATCGGCGCGACCGGAACCGACGGGGCCGTCGATCGCATTACGTACGAGATTCTAAAATCGATGGAAGATCGTCCAACTCTGGTCGTGTGGTTCTTCGACCAATCGATCAGCCTGCAAATTCGTCGCAAGGAAATCAGCGATCGCTTTAACCGCATCTATGAAGAACTGGGCATCGTCCGCAAAGCTCAAGGTGAAGAGGACGACAAAGCACCAGCTGGCGAAGAACCGTTGCTGACCAGTATTTTTGCATTTGGCGAACAGGTGCATCTGCTGACGAAGAAGCCGACCGCGAAGATCGACGAAATTCGCGACGCAATCGATTCGATCCAGGTTGATCCATCTGGCGACGAAAAGATCTTCCACGCGCTGTTTCTGGCGACTGATAAGTACAAATCGTTCCGAACCGGCAGAGACGCTCGCAACGTGCTGTTCATCGCCGTGACGGACGAACGCGGCAGCGATACCGACGGTCTCGATACTACGATCAAAGAGTGCCGCAAATATGCGATTCCAGTCTATGTGCTCGGCGTTCCAGCTCCGTTCGGGCGCAGCACGACGTACATCAAGTACATCGACCCCGACACCAAATTCGATCAAACACCGCAGTGGGCCGAAGTCGACCAAGGTCCCGAATCGCTGATGCCGGAACGCGTTAAAGTTGGATTCAAAGACGACTTTTACAACGAACCTGTCGTCGATTCCGGATTCGGTCCTTACGCGCTCAGCCGATTGACGTACGAAACGGGCGGAATCTACTTCACCATCCATCCGAATCGTCGCTTTGATGGCCGCGTGAATCGAAACGAAGTGGATCCGTTCACGTCGCATATCGAGTATTTCTTCGATCCAGAAGTGATGGTCAAGTATCGTCCTGACTACGAATCGATGGCTCAATATCAGAAGAAGGTTCAGGAGAGCCCCATTCGACAAGCGGTCGTACGAGCTGCGACGCTGCGAGTTGGATCGTTGGACAAACCGACAACTCGTTTCGTCAAACGCGACGAAGCTTCACTCGCTAACGCTTTAACTTTGGCACAGCAGCAAGCCGCGCGGTTGGAACCTGAACTACAAATGCTCGCTCAGATTCTATTGCCCGCTGAATCGCATCGAGACAAGGAAGCGTCACCGCGCTGGATCGCCGGTTACGATCTCGCCGTCGGAACTGTGCTCGCCCACAAAGTGCGTGCTGAAGGTTACAACGCGATGCTTGCCAAGGGAAAACGCGGCATGCAATTCGAGAATCCCAAGAACAACACCTGGGTGCTCGTTCCTGACGACGCGATTTCGGTCGGCAGCAAGATGGAGAAGGAAGGCTCTGCAGCGGTCAAATTGTTGAAAGAGGTTGCTGAGAAGCATAAAGGAACACCTTGGGGCTTGCTCGCATCGCGTGAGCTCAAGAATCCGATCGGCTGGAAATGGACGGAAGAGTTCACTGACTTGAACCCGCCCCCGCGTCAGATGGCTCGCAACAACCCGACTCCCAACATCCCCACCGCCGCCCAAGACGAAAAAGCCCGCATGCTGCAAAAAGCACCCGCTAAACGCCCCATTCCGAAGCTGTAGCCAACCGTCTACATCTTAGCGCTCTTGCCGAAACAGTGTGACCGAATATCTCGCAGTTGATCGTTTCTCTTCCTTATTCGTCGGCTGCTCTTGGGCTTCTCTCAGATGATCGCGTAGGAGTCTTCGGAGCGCGCGATCGAGGAGGCTTCAGCTTCGCGTCAACCAATCGTCGCCCTAATTCGTCATCGGCCGCCAGCTTCGAGAAGTCGTTTTCCAGGCCGAGCACAAGGAGCACTTGAAACAGCGTAGTGACGGACTTGTTGCCACCGCCTTTTTCCAGCAGATACAGAGTGTTGCGGCTAATGCCCGCTCGCTCAGCGACTTTGGCAGCCGAAAGCCTACGTCTCAGCCGGGCAAGACGAATGTTCTCGCCCAAACCAGCCAAAATTCGCCGGTGCTTCGGCAAAAGAGCCTTCTCGGTTCGCGTTGTAATGTACTTTAGCCTGAACGTTTAGTGACGTATGTGCTGAAAGTATAGTACATTAAATAAGCAAGGCGAGTCGAGTATTTGCTCGGAGAAACTGGGCAAATGTCAGTGAGAGAGCAACGCGATTCTCAACTGACGTTTGAACTGTAAAGAAATGGACAAGCTACGTTGCCTAATCAGCTACGACTGCAATCGGCGAGCGATCGCTTCCATCGGCAGTGGTGTAATCGTTGGCGTTCCGATCAAGTCGGTGCGAAGAATATCGTAAGGCTCATCGACATCTTCCGACGGGCGATATTGAACGATGAACGCTCCGACTTGCAAATAGTTCGCTTGATAAACCGGCGGCCAAAACTCCTCACCGCGATTCGCCAGCGTGCGAGCCAGCAAGCGCGTCGCGCGACCGCTGAAACCACTCAAGACCATCTCCAACCGACCAAGCGACTCGCGATAGATATAAAACACTAGCGCCGTGTCCTGCCCGCCAGCAAACGTCCAGGTTCCGTCCGCTTGTTCGTAATAGATACCCGGCTGCTTCGCTTCATCGGACTTGCTCAGCCGAACGCCCGCCGAGGCGCAAGGCGGATGAGGATCGCTGTCGCGATAACGCAAAAAGAACGGACAACGGCGGTCTTTCGCTGACTCGATATCATCCTCAGACTCGAATGGCGTTGCGCCAAAAGTGTCCGCAAGAATCATCTCCACAACGGGATTCGATTTTACGCTGCCAAGACAAATCAGCGCTTTATCACCGCTCGATGATGTGAATTCATTGTGCACCGCTTTCGCGCGACCAATGGCTTCCTCCGTCGCAACGTTCCCTGGACTCCAAACCAGCGTCTGTCGCAACAGTTCTGGGTGTGTCGGCAATTCACGAGATTGCTGCTGAGAGCGCGCCAATTTGTCGGTACCGCCTAGCGTTGTAACACCGTTGAGCACTTCGCCGAGCAGAACCGCGTCGGACGCAACCACCCACGGCGTCTCCTTGCCGTCTTCGCTATCCGGTCGACGAACGCCGATACAGATTTCCAGTTTTCGGCGTCGCGCAAGCAACTCCCAAAAGTGCTCTGGCTTTACCGCGAACAGAGCACCGGGCAGCGAATCGGCGGTCGCGTAACCGTGTTCAACTAGATAATCGCACAGTCGAGAAAGCGCTTCCAACGGAATGTACTTCGCTTCGTTCTTTAGCAGCGAAGCAACCTGATGGCGGTCCAAGCCCGTGTACTCAACAATCGCCTTGATCGTTCCGGGACGCTTGCGTCGGTCCGGGGTGTGACCAAGCAACTCCGCCAGCCGAAATTCGTATCTCATGTTTTTGGCTTTGACAAGAAAGTGCCTAAGGAAAAAATGCCGCTGTTACCGGGCGATTCCAGCTCCGCCGCCAACGAAGCTAAAGTAAGAATAGGCCCCCTAGAAATCTGCCGCTACCCCCCGAGCGTATTTGATAGCAGTTTTTTCGCCTCAATCGGATCGATCGTCCCCTCCACCACAGCACGTCCGTCGCGAAAGAGCGTCAGCACGTGAGAAGGCAAGATAAGGCGTAAGAAGAATCCGTTAAATATCACTTTTCCCGAACTGCGAAGCCGTTCCGCAATCTCGCTCAATTCTTCCCCGGACGACCCGCGCGCCGCCATCTGCACCTGAACCGCGTTTTTCCCACACAACACCACCGTCTCGGTCCGCACTCGCCCTTCAAGAAATGAGAACTGGCGTTGATCGCATACAGAACATTGCCTTCCTGCACTCCTCAAACCCTTGAGCGACATCATTCGGCTAACCGAATTCCAAGTATCAACCACCAACAAGTCGTGGGAAACGCTAGCCAGATTGCCGGACAAAATCTTCACCGCTTCAGCCGCTTGCCACGACGCGATCACTCCAATCGCCGGCCCCAACACACCAACTGAATCACATGTTTCCATCGAATCGCGTGAAGGTAAATCGCGCACCAGACATCGATAACAAGCGGTCGTGCCTGGGATGATGGACATGACTTGACCGCTAGCACCCAAACATCCGCCATGGACCCACGGAACATTTTCACTGATCGAATAGTCGTTGATCAGGAAACGTGTTTCAAAGTTATCCGTCCCATCCAACAACAAATCGCAACCATCAGCTAGTTCGCGAATGTTGTCGCACGTCAAGTCTGCAACGAACGGTTCGATGTTCAGTTGACTGTCGATCGCTCGTAGTGCTTCTGCCGCTGCGATCGCTTTCGGTCGCGCTTCAAGCGCATCGCGCTCAGTAAACAAAGTCTGCCGAGGCAAGTTACTCAGCTCAACCCAATCCCGATCAACAATCCGAATCGTCCCAACGCCCACCCGCGCCATGCGCTCCGCAATCATCGTCCCAAGTGCGCCGCAACCGCAGATCAAAACCTTGCTCGCTCGCAATCGTTTACCACCGTCAACTCCCAACGGTGCGAAACGCTCTTGTCGCACAAATCTCGCGACGTAATCTTCCAACTCTTGTTGATCGGTGGACTTCAATGGATCCCTGTTCGTTCAGTAGCACGCAGAGTGGTTACGACAAATCTGGAAACTGGCTTAGCTCGCGGAAGTTAACGCTACTTGCCGCCGTCGCTTAAGCAATACACGGTATCCCAACTGCGCAAGAACAAATCATTGCCCACAGCCACAGGCGATGCATCGAGCGCACCTTCCAGTTTATTCACAGCCACAGTCTCAAGTGTAGCGTCATCCTTGATCACAACTGTTGTGCCCTCACGACCACAGAAATAGATGTGCCCACCTGCAACCAACGGCGAACTGTAAAGTGCGGTAACACCCGACAATCGTTTTCGATCCGCCAGCGACTTTCCGTTCCTCGCATCGATACAACTTAGAATGTCAGCATTGATGCCTGTGAAGTACAAACGATTGTCGCTGAGCACAGGCGATGGGACGTAAGGCGTGCCTTGCTCCACTTTCCAACGTATCTTCGAGGAACCTGTGATATCGCCCTGCGCATCCAAAGGAATTGCCACCGCGATCGAACCGCGATAACCGCTCATGCAAATGACTGAGTCTTCGAACCGCACGGGACTCGGAATTGCATTCACAGTCTGCCCACCACAAGCCCAGATTTCAGCACCTGTTCTCGCATCGTAAGCTCGCGCGCGGTCGGTACCATTCACAATCAACATCTGACGGCCGTCATACTCAGTGACCAACGGCGTGTTCCACGAAGTCACTTCATTCGATCGCTCCACTTTCCAAACCGTTTTGCCAGTTCGTTTATCCAGTGCCGTGATGAACGAACCCTGCTCTTGATCCCAGTTCACGATCAGCAAATCACCGGCAAGCACAGGCGTGATCGCTTCCCCCCACCCGAAACGCGTGTTCATATCGCCAAGATCAACGGACCAAACGATATCACCGCCAAGCGTCATGCAGTAGATTCCCTGCGAACCGAACGAAACGTAAATATGCTCGCCATCGGTTGTCGGCGAACCTGCTGCGTACGTATGCGTCTGGTGCTTGCCAGCGTGCGGCACCTGCTCCGTCACCAACTTCTGCCACTGCAACTCGCCCGATCGACGATCGAGGCTTGTGACCCAAAAACGGTAGAATACATTCGGCGGAGTGGTTTTGGAAGCTTCGTTTGCAACGGGTGGCGTGAGTGCTTTGCGGTCAGTTGCTTCGGCGGACAGAAGGACAACTTGATCTTTCAACACGATCGGCGTCGAACTCCCTTCGCCCGGCAACTTTGTTGACCAGCGAACGTTGGTCTGCAAATCCCACTTAATTGGAGGCCGCGCCGATGCAGCCGCTTTGCCATTAGATGTCGGACCGCGCCAGTGAGTCCAATTCGCGTCGCTTGAGTTCGACTTCGAAGAGTCAGTAGATGGTTCTACAGTTGTTGAAGTCTGAGCGTACGAAGTGGTCGCTAGCGCCAAAACACAACTGAGCATCGAAGTCGTGCGCCACATGGTTATTCCCCGGTGTCTGCAACGGATTTTGAATCTTTCGGAATGCGAAAGCGAGCCGTGTGGCCCACGAGCATTCTACCAGATCATTCTCAGTCGAGACATGCAGGCCCAGTACGCATCGCGGACCACCAGCCAAATCGCTGGCACGCGTCCGCAGTCGATCGTCACGCGGGCGATCGCACCTTCTTTTTTCAGCGGCAGTTCGTTTCCATCGATCAACGCTTGCGCGATCAACACCGTCTCGCCCGATGCATTGCGCGCCGCTTGATCACTCAACTTTGCGATACGTCCATGAAGCAAAATTCCTGGATGACTCGCTAACGTGAAGTGCATCGGCACGCCTTCGCCAGGCGTCTCGCTCAAAGCATCGCTAACCAAGCCGACACGATGCTCTGGAACCGAAACTTGTAGCTCCCAGTCCCCGTTCGGGTCGATCGTCGAGAGCAGCAATTGCCCAGATCTGACCGGCAAGTTCATAAGTCGATTTTCAACATCCCAAGTCGTAATCCGACCGTCTGCCTTAGCCGCGATCTCACGTTTACTCAGTTCTTCTTCCAGCACCTTTTGCTGGCTTTCGTTCGACGCTAGTTGAACCTTCAGTTCGTTTAACTGGGCAGTCAACGCTTTTGATTGCTCACTTTCACTAAGGCTACCGATCGAATTGCTGATGCCTCTAATGCGTTCTTCGAGCACTGCTTCCTCTGAAGTCAGTGCGAACAACTCTTTCTCAAGTGTCGGCGCAGCCAGTTTCAGCAGCACGTCAACTTTCTTGATCCACTGATCATCTTCAACATTGACTTCAGATACAGTGGCATCGAACGGTGCGAAGTATTGGACTTTCGACTTGGCGCTCAACACGGCTGTTGCTGAAATCTGCTGCGGTACCGGAAAGAAAGCGATCACCGTTAGCAATCCAACCAGCGCGACGCGCATCGCCCAAGTTTGCCATGCACTTCGCCGAAGCTTGGAAGCCGGTCGAGAAGTTGGCACACTAAACGGCCAAAGTGTACGCACCCACTTCGGTTCAACAGCATACGCATCCACCAGACCCATGAGCGCCGTTGCAACGCGCTGCATCTCCGCTTGCGTCGGCTTTACGATGGATACGGAACCGGATGCTGAACCGGATACTGAACTTGATGTTGAGTAAGCGAGCAACGCGACTAAATTGAGATCCTCGTCGACTCTCAGTCGCACCACCGTATCGCATGCCAACGAATCCAGCAGCGACTTGACGACCAGCGACATTTGTTCGTCTGTATTCTCAAGCGGCCGGTGCAGATCGAGCACCTGCTTGTTCGCGTCCTCGCTGCGCGCCACCTTGTGTTCAACTGCTTGCGCAGCCAGAACCGTCTCGCTGCGAGGATCAACCGCCTCAAATCCGCTTGCCGCTAACACTCTCGGATTTCGACCACTGCGCAGCAGCAGCACTTGATAACAATCGAGCAGCTCCGCCAATCCATCGGCAACACATCGCAATTGCGCCGACGGCTCCCGCGACTTGGCAACCGTTGTCAACCAATACTCGAACGATTGCAATCGCGAGGCACGCTGGTTATGTTCTCGCAACGTTTCGCGTCGCAGATAGTCCGCCATTAGGTCCGCCATCTGCGCGACGAAGCGCAGATAACCGCGCTGAGCGGCAGGTCCGCCCGAAGCACGCTGCACGACTTCGAGCACGTAATCGATTTCGGCTTCAACGCGAACTGGAACAACAATCAATGAGTGCGGCAGCGGGTTCGTTGGTCGATCCGTTTCGACGCTCACTGATTGCGGTGGCACGAGAATCGGAGCACCTTCATCGATCACACACTGCAAAATTCTGCGATGCGGTTCACTGGGTGCAATCAATTGTTCTGGCGATCGCCTCACCGGCGTACCGTCGGACTGGGTGAGCAATTCAGGAGGCAACAAGTGCTGCGCAATCAAGCGCACGGAAATTTGTGCGCCGTCGTGATATCCACTTGGAAGCGGTCCGATCTTGCCTGCGCGCTGGAGACTTTCGGACGTCTGCCAAACTGCCGCTGCTTCGGCACCCATCGCGGTAACCATCCGCGGCAAGAAACCGCTGAAGAAGTCGTCCGGCGCGATCTCTTTGTGCGCAAGCGCAGCAATTTCGCTAGCCAGCGAGCGAATCTCAGACTTGGTTTGTTGGATGAGCGGTGGATCGAGCGATGCAACTCCTGCGGCAACTTCGCTTGAGAAACTGCTTACGAAAGAAGTCGTCGTCATGCGATTGCGATTCCTAGGCAAACACTGGGTTCACTATTTCCACTGAAGCTCTCCGGTGCTGCCGTTTGTTCCGGCCCCGGCACTGTAATCAACGTTTTGATTTTGGAGTCCTTGGTCGGGCGGTGCTTGCAGAGCGTCAGCACTAACGACCTGCGCCATTCCGGAACCATTGTCCGTGTAGTCCGCCGTGCTCACTTGGGTGCGTGAGCCTTGAAAGCCGAGCGAGGTTGCGCCGCCATCGGTCTGTGTTGCTGGCGAGTTGCTGAACGCCGTTGCGTACGGCGAGCCGTTCGGTGAACTGTTGATTGCGTTGACGCCGCTCGCTTGCACAACCATACCGTTCGATGAACTGGTCGTTGAATTGGTTGAAGCTGCGGATTGAGTCGATGGGAAGTTCGGTGTGGTCGACTGGAAACTGGATACAGCGGCGCCGCTGGCAGTTCCCGTCGCGGGATTGCTGTAGTACGCGCCTTGATGTTGGTAACTGCCCGTCGGTGGCGGCGGAACTCGCGAGCCAGCCGGCACGCCCCAGTTCGACGGAGACCATGTTTGGCAACCGCACAAGATTGTGACTGTGCAAACGCTAACAATTTTCAAGCATGTCGATTGCGGCCGCCAAGCGAATTTCATGACGCGATTCCTTCTGATTGCAGCAGCATTCCTGCGTCGTGCCGAATCTGATGTTTGCGGCCCATCGATTTACGCAGGTTCACTGAGTTCGCGAACGGTAGCAACTTATTTCTTTCGCTCCAAGATCAATTGCAGCGAAGATCAAATTCAATTGAACAACTATTCTGGCGCCGGATACTTGATTCGGTTCTTTACCATTTTGTTGCGAACAGCTTGCGAAAGATCGATCCCCAACACGTTTGCAATCGCCAGTGCGTAGCAAGTCACATCCGCCAGCTCGTCCGCAATCTCTTGGGAATTCTGTTGCTCACCAGCGACCACTTCGTCTGTTGTCAACCATTGAAAGTGCTCCATCAGCTCCGCTGCTTCGATCGCCAGCGACATCGATAGGTTTTTGGCATTGTGAAATTTGCGCCACCTCCGCTCGTCCACGAACTCCTGCACCACCGCTTTCAATTCCGCCACTGTCGTCTTCGAATCGTCCGCCGTAGTCATGATATTCTCCAAGTCGCCGGCGGATTACCACTGAATCCGTTGCATTGATTGCTTAGATTGGCGACTGAGGGTCGCCACAAGGTATTCTTCGACTGATCCTAAGTTGCTCGTCGTTGCCCAGTTGTCCGCACTTAACGCTGCCAGCGTTCGCGCATCGATTCGCGAAACTGTTTCAAAACAGGTTGCGGCTTGCCCCAGCGATCGTTTGTGGCAGCTCTCTCCGGTGCAACGATTTGTTTTTCAACTATCGGTTCACGCGGCGTCGTTGGCGGAACAGCGGTTTGGACATAGCGCGCCAAGTAGCTGTTGAGCAACTGCTCGGCGGCAAATGCATTGTTTTGAAGAAGTTTTTCTTTTGCCAGAAACAGTTGTCCTTGAATCTGCACGCGTTCGTCCGGGTCGAGGTAAGCTTCGAAGGCTTGTACATCGTCCACCCAAACCTTGCCGGGCCCGACCAAATCAAAAGCCACATAGAGCTCGGTGAGCTCCGCGGTCGGTAAGTCAGTGACATACATGGTCACAGGTCTGCGTCCCCAATCCACAGCCACTTCGCCGCCAGCGTGAGTGTTCGTCGGATCCGATCGGAATTGATGGGATCGCTGATAACGACGGCCATCGCGCATGCGACCAATCAACGACAATCGCATGGTCTGTGACTGATTGCTAACTGACGGTGAGCGCACCCATGCCGACACGACGACGCGTCCCGAAGCCGGTATTCGAATCTGCTCGCTTTGCAGCCATGCCGATACTTTGGCTTGGTTCTTGTTCTCAATCACAACGCAAGTCGATCCACTGTGTGGCAGAGCGTTTTCAGGACCGATGGTGGTCAGAGGCAGTGAAGATGTCATCCAGCCGCGGGGACGACCACCGTCGAGCCACTGTTCGAAATCACCGCCCGGTACACCCAACGATTCGGCTCGCGCACTGTCACTGATCTTAGCCAGTTGCGTTTCGAAGGAATTGATTGCCAGCTTCATATCGTCGATCACGCTGGCATCCGAAGAGTGCATCAAGTTGTTCAGCTTGAATTGCGGGTCTGTAATTTTGAAAGCGATCATGTCGTAAGCGGGCAAATCGAATTGCCAAACGGTGCTTACACGATTCCCAGCTCCGTCAACCCGTGAACTCGACGATGCGGTCGTTGCCGCGCCATGAATCTCAACTTCTCGACCGCCGAGAACTTCGTAAACACCTGGAATTTCGGCAATTTTAACATCCATCGTGACGCGTTCAGTCCACGATGCGTTGTTAATCATCTGCAGGTAAGTATTGTTACCAACCTTGATCGTCCGCATGCGAAAATTGCTTTCGTCGCCATCCAGCTTCACCAGCCGCATTGGAACTTGTGGCAAGTCGAGGAACGTTTTTCGAAGCTGTGCTACGTGCGAGTCATCATGCTGAACAGGCATCCAAGCACCGTCGGCCAGCATGAGACTGTCTTCATAGAAGAGCTGTTCAATAAAGACGCGTCGAGCTTCCGCGCCGGTGGCGGACATGATTGGATAAGTGTGCGATGCGGTACGCCCGCTGTAACCGCCAGCCAGTTTCTCTGACGCCGGAATGATGGTGGCAACTGGCAATTGCAAGCTGACACTACCTGCTGCGTTTCCAGAGTGCGCGAACTGCAGACTGGGATCAGAACTCGCGCGACTAAGCCAGCCGCGTTCGATGTAGTTCTCCATGGGACTATCCATCCGTCCCCGAAGCACAGCGACGTGTGGTTGCTGTTTCAACCACGCGACATCGACTCCGGCGGCTAGCAGCGTGTCAGTGAGATTTCGCGCAGCAGCCGCTGGGTCAGCATAAGCAAGCTGCGATGGCGTATGTGTCCACATGCCGAGCGGATTGATCAGCAGCTTTGCATCCGCCTTCGCCTTACGCACCGTATCACCCAAGCGAACATAAAAGCTCGACAGTTCACGTGCGCGCCAGTTCAAGAACGACAGACGCAGCGCTCCCTGCAACGCCGCTGCCAGATTTTCGCGCGGGGGCAGTTTGGATTGCGTGGCTGCTTCGTATTTGCTGAGCATTTCGGAATCAAATCCCCAACGGTCGCCAGCAAACGCAAAGTGCGAACGCTCACTGAGTTCAAGCGTTATTCCACTAAAGCTTGCGTGCGAAGCGTACCGCGTGCAAATTTCGCGTACGATCTGTTCGAGTTCAACTTGAACATGATCGTTCAACGGATTGTAAAGTGCATATCGATTCGGCTCTTGCGAATCGAGTTGCCATTCTTTGCCTTCTAAATTTGACTGAAACAAACTCAAACGCTTCGTAGCATCACCTTCGAATTTCTCCAAAGCTGACAGACGACTATTGAGATCGATCGCCAAAATCAATTTCAATCCGCAGCGATCCATATGGCAACTTAAGAGCTCAACGAAATCCTTTGTATCTGGCGATCGACCATCGTGGTAAAACGCTCCGCTGTCAAAGCGAGCCGTCGCACCCAGACGCGAGATCGGAACCAGGGAACCACCATCCGAAATTGCACTCAAGACCAGCGTGTTGTAACCTGCATTCATCATGTAATGCGTGATCCTCGCCGCAGCTTGATGCCATGTCAGCCAACTTTCGAGCGGTTTGCGAGTAACGGGATCGATACTGCGATCCGCTCCAAAAGCATCCGCAAGCAACGGCTTGGAAAGGTAGAGCGTTACCGATCGCTCGCCCGGTTGCTGCGGCGGTGGCGCGTTCGCTTCGACTGGTGTGGCGATCTGTGTGGCGACCGGCGGCAGTTTCGCAACTTCAGTTACAAACGGCGCGATCTCGGCTACCTCAAGCTGTATTTCCGCAAAGCTGCATTCATCGTTCGAAGAGCTGTTCATCAGCAACAGATACGGTTGCGATGACCTCGGCCAAAAGACGACTTCGTGCTCCGCCCATTTGCTGTTAACCAACGCTTGAGTCGCGATCTGACGCTCACCAATCACAACTCCTGAATCGACGTTGAGAGTACTCGGCTCGCCCGATTCATGAAAATCGCGAAGGCTGATAATCAGTTGTTGCGGATGGTCGAGCGGTAAACGCACGCGCACGCGATGAGGTCGATTAGGGTGTTCGATCGTCAACGGATAAGCTTGCCACGCCGACGGCGCGAGCGTCAAGCACTCGAGCTCGCCGATCCTACGCTTCGATTGCTCGCCGTGACTCACCGAGCGTTTACTGTTGTCTGAAAAAGTAGGCAACTGCTGAAGCGTCTTCGACTGGCTGAGGGCCGAAAACCAACTCATCGCACTCCACCACTGCGTACTAAGCGGCTGAATCGTCGCTACCGGCTCCCAATTCTGAATCTTCGTCGGTTGCGCATCGTAGTCAAACACAACCAAATCCACGCGGCGCTCGAGCGATTGTGGAGAGCTAACGAACGAGGGCAAGAATCGTTTGCGATTGAGCGCGAAGGCGATTGAGTATGCGTTTTCGACTACCGGTAACGCAATTTCAACCGAAGGTGATCTGAAGTTGCCGTTTCCATCGAGAGTGACTGTCATTTCCTTCTCAGCGATCATCACATCGCCACTGCCCAAGTCATGCAGCTTGGCGGTCAACTGATAATCGCCCGCTGGCAATCCGGTGTGATAACCGGTAACCGTTCCGCGCCAGCTCGTTCCAACTTGAAAGAGGCTAGTTTCCTGAGCCGCTTTCACTCGCAATTTGTCCTGTAACTGTCGCTCCGCAGCGACACGATTTCCCTGCTCGTCGATCGAACGAGTCCACGGTTGCTGCAGCACCTCGCTCAACGCGAAACTGTGTTCGATGGGTTTGCCTGTCGATGGATGATCCAAGCGAACGGTCACTCGACTTGCTGGTGATCCGTTGATACGAACATCAACGCCACCAAATGCGCTCGGACTATGTCCGTAAACCTTGAGCATCCCCGAGCGATCGTCACTGATTGAACCGATCGAGTCGGCTTGAAGACTAAGGTTGCGAACGATCTTCAGTGATCCACCGTCGATCGTGATCGCGCCATTGAATACGCGAGCGGTCCCGCCGCCCCACAAGATGCGAAGTTCGAAATCCAGTTGATCAGCACTCGCATTCGGAGCTTGTTGGACGGTCGCCACCGCAGCGTTACCAGCGGGCTGTTGTTCGAACGCCGACTGCGACGAGGCTCGACTACTCAGAAGGCAGATCAGCAGCGTCAGGAAACTCAATCGCAATGAGAACGTGCGCGCGCAATGACCCGCTGTCGGCTCGCGAACCAAGCAGGCGAGTGACAACGATTTTAAAGCGACTTGTGGACGTCCTTGCCCGACGGTCATATTTAGACAAACCTGGAGCGAAGTTGTGCGAGATCCAGCTTACCGCCGCCCGCTGCCTCCAACTGATCAAAAGTCCGTTGACGAAGAGCTTGGTGTAGCAAATCCCAATCGCGAAGCCCACACCGAACTCAGCAGACGCCACGCTGCGTCGAAACTCTGCACACTGACTAAAACGTTCGACGGATTCGATCGCGTCACAAAAGTGATCACCAAGCGAATCCGTCTACTTCAGTGCAAGTTGTTAGAAGCTCTTTAAGACAGCAATCAGCTCCGACTGTCCCGCAGTTCACTCTGCAGAGCTAGTTGTCGGCTTTTGCTTGTAATCCAGCCCGCGTATTTGCCTTCGAGGGCGAGCAGTTCCTCTTCTACCCAAATATCCAAGTTATCGAGTCTGCTCGTTTGCAGTCGATCTCTTAACCAATTCCAATTCGCCAAACCATCACTTACCGGAGTAGTACCTGCAAATTCGTTTGGATTTGAATCGATCATGGTGCCGCCCCTTTATGCTAATCCGGTTTCCCGGTCCCGCCTGTTTCTATCCACCAGATTTTGCGTCCATGCGATCTGCTCTGCCCGCCATTAGTTGGACTGCAAAGTCAGCAATCGGGTTCACAGCAACCACCATGCCGCAGGCCAATTTTTGGCAAAGTTTGCCCGCACCGATTTAGGGGAGCAGCAATTCGGCCGCAATGGAGAATGCAAAGAACTTTCCAAATGCTGCAAAAAAGCCACGTTTTGATGCTCGTTGTAAATTAGAAACAGCCAGAAAAATTTTGCACGAAACTCGACCCCTTCTTTCGAGTGCCAAACTGACGTGCCAATTTGTTTAGCTTAGTTCGCAATAGGTGCCCTTAATGCCAGCAGGGATGCCGCGAAAAATTTCCCGAGGTGGCATCGACTACCCCAGCCGCACGCGCCGCAAGACCAGAATGGTCACGCTCAGGGACGCCTTAAAATCACTTCACGCAGCGTCGTACCACGTTGAATAAGCAGCGTCACTTCGTCCGCTTGGTCAATGTACTTCAGTTCGTCCTGCAAACTGGATTGCGACCGGATGCGAGCGGAGTTGAGAAAGAGGACCAAATCGTCCGGCGCAAGCTCCGCTTCGGCCGCAGGCGAATTGGGTTGGACCAAGTCGATGTACGCTGGTGTTTTGGCTAGCACATCGGGGATCAAAGCGATCCCAAGGTCCCGCAGCGACATCGGACGATCCGCAACCTTTCGCAGCTCCGTGTTCCGCACAATCGAATTACCGCTGCGAATGCGATTAACTGATTCGACCAACTGTGCAATCGGAATCGCGTAATTCAACCATGTGTTCGCGCGCGAATCACGAAGCTCTTTACCTAACATCCCCACAATTCGGCCCTGCAAATCGGTCAGCGCTCCGCCAGCCGCGCCGGGGTTATTGGTCATCGCATCGATCACGTAAATCGGTCCTTGGTAAACCGACTCGAACGTGCCACGGCGCGCATCGAGTTCCGTAGTCGCCATCACCACGCCCTTCTGCAAACTCGACATCTCGTTTCCAGTTGCAATGCCGAACAGATTGCTGAACGCTAAAACCCGATCACCAGTCTGCGCCGAAACCGCTTTCGTTAAGTCGAAGTAGTGCGTCGTTGGCTCGGTTGTGGTCAGCACAGCGATCTCAAGGTTCGGATCGATTCCTTCGACTTTCGCTTCCAGACGAGTGCCATCGCTGGTAACGGCGATAACCGTATCAACATCCAAAACCGTGCTCCAAGCCGTCAGTATGTGACCCTTCTCGGAGACAAAAAATCCGCTCTGATAGGCGTCCAGCCCAGCGACTCCGCCGGCGCCGTACAGCTTGACCGTCTTCAGTTCCGTCGATACCGCTGTGTTGTTCACAGAACCCAGCGCTGGCGGAATGCCATCAGCGGCCCGCGCTTCATTTGCGAAGGTGATTGCGAAGGCGACTGCAACCAAAGACACTTGCAACGCTACGAGACAACGTTCGATCATAGCGGTTTGACCTCCTCAACCGTGAAGGAAATCGTTTCAACATCGATCAACAAAGTGGGTTCCGTTCCGTATTGCAACCGAATTCTACCGGGCCACGAAATGTTTTCTTTCTGCTGGTAGTTGTCAAAGTAAACTTCCACGGGATCTTCCGTCGCATCACCAAAGACTTCCACACACCCAAGCTCGCCGGAGCTCTGCGGAAAATTGAATCTGGCAACTGTGTCATACCAAGCCGTTTGCAGCACATCGAATCGTGGTTGATCCGCTAGCGCCATGCTCTGAGTCATGTAAATAGGTGCTGTCCCCAAGTAAACCGATTCCCCGATTTGCTTTGGTCCCACTCGCAAAAACTGTTGCCACGCCCGCAAAGCGACCAACAATCCACCCTCGCGTCGCTTGCTGATCTCGTCCGACATCGCATCTTTGAACGGCAGCTCCACAGTCCGCCCGCCCAACTGAATCAAACCCATGTTCGAGTCAATCTGTATCGATACCGGAGTCGGTTCGCCCGCCAATTTTCCAGTCAGCACCCAGCGTGGCTGCAACTTCGCAAAATCGCCCGCCGCTTGCGCTCGCTTCCACAAATCGTCACGATTGAGTTCGTTGAAGTAGTAGTTCGCAAACCCCAGCCGCTTTACCAACATCGAATTCACCAGTGCTTTATCCGGCGATCCGGGCGCCACGGGTTCATTCGCATCGGCCTGTCTGGCTTCCGCCTCTTTAGCATCCTTTTTCGGTGCATCGGGTTGTTCTGGTTTTTTCCCGCCGTCGCCAGGTTTTTTCTCGTTGGGTTTAGGCGGTGGAGCATTCTTGCCGAGTTCGGCGTTGACCAAGTCAAACAGTTGCTTTTCGGTATGCACACCTTTCAAGCGGACCAGCGTCGTGAAAGTCTTTCCATCGCGACGATAACTGATCGGCACGCGCCATTCTTTCGGAAGCGTCCCCAAAATGTTCTTAAAATCGTTCGTCGTATCGACTGGACGATCAGCGAACGAAATGATCTCGTCTCCGTACCGCAGGCCGCGGCGATACGCGTCGCTGGAGCTGAGAATATTGCTTACCAGCACTTTTCCGGAATCGTCGGTGGAAACGGTGGCGTCGAGCGTTGCATGATCCACCAACCGCCCACTGCGGAGCATGCCTAGGAAATTCTTGATCTGGTTCGCACTGATCGCATAGCCAACTCCCACGTTGACGCGACCGCGTTTCTCGAACGAGCAACGACCATTGATACCAACCACTTCGCTGGCAAAGTTGAAGAGTGGGCCACCCGAGTTGCCTGGATTGATGGCTGCGTCGGTTTGAATGCAGTCCGCATATTCGAGCAATGTGCCGTCCGGATACTGATAACGATTCACGCCGCTGACAATCCCCAGCGTCATCGTGGGTTGCAGGTTGCTGGCAAGTACGAAAGGATTACCCGCAGCGAAAACCCACTGGCCAACACGCACTGCGTCACTGTTCGCCAACGGCGCTACTGGGAAATCATCGCGACCCAACAGCTTGATTAGCGAAACATCGCCCGTCGCATCAACTCCTACAATCACTGCATCGTAAACGCGGCCATCGTTTAAACCGCAACGCATATGGTCGCCGCACGCGCTCGATACGTGATAGTTCGTAAGCGCGTAACCATCTGGCGTAATCAGCACTCCGCTGCCACCGCCACCACCGTCGAGCCCAAAGATCGCGATTGTCGCTTCAGCAGCCCGTTGCATCGCTGCCACACGTTGTTTTTCCGCCGCATCGACCGCTGCGTTCACTTTGAAGGTGTCCGTCGCGCTCGCTGTTCGAATTGCGGCCACACGCACTTCATCGTCTGCGCGAACTGAGCTCAGATTGGCGCAAGACAAACTCGACAAAATGCCAAGCAAGCTTAACCATCCGCCAACATTCTGTTTCATCATCGCCATCGATCATCCTTCCTACATCCTCAATAACCTTCGCAGATGGCAACCCTAGCCACCGCCCCTCCGTTCTCGGCCGAGCCAGAATAACGAAAGAGCTTCCGTGGCGACGAACCAGTCCGCCCCGTTGTCACAGTCTAACATCAATTCGTTCGAACTGCTTTGGTTGACGAACGGTCGCGCACGCGTCACTATCGAATCGCTGCAGAGTTGATTCGCCGCACTGGCCGCAGAGAATCTTTGCAGAAAATTTTCTGAACGCGGGAATAATCTCGCGCACATACGAATCTCCTAGAACGTGGGGATCTAACTAACGCTAAACGCGAGGTCTCCGTTTTTTTACGTCCCGCTAGGTGGTTTGAAAGGTCTCAGAGAAAATGAAAAAGTTACTTTGTTTGGCTGCATTGCTAAGTTTCAGCTTCGTTGGATGCGCACCTGAATCGACTTCCGTTGCGCCAACAACCCCTCCAGCCGCTGACACGATGCCAGCACCTGACGCAACCGCTCCTACCGGAGACGCACCTACAGAGGGCGCGCCTGCAGGAGACACTCCAACCGATCCAGCTCTTCCAGAACTTCCGAAGTAATTCGGCGCTTAACCGCCGTCAAAATGCTCATCGCGAATCACTAAAAACCGCTTCAATGAACTTTGAAGCGGTTTTTTCATGCGCGCACTTCAACACCATCCCTACTCAATACGTGACGGCGTATGCCAAGTTCACTCAGCTGCCGCTACCGAAAGAATTTGATGCAGCAAGGCGACCCAACGTTGATCGGTTCACCAACTTGTTCAAGCGTTCCGTCTTCCGCATTAATGCGGAACGAGTAGATCGAATCCGAACCTTGATTCTGCGCTAGCAGATACTTACCCGTTGGATCGATGCGGAAGTTTCGAGGCGTGTTGCCCTTCGTGGATGTGTGAGCCACCAGTTTCAATAGGCCGCTGGCTGAATCAAAACTGAAAACCGAAATGCTGTCGTGACCACGGTTCGAGCCGTAAACAAATTTGCCGCTGGGATGAACAAGCACTTCCGCCGTCGACGTCGTCTCTTTGAAGTCGCCGGGTAACGTCGAGAGATGATGTATCTCGGTCATCGTGCCGGTCGTAGAATCCCAAGTGCACGACGATAACTGCGAGGCCATCTCATGAATCACAAACGCATGTTTGCCGTTGGGATGAAACGCAAGATGACGCGGGCCAAAACCAGGCGTCGCTTTGAACGGTTCGCCTGTGTTCTTCAATTCGCCCGTACCGCGATCCAACGCGTAGATGATGACTTGGTCGAGCCCCAGGTCGACGGCGCACACATACTTTTCACTTGGATCAATCAAGATGCAGTGTGCGTGCGGACCTTCTTGTCGCGCTGGATCAACACTCCTCCCCATGTGCTGGATATTGCTCACCTGCGCCAACAACTCTCCCTGCTCGCCAAGAGAATAAGCGGAAACACTACCGCTGCCGTAATTCGCAACAAATGCGAACTTGCCGGCTTTATCCGTGGAAACAAAACACGGTCCGTCACCACCCGCAGGCTTGCCACCAAGCTCTTGCAGCGAACCGTCGGCGGCGATTTTATAAGCCATCACTTGCGCGTTTTCACGCTTGCCGCCACGTCGCACTTCGCTGATCGAATACAGTACGTCGGCCGTTGGATGAACAGCAAGAAAGGTCGGATTCTCCAGCTCAGCAACCAACTTGGGCGCACTCATCGTGCCATCTGCCAAATTCAATTCGCTGCGATGAATTCCTTTGCTCGAGCCGGAAGTGTATGTGCCGATGTAGAAGGGAATCGATTTCATTTTCTCTTCAGCCGTTAATTGGTCAGTTGCATAGGATGTTGCGAATAGTAACACAGCGCCTATTAGAGTGCCAAGTTGTCGTCGATTCATGTTGTCGCCTTCATTTTAATGGTTCTTTCTCAAAATCCGTTTCACTTACCCAACCCGCCTTCACACGGTCGCCCTTCATCAGCCGCTCATAAAAATTACGAACCGCCGGAGCAGCCACTGAGTACGTATCAAACACTTGACCGTTTCCTAACGCACGCGGGTCGCCTTGCATTTTCAGCTCCGCGTTCATCGCTTCGAACATCGCTTTCAATCGGGCTGCTTGCTCGGGCGCATCCGCCAAATTGCTTGTGCAATCACGATCCGCTTTCAAGTCGTAAAGCTCCTCACCTGCGCGCTTACCGAAGTTCCATTGCCAAAAGCGATCTTCACGATTCGCGCGGCCTGCGTCCAAGATCAGCGACTTCGTGGGGCTGCCATCGGTATCTAAGTACCCCGTCTCTGGATTGCCCGCCGGCCAACGCGACGGTTCATAATTCTTGATGTAAAGGAAATCTTTTTGAATCCAACCGCGAATCGGATAACCCAAGTCGCCAGGGCGTCCGACATCTGTTCGCTCCTTGCCGATCAACGCATGATTGAGGCCAGCGAATACCTGACCGTCGCGTTCGCTTTCAAAGATAGGTCGCCACGAAGCTCCCGACAACTCAGCCATGCCGCTTTGCTCTGGTTCAACGCCAGCTGCATCCAGCAGCGTTGCAGCGATATCGGTAAAGTTCACAAAGTCATCGATCTTTCGACCAGGCTTCGCAATTCCCTTCGGCCAGCGAATCGCTAACGGAACATGATTCGATGCGTAGTACGCGTAACCTTTCACTCGCGGAAACGGCATGCCATGATCGGAAGTGAAGATGACCAGCGTGTTATCGAGTTCACCGCGACGCTCGAGCTCCGCTAGCATCTTGCTCAGTTGTTGATCCATGTATTCAACTTCGAGCGCGTAGTCCAACATGTCGTGCCGAACAACTTCGGTATCAGGCCAGTAATCCGGAACTCGATCAATGTCGCTCAGTTTCTTGCCGCCAACGTTCACGCCCGATTGAAATTCGTAGCCGCGATGCGGTTCGAGCGCTCCGTACCAGAAACACCAAGGTTTATCCTGCGGTGCACTCTCCAGAAAATCAGCGAAATTCGCAGCGTAGTCGTTGTTCGCGATCCCGTTTGCCGGCGGCTTTGTGCGATGCTTGTTGAATCCAACTCCAGCGATCTGACGCGGTTTGCCGTTCACATCGTTCGCTTCGCCAGGCCCCCAACCTTTACCGGTGATACCAACAAACCAACCGTGATCCATCAATGCTTCTGGCCAACTCTTGAACTTGGCGGGAAAGTAACATTGATGGTTGGCAGCATCTTCCAGTTGCCATGGGTAACGGCCAGTCAAAATGCAAGCGCGTGATGGAGCACACTTGGCTGTCGGTGTAAACGCATTGTGGAACAGCAACCCCTCGCGAGCGATGCGATCAAGCGTCGGCGTCTTCACCCAGCTTGTACCGTATGCACCACCGTGCGCGCCCCAATCATCCGCGATCGCAAACAGGATGTTGGGTCGATTCGTCTCTTGCGCGGACGCGGTGCGACACAACTGCAGACCGCAAGGACCAAGCCCGCAGAATGTCGCAGAGAACACTATCAACAAGGCAATGCGTAACATCATCGCTTGCTTTCTTGAAGGTAGAAACGCCATGAAATCTACGGCTAGTTTTATTAGGTGGCACGCCATGAGGCTTTGCGAAGGGCGTGTTTGGGCGGCATGCACCACGCCCTTCGCAGAGCATCAGAGCGTGTCACCCTAAATTGAATGTTGACAAAAGCAGTAGCGAGTGCGGCTCGAGTTACTTGACTTCAGTCAGCTTGATGTTCTTGAACTGAATCTTCATCGGCGGTCCGACGTGGATTTGGAAGGCGAGCACACCGGACTTCGACGCTTTGTCTTCTTGATTGTCGATGACTTCTGACATCAATTTATCGTTGATCATGTGGCTGAGTTTGTTGCCGACTGCAACCACTTTGTAATGATTCCACTCGCCACCTTTGACCGCTTTTCCCAACTCCTTGGTGTCACCAAATTGGTCGACACTCTTCTCGCCAGCTTTATCGATGGTGACGCGTTGGCCACGTTGAGCCAAGATGCCGCGGCCCTTCTCTTCGTAATTGATACCTGCGTACTGCAAACTAGCGTCGATGTCCGCTTGATAGCCGCCGACGATGAAGTCCTTTTCATTCAACACTTTGCTGCGGTATTGAACGCCGGAATTGCCCTCGGACCCGATCTTGTAATCAAACTCCAATTCGAAATTACTGACTTCACCTTCCCAAATTAGGAACGTGTTAAACGTCAGTTTCTTGTCAGCACTCGTTGTGCCGGTAATGCAACCGTCTTCGACAGACCACAACTCAGGATTTCCTTTCCAGCCTGTGAGATCTTTGCCATTGAAAATCTCTTTCGCAGCTTCTTGCGCGGCCAGTTCTTGAGTGACCAGTGAAGTTACGAAAACACAAGTTAGCGCGAGCAGGGGTGCACGGAAAAGTAGCATGTCTATCGCCTCAGAATTGGGTGGGGTAGGATGTAGCAATAACGCGACAAAACAGAGCGTCTGCACATTTTAGGGAGTTCTAAGTCTATCTACTGTGCCGCGCAATTGAAATGTCCCACTCTCCAAACAGTTTATCGTTCTCGTCTGACTAGCGCAGTCGCGATTCACGGCACTTATGAACAGCAATCCCGAGTTAAGTTTCTTTCGACGTGTGTTGCAACTGGCTTCCCTGACCGTTCAGCATATCGCAATTACGATTTCGTGTGGTTTATTGTTTTTGCTCGTCTGCATAGCATTCACGCGTCTGAATCCGTGGCTGGAACTGGCTGTGCACTTCGCCGTTCACGCGCTCGTTGCAACCTTGGTCGTGATTCCCATTCTATGGTTCACGGCGCACCGGCGAACCGCGATCGTGTGCTGTTTCATGGCGTTATGCTTCGCTTTTTTAGTGCAGCCTTGGTATTTGCTGCCATGGTCAGGTTCGACCAGACCGAACGAGCTTCGCGTGCTTTCCTGGAACGTGCTCGCCACGAATGAAGAGTTCGACTCGATCGTCGCATTCATTCGCGAAGTGGATCCCGATATTTTAGTGCTGATTGAAATGCGACCTGACTTGCCGTCGCGCGCCCCTTGGATCGCTGAACATTTTCCAGTCTCCAAACAGATACCGGTTTGGGGTGGCGGAGGCATTGCGGTCTACTGCCGAACCGATGCGAAGGATTACCAAGTCGAATTCGAAGTGCAGAACTTTGTGACGCGCGTGATGCCTACGATCGTGACCAAGATCACCAACGCGCAGGGCGATCGCCAAGTGGAATTGGTGGCGATGCATACCTTCTCGCCAACTCCGCCTCAACGCGCTTTGTTGAGAGACAAACAGATTCGAAAGTTCCTTGAATGGTCCGGCGAACGCGACAAGCCGCTGTGCTTGGTGGGTGACCTCAACACGACGCCCTGGACGCAATCGTTTTGGGAGCTTGAACGCGCTGGCTTTCGAGATTCGCGTCGAGGATCGGGCAACAGCGCCAGTTGGCCCGCGTGGCTTGGCGCAGCCGGAATTCCGATCGATCACGCGCTGACACGAGGCGAATGCACGATCACGAATCGCCGTGTTCACACCGTCGATGCTGGCTCTGATCATCGCCCAATCGAATTTACGCTCAGCTACTAAGTGGTCGCCACTTTCAGTCGCCATCTATAAAACGTCGACTGGGCTACTAAGTGGTGGCGACTTTCAGTCGCCATTTAGAATACGTCGACTGAAAGTCGACGCCACGCGAAGAAAGACGACTGCATTTCGTTTCGATTGCGGAGCAATCGACGACTGAGCATCAAGACGGCTGAAGCCTCTACTTGCGTCGTCTGGATTTTCGTATCGAGTTGCTGGATTTGCGGAGCGGCTCTGTCGGATGCAAGAACCACATTAGCAAACCGGTTCCGGCCGCGATGATCAACGGCCAGATAATCGGTACGGAAGTAAACTGTGCCGCAGCATTGGTCGCCGGAAGCTGCTCGGTACCGGGCACGCCAGGCGGTAGGACTGCATTGCCACCAGGAACTAGCACTGGTGCAACCACAGGTGCGCCCGAGTTGGCTTCGGAGTTACCTGGAGTGGCGGACGTTGAGTTCGGCAGTTGAACATTGATGTGCGATGTCTTGGTAATCGCAGCCGCTAACGTAAGCAGAATCGCAGTTATAAAAAGCGCTAGACCGATTAGTCGAATGAGCGGCATTGCGACTCCAAACCTGGCCCGCTATGACCCCTGGCCCGTCAAGAAACCGCCAATCAAACTGGCGGTTTCAAAATAGATACAGCTTAGATTCTGGCGCGTTGAGCCATCGATCGTTGCTCAGACCTGAAGATTAAAGACCTGGTGGAACCTGAATCAACTGGCCCTTCTTTTCTTCGCCGATGGTGGTGATGTACAAGGCACCATCTGCATCGAAGGCCATCGCTGTTGGCTTGTCCAGCGACATGATCTTCTTGGTGCGAATCCCTGACTCAGCTTGTTCGTCCTTGAGAACTTGGAACAACCCACCTTGCGTCGTATCGTTCCAAGCGAAATCGAGCACATAAAGTTGCTTGCGAGGGCTGTAGGCAACTGCGGTGATGTCATGCAAGTTGGTCTTAATGTTCAGCAGCATCTCTTTGCTTGTCGCGTCGTAAAACGTCAGCAAGCTATCGTTGGGTACAGTGATTTCGCCCATCTGCCCGACTACCAAATAACCTTCGGGGCTGATCGTGATACCGACCGGCGCATCGACTTCGGTAGGTTCTTTGGTTGCCAGATAACGTTCGAACGGTCCGACTTCAGTCCCTTTCAACGTCGCTTTGGAAACCCAACCCTTCGTGTCGTCGCCGTTGCAAGTAACAAACACGCCGTCCGGAGTAGCGGCCAACGCGTAGAAGTTTCCTTCCCCTTTCAACTCGCCAGACTCAGCCAACGGGAAACTAGCCTTCATCGCATCCGCCTTCACGGGCTTTCCGTCGTCGCTCAGTTCATAAACGCGCAGCAGATCTTGTCCGTCGACGAATCCACCACCGCCGACGACCAACGTCTTTTTATCCAGGAACAGCAACCCGAGTGGTCCGATGTTGTACTTCGGGCCCTTTCCATAAACGTCTACTGGAAAGTCGGTGATGACCGGTTCCGCTTTGCCGCTGGTCACCTTGATGACTTGGGACGCACCCGAGTTGGCGACGAACACAATTCCGGTTTCAGGTTGAATCGCCAAGCCTGCAGGGTTGTCGAGATCGCTCAAAACAACGCGTCCCTTCATCTCGGAAGCGGCATCAGCAGGCTTGTTTTCCGCCGGCTTGGTTTCCGCTGGCGCACTTTCAGCCGGCTTGTCTTCGTTCTTGACTTTGACCTTCTCTTCAGCGGTCACTTCAGGTTGATCAGGTTTCTTCTCGTCTTGCGCGAACGTGTTGCACGGCAGAACGATCCCGACAAGCCCGATCGAACAAAGCAAGATGAAGTTACTTAACAATTTCACGTTTAAATCTCCAAAGATGGAATGGGCAGGTTGATGAACAGCGGCCTCGCAATTGTCGCCTTTCGCCGCCGAAAAGTACACCGGAGGTTGAGCCAGGAATTGAGCACTCTAAAGCAATTTGAACTGGCAAGTCTGATCCTGCATTTAGTCAGGCAACTTAGGCGGATCGACGTTCGGATACTGCTTACTGGTCAAGCCTTCTTTGAGGAACGCAACGAGAGCCGCTTTTTGCTCGGCGGTTAACTTTAGCGGGAACAGTTCTTCGTCCAAGTACTCGTTGGGGGTGCCGCCTTTATCGTAGTAGTCTACGACTTCTTCCAACGTTGCCAAACTGCCGTCGTGCATGTACGGTCCGGTCTTAGCGATATCGCGCAACGTCGGCGTCTTGAACGAACCCTTATCGCCTTCAACATTGCTTATTGCGAAACGTCCCAAGTCGGGTTGATCCTTCGTGAACGAGACTCCGATATTGTGGAATCCGTTGTCAGTAAAGTTCGGACCGCTATGGCAACTCGAACAGTTCGCTTTACCAAAGAACAACTGCATTCCTTCCCACGCTTGGATGGATAACGCAGTGTCATCGCCTGCACGCACGCGATCGAACGGAGCGTCACCTGACAGAGCGGTTCGTTCGAAAGCCGCAATCGCTTTGCCAATGTTCTCCGCCGTTACCGGCTCGCCAAACACTTTTTGGAACTGATCCTGATAGCCTTTGATGCTGCCGATTTTCTCAACCGCTTGCTCGATCGGCAGATTCATTTCGATCGGGTTAGCGATCGGTCCCAACGCTTGTTGCTCAAGCGTCTTCGCGCGGCCGTCCCAAAATTGAAAAGCTTGATAAGCGGCGTTGATCACCGTGGGAGCGCTCCGACCTCCACGTTGCCCTCCGATGCCCTCAGCCGTTTTGTCGCTGTTCGACCAACCTTTGTTGGGATCGTGGCAAGTCGCGCAGGCGACCGAGTTGTCTCCAGAAAGCCGCTTGTCGAAAAATAGTTGCTTCCCCAGTTCGATTTTTTCGGCGCTCTGCGGGTTATCTTTTGGAATCGGAACCGCGGCTAATCCACGCGGCGGTTTAGCATCGTCAGCTTGCGCAAGGACCGCTGTGCAGATGCAAAAACACGCGATCCATCCGAGTCGAAATACGGTCTTCAAGTGCATACTCCTTCAATGAAATCTCACAGGGCAAATATAAAAAGCGGAGAGTTTCAGTAACGCTGACCCTCTCGAAAAATCTGGCTATTCGGGGTATTTGAAGATGGATTGTCGGAGACAAAGTTGGCGGGGGAGGGGTTGGGACGCCGGTGCAAACGGACTGATCGTTTCAAGTGTCATGGTAAAGCTCGGCCAATCGACCTGGGCAGACCACCATTCCAATCTAGAACATATCGCAAGTTTGCGGAATCTGCTCGGCGGGTTTTGCTTACTTTTCGGAATGGTTCCCGTCTGTTTCAGCTACCCAGGTTACAAGGTAAGCTTACGTTATCAAGCGGATCAAGCGGTGCCCCGTCGCGCCGAATTTCTGCGAACCGAATTTCCGCATCGCAACAGGAACTTTTTGCTTTTTGACGCCGCACTCGGCTACAATCGACTTGTCAACGGTTGGGTGACCAGATTGTGAACTCGCAGAAGGTTCGAATATGCACAGCGATCCAACAAGAAACGACATAACTCCAAATCACGATCCGCTGGCTGAGCGTCCACTTGCTGAGCGTCCACTGGCTGAGCCTGAAGCAATGGCCGGTGGCGATGCACCTAATGGGTTGGACGAAAAGTTGGACGAAGAAATGGCGAGCTCGCCAAAAGTCGCTGAGGTTCTCGAATCGGCTGAAGCAACTCAGTTAGCTGAAACTTCGCCCGCCGTAAATATCGCAGGCGACCTGTCGCTAGCTCCACTGGCCCATACTTCACAGGCCCGCACTTCACTGGCCCAAGACCTAGTCGCTCCGGTTCATCGTCGAGCTGAGGCGGCGCTGGCGACGAGTGATCATTATTCGAAGAACCGGGATTCCAATCCGCGACAACTGGTTTACTCAACGCTGCTGAGTTTGCTCGTCGTGCTGGTGTTGCTTGTCGCAGTGCGTTTAATTGTGCCTTCGCTGGTCGAGAGTGTTCGATACGGTTGGTATCGTGGTCAGTTGAAGGCTGAGTACGAGATGAGCGGCGAAAGGCTGCGGCACATTTCGCTCGATTCGCTGGCAGATGTTTCTCAGTTGGTCAGCAAGCGCGTTGGACCGAGTGTCGTGCACATCAATCTACTGCAGACCAGCGATGAGGCCGAGGCGGCGCGCAACCCGCTTCAGAAACTTTTGCTGCCGCAGCAAGGTTCGAGACAGTTGGTCGAGGGCCAAGGCAGCGGATTCGTCGTCGATAAGAATGGATATATCCTGACGAACCATCACGTCGTCGATGGCGTGGGTAAGATCGAGATTACAACCAGCGATGGGCGCCGCCTAGATGCTTTTGTGGTAGGAGTTGATCCTCCAACGGACCTGGCGCTGCTCAAAGTCGAAGCGAACGACTTGATGCCGATCGAATGGGGCAACAGTGAACAGATCGTTGTCGGTTCGCCCGTTTGGGCGGTCGGCAGCCCGTTTGGATTGCAGCAAACGGTGACGTTCGGCATCATCAGCGGCAAACACCGTGTCGACCTGCGCGGAACTCGCTACGAATCGAACGTTCGCGCCAGCACCGCTTATGGTGACTTGATGCAAAGCGACGTAGCCTTGAATCCAGGCAATAGCGGCGGTCCGCTCGTCAATTCGATGGGCGACGTGATCGGTGTGAATGCAGCCATTTTAGGTGAGACATATCGCGGGATCAGTTTCTCAATCCCAAGCAAAGTTGCTCAGCGCGTCGCTCAGCAATTAATCGCTGCTGGCGAAGTCGCTCGCGGTTGGTTGGGAGTCGCGATGCGCGAGTTGGATGATGATCTGCGATTCGATAGTGAAGGTCGCGTGCAGCTTGGCGTGATTGTGAATGGATTTCCTGGCGAAGGTGAATCGCCGGCACGCGACGCTGGAGTGGAAATCGGCGACATCATCCTACGATTCGATAATCAACCGGTAACCAACCAAGTTGAATTGATGCGGCTGATCGGAGAAGTTGACGCGGGCACGGTAGTTCCGGTCGAAATTCGCCGCGGCGAAGAGACCATGGCGTTCAAAGTAAAACTTGGCAAACGCGCGCCGGGACTTTCGCCGAGGTAAACGCAACTGATTCGCATGTGTGTGTTGTAGCGGTTAGGCGGCTCGCGCGGGCCATCTGTTCCGGCTAATCCAACTGCGTCGCCGCCCCGCCCCGCAATTCGAACCAACAGCGACTCGGAACGGATGAAGTCTCCGATTCGCTCAACTAAAATGCGGTTGCCGAGTGCAAGCTGCGATTGGTGGGGCGAACCGTTCCGTTAAGGCAAATTTGATGTCATCTAGCGTCGTTTTACAGGACCCAGGCGTCTCCCGCCTGCGTTACCGCGGAATTCCGATCATGCCCTGGATCGGAATCGTCATTCTGTTTCTAGCCGTTTTCGGAAACGGGATCGATATCACACGCGACGTCGATCGCTCGCGGGGCGTTTCGATTTCGTTTCAAGTTGTTTTAAGAATTTTGGTCGGTGCTTGCGCTCTGGCAGTCGGTATCTGGGGTTGGTGGCGATTGCCTGCCGTTCGAGGGTTGTTAACGACGGGGCGAGGTTGGTTAGTCGTAAGCTTCATCGTTGGAGCCTTTCTTGCCATCCTTCAATCACCAGAGCGCCCGGTCGCACTTTTCGTAGCCTCGATGGTGCTTGGTTACACTCTGCTGACACTGACCTGCTTGACGCTTTACGACTTCAAGACGATTGCGATGACGGTGATGCTGGCGGTTTGGCTTTACGTGCTCGGCGGTTGGGTCGCCTACCTGCTGTTCCCTGAAATCGGAGTGTTCAAAGAGTTTTTGTCCCTGACGCAAAGCGTCGACCGCATGGGCGGCTTGGGGCATCCCAACACAACTGGTCGATCCGTTTGCTTGGCCACCGTGATGCTGTTGGTCGCGTGCAAGCAGGGCTGGGTGAACTGGCGCTGGACGTTGCTGGCGATACCGGTGTTAATCTTGACACTGATCGAATCCAAATCACGGTCGCCGGTGATCGCAACCGCCATTGCGATCGGAATCGTCGGCTTGCCGCTGCTGAAGTACAGTACGACGTACTTAGCGATCGCCGGAGTCACGTTCGCCGTGTTTGCATCGATGATTTACATCGAACTGAATTCCGGTACCGATTTGTTCGTGCAAAAAGCACTGCTGAGCTCGACGAAAAGCGGGTCGCTGCGCGAAATTACGTCGTTGACGGGACGAACCGAGATTTGGCAGGAAGCGTTGAAGCACATCCGCTCGAGCCCCATCGTCGGTCACGGCGGTGGATCGAGTTCGAAGATCATGTTCGAGCACTCCGGGCATGCGCACAACCTGTTACTGGAAGCCGCATTGTTGTATGGTATCCCGGTCGCGTTCGTAATCGCCGCGCTACTGCTGCTCAACATTCGCGATTCGATTTATAGTAAAATTCCAGTGATTCCAGAGTTCACGGCGTTCGTCGTCATTCTGGGAATGGTGGAGAGTCCGATGGTCGGTATGCCAGCGGACCCGATTTTGGCGTTGTGGCTGGCGACTATTTTCGCTCCACCGCTCAAAACGCTCGAGCTTCAGACAGCCGCGGTTTAGAGCAAACGAAAGATCGCATTCGCTGACGGGCAAAGTCCAGCGATGGTTTAACGACAATTTGAGATGGGATGGTCGATGTTTAGTCGAGTTATGTTACGCGTGGCAGTGGTTGCGTTGATCGCTGGTTGCTTACACAGTTCCGCTCTGCAAAGCTCTGCGAAAGCCGAGGATGCAGCGTCAAAGCAAATTGGAATTTCAAAGTCAGAACCGAAGACCGGTCCCTTCGTACCAGTCAAAGATGGCTTTATGGTGCCTTACACGTTGACGGTGCCGGGCAGCAGCGTGACAGTCGAAATGATTCCAGTGCCGGGCGGCGAGTTCACGATGGGCAGCGCCGAGAGCGAAGCTGGCCACACCGCTGACGAAGGTCCACAAATCAAAGTGCAAGTGGGTCCGATGTGGGTCGCCAAGAACGAAACTTCTTGGAAGGAATACAAACTGTACATGTCGATGTACCGCTTGTTCAAATCGCTTGCCACCGATGGTGTTCGCAAAGTCGATGCCGACAACAAAGCGGACGCAGTGACTGCGCCGACTGAGCTGTATGATGCTACTTTTACGTTTAAGTTCGGTGAAGAAGCGAACTTGCCGGCCGTAACGATGACGCAGTTTTCGGCTAAGCAGTATACAAAGTGGCTGAGCAAATTGACTGGCGATCAATATCGTCTGCCAACCGAAGCGGAATGGGAGTATGCTTGCCGCGCGGGCTCGCAAACGGCTTTCTCGTTCGGCGATGACCTCAGCCAATTGGACGAGTACGCTTGGCATGCTGGAAATTCTGACGCCAAACCGCAGGACGTCGGCACGAAGCTGCCGAACAAGTTTGGTTTGCATGACATGCACGGCAACGTGATGGAATGGACTGTCGATGGTTATTCGGAAGAGGGTTACAAACATGCGGCTGACAAGAAGCAGCCGATGAGTTTTTTGGAAACGGTGTTTTGGCCGGATTCGCCGGAGAATCGAGTCGTTCGCGGCGGTAGTTTCCAAGACGAAGCGTTGCTGTTGCGTAGCGCCGCGCGCGTCGCTTCGCAAGATGAAGAATGGAAATCCGAAGACCCGAACGTGCCGCTGAGTCCGTGGTGGTACACCAACGATCCGGCTCGCGGAATCGGCTTTCGCATCTTTCGCTCGTACGAACCGCTGAAGCCCGAGCAGATTGTGAAATTCTGGGAATACGATCACGAGTACATCGAACTCGATGTGCAAGCGCGACTGGACGAAGGACGTGGCATCAGTACAGTCGTTGATCCTGAGCTTGCCAAAGATATTGAAAAGTCGCGCTAGCTGTCCCGGCTTAACGTGAATTAACAGGGAGGTTAGTCAGTGAATAGTTCGAGCAGTCGAGATAGTAAAGTCCGCGAAGAAGCGGACCTCGATGATTTGCGTTGGGGGACGCTCGGCGATTGGGCGCAGCTCGTGAGGCTCCCCAATTCGTTCACGCTGATTTCGGATACGACTGCCGCCGCATTGATCGCGGGCAGTTTCCTCATGCCGGCTTCCGCGTTCGCATTGACCCTCATTGCGTCTTTCTGTGCGTACTGGGCGGGGATGATCTTGAACGATGTGGTCGACATCGAAGAGGACCGCATCGCGCGTCCGACTCGACCACTCCCCGCCGGAAGAATTTCGCCGGTGATCACCGGTCATGTCGCAACCGGCATGCTGATCATCGGACCGCTGCTGATCTTAGTTGTGTCCGCTTTCCATCAGTCGCAACAGTTGTGGATGGGTGCTGCGTTTCTTTCGGCTGCGCTGCTTTCACTTTGCGTTCGCAGTTACAACTCCAGACTAAAGCATACGTTCATCGGACCGGTGTTGATGGGACTTTGTCGAACGCTGAACATTCTAATGGCTGGCTGCAGCATGCTCTCCGTGGGCGAAGTTGAAATGGTGCCGGTGGCTTTGCTGTGGTATGCGGCCGCGATCGGTATGTACATCATGGGCGTTACGGTCTACGCCAAGCGCGAAGAATCAGATAGCAGCGCCAGCGTGCTGAGTCTCGGATTGTTTCTAGAGATCGCTGCGCTCGTGCTGTTGGCAGGGTTTCCTCTGTGGTCAAAAACGGAACATCCGTGGAATCTCGATCCGCAATTGACCTATCCGCTGCTGATGGGATTGATTGGATTTACTGTGGTGCAACGCGGATTCATGGGGATCAATCATCCAGTGCCTCGCAAAGTACAATTGGCGGTGCGGCACGCTATTTTGACCTTGATTTTGATCGACGCGACCGTTGCAACGATGTGGGCTGGAGTTTGGTTTGGGGGCGCAGTGGCCCTGATGCTGTTGCCAGCGTTGTTAATCGCGATGCGTTTCCGCAGCACATAGATTGGCTCAGGACGTTTCGGATCATCATGCGTTGCGATTTGGGAAGTTCCAATGTTTCTTGGCTATCACGCGTACGGCTTAGTCGATCATTACTTGCCGGACGCGGTCGAACTGCTCAGCGATCTCGGCTATGGCGGAATCGCTTTACCGCTTTCGAGCAGTCGCTTTCATCCGCGTTTGCATCACGGCGGATTGTTTGCGCAAATTGCAGCGGAACTTGATGCTGCCCGCACGACACACAATGCTCAGTTCGTAATCGATGCCACAGTTCCGTTTTCACTGAGTTCCGTGCATGCAGCGCCGCTTACGTTGCTCGATTGCGACGAATCGAATTGGGAGCAAAGCGTCAATCTGTTGCGATGGGCATTTGAAATGGCGCATCAACTGGGCAGCGTACCGGTCTTTGTGCGCACCGGAGCGTGGGACGAAACGGGAACAATTGAAGCGGGACTCGAAAGATTGCATCAGCGTTTGGAAGAAGTCGTTCCGCTAGCGGCGCGCGTGGACGTGACGATCGGTATCAGACCGGTGGCTGGCGATTTCATCGCTACGATCGCAGGCTTCGAGCGATTATTGCAGTGGTACGATTCACCGCATCTCGCAGTCGTTGCCGACACTGCGACGATGTTCTCGCAAATGGAATTGCCGCTATCGAGCGGATTGTCGCGCGTTGTCGATCGCTTGTGCGCGGTGATCCTGCGCGAACCGGCAGCGCGTGGACCGGCGGTGGATTGGATCGACCAGGGTTCGGTCAGCCCGCAAGCGGTCGTCGAATGCTTGAAGGAACTGAATTATGCCGGCGGCTTGTTTATCGATAGCTTGCCGAGCGGACGCTTCGCAGTCGAAACAGCGCGGTTGATCAGCCAACGCATGCTGCCGTGGGTCTGAAAAGAGATTGAATACGCAGCCAGCTTTGGCTTTCTACGCTTCGTCTTTTCCCGACAATTCGAATACAGGTTCGAACGCATTCGCAAAATCGTAGACTTCGTCGAAGTCCTCGCGACGATCGGACTCGGATTTCTTCATGTGCTTGATTCGAATCAAGTTGTAAACGATCTCGCCAAAATCGCCTGTGCGATGAACGCCCCAGTTATTTAGCACAGTGAGCGCCATGTATCCGTATTGCTCGACGGCATATTGTCGAATCGCTTCGCAAAGTTGCTGACCGGTGATGTGATGTTCACCTTCAGCACCTTGAGCGGGCATCTTGAGGGTCTCTTGGGCATACGCCAGCGCTTCGCGAACAAACTGATACGCTTCGATGTGATAGCGAACATCTTGTTGAAGCAGTTCGATGATCGGATGAATTTTATCGCTCATGGCACATATCTCTGTAAGCAAAGCTCGCCACTTGCGAGCTCGCAGTTTTGTAAGTGTTTAGTCAGGTCGCTCTTCGGAATGTTCGTCATCGCGTGGTTCGGGCTGATTACCGCGGCGAATTTCGGATAGTACGTCGGAAGCGTGCAACATGATGCGTCGATTGTCTTCCATTTGAACCAGCAATTGTTGAGACAGTAACTCCTGCCCCAGCACACGACCGCGTCCTTCCGCCGTCACTATGTCGGCACCGACTCGCGGCATTTTCTTTCGGTTCTCTTCGTAGACGTCATATTCATATCGCAAGCAGCATTTTAGTCTACCGCAACGACCAGAAATTTTATTGGGATCCAGAGTCGCTTTCTGCAGCTTCGCCATTTTCATGGAGACCGGCGGCATTTTCATTAAGAAACTGTTACAACAAACTGGCTTGCCGCAATCGCCGTAATCGGCCAGCAACTTCGCTTCGTCACGCACACCGATCTGTCGCATTTCGACCCGCGTTTGAAACTCGTGCGCCAATCGCTTTACCAATTCGCGAAAATCAACGCGGTCTTCTGACAAGTAATAGATCACCATTCGCTCGCCGCCAAACAACCGCTCGATGTCCACCAAGTCCATCGGCAATTCGAGTTCTCGAATTATGTCGAAACAGGTCTCAGCTTCTGCAACGCTCTTAGTCAGCAGATGAGCGTGTTCGTTTTCGTCTTCAGCCGTCATCGCGCGTTGGATGGTGCCACCGGGAGGATCGACCATCGCAGCCAACGCTCGCGGGTCGGCCTCGCACAGGATCTCGCCCATTTCGAGCCCGCGCCCAGTCCGCGCAATAACTCGCGTACCGCGACGAAATTCGTCGCGAGCCTGCATAACATGCAGAGTGCGCATGATTCCGCAGCGGACTACATAACTGGACATGAGAAGCCGAACATAGGAGATTTCGCGAAAATCGGTGACAAGATGAGAATCTTAGCCACGCAGTTTAACTTCTTCCCGGCTCGGGGGGTAGTCGCCAGAATTTGCAACTTTGCTGGATCCAGCTACTCACGCAAATCGAGTTTGCAGCAACCGAAATCGAAAACCTGCTGTGAAGTACGGTTCTGCAAGAATTGGCCGTTCAGTTTGTAATAGGTGAACTTGCCGTCTTTTTCGGAAAGGACAATCTGAGCGTGGAAGAGCACGCGAAGATGGTGTGAAGCGTTGGAAATATCGATTTCAAGCAACTCCGCAATGTCGCTTACGCTCAACGGCCCCGTTTGCAGAGCCCGCACAACTTGCAGGCGAACCGGATCGCCGATCGCCTTTAGGTAGTTCGCGCAGCGGGCGGCTTCGGTCGAGTTTTCATCTGCATTCGTCTCAGCCATCAATATTCTCTTTCCAATCGCACGGATCGCAGTCGCACATCGTCGTGAGACACCGAAGTTGCATTGTCGAATAAGCGATCCGAACACGCAATCCACAAGGCCGCGCCGAACGAACCACTTCTTCCCTCAACTCTGTCGGCACAAACCCAAAATCCCGGTGACCAAGTAAATCTCTCAAAGTCCACAGACGGATACTTGACGGCGATCGCAAACCCTGGAACACTCAAACGATCGTGCGAGCGTCGCAGTGTAGTTATTAGATTTTAAGGTTGATTCGATGAATCCAGGCATTCGGCTTAGAACCGCTTTTACGTTGGTTGAATTGTTGGTCGTCATAGCGATCATTGGCATACTGGTCGGGTTGTTGTTGCCAGCCGTTCAAGCGGCTCGCGAAGCGGCGCGACGCGTCCAATGCACCAACAATATACGGCAACTTGGGTTAGCGGCTCACAATCACGAATCCGCCATGAAGCACTTGCCGCCCGCTTACCGGGGCAAGCAGATTGGCGGCGCGCCGGGCTACTTCGACTTGTGGGGAACGATCGCTTTGCTAACCCCTTATCTCGAACAAACCGCCGTATACAACTCGATCGATCTCTCATTGACGATGTACCAGTTGACGCCGCCGTACGGAATCCAAGCTCCAGTGGCGGTCGTGACCAAAGTTCCCACCTTTGTCTGCCCCAGCGACAAAGCGGAGTCTGTCTGCAGCAACGCGTACGCAATCACTGGCGATTTCGCTCCGTCGAATTATGCGTTCTGCTTGGGCAGCGGAACGAGCCGCGGACGCACCGGTTGGCTCGGATCTCCCTGGGACGCTGACGGAGTTTTCTTCGCGCAGTCGAAAGTGAGGATGACTGATATCAAGGACGGTACCAGCAACACCGTCGGCGCCTCGGAGCGTTTGCTGGGCGAAGGCAATGAATCAGTGACACTAGCGACCCGCGCCGAACTGAGACCGCAAACGATGTTCGTGAATCCTGGCGCTGAAACGAACGATGCCAACTGTGGCAGTTCGCTTCGCGTTAACTTCAGCCAGCGACGCATGTACACCTGGGTTGCTGGTGAACCGCGCTGCACCAGCTACAACCACTACTATGTCCCGAACGACAAAATCAATCCCGACTGTGTGACGAACTTTACTGGAACCGATCCCATCACACGCAGCTCCGGGCATGGACTCAGCACCGCGCGCAGTCGGCATACGGGAGGAGTCAACACTTGGTATTGCGACGGCAGCGTTCGATTCATTGCCGAAACGATCGACTTGCAGATCTGGCGCGCCTTGGCGACTCGCAGCGGCGGAGAGGTGGCAACCAATGACAATTGATTCTTCGCCACAGCCGCTGCTTCCAACGCAACCTGCTCTCGCGCCTGCGCAGATCGCCTTCTATCGTAAACAGGGCTACTTGGTACTGCGCCATGTCTTCAGCGCCGACGAAGTATCGCAGTTGGCAGAAGACGTCGAACGCGTTCTTCGGGAAGATCCCAGCCGCATTGAGCCTTCGAATCTGCGAGTGCGTTTCAAGCCGCATGTGGAAACGAACGAGCCGCTCTTCGAAGTCTTCGATCCGTTCGTTGATTTGTCGCCAGTCGCAAATCGCATCGCGCGGGACCATCGGATCTTGAACGTCTTGCAAGATCTCTACGACGAGCCGGCGGTGCTGTTCAAAGACAAGTTGATCTACAAATCACCGGGCACTGCCGGAGCGACTTTGCATCAAGATTGGATCGGATGGCCGGGTTTTCCCGAGAGTTTCTTGACGGTTCTGTTGGCAATCGATCCCTTCACGGAAGATAGCGGCGCGACTCAGATCTGCCCTCGCATGCATACGAAGGGTTATTTGTCGCCGAAAGATGGAAAGCATCATGTTCTCGCTCCCGAGATGCTGGACGTCGCCCCAATCACGCTGCTGCTCGAACCTGGGGATCTAGCAATTTTTGGTTGCTTCACCCCGCACGTGTCTGGACCGAACTTAAGCTGCACTTGTCGCCGCGGTTATTTCCTCAGCTACAACGCTTGGTCGGACGGAGGCGATCAGTATGACGCACATTACAAAGAGTTTCATCAGTGGATACTTGCCAGGACGCCGGCGGAGACTCGCGGACAACTGAGCTTTCGTTGAGTGCCAAAGGTTGCAGAATGTCGGCGGAACCAACTTTAGAACTCGAGGCACACGCGGTAACATCGGCGGCGGGTATCAATTCACCCACGTCACGCACGTGGCTTGGTGCGTTCGTCGGTTATGGTTGGGCGACAATCATCGTTGGAGCGTTGGCGATGACGGCAACTTATCCCGGCCGAACGCACGGGCTTGGGATGGTGACGGAACCGCTACTCAAGTCGCTGCAGCTGGAGACGCCTGAAGGACGAGTCTTCTACGCTTCGTTGAATCTCTGGGGCACGCTGCTTGGTGCTTTGTTCTGTCTGCCCATGGGTTGGATGTTCGATCGCTTCGATCGTCGGATTGTCTTGTCAACGAACATGATTCTGCTCGGCGGCGCCGTGCTGTGGATGTCGACGGTTCAAAGTTGGCAAGCGCTCTTCGGTTCGTTGATCCTAACGCGCGGGCTTGGCCAGAGTGCGCTGTCGATTGTCAGTTTGACGTTGGTCGCCAAAGCCTTCGATCGACAGCGAATCGGAATGGCGATGGCTTGGTATGCGATCTTGGCGATGCCGATGCACTTAGGTTTGATCCAAGTTGTCGGCTGGGCGTTGACGGACGCTCAGTTCGATTGGCGGACGGTGTGGAGCGGAGTTGGTGTGATGTTGATTGTGATGTCAGCCAGTTCGCTTTGCTTGCCAAATTTGAATTTCTCGAAGCCAGAATCAACACGGAGTTTGCTGAGCGAAAACGAAGCTGCAGACAGTTTGACGAACCCTCCGCCTACTGGTAGCACGTTGGGCGAAGCGCTGCGCACACCAGCGTTTTGGGTCGTCAGTTTGACAATCTCGCTGTGGGGCATGATTTATTCGGGCGTTGCACTTTTCAACGTCGATATTTTTCGCGAACGCGGTTTCGATGAAAAGATGTACTTTCACGTGCTATCGCTCGTTTCCATCATCGCGCTTGGCGCAAAAATCGCCTTCGGATGGCTCGTCAATCGCGTCTCGTTGATGCGGCTGCTGGCAAGCTGCTTGTTCATCACAGCCCTTTGCCTGGCAGGATTGACGTTCGCTACACAACCATGGCATGCTTACCTGTACGGAGTGGGGCTGGGTATTGCCTCCGGAGCCGTTGCGCTGCTGTTCTTCGCAACGTGGGGAAAACTGTTTGGGACACGCGAACTGGGCCGCATTCAATCGGTCGCACAAATGCAAACGGTGCTCGCTTCGGCGCTTGGGCCGCTAGTCTTTTCATGGGGCAAGCAACAGACTGCGTCCTACTCGTTTGTCTTCCACTGCTTAGCGTTAGTTGTCTTCACGATGTCTTTGATCAGTTGGTTTACACCGGTTCCACAACACTCACTTTCGAAAGAGCACCAGCCATGAACTTGCCGATCACTGAAGCGAATCCAGTCCGCTTCCATATCTCTTTGAACGTCTCGAACCTTGAACGCTCGATTCATTTCTATCGGGTGCTCTTCGATCTGGAGCCTGCGAAACGTCGCGACGACTATGCGAAATTCGAGCCCGATGTACCGCCGCTTGTTCTGTCGCTCGAGCCCAACGGACGCAGCGGTGGCGGCACTTTGAATCACCTCGGCATTCGACTGCCCGATGCGCGGCGATTGGTAAGCGTGCAAGAGCGGCTTGAGCGCGCGGGAATACGCTCGCAGCGGGAAGAGGGTGTCGAATGTTGCTATGCGAAGCAGACGAAGTTCTGGGTACAAGATCCCGACGGGACGCTGTGGGAGTTCTACACGCTCGAAGACGACGAACTGGAACATCGTGGAGCCGGGCAATCGTTGGAGGTAATGACCAGCAGCACTTTGCCGGCCGAAGCTGCGGTGTGGGAACATCGACTGGGTTCACCAGTTCCAACACGCCTTGAATTTTGCGATAAGTCGCTCGATGAAGTTCGTTTGCGAGGTTCGTTCAACGTACCGCTAACCGCCGAAGAACAACGGCACTTGGTTTCCGAAGCGAGCCGCGTACTGAAGCCGAATGGGCGGCTTCTAATTCGCATCCTGTCGGGTGAGCAGTCGCATGCGGCTCCGAATCTGCCTGGGGCTGGCGCGCCGGTAAAGTTCGTTCCAGCCAAGGATGATATCGTGCAGTTGGTCGCCTCTTCGAATCTGAAAGGCATTCGTTTGCTGAAGTACGATGATCCGCCTTGCTTCGTTTTCGATGGCATCAAAATGCGCGAGACGCACATCGAGGCTTTCAGTCCCGCATGATGTCAGCGACCACCCGCTGCGACTTCGGTCCGTTCGATTTTAACTTGGCGATGCGACACGTTCCGCTCGCGGATTCAACTGGGGCGAGGTGCAGATGCAATCGATCCGTCGGTAGACACTGCGGAAATTTCTCGGCCCACTCGACAAACACCAGCACGGGTTGCTCGAGCACTTCGTCGATGCCCAGGTCCCAGACTTCGACTTCGGATTCAAGGCGATAGAAATCAAAGTGATAGATGGTTTTCTGGCCGCGATACATTTGCAATAGAACGTACGTCGGACTGGTCACCTCTTCCGCCGGCACGCCCAGCGACTCGGCGGCGAAACGCACCAACTGCGTCTTCCCAGCTCCGAGCGTTCCGCTCAGTGCGATCACCAGAGGCAAGTCGTCAAACCGGCTCAACTGAGTTGCCAATCGCCGAGTGTCGTCCAGACCGTGCAAGGTGATGGCTGTTTCGGGCATTGCTGTTGAGGCTTAACGGGCGGCTAGGGACGAACGGTCAAAGCGCGAAGTTCTCGTTACATGCTCCAGCCGTACGAGCGAAACATCAGCTCTTCTACGGTGCCAGTAATGTCGCGTAACGTAAACGGTTTTGAGAGCAGCGAAGAAGTCTGCAACTCAGCCGCGCGCTGCTTGATGCGATCATCCAAATTCGCCGTCATGATGATGCAAGGCAGAGTGCTTTCAACCAGCGAACGAATCTGCTCCAGAGCATCCAAACCAGATAGCCTCGGCATGTGAACGTCTAACAACACCAAATGCAATTCGGATTGCTGACGAACAATCTCGATCGCTTCACAGCCATCAGAAGCTAGGTGCGTATGAAATCCGCGACGTTGAAACAGTTCGCTCAACGACTCACGAAAATCGCGATTATCATCTGCGATCAACAGATGAGGCGCGGTCCACTGCACGGGAATGTCCCTCCGATTTCACAGTTACGTTCGCTTTACAAATCTTACGGCAGACACTGGTTCTGCCATTTCGTCACAATTCTAGGCGAAAACGCGGAACCTGCATTATGCGTTCCAGAATACCTGGACGGAAGAGAGTCTGCGCAACTTAAACGCGAGTTGGCAAGCAGCGGGAGCTAGAATCCTCATATTTCGCTCGCCGCGCAGGCTGAGCTGACTCTGCGCGCGATACTATCGCACAGTTGCGGTTGGACTTGGTGCCGGTGACTGCGGTGCAGCTGTGACAGGTGCAGGCGTAACAGGCGCCGCCGCACCTGGTACAGGTGCAGCACCAGCAACCGGAGCACCTGCAGGGTTCTGCGCTACACGCACTTCGGAATTCTCAGCACCTTCGGGAACTGGACGTTCGAGAGCCGCAGCGAACAGGCGCGTCCCACGAAACTCTTCGTAACCTGGACCGCGAGGCATGACGCGATTCTGCGGCATTCCCCAAATTTTTGAAGTCCGATCGCCTGCGAACCGCGTCCCTTCGTAAATGGTTCCAGCTTGCCAAGGACCGATGCCCAAGAACCACGTGTCGCGCGAAGTACTGGTAGAACGTGCGATTCCGGATTGCCAATAGGGTTCGTGCGTTGCTTTGACGTAAGCGAACACAGCCACTTTGGCAGCACCCAGTTTCGCTTCGCGCCGTCCGATCGACAGCTCTGGAATCGTTGGCACACTCGCTCCCGCCAGCGCGCTAGCACTCGACAAAGCGCTGCTTGCGGGCACACCGTAAGTCACGTTGTGTCCGTCCAAGCCCATCGTTCCCAAACGCGCTTCCGCAATCAATTCAGCTTCATCTTTCGAATCCACCAGCAAAACGTTTTCAGCGATCATCCCCTGCCGAATCGAAGAGATAACGTAATCGGAGTCCAGCAAATTGTTGGGAGCTTTCAACATCTTCATGTAAGCGGTATCGAGAAAAACTTTTTTGCCCGTAAGTGGACTAAAGTCGATCTTCGAGACCGTTGCATCGATCGCGTCGCTCATCAGCAATTGATCCGTAGCCATAAAACTGCGCGTCGTCCCACAGCCACACAGCGCCAGAACGCAAAGGCCCCAAACCAACAGCGCTGGACGCAAGGTCGACGAGCGATTGATCGAGTCGCCGGTAGCGGCTGATGTCAAAGTGTCTGAAAGTAGATGGAAGCGAAGCATAAGCAGGTAGACGTGGGGCTTTCAAAAGCATCGGAGCTAGGGCTGCAGGAAAACTGGCTATACACAATTTCTACAGTTCAGTGAATAGCGACGCGCACGCTAGCAATCGACACGCAATTTCCCGCGATTTTCCAGCAAGTACCATCTTCCCGGCTCGCCCATGGCCCGTTTCCGCAACTTGACCATTCACGTCAACTCGCATGTGAATACAGCCGAGTGAGAATCGATCTCAGCACACTCAGGCGGCTCTAACTTCGCCGAAACACCGTCTGCACAATTCCATTCTCAGCTTAAAATGGTAAAACTTTCCACAAGAAGCGGCCAATGTCTTAGTGCGAATCCGTTTCGTTCAATGTCTTTTTGGAAAGTTTTACCTCGGTGTCTGATTTGCATCGCATTCGCAGAGCTCTCATTAGTTGCAGCGATAAATTAGGTCTCGTCGATTTTGCGGCTGGTTTGGTAGCAAACGGAGTTCAGATTTACTCGACCGGCGGAACGCACAAACACCTGGTTGACCACGGCGTTGATGCGATTGATGTCGCCGAGTACACCGGCTTTCCGGAGATGATGGACGGTCGCGTCAAGACGCTGCATCCGAAAATCTTCGGCGGCATCTTAGCTCGACGCGACAATGCGAGCGATCTGCTCTCGATGCAAGATGAAGACATTCACGGTTTCGAACTGGTTGTCGTCAACCTTTATCCGTTCGAAGCCACCATCACGCGGCCCGGGGTGACGCGTGAGGAAGCGATTGAGCAGATCGACATCGGCGGTCCTTCGCTGATTCGTGCAGCGGCGAAGAATCATCAGTGGGTTGCCGTGGCGACGCGTCCTGAACAGTACAGTTCGATTCTGTCGGAGATCGAAGATCGAGGAAGTACGTCGCTGTCGCTGCGCCGGAAACTGGCCGCCGAAGCGTTCGCACTCACTTGCAATTACGATCAGACCATTGCGGACTACTTCCGCAGCGAATCGACGCAAGGCGAATTCCCAGCTCACTTGACCGTCCGCCTCGAGCGAAAGAATCAACTGCGACACGGTGAAAATCCGCATCAAAAGGGAGCTGTCTACCGCATCGCCCGCGATCGCGCAGCCAGCGTAGTCAGTGCTCGACATATTCACGGCAAAGAGCTGTCGTACAACAATATGCTCGATCTCGACAGCGCGCTGGCGATCGCCAAGAGCTTCGGCCAGCCGGCTGCAGTGGTGATCAAGCACAACAATCCCTGCGGCGCAGCGACGTGTCAGCGGCTGTCTTCAGCAACTCGCAAAGCCCTCGACGGCGATCCGGTCAGCGCGTTTGGTAGCGTCCTAGGTTTCAATCGCACAGTCGATATCGAAACCGCTGAAGTGCTTGCGGAACCTGGTCGATTTATTGAAGCCATTATCGCTCCGGATTTCGAAGCCGGCGCCGTTGGCATTTTGACCACCAAGCCCAAGTGGCGCGACAATGTGAGGCTGATGCAAGTCGGCCGTTTGACGGAACAAGGTTCCGAAATTGCGATTCGCTTTGTCGCCGGCGGTGCTTTGGTTCAAGAGGCTGACACGTTGCCCGCATTCCATACTCAGTGGAGAACTGTTACCGACATCCCATTCCCGGACGAATTGCTAGACGACATTCGATTCGGTTGGGAAATGGTGCGTCACGTAAAGAGCAACGCGATCGTTCTGGCGCGCGACACTTCACTGGTCGGAGTCGGCGCGGGTCAGATGAGCCGTGTGGATAGCGTCGAGATCTCGATTCGCAAAGCTGGCGAGCGTGCTGAGGGAAGCATTTTGGCTTCCGATGCGTTCTTCCCATTTCCCGATTCCATCGAAGCGGCTGCGGAGGCGGGAATCGCCGCGATCATTCAGCCGGGTGGTTCGCGCCGCGACGACGAAGTCATTGCCGCCTGCAATCATCATCGCATTCCTATGATTTTCACCGGGGTTCGTCACTTTAAGCACTAGGCTCTGACGCGTTTCGCTATTCCTACCAACTCGATAACGAGTTCCCACCATGACGAACATCCTGCAGCGAATCGTTGCGACCAAGAAACAAGAAGTCGAGATCGCTCAGTGCCAGCGACCACTTCGCGACTTGATGGCCGCATGCAAAGAAGCACCCGCGCCGCGCGACTTCCTCGCTCCCTTTCGAGACGCATCGACCATCCGCTTGATCGCGGAAGTCAAGAAAGCCAGTCCGTCGAAGGGCATCATTCGACAGAACTTTGACCCAGTCGAAATCGCGCAGGCCTACGAAGCGGGCGGCGCGAGCTGCTTGAGCGTGCTGACCGATGTGGAGTATTTCCAAGGTCATCTCGACTATCTAAAAGCGGTCAAACAAGCGGTCGGTCTGCCCGTCTTGCGCAAGGATTTCGTGATTCATCCGTATCAAGTGTTCGAAGCCCGCGTGGCTGGCGCAGACGCGGTGCTGTTGATCGCTGAATGTCTAAGTCGGCAAGACCTGCGCGGTTTGTATCAACTGATTCGCGAACTGGGAATGGTGGCTTTGATCGAGTTGCATGACCCAGCCAACTTAGACAACGTGCTGAACACCGGCACCGAGTTGATCGGTATCAACAACCGCGACTTAACAACTTTTGAAGTCAGCCTCGATCGAACGATTCAGTTGCGCAAGCGCGTTCCACTAGATCGAATTGTCATTGGCGAAAGCGGTATTGAAAGCCACGTCGATGCATTGAAACTTCAGTCAAACAATATTCAAGGCATGCTCGTCGGCGAATCACTCATGCGTTCACCCGACATACGGCGAGCAACCCAAGAGTTGCTGAACGCCGTCCCAGAGACGCTCGCTCCGTAACTTCGCATTTGCAAACCTTGCGTTCGCGTCACAGGCAGTCCGGTTGCAACGATTAATCGGATTGCGAAGAGTGTGTGGCTGAGTTGCCGTACCGCGGTGACATTCATCCGCTTCAAACCGTGGCTCGCCAATCAACTCGTTCAGTAAACCTCATGCAGCGGCCGTCGAGTTGCCGAGTGAGTAGATTGGCCGTTGCTGCTTTTAGCATTCAATAGGCACCCAAATTCAACCAGCGTTGATGCAGCACCTTTCGCCCCCGGGGGACCGCTTGCAAGTTACTTCGGGAGTAATCGAGTGGGGCAATCCGTAACAGCGACATCGACTGAAAAGAAGAACTTGAGCGGCTCACTTAAAGAAGGACAGGTCCTGGGCGCGGACCTTTGTGACAGTCAAGGCAGCCTGCTGCTCAAAGCCGGCTTGCCTGTAACCGCTGCGCTCATTCGCCGCTTAGCTGAGCAAGGTATTCGAGAAGTTTACCTCGACGACCAGCGTGGTCGGAGTTCCCAAGACGCGGATTCGGCTATCTGTGCGCCGTACAATCCAGCCACTGAGCGACAGTTAGCGCACAACTACGAACGCATTACTGCAGCGATAACTGATTTCAGCGACGACTTGCTTGCGGGCCGAACAGCAGGCACCGACGAACTGGAAGAAGTCGTTATGAGTTACCTGCAAGTGACGCTGCGTGACACGGGCGTCGTGCTCGCTTCTTGTATGGGACTGGACGCCAACGAAGAGAGCTCACACAACGAAGCGCTCCAGCGGCGAAGCGTGCGCATGGCGATGCTCGCGACCGTGACCGCAGCTCAGTTGCAACTGTCCGAAACTGATTGCATGACCGCTGGACTTGTCGGCGCGATTCATGATATCTCGCTGTATGGAAATCAATTCCCGCTGGACGATGAAGCGTTTCTCGAGCATCCCATGCGCAGCGTAGACTTGCTGGGGAATGCGTTAGGTTTGACCGATCAAATGCGGTTGATTGTTGGCCAAGTCCACGAACAATGCGACGGCAGTGGATATCCGCGGCACCTCAAAGCTTCGCGACTGCATCCGGTCAGTCGCTTGTTGAATATCGTCGATGCGTATCTCACATTGATCGAACCCATCGAAGTCGGAAAACTTGGTTTTACTCCGTCAGATGCGTTAGCGTATTTAATTCAGCATACTTTGTATGGCTACTTTGATCGCGACTGCATGCGCGCTCTGTTGGCTGCAGCTAGTATCTACCCAGTTGGAACGAAAGTGCACTTGGATGACGGCTCGCAAGCCACCGTTCTTCGCGGTACCGGCGAAACTTATCTGCAGCCAGTCGTCAGCCTAGACGCGAATCCGAGTTCGATCATTGATCTTCGTTATTCCGATCGCTTGATTCTAACGCCAGCCGAAAACACGGACCGTTTCCGACGCCTTCCCAAAGCTGCACTCAAAGAAGTGCTCTGGCGTCCAGCCGCTTGACAGCACTCTGATTTGACCCACCCAGCGAAGCGACCGGGAGGGTCGGCAATCGAGCGTCCAGCAAGATTGCCGGGGAGGGCCGCTCGCGCAAACCTGCTTTTGATCTGAACGACTCAGTTCGAAACACAAGTTCGAAACACTATTCCGAAGCACAGTGGCGTGCGATCGCGAAGTAACCGCCGGCTTTCAGATTTGCAAAGCGTGTGGATGACGCGAGAAGATCGCTGGCGGTACTGTTGATCGGAAGTATCTGCAGCTCGTCAAAGCCCGCAGCGGTGAGGTCAGCGACCAATTCGCGGCGACTGTAGATGTGCAAAAACATGGAAGGCAGCCCTCGATACGAATAGACTCGGTCGCCATACTCGCAATCGCGACTGAACCAACTGCGCAGCCGCGTTCCAACTAGCCAAGCTGGACCACCCGGATCGAACAAACTATGCAACCGATTGTGAACGTGCAGGACCAGCGGCGCTCCTCGTTTTAAACTGCGCTGCACATGACGCAAGAACTGCAGACGATTTGCACGCCCGCGAATCATTCCAATACTGCTAAACAGACACACCGCCATATCCAACGCTCCGCTGCGCAACCAGTCGAGCTGCACGAGGTTCGCTTCCACACAAGCATGCCGTTCCTTTGCAGAATCACTGTGCTTCGAAGCTTGCCGTAACATATGGCGACTGAGATCGACGTTCAGAACACGATAGCCCAGCGGTCCGAACTCGCGAGCAACTCGAGCGGTACCGCATCCAAAATCAGCGATCGTGAACCTGTCGAGCGATTCCGTTTCGGATCGCTCTGCGGGCAAACAGCGGCGAACCAATTCAATGTCCAACTTCAACAGCGGATGATCGCTGAAATAGCTGTCGTAGTCGTCCGCAATCGAAGGCGAATGCAGGTAGTCCCAAGTCCCGCGACTTATTCCCGGCGGCAATTGCCAAGTAGGTCGTGTGCGTTTTGCGGTGTTCGACAATGCTCAATCGCTTTCGATCAACTGTTAATGCAACGATCACGGCCTTTGAATCGAAGCTGTGGGGTCATGCACGCCACTGATAATGGAATTTTGCTGGTCGTTGCTGCTTTTTTGGAAGAAAAGTATAATCCCGCCCTGCTTTTCTCAGAAACAAATGCATGACAGGCGGAAGCTGTTTCCGCAATCCCCGCTCTGCATCATCGAAGGTGCGGCGAGGAATGACGAGAAGCGAATCCTAAACTCCGGAGATTCAATCGTGGTAGTTCGTGTAGCAATTAATGGTTTCGGCCGCATCGGTCGTTTGACGTTCCGTAACCTCATGGCGCGCAGCAGCGAATTCGAAGTCGTCGCTATTAACGATTTGACCGCGAATCAAATGCTGGCGAC